>JAVVVJ010000034.1:0-28121 GCA_036652695.1 Clostridia bacterium | reverse complement strand
GCGCTATGCGCACGAGTTTTCCGGCGGTCAGCGCCAGCGCATCGGCATTGCGCGCGCACTGGCAAGCAAGCCGGAGTTCATCGTGTGCGATGAGCCGGTATCCGCGCTGGACGTCAGCATACAAGCACAGGTCATCAATATGCTGGAGGATCTACAGCACAAGCTGGGGCTTACCTATCTATTCATCGCGCACGACCTGTCCGTGGTTAAGCATATCTCCAACCGGATCGCAGTCATGTACCTAGGGCGCATGGTGGAGCTAGCCAACGCCAATGAGCTGCATCATCATGCCCTGCATCCCTATACGCTCTCGCTGCTGTCCGCGGTGCCGATTCCTGACCCCGTGAAGGCGCGCAAATCCCAGCGTATCGTGCTGCATGGCGATGTCCCCAGCCCCTTGAACGTGCCCAGCGGCTGCACCTTCCGCACGCGCTGCACGCGCGCAACGGCAAAGTGCGCTGAATGCTGCCCCGCCTTTCGTGAGGTGGAGCCCAACCATTTTGTGGCGTGTCACAACCTTTGATTATGCACACCGGGCGTTCAAGCTGCCAATCATAAGCACTTGACAGCACAAAAAGCCCTGTGTTAGTATAATAGAACAATGCCAGACAACTGTTTGGCGACATCTAAAAGGAGGGTCACAATGAAAAAGGTACTTGCATGGATGCTTGCGCTCATCATGGTGCTGGGCACCGTTTCGCTCGCGACCGCTGAAGAGGGAAAGACGATCAACGTCTTCTATGGCGGCGGCACTCCCCTGTCCATTGATCCGGCGCTCAACAGCGCGTCCAGCGGCAGCAACGTCATTAAGCTGGCATTCGCGGGATTGATGGGCCACCAGTACGTGGATGGCGTTCCCACGCTTAGCCCCGAACTGGCTGAAACCTATACCGTCTCCGATGACAAGCTGACCTACACCTTCACGCTGCGCGAGGGCCTCAAATGGTCCGATGGCACCGATCTGCTGGCCAGCGAAGTCGCTGCATCGTGGAACCGTGCCTCCTCCATTGACCTAGGCGCCGATTACGGCTTCCTGTACGCCTATGTGGATGGCTACAACGACGGCGCTGGCCCCTTGAACCTTGTAACGGACGATGCGGCGCGCACCTTCACCGTGAAGCTTGCCAACCCCACCGCCTATTTCCTCGAGCTGTGCGCGTTCCCGACCTTCTACCCCGTAAAGGCCGCCGCCGCTGACAACGAGGGCATCTGGGCCACCAAGCCCGAAAGCTACATCGGCACCGGCGCGTTCCGCATGACCAAATACGCCGTGGACGATGTGATCACCTTCGAAAAGAATCCCAACTACTGGAACGCCAGCGCTGTGACGCTGGGCGGCGTAAACTGCTACCTGTCCGAGGACAACGTGGCTATTTTGACCGCCTATGAGAACGATACCGCGCAGTTCATCAACGCCATTGATCCCACC
Organism: Clostridia bacterium; assembly: GCA_036652695.1. Lineage (GTDB taxonomy): Bacteria > Bacillota > Clostridia > Christensenellales > Aristaeellaceae > Limiplasma. The sequence continues at coordinate 26,692 of JAVVVJ010000034.1, read as the reverse complement.
GAGTACGAGCGCCTGTACGCAACCTATCCCGGCGAGCTGGTGATGGGCGATTACATCGGCACTTGGTACATCCTCTTTAACGTACACAAGGATCTCTCCCCCAGCGTCAAGCAGCTCACCGTGCAGGAGCAGAGCAAGGCTCGCTTCGCGCTTGGCCAGATGATCAACCGCGACGACTTGGTTAACTACGTAACCATGGGCGGTCAGACCCCCGCGACCGGCTTCTATCCCAAGAGCTTGGGCGATGGCTTGAACGCCGACGTCCGTTCCGCCGAGGGCTATGACAGCTGGTACACCGCCACCTCCACCCCTTCCGCCAAGAACGAGAACTACACCGAGGATATGGTGACCGCTCTGCAGACGCTGATTGACCTCGGCTATCCCTGCACCGGCAGCATCGAGACCGGCGACATCGTGTTCACCGATTTCCCCTCCATTGAGTTCGCTTTCAACAACAGCGGCGCGAACGCTGCCATTATGCAGTACGTGCAGGAGACGTGGAACCAGTTCGGCATCACCGGCACCATCAACACCGAAGCTTGGGCCACCTTGCAGAACAAGCTGAAGACCGGCGACGCGGAGAGCGCGCGCATGGGCTGGATCGCAGATTTCAACGACTGCGTGAATTTCCTTGAGATCTTCATTAGCTCCTCCGGCAACAACTATCCCCGCTTGGGTCGCGACGCGGGCGATTACACCCGTTTCAGCGATGTAACCAAGGATGCTGGCACCGGCGCGTACTGGGGCCTCAATGGCGATCAGACCTGGGCTGAGTGCTACGACAAGCTCGTTGACGAGATCAAGGCCTGCACCGATCCCGCCGAGCGTGCCGCGAAATGCGCCGAGGCCGAGCGGATCTTGATGGCCACCGGCGGCGCTGCGCCCATGTACTTCTACACCAACCCCTACATGCTCAAGCCAACCGTGAAAAACGTGATGCTTTTGAGCACCGGCGATGTGATTTGGACCTACGCAACCGCTGAATAAGCGCGAAGGCGTTCCGTCCTACCCATGCCAAAGGAGGGGCGTTGCCATTTGGCGGTTTGTTTGAACGGCTTCGCCCTCCCTTGTGTACATTGTACCCCTGCGCCCGCCTTGCTCCTTGTGGAGCGAGGCGGGCGTTTTGTTGACAGGGATAGGCTTTTTTGATACACTAACCAGCGTATGAAGCGTGCGGCAAGCCTTGCGCCTGCACGCGCCACCCGCCCCAAACCGATGCTGAAAAAGGGATGCTTTTATGAACGAACCTTTTGTTTATTCCCTCACGTTGGATATGTGCGCGGTTGATTTTACGGGTCATTGGCAACCCGGCGCGGCGATCCGCGCAACGCAGGAGGCTGCCAACGCGCATTGTGATCTGCTCAACCTGCCGTATGACGCCCTGCGCAAACGCGGCATCGCTTGGGTGCTCACGCGCACGCATATCCAGATGGACGAATACCCCACCCTTGGCCAGACGGTGCGCGTGCGCACATGGCCGGGCGTTACGCGGCATATGTTCTTCCCGAGGAATTTCATTTTTGAGGTCAATGGGCGAGAGCTTGGACGCGCGGTAAGCATCTTTGTGCTGCTGGATTTGGAAACGCGCAAGATCGCGCTCCCCTCGCGGCTAGGGTCGGAGCTGCCCCTGTATGACCTGCCCGCGCCGCTGCCCTTCCCCGGCAATGTGGCAAAGCTTTCCACCGAACCCGCTCAATACAGCTACGCGCCCGTCTATACCGATTTTGACGTAAACGGTCATGTGAACAACACACGCTATCTGGATTGGTTCTGCAACCAATTTCCCTACGAGCGCCACGCGCGCGAAGAGCTCTGCGATTTGCTGATCCATTACCATTTTGAGGTACTGCCCCAGGAAACGCTTCGCTTTGAGCTGCGCGAAGAGCAACACGTGAGCGTGCTTGCCGGTTTGAACGGCGAGCAGACCTGCTTTGCGGTGCAGGGAACTTGGCGCGCGCGGGCTTGCGCCGCCGAATCAACTGATGTATAATGAAGCCAACCAAGCACAGCAAGGAGGGCGCGCATGAACAACAACCAAACCGCGGAACGCTTTAGTGAATGTTGCGCTCCGTATGCGGGCATGGTATACCGCCATTGCCTGCACATGCTCCGTACCCCGCACGATGCGGAAGACGCGGCGCAGGAAGCCATGCTGCGCGCCTTTCGCGCTTATGGTGACTTTCATGGCACAGCGGTGGCCACGTGGCTATTCCGCATCGCGCACAATACCTGCTTGGACGTGCTCAAAAGCGCGCGGCGCAAGCGTGAGCAGGTTACGCTGGACGAGTGGCGGGACGCGGGCGGCGAGCTTCTCGACGAGGCCGCTACCCCGGAGGAAAGCTATGTGCGCCGCGCGGAGGATAGTGCGCTATGGGCAGCGGTCAGCGAGCTTCCCGCGCAGCAGCAGGTGCTTCTCTCGTTGTACTATGGCGAGGGTGTAAGCTACGAGGAGCTTTCGCGCTTAACCGGTCTGCCGAACGGCACGGTCAAAAGCCGTTTGAGCCGCGCAAAGGCCGCCCTTAGCAAGCGCCTTGAAAAAGAAAAAAAGGAAACTGGGAACTTATGAGGTTCTGCATCGTTTCTTCTAACAAAGGAGGTGGAACGCAGCATGGAAACCAATAAAAATGATGAGCTGGATGTAGCGCTCCGCCGCCTATATGGCACAAGCGCACCAGCGGAGTTTGAGATTGCGTGGCGCGCAGCCATCAGACGAGAGGAGAGTTTACAAATGAGAAAAGAACCTACAAATCGTCACATTTGGCGCAGACTCGTACCCGTATTTGCCGCATTGGTACTCATCGCAGGTAGCCTGTGGGCAGGCACGCAGACCTTCGACACAGCCGAGCGCGCGGCTGTGGAACGCCCCATGCCCCGCGCCGCCAGCATGAATGAAGGCACAGGCAGCGCCATGCTTGGCGCGGAAAGCGGCTCCTATGGCGCGGCCAACAGCCCCGTAAACTACAGCATGGCGGATAATGGCACAAGCTTAACAGGCGACGCCGCCAACCAGGGTCAAAAGCTTGTGCGCACCGCTGACGTCACCATCCGTTCCACCGCGTTTGAGCAGGATTCGCAAAAGGTGCAGACCTTGCTTTCCACGCTTGGCGGCTACGTGGAAAACTTTTACCAATATGGCGACACAACCGATGGCTCTAGCCGCTCCGTCACCCTTTCCATGCGCGTTCCCTCTGATAAGCTATCGGAATTTCTTACCGGCGTGGAGGGCATAGGCCGCGTCATCAACCGCTCCGAAAGCACCACGGATATGACGGTGCAGTACACGGATAACGAAGTTCGCCTGAACACGCTTCGCGCGAAGATGACGCGGCTGAACGAATTGCTGGCGAAGGCAGAAAACGTGTCCGATCTGGTTGAAATTGAAAGCGCAATCGCCGATACGCAATACCAGATCGATAGTTTTGAAACCTCGCAGCGCGATATTGACCGTCGTGTGGACATGAGCGACGTAAGCGTAACCGTGCAGGAGGAAACCCCCAGCCAGAGCGCCGCCGCTGCCGATAAGAGCCTCGGCGAGCGCATCAGCGCGGCGCTAAACGCCTCTGTCATTTGGCTTGGCGATTTCTTTCGCAACATGGTGGTCTTTGTGGTTATGATTCTGCCCGTGCTCGTTCCCGTAGCGATTGTATGCATCGTATGCTGGTTGGTGGTACGCCGCCGCAAAAAGAATCAACCTAAGAATGATTCCCCCAAGGAGGAATAACGCATGAACGCCCCAAAAGCCAACAAAGCTCTGTTGTCCCTGTTCCTTGCCGCGACGCTCGCCACCTGCTGCGGCATGGCTCTCGCGCAAGGCGACGCGGGCAGCGGCGCGGAGGACTCCGCGCCCGCTGCGGCAGCACAAGCTACGCTGGCGGCCACCGGCACCGCCACAGTGCGGCTAACGCCCGATATATCAGTGCTCACCTTCACTGTGGAGGCAACCGACCGTAGCGTATCCACCGCGCAAACGCAGGCAGATGATAAGCTGAACGCGATGGTCAAGGCTTTTGGGCAGCTTGGCGTGGCAAAGGAGGATATCTCCGCCGCAAGCTATACCGTGCAAACGGTGTATGATTTTCAATACAGCAAGCTGGCAAATCAGGAGCAGGAATCCGGCTATACGATCACGGCTAACCTCGCCGTGCGCCTACGCGACCGCAAGCGCGCCAGCGAAGTGGTGGACACGGCCATCATGAGCGGCGCAAATAGCGGCTACGCCATTACCTTTGAAAGCTCCAAGACAAGCCAAGCCTATGATGAGGCGCTCATCGCCGCCACGGCAGACGCGCTTCGCAAGGCAGAGCTGCTCGCAAAGGCCGCTGGGCGAGAGCTGGACGAGCTGCGCACAGTGGTTGAAAAGACGGATGGCGTTGCCACAACCATGCAGGTCACCCAAGAGGGCAATACCGATACCGCCTTGCATGACACGCTCAGCGTAACCGCTAAGGTAGAGGTTCAGTTCACATTGCGATAGGCAAAAAAACAACGCCGGCAGAGGAGAGGTTTTCTCCCCCTGTCGGCGTTTTTTTCTATCCCCGGTTTACAAGCTCATACATGAACACCGCCGCCGCGACCGCCGCATTCAGCGATTCCGCTCCACCCCGCATCGGAAGCCGATAGCGGTGCGTGCATGCGGCTATCGCCTGCGGCGTAAGCCCCGCGCCCTCGTTGCCAATGAGCACGCACACGCGCGCTCCCAATGCCGTGCGCTCATAAAACGGCTCGCCCTCTAGCGCAGCACCAACGGTCGCGTACCCGCGCGCATTCAATGCGCGTACGGCCTCCGGCGCGCTCTCCACGCACGTCAGCGGCACGCGGAACACGCTGCCCATGGTGGCACGCAGCGCCTTGGGCGCAAAGGGATCAGCACAGCCGCGCGTCATCACGCAGCCGTCAAAGCCCGCCGCGTCCAGCGTGCGCAGAATCGTACCCACATTGCCGGGGTCCTGCACGTTTTCTAGCAGCATCAGCCGCGCACCCTGCGCGTCCAGCGGCTGAGGCTTGGGCGGCTCGCACACCGCGGCAATCCCCTGCGGCGTTTTGACCTGCGATACCGCAGCCAGCACACGCGCGGGCACCGCATAGAGCGCAACGCCCTCCCACGCCAGCGCGAGCAGCGGTTCAAAGTACGCGGCGCGCTCCTGCTCCACAAACAGCGCGCGCACAGCGGCGGGGCAGGTGGCAAGCGCCTCCCCCACCATATGCTCGCCATCTAGCCAAAGGGCATGCTGCTCCTCGCGCCCACGCGAGGTTTGCAGCTCACGCGCGGCCTGCACCACAGGATTTTTGAGGCTTGTAAGCTCCTTTAGGGCACGCATGGTCACATGCGCTCCGGCGCTTCCATGCCAATCAGATAAAGCCCGGTCTTAATGGTCTGCCGCACGGCGGTGGTCAGCCGCACGCGAGCCTCGCGCACGCCGCTCTCCGCATCCAAAATGCGGTTCTCATAATAGAATTTGTTGTACGCCTTGCAAAGCTCCGTGACCGTGCGGGTCATGATGCTCGGCTCGTAGCGTTCCGCAGCCTCGCGCACCGCGGCTGGAAAACGAGAAAGCTGACGCAGAAGCTCCTGCGCGTAATCATCCTCCAGCGCGGCATACTCCGGCTCTGCCGGGTCAAGCTCCGCCGCGCGGCGCAGCACGGAGCAGCAGCGCGCGTGCGTGTATTGCACGTACGGGCCAGTTTCCCCCTCAAAGCTCAGCGCACGATCCCAGCTGAAATCAATATCCTTGATGCGGTTGTTCTGCAAATCGGCGTAAATGACCGCGCCAATCCCCACCTGCCGCGCAATTTCATCCTTGTTTTCAAGGTTCGGGCTTTTTTCCTCGATGATTTTCAGCGCCTTTTCCTTGGCGCTCAACAGTAGCTCCTCCAGAAATACCACATGCCCCTTGCGCGTGGAAAGGCTCTGCCCCTCGTAGGAAATCATGCCAAAGGCCACATGCACAAGATCCTTCGCCCATTCGTAGCCCATCTTTTCGATGACCTTAAACCACTGGCGGAAATGCAGATCCTGCTGATAGGCCACCACATACAGGCATTTGTCAAAATGATACTCATCCATGCGCCAGAGCGCGGCCGCGATATCGCGCGTGGCATAGAGCGTCGCGCCATCTTTTTTGAGCACAAGGCAGGGCGGCATGCCCGTATGCTCCTCGTCCAAATCCACAATGGACGCGCCTTCGCTCACGGTAAGGAGCTTTTTTTGCGTCAGCTCATCAATCACGCGACCCATCTTATCGTTGAAGAAGGCCTCGCCGTTATAGCTATCAAACGTCACGCCAAGCATGTCATAGACGCGCTGCGTATCGCGCAAGGTAAGCTCCTTAAACAGCGTAAAGAGGCGCACCGCCTCCGCGTCGCCATCCTCAATGGCCTTAAACCACTTTCGCCCCTCATCCTCCAGCGCGGGATCACTCTCGGCCTCCTCATGGAAGCGCACGTACAGCCTTGTAAGCGCCTCTACGCCATCGCGTTCCACCTCTGCCTGATTGCCCCACCGCTGATATGCGCAAAGGAGCTTGCCAAACTGCGTGCCCCAATCGCCAAGATAATTGATGGCGACGGTTTGATAGCCCAAAAATGTATAGATGCGCCGCAGGCTCTGGCCGATCATCGTGGTGCTTAAATGGCCGATGTGAAACCGCTTTGCAATGTTAATGGAGCTAAAATCAAGGCAGATGGTCTTGTTCGCGCCCACATCGCTCGCGCCATAGCGGTCGCCCGCATCAAGCACCGCATTGAGCGACTGCTGCGCAAAGTTGCTCCTGTGCAAAAAAAAGTTGAGATAGCCGCCCTGCTGCTTTGCCTCGCACAGGTTGGGCGCGTCGATGGCCGTTGCCAGCATGCCCGCGATCTGCGGCGGGCCTTTGTGCAACGCGCGGCTCAGCTTAAAGCAGGGAAACGCATAATCTCCCATTTCCTTTTCCGGGGGAATTTCCAAATATCCGGAAATATCCGCCACCGTAGGCAGCTCCGGCACCCCCGCATAGCAGCTTTCAATGGCCTGCGCAATCAACTCCGCTAGGCTCTGCTTCATATCCATCGGTATGACCATCCTTTCAAAACCACAAGCATGTCATGAAAAAAATCCTTTAGACGGATTGCCCTTCTTCCTGCTTTTGGGTCTGCGCGGGAAACGCTTCCGCATCGTCCCACTTACATTTGCGCTTCCAATTGCCGCGCAGATAAAATACCACGCTCATCACGCCGCCAAGCACCCACGCCACCAGCAGCGAGCCGTAAAGGCAGGCGGGATCGCCCGCCGGAAACGCTGGCGAACGCGTGAGATAGGCCCACAGGTAAGCAATCGGCATGCGCACCAGCACCGTAACAATGATGCTGATCCACATGGGAATCACCGTTTCGCCCGCGCCACGCATGACGCCCGTCAGCGTTTGCGTAACGCCAAAGGCGATATACCCCACCGCAAGGAGCTGCATCATGCCCACGCCAAAATCCACAATCGATTCCGTGGACGTAAACACGCGCATCAGGCTCCTGCCAAAGATCAAAATACACCCCGTAAGCACCACCGACGTGCCCACCGCCAGCAAAAGCGTATCCTTCGCGCCTTGATGCACGCGATCCATGCGCCGCGCGCCCACGTTCTGGCCGGTAAAGGTCGTAGCAGCCACGCCAAAGGTGAAGTTGGGCATCATGGCAAAGCCATCCACACGCATGACGGCGGTGGTAGCCGTAACAACATCCGCGCCAAGCGAATTTGTCAGCGATTGAATGAGGATATTGCTCAGTGAAAAGATCATCTGCGTAAGTCCCGCAGGCACGCCCAGCCTCACGATGCGGCTCATAATGGCCCGATCGATGTGCAGCGTTTTGCGATTGAGGTCAAGCGTATCCTTCATCTTGCACAGCTTGCGGTAGCAAAGCACCGCGGACACCGTTTGCGAAATAATCGTTGCCCACGCCACGCCATCGGTTTTCATGCCTAGCAACGTGACAAAGCCGATATCCAGCACGATGTTGAGCACCGAAGCAATCAGCAGGTAGATCAGCGGCGAGGTGCTATCCCCCAGCCCGCGCAGCACGCCGCTCAAAATGGAGTAAAACGCGCAGCCCGTCATGCCCAGCATGATGATGAACAAATAATCCGCCGCCATATCCAGCATGCTTTCCGGCGTGCCCAGCAGCAGGAGCAGCGGTCGCGAGCAGATCATGCCCACCACGCTCATGCCCAGGCTGCTCCATAGCGTGAGCAGTACGGTAGTGCCAATGGAGAGGCTGAGCTGCTCGCGGTTCTTCGCGCCAAAAAACTGTGAAACCACGATGGTCGCGCCCGTAGAAATGCCCATGAACAGCACGATCATCAGGTTCAAAATCGGCCCGGCAAGCCCCACCGCGCCCAATGCCGCGTCCCCGATATACTGACCAACCACAATCGCATCCACCGTATTATACAGCTGTTGCGCAAGGTTGCCCAGCAGCAGCGGGAGGGAAAACATCGCGATGCCAGCCATGGGGCTGCCCTGTGTGAGATCGCGCGGCGCAAATAGTGTCTGTAGCCTTTGCATGAGCGTGTCCTTTCGTAGTCGGTTGGTTCAGGCGGACGAGCTTGCGGCCGTTCATCGCGGGCGTTTTCGCTCAGCGTTTCCTACGGGTGCAGCACCGTGCCCATGGGATCACCGCGCAAAACCTTGATCACGTTCTGCGGCGGTTCCAGCCCGAACACTCGCACCATCGGCACAGCATTATCCCGAAGCATGATGAACGCGGACGCGTCCATCACGCGCAGGTCACGCTCGGCAGCCTCTGCATAGGAAAGATCGGGAATCAGCACGGCGGTAGGATCCTCGTGCGGATCGGCCGTATAAACGCCGTCAATGTTCTTTGCCAGCAAAATGGCGTCGCATTCAAGCTCTATGCCGCGCAGCACCACGGTGGTATCGGTAGAAAAGCAAGGGTTGCCAATGCCGCAGGCTAACAAGAGGATGTACCCGTTGTTGAGGCGTTCCATAGCGGCAACGGTATTGTAGCCTTCCGCAAAGCGGGGAATATCCACGCCGCTCATCACGGCGGCCTTCGCGCCCATATGCGCAAGCGTATCGCGCATGTACAGACAGTTTTGCAAAGTGCCGAGCATCCCCATTTGGTCGGCGGCAACGGTGCCCATGCGCGTAGCCGCGCCGCGCCTGCCACGCCACACGTTGCCCCCGCCGATCACCACGGCAAGCTGCACATCCGTTTTTTGAATATCAATGAGCATGCGCGCCGCTTGCTCAAACTTTTCGTGGCAAAAGAGCTTGCCCTCCACGCCCAGCGCTTCGCCGCTGAGCTTGAGAATGACGCGTTTCATAGATACCGGCATGCGTAATCGACTCCTTCGTAATAAAATGACACGCAAGCATAGCCCGCGTGCCACAAGGTCAATGCCTGACCATATAAACTTCGTGAAGGATTACTTCTTCTGCATCTGCGCCGCGATTTCCTCAGCGAAGTTATCCTGACGCTTTTCAATGCCCTCGCCGCGCTCGAAGCGCTCAAACTTTACGGGAGCGATCTTCGCGCCGATTTCCTTTGCGACCTCGTTGGTCAAGGTTTGGATGTTCTTGTCGCCATCCTTTACAAAGGGCTGCTCAAGCAAGCAAACTTCCTTGTAATACTTCTCAATGCGACCGTCCACCATCTTATCCACGATCTTCTCGGGCTTGCCTTCGTTGAGCGCCTGAGCACGCAGAATCTCGCGCTCCTTCATGAGGGAATCGGTAGGAACTTCGTCCTTGCGCACATAGCCGGGCTTAGCGGCGGCAATTTGCAATGCCACATCGTGATAATATACGCGGAAAGCCTCGTTTGTGAAGGTAGCGGGGGTATCGTTTTCCACCATCAGCAGCACGCCGATCTTGCCGCCCATGTGGATGTAGCTCTCCACGATGCCCTGTTGGGTTTCGTAGCGGGCAAAACGGCGGATGGAGATCTTCTCGCCAATGGCAACGGTAGCGTCACTCACCAAATCGGTGATGGTCTTTTGATCGTTATCGATGAACTTCTGCGTAAGCAGCGTATCGATATCGGCGGGATTGGCCAACGCGATATGCTTTGCAATGCCGGAGCAGAAGGCGCGGAAGTTATCGGTATTTGCCACAAAGTCGGTTTCGCAGTTCACTTCAACCAGCACGCCAATCTTAGCGTCCTCGGTGATGTAGCTCTGCACCATGCCCTCGGCGGCAATGCGGCCAGCCTTCTTGGCGGCAGCGGCAAGACCCTTCTCACGCAGCCACTCCACGGCTTTTTCTATTTCTCCCTCGGCCTCTACGAGCGCCTTTTTGCAGTCCATCATGCCAGCCTGCGTCATCTCGCGCAGCTCCTTGACCATTTGCGAAGTTACGTTCGCCATGAAAAATCTCTCCTTACTTCTTCAAACAGCTTGCACCCGCCCATCAGGGGGATGCGGCGGAAAGCCGTTAGCTCTCCGCCGTTTGTGCATTTTTTACTCGCTTACCTTAGCGGCTTCCTCGGCAGCGGCTTCCTCAGCGGCGGCGTCCTGCTCGCCCTGACGGCCTTCCAGCACGGCGTCAGCCAGCTTGCCAGCAATCAGCTTGACGGCGCGGATAGCATCGTCATTGCCGGGGATAACGTAATCGATCTCGTCCGGATCGCAGTTGGTATCCACAATCGCGACGATCGGAATGCCCAGCGCACGCGCTTCGCACACGGCAATATGCTCCTTGCGGGGATCAACCACAAACAGCGCGCCGGGGAGCTTCTTCATTTCGCGGATGCCGCCAAGGTTGGCCTCCAGCTTTTCGCGCTCGTGCTGAAGCTTGATAACTTCCTTTTTGGGCAGCAGCTCGAACTGACCGATCTGCTCCATTTTATCGATCTGGTTGAGGCGATCCACGCGGGTGCGGATGGTGCGGAAGTTGGTGAGCATGCCGCCCAGCCAACGGTTGTTCACAAAGAACATGTTGCAGCGCTGTGCCTCGGTCGCAATCGACTCCTGCGCCTGCTTCTTGGTGCCAACAAACAGCAAGGTCTTGCCGCCCATAGCCAAGTCGCGCACAAAATTGTACGCCTCATCCGCTTTGCGGACAGTCTTTTGCAGGTCGATAATGTAAATGCCATTGCGCTCGGTGAAGATGTACTGCGCCATTTTGGGGTTCCAGCGGCGCGTTTGGTGACCAAAGTGTACGCCCGCTTCCAGAAGCTGTTTCATGGAAATAACTGCCATTTAGATATCCTCCTTGTTTTTATCCACCCTCTGCCATTGGCCGTGCAGCCACCACGCGTCAGCGAGGCACAAGCGCACGATTGGCAAAGGTGCGTAATCGGATATATTATAGCATAGTAAGCAAGGCGGCGCAAGGGATTTTGCGTTTCGGGTGGAAAATTTGTTGGGGTGGGCTTGCAAAACTACGCAAGAACGAAAAACATCTGTCCGGTGTTTCTTTTGACAATTCAGGGCTTTTTTGTTTCCCTTCTCTTTTCAAATCCCGCTTGTGTGCCGAACCAAGTTATGATAAAATAACAATACGAACGCGCTTTCGCATTTTGCTTCCCACAGCGCGTCCCGCGGCACTTACCGCATTTGTCAGGAGGTAACAGCTCATGGAAAAATCCAAGGTCTACTTTACCAATTTCCGCGCCAAGCCAGATATGAACCTGCTACAAAAACTCCGTCGCCTCATCGAAAAAGCCGGCATGCTGCAAATGAATTTGGATGGCAAATTCACCGCTGTCAAAATGCATTTTGGCGAGCCGGGGAATCTGGCGTTTCTGCGCTCCAACTATGCCAAGGTGGTTGTGGATACATTGAAGGAAATGGGCGCGCGTCCTTTCTTAACCGATTGTAATACGCTGTATACCGGCATGCGCCGCAACGCGCTGGATCATCTGGAGGCGGCATATCAAAACGGCTTTAGCCCCCTGCAAACGGGCTGTCAGGTGCTGATTGCGGATGGTCTGCTCGGCACGGACGACGTAGCCGTGCCCATTGAGGGCGAGTACTGCAAGCGCGCCTTCATTGGTCGCGCCGCCATGGACGCGGAGGCCATCATCAGCCTCACGCATTTCAAATGCCACGAGGGCACGGGCATCGGCGGCGCGCTCAAAAACCTCGGCATGGGGCTTGGCTCCGCCGCGGGCAAGCGCGACATGCATAACGATGGCAAGCCCATGGTCAATCATGCGGCTTGCGTGGGCTGCGGCCTCTGCGCCCGCCAATGCGCGCATGGCGCAATTGGTTTTTCAGGTGAAAAAGGCAAGCGCAAGGCTACGATTGATCATGACAAATGCGTGGGCTGCGCGCGTTGCGTGGGCGCTTGCCGCGATCACGGCGCCATTGGCGGCCCGGATAGCAGCAACGATCTGCTCAATTGCAAGATTTCCGAATATGCGTGGGCCGTCATCAAGGATCGCCCCAACTTCCACATCACGCTTGTCATGGACGTGTCCCCCTTCTGCGACTGTCACGGGGAAAACGACATGCCCGTGATTGCGGATGTCGGCATGTTTGCCAGCTTTGACCCCGTAGCGCTGGATACCGCCTGCGCCGACGCTTGCAACCGCATGGAGCCGCTGCCCGGCACCTTCCTTAGCGAACGCAAAAACCGCACGGGCGACCTGTTCAACGATACCCACCCGGTAACCAACTGGCGTTCTGGGCTGGAGCATGCGCAAAAGCTTGGCGTCGGCACCATGAACTACGAGCTGATTGAGGTGTAACCATTGCAGGATAAGTTGATCGTTCGCGGCGCGCGCGAGCACAATTTAAAAAACGTCACCATTGAGCTTCCGCGCAACAGCCTGGTGGTGTTTACGGGGCTGAGCGGCTCGGGTAAAACCAGCCTCGCCTTTGACACCATCTACGCGGAGGGTCAGCGTCGCTATGTCGAAAGCCTAAGCTCCTACGCCCGCATGTTCCTGGGGCAGATGGAAAAGCCGGATATTGATTCCATTGAAGGCCTCTCCCCCGCCATCTCCATCGATCAAAAAACCACCGCACGCAATCCGCGTTCCACCGTGGGCACCGTAACGGAGATCTACGATTACCTCCGCCTGCTCTACGCGCGCGTGGGCATTCCCCATTGCCCCAAATGCGGTAGAGAAATCAAGCAGCAAACCGTGGATCAGATGGTGGATCAGGTGATGGCGCACCCGGAGGGGCAAAAGATGCAGGTGCTCGCGCCCGTGGTGCGCGCGCGCAAGGGCGAGCACGTCAAGGTGCTGGAAAGCGCGCAGAAACGCGGCTTCGTGCGCGTAAAAATCGATGGCGAGCTCTACGAGCTGGATGATTTGCCCGCCTTGGATAAAAAGTATAAGCATTCCATTGAAATCGTGGTGGATCGCCTGATCATCCGCAACAGCGATGACTTCCGCAAGCGCCTCGCCGACAGCATCGAAACCGCAGCGGGCGAGAGCGGCGGGTTGGTCGAGATTGATCTGTTTGAAAATGGCTCTCTCCTGTTTTCACAAAATTACGCCTGCCCGGAATGTGGCATCTCCATTGAGGAGCTGTCCCCGCGCATGTTCAGCTTCAACAGCCCCTTTGGCGCCTGCCCGCAGTGCAGCGGTCTGGGCACCATTCAGCGTATCAGTGAAAACGCGCTGATCCCCAACCCGGATTTATCCCTCAATCAGGGCGCGCTGCAAGCCATGGCGTGGAATGTGGCCGACAAGGGCAGCATGGCGCATACCTATGTGCTCGCGCTTTCCGCAAAGTATGGCTTCAGCTTGGATACGCCCGTGCGCAAGCTGCCCCGCAAGGTCATGGACATCCTCATGTATGGCACGGAGGACAAGCTTGATATCACCTATCAGGGCGCGCATGGCGAGGCGCATTACCAAACCCCCTTTGAGGGCGTGATCACCTCCCTCAACCGCCGCTACAGCGAAACCTCCAGCGATGCCATGCGCGCCGCTTACGAGGAATACATGGAGGTCAGCGAATGTGAGGCGTGCAAGGGGCGCAGGCTCAAGCCGGAGGTGCTAGCCGTCACGGTGGGCGACCTCAGCATCAGCGAAGCTTGCAGCCTAAGCGTCACCAAGGCGCGCGCGTTTTTCAGCGCTTTGGCGCTGAAGCCCAAGGAACGCATGATTGCCGCGCAGATCCTCAAGGAAATCGACGCTCGCCTGGGCTTTTTGGATAGTGTCGGCCTCAGCTACCTCACCCTCTCCCGCGCGGCGGCGACGCTCTCCGGCGGCGAGGCACAGCGCATCCGGCTTGCTACGCAAATCGGTTCCAGCCTCATGGGCGTGCTCTACATTCTGGATGAGCCTTCCATCGGCCTGCATCAGCGCGATAACGACAAGCTTCTTGCCACCTTAAAACGCCTGCGCGACCTCGGCAATACGCTCATCGTAGTAGAGCATGACGAGGAAACCATGTACGCCGCCGATTATATTGTGGATGTCGGCCCCGGCGCGGGCATACACGGCGGCTACATCACCGCGCAGGGCACCATTGAGGAAATTCTCGCCAACGAGAACTCCCTCACCGGTCAGTATCTCAGCGGCAAGCGCTTCATCCCCGTGCCCGCCGTCCGCCGCGAACCGCGCGGCTTCCTCACGGTATACGGCGCAAAGGAAAACAACCTCAAAAATATCGATGTGAAATTTCCACTCGGCGTATTTTGCTGCGTGACTGGCGTAAGCGGCTCGGGAAAATCCAGCCTTGTCAACGAGATTCTGCACAAGCATCTGGCACGCGTCCTAAACCGCGCAAAGACGCGCTCAGGCAGGTTTGATTCCATGGAGGGCGTGGAGCAGCTGGATAAGATCATCTGCATCGATCAAACCCCCATCGGCCGCACGCCGCGCTCCAACCCCGCCACCTACACTGGCATGTTTGACCTGATCCGCAAGGTATTTGCCATGACGCCCGAGGCGAAGGCGCGCGGATACAAGGAAAACCGCTTTTCCTTCAACGTCAAGGGCGGGCGCTGCGAGGCTTGCTCCGGCGACGGCCTGCTCAAGATCGAAATGCACTTTTTGCCAGATATCTACGTGCCCTGCGACGTGTGCAAGGGCACGCGCTACAACCGTGAAACCCTCGACGTGCGCTACAAGGGCAAGAATATCTACGAGGTATTGGAAATGACCGTGGAGGAAGCCCTTGCTTTCTTTGAAAACCACGAGCCGATTGTCAAAAAGCTGCAAACCCTATACGATGTCGGTCTGGATTACATCAAGCTTGGCCAGCCCAGCACACAGCTCTCCGGCGGCGAGGCGCAGCGCATCAAGCTCGCCACAGAGCTTAGCCGCCGCGCCACAGGACGCACGCTCTACCTTCTAGACGAGCCTACCACGGGTCTGCACATGGCGGACGTGGAAAAGCTCATCGATGTGCTACAGCGTCTGGTAGAAACGGGAAACAGCGTACTGGTCATTGAACACAACCTTGACATCATCAAGACCGCCGACTACCTGATCGACCTTGGCCCCGAAGGCGGCGATGGCGGCGGAAGCGTCGTCTGCGAGGGTACGCCCGAGCAAGTGGCTAAGGTCAAAAAGAGCTACACCGGTCAGTACCTAGCCCCCATGCTTGCAAAGAGCAAGGGCAGGGGTATCGCCCCTGACCCTTCATGAGTACCATACGGCTTACGCTACCAACGCGGAACGCGAAAGGGCGTTGCCCTTCTGAGGGGCGGGTTTGAGAGGCGATGCCTTCCAAGCCCGCCCCTCAGCTGCAAGGTCGTGCTTTGAATGCGGCGCATGGATCGCGGGATCACGGACGAGGCCGTATATCGCGCCGCTTCGCTACGGATATGCCTATGAAAACGGGCTGCCGCGGCTGTATTTCCAGCATAAAAAAACAAAAAGCAGCCACACTCACGGCTACTTCTTGGCAGATACCCACATGCTCATTTCTTGCCCAGCGCACCCAACACCCAGCCCTGAAGCTTTTCCCCCAAGGGCTTATTCTTCTTCATGGCAAGCGCGGCGTTCAGCGCGCCCTCACGGTATGTACGGTTATCGGGATCGCGCCTCACCGCCTCGCGGTAGCTTTGGTGCGCGGTTTCGTACTGGCGCAGCCCCATCAGGATATTTCCCTGCATAAAATACCAATCGTCATCCTTGCTGTCCGCGCGGTTCAGCTGGCGCAGGGCGCTTTCCAAATTGCCCTGATCAATCAGCCGCTGGGCGAAGTGCTTCGCCTCCTCCTGCGAAATCAGGTTAAAGCCAACGCGATGCTGGGAGGCGATTTTCAGCGCCTCCTCATAGGCGAGGTTCAGTTGAATGAGCTGCTCCTGCGCCAAGCGCTGCTTCTCCGGCTCGGTAAACTGATCCGGATGGCAAGCCTTCACCTTTTGACGGTATGCGGCGCGCACGGCCTGTGCGTCGGCGCTGGGTGTAAGCCCCAGCACCTCAAAGGGTTTTTGTTCGTACAGGCTCGCCACCTCCCCTCAGCAAAGGTCGCCTGCGCTTACGGTCAAAGCTTTTCGCGGCGGATTTCCGCGCCCAAGCAGCGCAGCTTTTCCTCTATGCGCTCGTAGCCCCGGTCGATAAAGGAGGTCTCGTAAATCTCCGTTACGCCCTTTGCCATCAAGCCCGCCACCACAAGCGCCGCACCTGCGCGTAGATCCGTTACTGTTACAGGCGCGCCATACAGCTCGCGCACGCCTTCAATCAGCACCGTTCGATCCATCAGCTTGATCCGCGCACCCATGCGCCGCAGCTCGTCCAAATGCTTGAAGCGCTGCTCAAAAATGGTTTCGCTTACGGTAGAAGTGCCGTTCGCCATGCACAAAAGCGCTGTCATTGGCTGCTGCAAATCCGTTGGAAAGCCGGGATAGACCTGTGTTTTGATATTGACGGCGCGCTGTACGCCCTGCGGTCTCACACGGATGCTGTCGTCATTTTCCGTAACGCGCACACCCATTTCCAAAAGCTTGGCGCTAAGCGCCTCCATATGCGTGGGAATGCAGCCGTGAATGGTTACATCGCCCCGCGTAGCCGCTGCCGCGATCATCAGCGTGCCGGTCTCAATTTGGTCGGGAATCACGGTATACGTGCACCCATGAAGCTGCTGCACGCCACGGATGCGAATCACATCCGTACCCGCGCCCTTGACGCGCGCACCCATGCTGTTAAGGAAGTTTGCCAAATCCACGATATGCGGCTCCTTCGCCGCGTTGTAGATCACCGTGGTTCCCTCTGCGCGTGCGGCAGCCAGCATAACGTTAATCGTGCCGCCCACGGTTACCATGTCAAAGAACACATCGCCGCCAATCAGCTTGCTGGCCTTGGCATATACCACGCCTCCGCGATCTTCAATCTCCGCGCCGAGGGCGGCAAACCCCTTCAGATGCTGATCAATGGGGCGCGAGCCAATATCGCAGCCGCCGGGATAGGCGACCTCCGCACTACAGGAACGACCAAGCAGCGCACCCAGCAAATAATAGCTGGCGCGCAGACGTTTGGTATACGCATAGGGAACATGGCAACCCGTTACGGTTGAGGGATCAACCGTAAGATAGCGGCCCGGCTCATAATCCACCTTTGCACCCAAAAGCTGTAGAATTTCGATGAGCGCGTGCACATCGTCAATATCAGGGAGATTTTCAACCGTGCAGGGCATACGGCTGAGCAAAATGGCCGGGATTACCGCCACCGCCGTATTCTTTCCTCCACTCACGGTAATTTCACCCATCAGTGGATGTCCGCCTGTGATAAGCATTTTATCCTTGCTGTACATAGGTTCGGCCACGAAGGCCGCGTACCACCTCGCTTCGCGGGATATGGTTCATCGACGTCTGTACGCAATCAACCAGTATTCATTATACACGCTTTACCGCCGATTGGCAAGCCATGGCATCTCATCTCATGGAAACCGCGGCGGTATCGAAGCGCCTTTAGCCGCGCTTTCTCACCGTTGCGCACCGTTGAGCCGGTCAATCAGCCCGCAAAGCTCCTCAAGCCCATCCAGCCGAAAGCTCACATACGGCGCAAGCTCCGCGCCAAAGGGCAGCAGGTCGGGAATCATTACGCTTGTGCAGCCCGCCGCAGTCAAGCTTTGCAGGCCGTAGCGGCTGTCCTCCACGCCCAAGCAGGCCTGTGCCTCCAGCCCCAAGCGGCGTGCCGCCTCCAGATAGATATCCGGCGCGGGCTTGCCGCGACCCGCCTCCACCCCGCACACAATCGCATCAAAGGCATCCCGCATTTCCGGCGTGCCTTGCAAGTACGCATCCACCGTTTCGCGCTTGGAGCTGGTAGCCAGCGCGCGACGAATGCCTCGCGCCTTTAGCCCATCGATGCACGCCCGCATGCCCGGCTTCAACGGCAGCTTCCCCTTCAACGCGAGGGCTGTCATTTCTCCGAATGTTTCCGTCATGATTACGTCATGCGGAAAATCCGCGCCATAGACCTCCTTGAGGATCCGTGCGCTCATCTGATGCGTGCAGCCAAGAATCCGCGTATAAAGCTGTGGCGGAAAATCATAGCCATAACGCGCCATCACTTGCGGCAGCAGCGTGCTGCATAGGTTCTCCGTATCGGTCAGCACGCCGTCCATATCAAATAAAACCCCGCGAATCATGCCAGCATCCCCCTTTCTTTTATAGCTCCACGCCAGCGCAAAGCCCATCCAGCGCCGCCGATACAATGCCTCCCGCATACCCGGCGCCCTCGCCCAGCGGATACAGCCCGCCGATCGCGCTCTCCCTGCGTTCGCCGCGCAGCATGCGCAAAGGTGCGGAGCTTCGCGTTTCCGGCGCGGTCAGCAGCGCGTCCGGCGCGTCAAAGCCGTTCAGCTTGCGCCCCAGCTGCCCAAATGTCAAGCGCAAGTTCTCCATCACAAAGTCGGGCAGGCAGCAGCGCAAATCGCCCAGCGCCACGCCCGGAAGATAGCTCGGCCTTACCGCGCCCAATGCCTTGGTCTCCACGCCGCGCAGAAAATCCTCCACGCGTTGGCAGGGCGCGCGGAAATCCCCGCACGCGCGGAAGGCCGCCGCCTCCACCCCGCGCTGGAAGGCCACGCCCGCCAGCGGATGATCGCTGCCAAAATCCTCCGGTCTCACGCCCACCAGCACCGCCGCATTGGCATTTTCTCCATCGCGCGCGTGCAGGCTCATCCCATTTACATTGACGCCGCCCATTTCGCTGCACGCGCCAATCACGCGCCCGCCCGGGCACATGCAGAAGGTGTATACGCCCCGGCCGTCCGGCGTGGGCGCGTTCAGCTTATACTCAGCGGGTGGAAGCGCCGCATGCCCGCATGCCGCGCCGTATTGCGCGCGGTCAATATCGCGCTGCCGGTGCTCGATTCGCACGCCTAGCGCAAAGGGCTTTTGCTGCATCGGCACGCCAAGCGCATATAGCCATTCATAGGTATCGCGCGCGCTATGCCCAATGGCGAGGCAAACCGCATCGGTCGCAAGCTCCTCCTCCGCGCCGTTATGCCACACGCGCGCCGCCGCCACGCGACCTTCGCGAAGCGCAAGCCCCGCGAGCCTATGTTCAAAACGAATCTCACCGCCAAGCGCGCACAGCCGCAGGCGCATGCTCACAAGCACCTTACGAAGCTCGTCCGTACCGATGTGCGGGCGCTGCGCGGTGAGGATTTCCTCCGGCGCGCCGCACGCGCAAAGCGTTTGCAGCACAGTTTTGATATGCGGGTTATTCAGCCCGCAGGTGAGCTTGCCATCGCTGAACGCGCCCGCGCCGCCCTCGCCAAAGAGCACGTTGCTCTCTGGGTTTAGCGCCCCATCCCGTTCGAAGCGCGCCACATCCAGCACGCGCTCCTCTACCGGCCGCCCACGCTCTAGCAGCACTGGCCTCGCGCCGCGAACCGCAAGCGCAAGCGCACAAAAAAGACCCGCTGGGCCAGCGCCCACCACCACGGGTCGCGCGCGCGCCTTCGGCCACGGCGCAAGCGGCAGGCTAAACAGATCCGGCGCATCGCAGCGTTCTGCCGTGATCACCGTCACCTGATTGGGTTTAAAGCTTCTCGCAAGCGCGGCCTCCTCCTTACCGCCGTCCTGCGCAAGCTCCACATCCGCCGTGAGCGTAAAGTGTACGTCGCCCTTATCCCGCGCGTCCACACTGCGCTTTTGTACGCGCGCGCTCGCGATCCGCGCAACCGACACGCGCAGGCGTTCCGCGCATAACCTGCGCAAAAGCGCATCATCAAGGCGTGCCGCATCCCCTAACGGCAGGCGCAGCTGGTGCAGGCGTAGCATCGTTACCATCCATCCTCTCGCTTTGCCCCGCAGGGCAACAATCCACGTCCATCCTATCACAGGCGTCATCCCAACGCAATCAAAATCACAGCCCCCGCGCGTTCTTTTCAGCCAAAAGCAATTCGCGCTTCCCTAGTAAAGCTGCGCCGGATGACGGGGTATCCAAAAAAAGCGCAGCTTCCGCAAGCCGCACAAAGGAATGCGGCGAGCAAGTGCTGCGCTTTGACCCTGCCAGCGTCAAACGCTTGGATGATAGCGTTCGCGACGCGGATCTATGCTGCTGTGGCGCTGACGGTGCGGAAATCGTTGTTCGGTTCAACGCGGACAATTGTCAGGCTGTGGAGGTTTTTCAGGAAAGGGCTGCCCTGCGCATTCGCAGCCGCACGGATAGCGCCATCAGTGGTTGGAGCTGGCTGACCAGCCTGCTCGCAAGCCGTTCGGATCTTTCCGTCAGCGTGCCGCGCACGCTCGCAATCACCGCCGCCAGCGACGATGTGCGGATTTTGCTGCCCGCCGATGCGGGCAGCAGCTCGCAGGTGGAGATCAATGCGTGCACGATTTCCGGCAATGTGGAGGCACCTGCACAGCGGTAGGCTTTTCCGCAGGCTCCGGCGCGAACAGTTCAAAAATCGGATAATCGTAAACGCTCTGTGTGCGCTCAAGCGTCTGCTGGTCACGGATGGTCCATGCAGCCAACAGCGGATGAAATACGCGCTTCATCAGCCACATGCCAAGCGTGTGATCCGATGGCACGGAATACGCGATGAAATGCGGCCTGCCAATCGCGTTGCCCAGCAGATGCTTCATCGCAAAGTGCTGGATGCCGTTGATATTCGAGCGCATCCACCGTCCGCCATAGGCGAGCTGGCCGCGCACGATATCCGGCGCGTGCCGCTTAAAATACCGCACAGCCAACGGATGGAAGGATTCCACACAGTACGCCCCGGCGTATCCGCGAAGCGCCTGAAGCGTCGCCTCGGCGGTTTTTCCCAATTCGTAATGAAATTTGATTTCTACAATCATGGGCGCACGCCCATCAACCAGCGCCAGCACCTCCGAAAACAACGGAATGTGTGAGCCGCCCGGCAAAGGGATGCGCAGAAGCTCCGCATACGTCAGCGTGCAGAGCTTCTGCGCTACGCCGCAAACGCGCTTGAGGCTGGGGTCGTGAAACACAACCAGCTGCTGGTCGCGCGTGAGCTGCACATCCAGCTCCATGCCATAGCCTGCCTCCACCGCTCCGCGGAAAGCCTCAAGGCTGTTTTCGGCAACAGCTTTGTTGCCATCGTGCAGCCCCCGGTGCGCATAGAGCCAGCCGCGCAGCGGGGTATCGTCCGGGCGCTTGCGCGCAGGCGCGATCAACCACAGGTAGAGTGCACACAGCAGCGCCAGCACAACCACAATCCATCCCAAAGTGTTCATCCCTTAGTCATCTCCCACATCAAAGGCTTCCAGCCTGCTTTTGGGCGGTTCAGGCCGATTATCGCCATGCTTGGTGAGCGTAATGGTAACAAACGAGAGCGCCACCATGATAGCCGCATAGGGCAGCAGCGTATAATAGCCTACGTTTTGCAGCAGCCAGCCGCTCAAAATGGGCGTCACAATCTGCGCCGCCATGGAAAAGGTGTAGTAATAGCCCGTGAACTTGCCCACATCGCCGCGCTTGCTGATCTCCACCACCATGGGGTAGCTGTTGACGTTGATGAGCGCCCAAGCCGCGCCGACCAGCGCGAACACCACATATACGCCCGCGTTGAAGCTCTGGAAGAAGGCCGCCACCGTAAAGCAGGCCGCAAGCAGCAGCACGCCTGTTTGAATCATTCGCTTGCGCCCAAAACGGCTGGAAAGCATCCCCACCGGCAGGTAGCTGAGCACCGCGCCGACCGTGGCAACCATCAAGCACTGGGAGGCCGCCTTGATATCGTACCCCCACTGCACGCTCACATATTTGGTAAAGGCCGTGGTTACCGCGTTATAGCCCATGAACCACAGAAAAACCGAGCACAGGATCAGCATCAAGCTGCGGCGAAGCGCCGGCTCTAGCGACCGCAAGCCCTTGCCGCCCTCATCCGGCAAAGCGGTTTGGGCGGTTGGCTCCTGCTCCCGCGCATCCGCAAGCGCCGTTTCCCGCGCGAGCTTGTTTTCCCGTATGCTCACAAGCAGCACCAACACAGCTCCCACCATCAGCAACGCCACGGCAAGAAACAGCCAAGTAAAATCCTCGTGCCCGCCTGCATCCTTGGTGACCAAAAAGCCCGTAACCCCCAGCGTGAACACCCCGCCAAGCGCCCCCATCAAATTGATGATGGCGTTGCCCTTGCTGCGCAAGGGCTTTGGCGTGACATCCGGCATGAGCGCCACAGCGGGCGAGCGGTACATGCCCATGGCAATGAGCAGCACCCCCAGCGCCGCCACAAACAGCGTCAGATTGCGGCTTTTATCCGCAATCGGCAGCAGGTTCATCACAAGCACCGCCACCACCGTGCCGCCCACAATGAACGGCATCCGCTTGCCAAGCCGTGTATGGCAGCCGTCCGAAAGCTTGCCGAACAGCGGCAGCATAAACAGCGCGAGCACATTATCCATCGCCATAATCACACCCGCGACATCATCCCGCATGTGAAAGGTGTTTTTGAGGATCAACGGCACCACGTTGTCATAGAGCTGCCAAAACGCGCAAATGGATAAAAATGCCATACCAACCAGCACCGTACGCCTGTAGTTAAGCTTCATGATAGGAGAAGCCTCCATTTCGATCATTTGTTATTGAAATGATACCGCGGATGCCCTGCAAAGTCAATGAAAAAGCATTGCACTCAAGCAGCTTTGCGGTTACAATAGGATTGCAGCATGAGCCGCCACGCGGTTTTTTGTTAGTTGCCTAGTTCTTCTATCGCTAAAGGAGTGCTTGTACCTCATGAGTATCCGTATCAGTCAGCAAGCCATTCGTGATAGCGCCGCCAGCGCGGAAACCTATCGCCGCGGCGTCAGCTACCTCAAGGATGGCATGGTGCGCAGCGTAAACTTCTCGCCGCTTGCGGGCGGCGGCTTTGCCTGTTCCGCCATCGTGCAGGGCTCCACCCGCCTGCCCTATCAATGCTCAGCCACCTTTAGCATTGGCAGCAACGTGTCCGTGCGCTGCACCTGCCCCGCAACTGGTCATTATAGAGGCCTATGCAAGCACTCCATTGCGATGCTTTTGGTGGCATATTGCGCGCTGGAGGAAAATTTTAATCGCCAGCTTTCCATGCGCGCCGCCGCAAAAGCCGCGCCCGCCGCGCTGCCGCCGCCCAAGGAAAAGCCCGAGCAAAGCCAGCTCTTCGCCATGCCCTTCCTGCCCATCGGCAACGCCCTCTCCAGCAGCCTTCCACCCTTTGAGCTGGGCGCTTATTATCATCCCATAACCAACACGGAGCGCACCCTGATGGCCTGCGCAAGCAAGGTGCTGCACTGGACGGATGGCGCGGGCGAGGCAGACGAGGCGCAACAGCCTTTCTCCAACACCATGAACCTGCTGATGCGGCAGTATGAGCAAGCGCAGCAGGTCGGTCAAAGCATTGATTGCGGCTTGCTTGGCAGCGTGCATCTGACCCCCGCCTTTACGGATAAATATTATGAAACCAGCTGCGCGATGAGCTTTAAGGTTGGCGTTACACGCGCCTTTGTGCTGCGCGATGTACACGCGTTTTTGAATGCGCTGCAAAAAGGCGCGGACGTCACCTATGGAAAGACCTTCCACTTTGTACACAAGCGCGAAATGTTTGACGAGCAGAGCCAGCGCTTGATCGATTGGATGGAGCGCCGCTATTACGAGGGGCTGTACGAAACGCCGCGCCCGTCCTACTCCACTTTTGAAAGACCCGCATGCATGCAGGTCTCCAACAAGGCCTTTGATGAATTTTTCGAGATGTATTTGGGCGAAACCTTTGAGTTTCAGGAATTTGGAAGCCTCACCTTTTGCCAAGGCAGCCGCAAGCCGCAGGTGCATGCAAGCCTCACAAAAAGCGGCGATCTCTTGCTGGAATGCAACCTAATGCTGCTGCGCGATACGGGGAAGCACCTCTACGTCTATGATTGGCATAAATGCCGCAAAGAGGTGGTCACCGACCTTTTCCAGTGCGACGCGGCGATGTCCAAGGCGATTGGGCCGTTCCTGCACGCGGTGAACAACGCCAGCTACTCACTCACGTTAAGCGGACCGGACATCCCAACCTTCTGCGCCACGGTTTTGCCGTTGCTGCTGCCCCATATCAGCTTGGAGGATTCCTCCAGCTGCCTGCATACCTTTTTGCCCGAAGAAATGGCTCTTTCCATCTATTTGGACGCGCCCGCGCGCGAGCAGATTGATTGCTTTGCCGCCGCCCGCTATGGCGATGACGAGTTTAACCTTTTGGACGGCGGCTTTCGCACGCTCGCGCATACAGGCGTCATCAACGCGGAGGATGCCAAACGCGCAAAGGCGCACCTGCGCGACACGCTGGGCGAAAGCGCTGCCGTCACTGCCCTAAGCGCCGTGCTCGGCACGCCCGGCGAGCACAGCTACACCGTGGCTGGCATAGATGCCATCTGCGACCTGCTTTCCAGCGGCCTTGAGCAATTGCACGCGCTTGGCGTCGTTCAAATCAGCGAGCGCCTACAGCGCCTGACCATTGCGCCGCCGCTGCATATGACCGTCGGCGTATCGCTGGACAGCGGGCTTTTGCGCATGAGCTTTGACACCGGCGGCCTCAACCCCGAGGAGCTTGCCGATGCCTTGCAGGCCTACCGGGAAAAGCGCAAATATCACCGCTTGAAGGACGGCGCTTATTTGCGCCTGAACGATCCCTCGCTTGAGGAATTGGCGCAGCTTGCCGATGGGCTGGAGCTGAGCAACAAGCAGCTTGCGCAGGGCGCCGCCTCCATGCCCGCCTTCCGCGCCATGTATCTGGATGGGCTTTTCCGGGATGACCGCCGCATGGGCTTTAAGCGCGATTCTGCCTTCAAGCAGCTCGTGCGTGCCGTAAAGGCCGCCGCCGACAGCGATTACGCCTTGCCAGCCGGGTTTCGCGGCGAGCTTCGCGCCTATCAGGAATCCGGCTACCGCTGGCTTCGCACGCTCAGCGATTGTTCCCTCTGCGGCATTTTGGCTGACGACATGGGGCTTGGCAAGACCATTGAGCTGATTGCGCTCCTGCAAAGCGATTTGGAAAGCGATGCCGAAAAGCAGCCGTCTTTGATCGTCTGCCCAGCCTCCATGGTGCTCAACTGGCGCAACGAGCTGGAACGCTTCGCGCCCGAAATTCCCACGCGCGTGGTCATCGGCACTGCGGACGCGCGGAACAAGCTCATTGCGGGCATTGAGCCGGGCGAGGTGGTTCTTACCTCCTACGATTTGCTCAAGCGGGATGTGGAGCGCTATGAAAACCACGCTTTCCGCTATTTTGTGCTGGACGAGGCGCAGTTCATCAAAAACCAATCCACCAAGGGTGCGCAGGCCGTGAAGCGCATCAACGGAGAGCACCGTTTTGCGCTCACCGGCACGCCCATCGAAAACCGCCTCAGCGAGCTATGGAGCATTTTTGATTTTCTCATGCCCGGGTACTTGTTCAGCTACGCGCATTTCCGTGCGCAATATGAGCAGCCCATTGTGCGCGATGCCAGCGATGACGCGCGCACGCGCTTGCAGCGCATGATTTCGCCCTTCATCCTTCGCCGCCTCAAGCGGGATGTGTTGAGCGAGCTTCCCCCCAAGGTGACCACCATTACCCCTGTCGCCCTCAAGGGCGAGCAGCAAACCCTCTATGCCGCCTATGCCCAAAACGTCCTTGAAAGCCTGCGCAGCCTTTCCGACCGGGACGGGCAAGGCAAGATTCAGATCTTTGCCATGCTCATGCGCCTACGCCAAATCTGCTGCGACCCCTCCCTGTGCTACGAGAACTACGGCGGCGATAGCGCCAAGCTTGAGGTCTGCCTAGAGCTTTTGGAGCAGGCACGGGACGGCGGCCATCGCGTCCTTCTCTTTTCACAGTTTACCACCATGCTGGATTTGATTGCCGCGCGCCTAACGCAGGCTGGCATTTCCTTTTACATGCTCACCGGCGCAACCAAAAAAGAGACGCGCATGGAGCTTGTCAACCGTTTCAACAGCGACGATACCATCGTTTTCCTCATCTCCCTCAAGGCGGGCGGCACCGGCCTTAACCTAACCGGCGCCGATACCGTGATCCACTACGATCCATGGTGGAACCTTGCCGCTCAAGATCAGGCAACCGACCGCGCTTACCGCATCGGTCAAAAGCGGAGCGTTCAGGTCTATAAGCTGATTGCCAAGCAAACCATTGAGGAGCGCATGCTAGCGTTGCAAAACATGAAGGGTGATCTAGCCAGCGTCATTGAAGGCGGGGAAACCTCCCTTGCCTCCATGAGTAAGGAGGAGCTGATCTCCCTCTTCACCGAAGGCCGAAATTAGCCATGGAGCAAGCCCTGCGCCGCATGCTTATGCGCTGGCGGGCAGCAAAAAAGGCGATTGTTGCGCTTCAACGTCATCCTTCTTCAACTTGTAGACGAGATAGACGAAT
>JAVVVJ010000033.1:16848-28129 GCA_036652695.1 Clostridia bacterium | reverse complement strand
GATGACGCAACGGTTCTGCTTTTTAACAAGAAATATAGCTTGGTAGATAGTATTTATGCCCAGGCACTCTTGGATATGCGCTCGGCAGAGCAGAAGCGGTCTATGGAAGGCATTGTCCGCGTCAACGGCTGGACGGCTGAAAAACTCATTGCCAATCCGGATGATTGGGATACGGCTCAAATCATGGTTTCATATCCGGATGGGTTGGAACAGCTTGATCAAGCCGGAATGCTTCTTGATTTATCGCAAAGCGCCTATCTTGCCTCCCGTAAGTCCATCGAAAAAGGTGTGGGAGGATGGAATGGCATGCCGAATGGTATTTTCAGCGCCGATCATCGAATGGTTGGGGCTCCAAGCAATCCTTGGGATGAATGGAGTGGAACCGATCAAGTGCAGGTTCTTATCATCAATGCCAAGAGCAAGTTGATCGACGATGCAATTCGCTATGTGGAGCATTATATCAAAAGCTTGGAGGCTGTGGTGGTTGCTCCTGAAGATGAGGAAAAATGGAAAAAAGTCGCCATGGAGTATTCGACAGCGCTTTGGGATTTACAACGATAATGAAAGTGGGAAATGAAAAATGCGATTCATTGATGGTTCTTCTACCATTCCTATCAGAAAGAAGGCTAACACTATGAAAAAATGCATCCTTGCGACACTATTGCTTTGTCTGCTGCTGCCCACCATGGTGCAAGCAGAAGAAACCCGCTCCTCGCTACGATTAGGTGGAACGATTTATGAAACTGATTATTGGCAAGCAAAGCATATAGCAACCCTTAGACCCAATTACGGTTGGGACGACTATCAAACCATCGCAAAGAGCACAAATGCGCCCGATTTATCTATGTTCCTTACCCGCAGAGACGATTTTCTCGCTGTAAAGCAGGCAGGCTTGCTATCCGATTTGTCCGGCAGCGCAGTTGTGCAGGCGTGGATCAATCGCTTACGCCCTGATATAAAGCGACTTGTTACCACTGACGATGGAAAAATTTTGGGCGTCCCATGGTTCGCAACGTTCGAACCAATGTACTGGAGGCAGGATGCTTGGAACGCGGCGGGATTTACGCAAGAGGATGTGCCCCAAAGCTATACAGAGCTGCTGGATTTTGTGGAAAAATGGATTGAACGCATCACCGAGCAACCAGAAAAACAACTTTGTGTTGCCAATACAGCAAACGGATATCAGAGCTGGCTCTTGAACCTGTTGATTCACACGTGGGAAATGCAGCAATACCATGCGGGAGAAGCGCTGAATTTCAACACATCGGAATTTGTTGCCCTGCTACAACGCACACAAGAAATCGCTTTGCGTCTGGACGCGGCTGAACCCAGCGGAAAAGCACAAAGGATGCCATTATTCGAGGATGACAGTGGCGGCGAACGTTACAATGCCGGCAGAGAATATGGGCTTTCTCACACGATTCCTTTTCGGATCACCAAGGCTCAACCGGAATTGATGCGAGGGACAGCGATGATTTATGTGGTTCGCGCCGAAAGCCTGTGGCGCGATGAAATCCTAGCCTATTTGGAGTATGATTTAACCGAAGGATCCATCAGCGGTGGTAAAAATGCGGATCTCTTAACGGATGTACAGCCGCGCAAGCAAGACCCCAAGGACGCCGACGCATCTTCCACCGTTACGGCGGGCTATTTATCAGACCTGGACGGCTACACAGGTACGGTATGCTTCGCACCAATGCTCACAACGGAGATGTACGAAGGTGCTCTCTCAAAATTTATGGCAGGTACATTATCTGCCCAGGAACTGGCGGCACAAATGAGCATTCCAAAACGCAGTCCGAATGATTGATCAAGCAGAAGGACATATACTCGCTTTGCCGCTGATCGGCAAGTTTTCTTGCAACGAAAACCTTGTTTATCCATAGAAAGAGGAACATCAAATGAAGAAGATTATTATTTTGGTACTAACCATATGTATGTTGATTCCATCGCTCGCCTTTGCAAAGAAGAAAACGGAAGCCGACCCTGTTGCGGCGCGGTATGCGTCCGTGTTGGAAACTTTCGGTGCAACGGATGCCGAGAGTCTGTACCAAAGCATACTCGACTATCAGAACGAAATTCATCCCGAAGAACATGGGCATTATACTGTGAAGCATTATCCGCTAACCATACGGTTTGGTGGGACGACCAAAGAACTGATCGCAGATAAGAAGAATTGGGGCATGGCAATCGTATCATCCAAAGAGGTCGATATACGGACATTGGTGGATAAGGGGCTCATCAAAAATTGGAAAACATTTGTCCCGGTTAGCGATGCGGTGTTGGCTCAATGGCTGCTTCCTCAAAATCTCAAGGCGCTGCTGCCCGAAGATAGGAACAGGTCTTACGATTTCTATTTCTTTGACTATGACGCACAAACGGATGATGCAACGCTTTTCATTATGAATGCAAAGAAAGTTGATGCATCCAACATTCCGGAAACGCTGATGAACATGCGCACGCCAGAGGCAAAGCGCATGATAGATGGGATTTCCCGCGTAGACGATTGGACGGAAGAACAGCTAATTGCAAGCCCCAACGATTGGGATGTTGCGAATGTTCATGTCAAGCTGCCCGATGCTTTGAAACAGCTTGACCAAGCCGGACTGTTATTGGATTTCACGCAGCTTGATGATCTTGCGGCGCGCGAAACGATACCTGATGCCCATAACGGTTACGGCATAATGCCAAACGGAGTTTTCAGCGAGGATGGCAGGATGATCGGAATTCCGGCCTGTCCTTGCGAACCGGGGCATGAGGACGAGCTGGAGGTCATGGTTATCAATGCGAACAGTCAGCATGTGGAACGTGCGCTAGAGTATGCGCTTCATTATTTCAAATGCGCTGACTGGGTATATAGCGCTGAATACACATGGGAGCCTGTGAGTGATGAACTTGCGGCGGAATATTGGAAATAAACTGGATGATCTGTGTAAAGGAGGACATGCCAATGAAGAAATATGTTTGTATCGTGCTGATGATATGTCTGCTGCTTCCTGCATGGGCTTTTGCAAAGACGAACACCGAGGCACAATCCATTTCTGGCACTCGCCCTCCCATCCGGTTGGGTGATAATCTAACAGAAACCACCTACTGGCGGGATAGCGGCATACGAACCCAAGAATGTCGGTTTGCCGTTCACGGTGACTGGCGGGATAAGTTGACACAGTTGCAAGGCGATAGTGCGCCAGATTTATTCGGACTTTACACCTGCAACGAGAATTTTGAAATCTACAAGTCATCAGGCGTTCTTGCTGACCTGTCGGGCAGCAGGGTCATTCGCAATGCGGTAACTCGTATGCGACCCGAAACACAGCGGTTGCTAACAACGAAGGATGGAAAAATCATCGGATTCCCTAATATCCATATGCTGCGCCCTCTCTATTGGGATCAGGAAGCGTGGGATGCCGTGGGACTGACAGCTGCAGACGTCCCCCAGAGTTTTACTGAATTGCTTGATTTTCTGGAAAATTGGGTTGACCGAGTGGCGATGTCGCCTGAAAAAGCTGTCTGCATTAGCGATTTGCGCTACTATGATACGGGAAAAGAGGAAGATTATTCGGCGTGGCTGGTCAACTTACTGCTCATCACATGGGAAACGCAGCAACGCTATGCGGGTGAAGACGTGGCCTTTCATATACCCGAATTTATCACTTTAGCTGAGCGTGTGCGCGTTGTTGGGCAAAAGCTCTATCAGACGGAGCCTAGCCCCAAAAAGCGGCAGAAAATGCTGCAATTGTTTTACAACGAAACCCTTGAATCGCGTTCCCCTGCATTTGGCGGTAGAAACTACGGGCTTTCCCATGCGATACCGTTGCGAATAACCGTCGATCAACCAGCATTGCTACGTGCTAATGCTAATATTCAGTGTGTCCGTGCGGGAAGCGAGTGGCTAGACGAAGCCATTGGTTATATCGAGGATGATATGAACCGCATGAACCAAGCGTTTTGCTATTCCCTTTACATGGATTTTACGCCCGGCAAATATGGAGCATGGAGTGTAAGCGAAGGATGGATGAAAGATTTTTCTTCTTATGACGGGATGATCGTTTACCTCGTTGATGGATATGATCCTCAAAAAGAAAAATTAGTTCGTCCGTTTGCCAAGGGAGAAATCACCGCACAGCAGCTGGCAGAAGGCTTAGATAAACCTTTGGTGCAGTGAGAAAAGAGGAAACAGCAATGAAAAAGCTGCTCTGCGTGTTGTTGGCGATATGCCTGCTGATTCCCTCGCTGGCGTTGGCAAAGAAGAAGGAAGCCGAGCCGATACCCGCGCGCTACCTTCCCGTTTTGCAGGATTGGAACGCCACTACTGCCGAAGAACTACGTTTCAATATTATTGAGCATTGGACACCGCGGCACAACCCCTGTGCGATCCGCTTTGGAGGAACGACAAAAGAGCTGATTGCAGATAAGAAAAATTGGCAATTAGCCATTGTATCCTCAAAGGATGTTGACTTGCAAGAGCGAATCGACCATAAAATTCTTGATGTAGGTGAGTATGGTCCGGATTATATCACATCAATCTATCAATGGCTGCTTCCGGAAAATTTATCATATATCTTGAACAAAGACCCAATGGGTGTTAGTCAGGTTTTTGTTTATGATTACGATGCGGAGAACGATGATGCGACATTGCTAATCTGTCAACCAGCTCCTCAACGCGAAAACGCACCGTTGCCTGTCCGTTTTGCAGTGGAGATCATGTGGAAACGTTCGGCCGAAACCGCACGCGCCGTGCAGGGCATCCGATTGATACCAGATAGCGCAAAATGGGCAGAAGAAGATTTTCTCACCCAAAACGAAGATTGGGACGTTGGTATCCTGCGGTTGCCAACAGGTCAACAACCATCCCTTCTTGACAAGGCCGAGTTGCTATATGATTTTTCACAGATTGATTCCTTTGCATCTCGTGCTTCTGTACCGATGCCCGACTACCTTGTGAATTTAGCAAACGGTGTTTTGAATACCGATAACCAGATGGTTGGTATTCCGTGCGTTATCATGTACGCTGATGATCCAGCTTTTGTTGGCATGCTGATCGTAAACGCAAAAAGTCCAAACGTTGAACGCGCCTTGACTTTTGCGCTGCACTATATGAAGTCGCTGAAATGAAAGTGGCCATTCTATGAAGAAGGTGGCGCAATTCCACCAATCAGCAGAGATGACGTGGATTGGTAATAGATTCTCATGCAAAGGAACGAGCCACAGGAAGAAAATGATTGCTGTTATTCTGGTGCAGTCCATCCCAAAGCGTTTTGCATCTTTTATGGCAACACGATAAATGAATGGAGGAGCGAAGTGAAAAATTCTGTTGAATGGCTATAACTGACTTTCCGCAGAAGTTTTCCAGCTGCGGCTTGGATTTGCGCAAATCAACTGCGGTTTCCACGCCCCACCGCTTGAAGTAAAGCTCTTTAGCTTTCGCGATTGGCAGCATCTTCTGATTCGGATTGGTCAGCAGCATTATGAGGATCTGAACCTCCAAAGCACTTTTAGCATTGGAGCTGTTATTGAGCAAACACCTCATCCAGCTTGCTTTCCAGCGTCCCTTCTTTGGCATAAGGCAGCGCATCCAGCATCCGAAGATTGTGCTTTTCAATGCCTGCGTCCTCTGCAAAGCCAAGGATGTAGGCGATGGCGATTCGATAGATAATCTCCGTTGGGGCAAGGCCATAGACTTGCTTCCAGAAGATATGACGTAGACGTGCTTTGTCCTCGGGAAATAGCTGCTTCAACTTGCTGCTGTTATACAGCCGCTTGACGATCTCCGTAATGTACAAACCCGATTTCATATACAGATCAGCAAAGGTCTTGTCGGGGTCATCGAAGCAGCCGGGGTTCTCCTGCTCCAGCATATCCACCATTTTCTGCACGACCCATTTGGGTGTAAAGATCTGATTGGTGCGTTGGGGTGGAATGTAGTCAAATATGTCCTCTTTGCGGGTAGGGTCAAAGTAGTCGGCCAGCTTGATACGAAGGCGCATAAATTCACGAACAGAATCATCAAATACGACCGGATCAAACAGACGTCCACCGAAGGCTTTTTCTTCGCCTGTGTCCGGGTCGGTATAGGGGCCACCGTCACGGAGAAAACGGAATTGCGTAAGGGTGATACTGGCAACATCTTTGAACACATCATCTGGAATGATGGTATCGAATGTTTCCAATGTCACTTCTTCGCTGCCATAGGCCATGAGGAAGGACGGAATCGTGCGGGAGAAGCCACGCAGGTGATCGCGTATGGTATTCTCAATCGCGGCCTTTTCAGCTTCCTTCTTCGAGGTTTCTACGGTGCGAACAACTTCCTCGCCTGCCATCTGCACAAAGGTATCGACAGCGGCAGTCAGGGTTTCCTTTAGTTCCTCAGCGGCAGCCTTTCGCATGGCATCGAATTTCTGGTTGATGTCGGCTGCGTTGGCGGGGTTCTCCTGCGCAAGCGTTGTTTTCCGCTCCTGCTCCAAGGTTTTTTGCTTGATGGAAAAGTCACCGTAGGCGCGGCCTACAAGGCTGTCTGCATCCTCGTTGAGCTTACGGTCGAGGCGATTCTGATCCACGACCTTCATATGGCCTTCATATTCTGTTTTGGCAGTTTGCAGAATTGGCGTAACAGCCTGCTGATAGAAGGCGGCTTTCAGCATTTCATAAGCTTCATCCTCCTTGGTGGGTTGCTTAGCCTCAATATCGGCAATGGTATCCTTGAGCTTTTCGCCCATATCCGCATAGAGCTTGTGACCAAAAACATCCGTGGTGCGGCCAATGACCCAATCGTCCGAAAGGCTCACATGACCATTGCCATCAAGGGAGAGGTTATCGGCGCTTTCCTGCGTCAAAGCAAGCGCAGTCTTGGGCTCCTGCACGGCAGGGAGCTGCTTTAATATATCTATAACGGCGGCAGGCGCATGGAAAAGATTCGAGATATTCTGGAATAGATAGTCGCTCTGGAAGCCTCGGCGGACAACCTCTTGGGAACGGATTTTGCGCGGAATGGAGAGCACCTTTTCTGCGTCCAGCTCAACCATTTCGCCCTGCTCGTCCTCGCCAATGACGGGAAAGAAATTAAGCAGCTCGCGGATATGCTCCTTTCGGGTGGAGGCATCACCGCGTCCATCGGAGGTTTCTCCAGACAGGTCATTGGCAAATTGCTCGAAAACAATCAGCGTCCGCGCTGGATCAAAGTCGAACACATAGGCGTTCTCTTTGCGATAACACTGGCTTCCGCTCTTGAACAGGCAGGGATTTTGCGCACGGAAGGCCGCCTGCATATACATTGCAGGGCTTTTGAGGTTGCTGAGCATCAGCACGGCAGACCATTCAGGAATGGTGATGCCCGTGGTCAGCTGCCCCACGGATAGCGTGATGGTCTTATCATTTTGCTCGATAGCGTCACGCACACTGTCAAAGGATTTTTTGATGACATCGTCCTCATTCATTTTCCCGTCACCAGCAGCGCAGACGATCGTATATTGTTCGAAAATCGGATGGTTCCGCAGCTTCTCGGCCAGCGCCTTTGCGCTCTCCACGCGGTTTAGCAGCCAGAAGGTATGCTTAAGCTCGTCCCGTAATGCAGGGGTGGAAAAGGGAAATTTGGTCTGCGTGGTCAATGCTTCAATGAAGCGATCCACAGAGCTTTCGTGGACAAAAGCACCGTTCTTCGTTTCAAAAAATTCATTCAGATCAAAGGCATATTCCTCGGTTTCCCCTTCAAGCTCAACGCCCTGCTGTAGCTCGTCCTTGATGATTTCGCTCATTTGGTAGGTAAATAGGTTGAGCTGTGGCAGGGTGGCATAGGGGTTTTTCTCTCCATTGGATTCGTCAAAGTCCCGCTTGGCCTTCTGCTCGTCCGCATAGGTCCAGTTAAAGATAGCATCTTCCGGGAATTTGTCGTTGGATAGGGCTTTGAAGGGGGTGCCGGATAGATGCAGGGTAAATTTGCGCTTAATATGGTCAAAGGCTACGTCGGTTTTATGCGTATCAACACCTTCATGGGCTTCATCGATCACGAGGACGTCCCAATCCATCTCCTTGATTTCTTTCAGCTTGTCATAGTTGCCGCCGAAATAAATGGAGCCTTTCAGATCCTGTAGGCTAACAAATTCAATGCAGCCTTTCAATTCTCTGCTACGGGAAACAACCGCTTGCAGATATTCCTCACGGGTTAGGACATACTTCTTGCCTTGGAGGGAATCTGTTGTGCTGACAAAAAGGTAGCCGGATTCCTGCCCCAAGAATTGTACATAGTCCGAATACCATGAGTTTGCAATAGCAGGCCGATTTGTGACAATCAGAACAGAGCGTGCGTCAATTTGCTTGCAAAAGTCGCAAACAGAGAGTGTTTTACCAAAGCGGGGTTTTGCATTCCATAGGTATTCTCCGCGTTCGTGAACATGGTAATAGTCTGCCGTGCGCTTCACGGCTTCTTCTTGTTCGGCGCGGAGGGTATAGGGAATAACCGCGTCCAGCTGCTTCATGATGCCGCGATTGGTGCGGAACTCAAAGAAGTGTTGCCGCGACACATCACCCGTGATGCGGAACCATTCTGTACCTTGGCTGCGCTCAATGCCCAGCTTGCTTAGATAGGAATGGAAGTCCTTATCGGAAAAGCGCTCGCCGCTGCCGTCCTCGAACATGGCGTTGCCCTTCCATTCCTCGTGGACAGACACATCGGCTGTGTGCGTCTGCTGGGCAAGCCGCTTATCAACACTTTGTTCTGTATAGCCGATTTTCGTCCAGCCGTTATGCCGGGCAATTTCTGGCGTGGTATAGGCGTAGATCATAGGGACAACTTGCCTTGCGGTTTGTAGCGTTATCTGTGCCATGCTACGCCATCTCCTTTCCCTTGCTCTCGATGAAGGCGATTTCTTCAGGTGATAGGCCGTATTTCATATATAGTTGTTTGCCAATGTCAGAAATAGAGGCAGCCCAGTTTATGTAAGATGAAGGCGAAAAGTCTTGCAGAGGCACATGTCTCCACTTTGAGCTGGGGTTATCTTGGGTGATCTTAAGTACACCCAACATAATTCGGCAAAATTTCGTCCGTACATATTTCAGTAGATTTTGAGCTTCGACTTCTGTTGTAAAGTTGCCTATCGACATAAACGTCTGTGTATGTCCAAGACCTGGTGCGGCGATCATTGGAGTAGACAAGATCTCACCGAGAACCCCTGATCCATTTGCTTTCGGTATGAAGATCTTGTATTTGTCAAAATTTGCCGGTGCAGATATATACTTACGTTTGATATAATAGGTAACACGTTTTTTCTCGAACAAACCAAAAATCTGCGCGTATTCTGCCACTGCCGCTGGAAGATGCTCCCAAAACACTATGCCTTTCAACTTGTCAATAACATTTGATTTAAAGTCGTATTTATGCCCGTTACTGAGCATGGCTTCGATGTTCGGATAATCAAGGTGCATAGCATCAGTAAACTTATATGATTCTGGTGCATAACAGACATCACTAAGGCTTTTCACGTCCTTGTGTCTCCAGACTTTATGAAGAATGGAGTTTAACTCGGGATATACCGAGAATGTACCTATCTCACCATAATCTCGATTGCGGTCTCGATATGTAATAGCTACACCGCCTTTAATATCCGTGCCTGTGAATACTTTAGAGCTGTCTTGCTCAAAATATAACACAGTAAAGTGAGGATCATGTAGGCGTTCCTCATTCCATGCTTTAGGGGTCGAGCCTGCATTGAATAGAAAGCGACCCGGATGTATCAATTCTGAGGCTTTACCAACCTCATAAGACGCATCCATAAAGCGGTGGAATACAGGCGCTGCATAATTTTTCTGGTCGCCAACGGTTTCATCTTGATATGGCGGATTGCCAATCACGAAATCGAATTTCATTTCTTTCCCCTTTCTGGTTATGCGTCCATTGTACTGAATGGAACTATCTCCACGCCAATCCATGAAGCGGCATTTGGGCGAATGTTTCTCTGATTCTTCTCCAAACAACTCCCAAAAGGAAACTTGCTGATAGGCCTCGGTCAGCGTACCAAAGGGAGCAGTTCCCTTGAGGCCGTCCATCTGCCACATATTCCAAGAAATAATACCGGCGGCCTTTCGCAGCGCGTTCGCTGTGGGATCACGGTGCCAGCGTTGCTGCGTGGCTTCCACGAAAGTCATCAGTAGATTGATGCGGGCAAGCAATAGGCTGTCGCCCTGAAACTCATATCCATAGGTGCTTTGGAAAGCGCGCATGACCCATTTAAGCCATTCAGCCTCATCTGCGGTGTTCTCATTCACGATGCGCAGCTTTCGATCAAGCAGTCCAATGCGATGCTCGAATGGAATCATATCGCCTGTGGAGGCGTCATAGCGTGAAACGAGATACGGCGCTTCGCCGCAGGTGATCTCCAAACGGCGAGAATCTACATAGTGCTGCCATTTCTTGCGTTTTGGAAAAACGATCATGTCATTGGTAGGTGTCCAGTCTGTAACGCTTTCTTGATTGAAAACTTCCTCGCGGCCAAACCAGACGGCATCGCAATGGTTAATCATCTTATTGCATATCCAAGCAGGGGTAAATACCTCGGCGTGCTTTTTGGTTCTCGCTTGCTGGTCATCCATGGTCTTTGCTGTCCTCGGTTGGATTGCCAAAGAGTCCATGCTGCTCACCAAGTGCGAGGTCATCTCGTGATTAGGTGAATAGCTTTCGCCGAGGCTTTCATAGGTGTCAGTGGCCCAAATAATATTGCGATGAGCCGTTTTATCCTCCAGCAACAGAGGTAAAATCGAGCGGATTAGCGCGGAATCAATATCTATCAAGTTGCCCAAAAGCAACATCACATCCCTGTCGTAGTATTGTGGTAGCCGTTCGTTAGCGCATTGTCTGAATAGACTTTATCATGATAATTATAGCGCGGATGTTCATATATTACAAGGTTTCATGGATGACTGATGGTATTCGATTTTTAGGTAGATCAGGACGAATTTCTTCAGGACGAGCTGAGATGCCCGCACATAGACGACTGTAAAGCCTCTTGCGTTTCCGATCATGCTTGCACAGAAATAGCTGGAGAAAAGCACGTCGTAGCTTAGCAATCGAGCGGTTTTGGTTGAATGGCTATGGCTGACTTTCCGGAGAAGTTTTACAGTTGCACTTGGATTTGCGCAAATCAACTGCGGTTTCTACGCCCACCGCTTGAAGTAAAGCTCTTTAGCTTTCTCGCTTCGTGTAAACGCTGACTTTCTAAACCGCCCCCCCTCCGGCGGGCTGGTGCGTCCGGGTGTGGCGGTGCTCGCTGCGGGGGGCGGGCGGGGGCGGGCG
>JAVVVJ010000033.1:0-16838 GCA_036652695.1 Clostridia bacterium | reverse complement strand
CCCACTTTATGCTACATCCTTGTGTCGCAATGCTCGCAACCGCATCCCCCCAACCGCACCCCCCAAAAAGCGTCGTTGCAGAAACAAGGTTGATCCTGCGCCGCGTTTCACGTATAATAGGCGTGTTGGCGGAGGCGGTTTTCAGCATCATGCCCCGCCCAGAGGTGATAACCGTATGGCCTTGCTGCTGCATATCTGCTGCGCCCCCTGCTCCATCATGTGCGTTGAAACCCTCCGGGCAGAGGGGCTGGAGCCTACCGGCTTTTGGGAGAACCCTAACATCCATCCCTATACGGAATACCGTGCGCGCAAGAATGCGCTGGTGGACTACGCGAAGCAAATTCGCCTGCCGCTGGTCGTGCATGGCGAATATGGCCTGCGCCCCTTTGTTGGCGAGGTCGCGGCGGATATTGACGGGCGCTGCGCGAAGTGCTACGCCTTGCGCATGCGCGCCTGCGCCGCCTATGCCGCCCAAAATGGCTTTGCGCAGTTTACTTCCACGCTGTTTGTAAG
Source organism: Clostridia bacterium (assembly GCA_036652695.1). Taxonomy (GTDB): domain Bacteria; phylum Bacillota; class Clostridia; order Christensenellales; family Aristaeellaceae; genus Limiplasma. The sequence continues at coordinate 16,325 of JAVVVJ010000033.1, read as the reverse complement.
CCCTTACCAAAATCATGAGCTGCTCAAAGGCACGGCGGAAAGCGCCGCGCGCGAATTTGGGGTGGAGTTTTTGTATCGCGATTTTCGCCCGTATTTTCGCGAGGGGCAGGAGCGCGCCCGGGCGCTCGAACTGTATATGCAAAAGTACTGCGGCTGCATTTTCAGCGAGGAGGAGCGCTATCGCAAGCGCCCCAAGCCCGCCGCGCCGCAAAAGGAGGAAAAATAGAGATGGAGCCGTTGCTTGAAATGCTGTCCACCACAGCCTATGTATCTGGCGAAAAGCTCTGCGCCGATCTTGGCATGACACGCGGCGCGGTTTGGAAGCGCATGGAGAAGCTTCGCGCCCAAGGGTATGAAATTACCTCGGCTGGCAAGCGAGGCTATCGGCTGGAACCAGCGCCCAACAGCCTTTTGCCGGGCTATGTGCGGCGGGAGCTGTCAACGCGCTGGGCTGGGCGGGGAGAGCTTTGCTATGCCGAGGAGCTGGGCAGCACCAACGCGCGCGCAAAGGAGCTGGCACGCGCGGGCGCGCCGCATGGCAGCCTTGTGCTGTGCGAGCTGCAAACGGCGGGGCGCGGCAGACTTCAACGCGCGTGGGAGGCGGCGCGCGGCGAAGCGCTTTTGCAATCTCTGGTGCTGCGCCCCAAGCTGCCCACCGAACAGGCGCAGCTTTGTACGTTGGCTGCCGCCGTTGCCATTGCGGGCGCGGTGGAGGACGTATGCCCTATGCTCCATCCGGGCATCAAATGGCCTAACGATATTGTGCTTGGTGGCAAAAAATGCGTGGGCATTCTAAGCGAGCTTTCCGCCGATATCGATGGCGTGGAGTTTGTGGTGCCGGGCGTGGGCGTGAACGTAAACCAGCCTACCTTTGCGGGGGAGCTGGCGGAGAAGGCCACCTCGCTATTGCTGGAATGCCGCCGCGAGGAGCCTTCAACGCCGCCCATTTGCCGCCGTGCGCTGCTGCTGGCATACCTAAAACGCATGGAGGATGCCATCGACGCGCTGGAGCGCGAAGGGCTAACCGGCATCATGCCTGAATACCTGCGCCGCTCGGTCACGCTGGGTGCGCGCGTGCGCGTCAGCGGAATTGGGCTGGAGCTGATCGGCACCGCAAAGCGCATCGACGATACGGGCGCGCTCATCGTAACGGACGAGGGCGGCGCAGAATGCCGAGTGCTCAGCGGAGATGTCTCCGTGCGCGGGCTGATGGGGTATGTGTGACGCGCCGTGGAAGGCTGAATTGCTGCAAAAGAAGGAGACAGATCAAATGGAAATCAAAATGAGCGAGGGTGTCCGCAAAAAATGTTTTATTGCCATCCTATCCGCGGTTTTTCTGCTGATGGTGGCGCTCAACGCGCTTACCCCGCCGGTCGCGGACGATTATATGTACGCCTATAGCTTTGCCACGGGCGAGCGCCTGACGTCGGTCACGGAGATCATCCCCTCGCTGATTCAGCATGGGCAGGTGATGAATGGCCGCTACGTGCCGCATTTTGTGGTGCAGCTGTTTTGCCTGTTGCCGCTTTTCGCGTTTGATCTGTGCAATGCGCTGGTGTATGTGGCGTTCATCGTGGGGCTTTACCTGCTTGCACGCCCGGACAGGCGGTATGACTGTGGGCTTTTGTTGGCGATTCAGAGCGCGATTTTCCTGCTGCCGCCAGCGTTTGGGCAGGATATGCTCTGGCTGGCAGGCTCGGCAAACTACCTTTGGGCGGCTACGCTGCTGGTGTACCTGCTGATTCCGTTTGCAAATGCGGTTTTTCGCGGCAAGGATCGGCCTTCCGTGCCGGGGCAGGTTTTGCTGTGCGTTGGCGCGCTTCTCTTCGGCAACATGAGCGAGAATTTCTCTGCCGCCGGCATGATGATGATGGGGCTGTGCATCCTGTGGCTGCTCATCCGCAAGCGCGGGCTGAAGGCATGGATGGTGCTGGTCACCGGCTGCGTGTTGGCGGGTTGGCTGCTGCTGGTGCTCTCCCCGGCCGATCATGGCAGCATCAGCCGCCTTTCTGGCACAGAGGGCCTGATGGGCTTCTACATGGATCGCTTTGTGGCGACCATTGATGGCTTCTTTGAATATCTCTTCGGCCTTACGGTCGTCTACTTTGCGCTGCTGGCGGTTGCGTATTACGAGGGTGCGGGTGTTGATCGGTTGGCCTTCTCGGTTGGGCTGTTTCTTTCGGCGCTGGCGTGCAACGCGGCGATGCTCTTCTCCAACTACTACCCCGACCGCGCCGTTCTGGGCCCCATTGTGCTTCTTGTGAGCGCCTGCGGTGTGGTATCGCACGAGCTGGTGCGTGTGCGAAAGCCAATTTGGCAGGCCTTTGTGCTCAGCCTATGCCTTGCGTTCGTGTTCAACGCCCTGCAAGCGCTTCCTGAAAATTACAACCGTATGCGCCTTGCTCAGGCGCGTGTGGAGGATGTCTGTGCCCAGCGTGACGCGGGTGTGCGCGACGCGGTAACCTTCTCCATTGAGGGGCGCACGCGCTATGACGCGTTTGATGGTCTGCTGGAGCTGACGGAGGATCCTCAGTATTTTGCGAACATCTATTACGCCAAATATTTCGGACTGGATTCCGTGGATATTGATCGTTACGAGTGAACTTTTTTGGGCAAGGCCTAATGAAAGGGAGGGTTTGCAATGACGCTGTTTGAAGGAAGCATTACCAAGGTACATGGCATTCGGGTGGGGCAGGCGGAAAATCGGGCGGCGAAAACGGGTGTAACCGTAGTGCTAGCCAGCCACGATGGCGCGGTGATCGGCGCGGATGTGCGCGGTGCCGCGCCCGGCACGCGCGAAACGGATCTCTGTCAGCCGGAAAACACGGTGGAGCGTGCCAACGCCGTGCTGCTGGCGGGCGGCAGCGCCTATGGACTGGCGGCGGCTACGGGTGTAATGGCGTTTTTGGAGGAGCGCGGCGTGGGCTTGGATATGGGCGTGTGCCGCGTGCCCATTGTGCCCGGCGCGGTGCTGTATGATTTGGGGGTTGGCAACGCGCATGTGCGGCCGGATGCGGCGATGGGTCTTGCGGCCTGCCATGCCGCCGGCAAGGATGTGCAGCAGGGCGCGCATGGCGCGGGAACGGGCGCGACGGTCGGCAAGCTGGTGCCCGGCACGGTGCCCGCGCAGAGCGGCGTGGGCACGGCGAGCATCACGCTGAGCTGTGGCGTTACCGTGGGCGCAATCGCTGCTGTCAACGCTTGCGGGGATGTGTTTGACATCCGCACGGGCAAGCCGCTGGCCAGCGGTACGCTGCCAAATGGCAAGCCTGTGCTTTGCGAGGGCTTGCTGTATGGCGAGGCGCCCGTGCCGGATATGCTAAAGATTCCCACAACCACGGGACAAAACACCACCATTGCCGTTGTCGCGACTGATGCCTCTCTCACCAAGGCGCAGGCGAAGCGCATGGCGACCTGTGCGCACGATGGCCTTGCACGCGCCATTCGCCCCGTGCATACGCAGATGGATGGCGATACGGTGTTTGCGCTGGCAACGGGGCGCATGGACGAGGATGTAAATCAAATTCAGCTTTGCGCCGCCGCTGCCGAGGTCATGGCGCGCGCGATCTGCAACGCCGTGATGGCAGGGAGAAACGCATGATTGGACTGGGCATGGATCTGTGCGAGATTGCGCGCATCGAGCGCACGCTGCAAAAGGGCGATGCCTTTTTGCAGCGCTTTTTTACGCTGGAGGAGCGTGCCTATATCGCCAACCGGGGCGCGGTGGGCGCGCAGAGCGCGGCGGCTATTTTTGCGGCAAAAGAGGCTTTTTTAAAAGCGGCGGGCGTGGGGCTTGGCGGCGGGATTCCGCTGAGCGATATTGGCGTTGTGCATGAGGAAGGCGGCGCCCCGCGCTATGCCCTTGCGGGCGCGGCGGCACAGAAGCTGCTTGAGCTGGGCGCGACGCGCGCGTTCCTTACGCTCAGCCATGAGGCGGGGCTTGCCGCCGCCGTGGCGGTGCTGGAATAATACGAATCTTGCGCTAAAACGCAAGCATCTATGGCATCTTTTGCCCGTGGTCTGCGTTGCATTTTAGACTTAGATTAGTATAAGAAAGAAAGATGAGAACGATGCTGCCTATGAGGAAGGCTGGCGTGAGGCACGTGCTCACGCTGAGCATTGCGCTGCTGGCTGCGTGGCGGCTGCCCGCCGTGCTTGCCCTGCCGCAGGACTTGCCCTCCGTGGCGGGGAGCGCGCTCACGCTGGTAGTTGCCGCCGGGTTTTGGATGCTGCTTTCACGCGGCTTCAACTGCCGCGCACGGCGTGTGAACGCGGTGGCGTACCCGTTGGGCTTTGGATATGCGTGCTTCGTTGTTTACGGCTCGCTGCTGGAGCGCGATGGCGCTTTTCCGCCGTTCGCGGTGGGGGAGGCGCTGGGCAGGCTGCTGACCGTGGCTATCTTTACGGTGCTTCTTGGCGCGTTCCTTGCGGTTTGCTACACGGCGCTCATGGCAAGCTGCAAGCGCGGCGAGGGTTGTCCGCAAAAGCCGGAAACGGCGTTTAGCCGCCTCTGCGGCAACGGCTTTGCGGCGTTTTTGCTGTTGCTGCTTTGCTGGGCGCCCGTGTGGCTGGCCTTTTGGCCGGGCACCTTCCGTTATGACGCGCCCACGCAGTTTGAAACCTATATCGATGGCTGCCTTACGCAGCAGCACCCACTGCTGCACACGCTGTTTTTGAGCCGCTGCCTAGAGCTTGGGCTGGGGTGGGATTCGATGGGCGCGGGGCTGGCGCTTTATTGCGGGGTGCAGATGGCGCTGCTGGCCGCCATGCTCGGCTATGCGTGCCATTGGCTTTGGCGGCGCGGCGTGGGGCTTGGCGCGCGGCTTTGCGTGCTTGGCTTCTTCGCGCTGTTTCCGCTGTTTCCGCTTTGGTCGTTCAGCGCCACCAAGGACGTGCTCTTTGGCGGGCTGGTGCTGGTTTTTGTGCTACAGCTGATCAACCTGTGGCAAGAGGGCGGCGCGGGGCTTTGCTCGCCATGGCGCGTCGCTGGCTTTATCGCCTCCGGCGTGGGGATGATGCTCATGCGCAACAACGGCGTTTACGCTTTTGCGCTGCTGCTGCCCTTTGCCATCCTCGCGGCAAAGGGGCGGCGCGGCCGGGCGGCGCTGATCTGCGCGTGCACCGTTGCGGTGTACCTTGGGTGCGGCTGGGGGCTGGCTGCCGCCGTGGAGGCGGAGGGTGGAAGCTCCGTGGAGATGCTATCCATCCCCTTGCAGCAGGTGGCGCGCGTGGTAACGCATAACCCCGATTGCCTAACTCCGGATGAATGGGCGGCCGTCGGCGAGCTGTACGCGGATGACGTCGCCTCCATCTATGATCCGCAGTTTGCCGACCCCATCAAATGGGCCATGGATGATAATGCCTTCTACGGCGATGTGGGAAGATATTTCTCCTTGTGGCTGAACCTCGGCTTACGCAATCCCGCCCTGTATGCGGAGGCGTTTTTAGTGCAGAACCTGCCCTACTACCTGCCCGGAGCGGCAATGCGCTACCATATTGTGCTGGGCTGCGAGCAGCTGGAAATGTACCCCATAGAGGAAGAAGCGCTTCTCCCCGGCCTGCGCGCGCCCTATGAGGCGTATGAGCGCACGCTGAGCGGCCTGCCCGGTATGCGGCTGCTGTCCGATACGGCGTTCATGGTATGGGTCTGCCTAGCGCTTGCGGGGCTTGCCATTGTGCGCAGGCGTTGGGCAGATGCGCTTGCGTGCGGCTTTTTGCTGGCGCTGTGGGCGACCAACCTCCTAGGGCCGGTGGCGATCATGCGCTATATGCTCGGCTTTTTCTATACGGTGCCGGTGCTCGCGGCGCACGCGTTCAAAAAAGCGCCTGAAAAATCCTTCTTTGCAGCGCGAGAAAAACAGGGTATAATGGAAACAGCAAAATTGCGCGCGAAATGATCACAAGTACAAAGGGAGGGTTTTTTTATGGCAGTGGAAGGAACGTTTACGTCCGTTACAGGCGCGAAGCTGGAAAAGCGGCTTTGGCCAGCGGAGGGCAAAGCCAAAGGCATTGTGCAGCTGGTGCATGGCATGGCGGAGCATATTGACCGCTACGACGCGACCGCCAAAAGGCTGAACGCGGCGGGGTATATCGTGGTGGGGCACACGCATCTGGGTCACGGCAAGGGCGCGGCTATCAAGGGCTACTTTGCAAAGCATAATGGCTGGGACGCTCTGTTGGATGACACCCATGCCCTGCGCACGCAGGTTCACAAGGAATTTCCCAACCTGCCCTATTTTATGCTGGGGCACAGCATGGGCAGCTTTGTGATGCGAGGCTACTGCTTGAAATATGAGCAGGGGCTGCGGGGCGTGATTTTGAGCGGAACGGGACATTTCGATCCGCCCATCGTTGCGGTGGGCGGATCGGTTGCAGGGCTGCAATGCGCCTTGGGCATGGGGGAGAAGCCCAGCAAGGTGCTGCACAATTTGGTTTTTTCCGCAAACAACAAGCAGTTTGAAAATCCGCGCACGGATTGCGATTGGCTCACGCGCGACCCCGCGCAGGTGGATTTGTACGTGGCTGATCCCCAGTGCGGCTTTGTGTTTACCGCGCGCGGCTATCGCGATATGTTCAGCGGCCTCAAGCGCCTGTATCCCAAGCGCATCGGCGCGATGAAGAAGGACATTCCGGTTTTGATATTTTCCGGTGCGCTTGATCCCGTTGGCAAAAATGGCTCGGGGGTACAAAAGGTAGCGGATGAGATTCGCGCGGTGGGCGTGAAGGATTTGACGCTCAAGCTCTACCCGGAGGCCAGACATGAGCTATTCAACGAGCTAAACAAGGAAGAGGTATGGGAGGATCTGATCGCGTGGCTCAACGCAAGGCTGCCAAGAAAATAAACTGAATTAGCTCAGGAAGCCGTTGATGATTTGTTCTTCGGCTTCCTTTTCCGTTAGCCCAAGCGTCATGAGCTTTACGAGCTGCTCTCCGGCGATTTTGCCGATTGCGGCCTCGTGGATCAAGGAGGCGTCAAGGTGGTTGGCGGTGAGCTGAGGGCTTGCGAGGACGCTTGCGCTATCCATGAGGATGGCGTCGCACTCGGTATGCCCGGCGCAGGGCGCGTTGCCGTTGAGGCGGCTGATAAAGCTTTGGCGGCTGTGATCCTTCGCCACGCTTCGGCTGATGATGTTGCAGGTGCAGCCCGCGCCGTTTAAATCGGCGGTGAAATCTGTGCGCGCCTGCTGCGTGCCGGTGGTCATGATCTTTTCGTGAATCACCAAGCTAGCGCCCTGCGCAAGCGTAGCGGAGGTGGTGCGCAGGGTATCGTCAATGCCTGCGATCTGTGTGGTTTCCATTTCCATATGCGCGCCGGGCTTTAGCTCCACCACCGTAGTGGGGTTCATCAGGCGCTTGCCGCGCCCTTCGCCCTCGCCGTAGTGCTTTTCAATATAGCGCACCTTGCTGTTTTCGCCGATGAAAAAGCGGTGAATGCCATCGTGCTCGCTGTCGCTGCCGCCGCAGTTGTGGATGCCGCATCCGGCCACGATGGTTACATCGCAGTTTTCGCCCACAAAAAAATCGTTGTAGACGCTCTCGGTCAGTCCGCTTTCGCTGATGATGACGGGGATGTGAACGCTTTCGTTCACCGTGCCCGCCGCGATGCGGATGTCGATGCCCGGTTGATCAGCTTTGGGCTGAATATCGATCGTTGCGGTGGTATTGCGCGCGGCGCTCTTGCCGTTCATGCGGATGTTGTATGCGCCGCTAGGCAGCGCGTCAAGCTCCGCGACCTCGCTTAGCAGTCTTTTTTCAATCGCGTCCATCAATGAACCATCCTTTCGCAAACGCATTATTTTTTGGCGGCGGGGAGCAGCTTATCGGTCAGCATGTCGCAGACATGCTCGCCCGCAAAGATTTCCGGCAGGATTTCCTCGCGCGTGCCATAGCGCTCCACAGTGCCGCCCTTTATGTATACGATCTTATCGGCGATGTTCAGCACACGTTCTTGGTGGCTGATGATGAGAATATTGCCGTGCAGGCGTTCCTCCATCTTTTCAAAAACATGAATGAGGTTTTGGAAGCTCCACAGGTCGATCCCCGCCTCCGGTTCGTCAAAGATGGAGAGCTTCGCGCCTCGCGCCAGCGACATGGCAATTTCGATGCGCTTCAGCTCGCCGCCGGAAAGCGTGTTGTTCAGCTCGCGCTCCAGATAATCGCGCGCGCAAAGCCCCACCTCGCTCAGCACTTGGCAGGCATCGCAGAGGCCGGTATCCTTGCCGCAGGCCAAATTGAGCAGATCCTTCACGCGCAGGCCCTTGAAGTGCACAGGCTGCTGAAAGGCATAGCTGATGCCGCGGTTGGCGCGTTCAGTGATGGATAGGTTGGTAAGCTCCTCCCCATCCAGAAAAATTTGACCGCTCGTGGGCGTCACCATGCCCATAATGATCTTTGCCAAGGTGGATTTTCCACCGCCGTTGGGGCCGGTCACCGCTACAAAGCGGTCGTTGATGGTTAGGCTTACATCGCGGAGAATCTCGTTGCCCTCCGCCTCATAGCTGATGTTTCGCAGTTCAAGCATCTGTGCTTCCTCCCTGTTTGTGGTGTGGATGATTCCTTTTGTTCCCTAGCGTGCCGCCCTTTTGGCAAACCGGCGTAGCATGGGCCAAGACCATAGCGCGGCAGCAAGGGCGCAAAGCACGGCCATGAGCCAATCGCTCCTTTGCAAAAAGCGGTAAAACCAGTAGCTGGGTAGCCAGCTGAGCAGCGGTTGCCACCGCACGGGCATAAAAAAGGGCGCAGCTACCGTGAACAGCGCAAGGCCGCACAGCTTTGCCAAGGCCATGCCCGTAATGCGATCCCGGGCGAAAGCGGGGATTGGCATTACGGCGGCAAAGGCCACGCAGGCGGCGGGCAAGGCCAGCAGCAGCGCGTGCCCCAGCGGTCGCTGCACGGAGGCGAACAATGTGCCGATGACGGCCGCATAGGCCGCCGCCAGCAGGGCGGGCAGCACGAAGCGGCTATTCACATAGCCAACATGCCCAAGCGGCGTGGTAAAAAGCGCTACGCACAACCCGTTATCGCGTTCCTCCAGCGTCACCATGCAGGCGGCGAAGAGCGCCATAAACGGCGCGAGCAGGTACAGCAGCGCGTCCAACAGCGCCTTGTATTCCTCCAGTGCCGCCAGCGCGGGAAACTGACGGATGAGCAATGGCACGCCAAAGCGGAAGCCTATTCCGCAGAGGATGGGCGCAAGCAGCGAGGCCGCAAGCATGCCATCCCGCAGCACACTGCGCAAAAGAAGCCCGAAAGCGCTTTTCAGGGGATGCGTTTTGTGCTTGTTCATCAGGCGTTCCCCTTTCCGCGCAGCGTGGCTCGCACCGCGAGGCACGCGCCCCAGCCGGCTAGCGACAGCCACAGGAGCAGCACTGCCGCTTGCGCCCATTGCAGGGGATCGTTTAGCCACGCGGGCACGGCGGCGGGTGTGCGCAGGCCGCGTGCCAGCCACACCGTGGGGTGAAAGCCAACCCACGCGGGCAGCGGCGTCAGCTGATCTACCACGGCGGGAACCAACAGCAGCAGCTCGCCCAGCACGCTTGCCAACAGGTAGCCGTTCAGGCTATGCACAACGGCGCTCAGCATCAGGCTTGAGCAGGTGAACAGCACGCCGCCTAGCAGCATGACTGCCGCCGTTACGCAAACGGCGGTCACGTCCCCGGAAAGCGCGGTTTCCCACAATACCCCCGCTGCATTCGTCACAAGCACGCTCGGTTCCGAAAACCAGCACACGGCGCAGCCAACTACCATGCTCCACAGGCTCATCACCACGCATTTGGAGATTACATAGGCGTGCGCCTTCACCCCCGCCGCGTACAGTGCGGGGTAGCTATGCTGCCCCTTTTCGTAAAGCACGATGGCGCCCATAAAGAACAGCGACAGCGCGGCGGGATCGCTCAGGAGCAGCAAGCCCCGCGCGAGCGGCCTATGCTCCGCGGGAATCCAAAAGCGCAGCACCGCAATGTACAGCAGCGTCAGCAGCAGGTACAGCGGCGCGATGCCTTGCCGCCACAGCATTTTGCGATCCGCGCGCATCAGCGCCCGCAGGGGGTGGGCGTGCTTGCGGCTCATGGCTCCAGCCTCCCGCCCGTTACCTCGGTGAAGATATCGCTGAGGGTTGGTTCATCGCTATGCACGCTTCGCAGACAATCGCTCTTGAGGAGCTGAAGCAGCTGTGCATCGCGTGAGGTTTGGTTGAGTGGAACTGTGCAGGTGCGTTCGTTGGCGGCGTCCTGATAGGTGTAGGTGAGCTTGCGCGCGCCTCGCGCCATAATCAGCCGGTGAGGGTTGTCCAGCGCCTTGATTTGACCATCGGCGAGAAAGGCCACGCGGTCGCACAGCTCCAGCGCGTCCTGCATGTTATGGGTGCTGAGCACAATGGTCTTGCCCTGCCCGCGCAACCCCTTGATCACATCCTTCATGGCGGCGGCGCTGGTGGGGTCAAGGCCGGAGGTTGGCTCGTCCAAAAAAAGCAGATCCGGGTTATGCAAAATGGCTCTGGCAAAGTTGAGGCGGCTCTTCATGCCCTTGCTATAGGCGTTCACGCGCATATTTGCGGCCTGCGTTAGCCCCAGCCGCCCCAAAAGCTCGTTGATATCAAAGCAGGGTCGCGCGTAGAGCGAACCAAAGAAGCGCAGGTTTTCCCGCGCGGTAAGGCGCTCATAGAGCGTCGACACCTCAAAATCCACGCCTACGCGGCTGAAAAAGGAGCGCTTGAGATGATCGCAGTGAAAGCCCATCACCGTGGCCGTGCCGCCATAGTTTGGCAGCAGGCCGATCAGCAGCTTTTGAAGCGTGCTTTTGCCTGCGCCGGAGGGGCCAAGAAAGCCGAAAATCTCGCCCTGATTTACGTGAAAGGTAAGCTTTTTGAGGACAGGCTCCTTCTGATAGCTGAAGGTGAGGTCATGCACATCAATCATCTTTGGTGATCCTTTCGGCAGGTAAGGCAAGGAAGAACAAAGGAGCGGTGCGGGGCTACGGGGCTACGGCGCGGGGGAGTTGGGGCGCTGCCCCAAGCCCCGGCAGGGGGATGATCCCCCTGCACCCCACTCTTTGGCTTGTCCTTGGGGCATTTTCCTATTTTCCCTCAAACAACACGCGCATCAGCTCCGTACCATCCATAAGCACTGGCTCATATTCCATTTCCCGCTCACAAAACTTACGCGTCGGCGCAGGCTTTCCCACCGCCTTCGCTGCCGCGGGAATCCGGCTATCGTAAATCGCATACGGTACCGGGCTACCATCATGTGTGCGCGTTGTCAAAAGCGTCGGGTGATCGCTTAGCAGCAACAGCCGGAAAGCCTCCCCACGCTGTGCAAGCCCATCCATCAGCGGCGCGACCACGCGGCTCTCCACGTTTTGGATCGCCTCCAGCTTCCTGCCTAGATCACCCGCATGCGCCATTTCATCCGGCGCCTCGATATGCACCGCTGCAAAATCATCCCCGCTATCCAGCGCCGCCAGCGCACAGGCGACCTTGCCCTCGTAATTCGTATCCAGATCGCCATTCGCGCCTTCTACGCGGGGCGTTTTTAACCCCGCGAGGCTCGCAATGCCCCATACCAGCGGCACCGCGCTTACCACCGTGCCCCAGTGCCCGAACCGCTCGCGGAAGGATGGCAGCTGCATTGCGGTTGCCGCGCCCCATGGCCAAATCATATCTGCCGGAAGCTTGCCCTCGCGCACGCGCCGCTGGTTTACCGGATGGTCGCGCAGCACTTCATAGCTACGCAGCATGAGCTTGCGGATGTCCTCGCAGAGCTGCTGAACCGCCTCATCCTCCGTATCGCGCACAAGCTGCGGCAGATGGGTGTCAATTGCCTGCTCCAGCACGTTATGCGGCTCTGTCAGCCGCACTGCGGACAGGTCTCGCGCTGCGCTACGCATTACGCCGACATGGCGAAACGTATCCGTAACCGTGATCTCCAGCCCCGCTTTCCGCATGAGCGCGGCAAAGACCGCGTCATCCAGCAGGTCGTTCATGAGCGTGGTTGCTTCCACGCCATGGATGCTGCCGCCATTATGGCTGTGGATGACCAGTGTGCCGTTCTCGTCCGGCGTTACCGCGCACAGGTTGACGCGGAAGCTGATGCTTCCCTCCGGCAGCGTAACCCCCATGCCCGCTGCCTCCAGCACACTACGCCCCGTGTAGTAGGTCTGCGGGGCATAGCCGAAAATGCTCAATATGGCGGTATCGCTGCCCGCTGGCATGCCATGGGGCACCGTGAGCGCGCGGCCGCAAAAGCAGCCTGCCGCCCGGTCAAACGCGGGCAGTGCCAGCGCCTCCAATGGCGTTTTACCCGCCAGCTGAGGTAGGTAGGTATCCGCCATGCCATCGCCAATCACAAGCAGATATTTCATGGGTATCGCATCCCTTTCCGTTATTACAATGGGTTTTCCAGCTTGGAACTGAGCCTTTCGTTTGCGGGTACGATATCGTCCCGAAGGCGGTAAAGGGTTGCGCCGTATTTTTTGCGGCAGAACGCGTCCACAAACCAGTCAATGGGCTTTTCCGCGTCGTACTGCACATAGCCGTAGCGCTCGCCGTTCTTTGTTTTGCCCTTCATGTTACTATCGCACCAACGCACGCTATCCGTTTGCGGGTCGTAGTCCGCGGTAAAGACCATGCTATGCGCCCCAATGCCATAGTAATAGTTAGCCGCCATCTGAAAATAATCGCCGCGCTTGACTTGCCTGAGGAACGCGCGCGCGTTTTCCTGATTTTCCGCCTTGCTCAGCTGCGTATCGTAGCGGAAGGTAGCGGCGGCATAAAACGGATTGCCTTCAGAGGCGGGAATATCCTTCCACTCCACGCCGTACACATAATCCGTGCATTCCTTTTTGGGCTTGTTATCCGGGATGATAAGCGGTGTATTCGGGAATTCAGCCATGCCAAAGCGCTCCGCGTTTTGGCGGAACAGGTATACCGTGAAGTTCTTGCATACGTAAATATCGCTGCTGTAGTGGGCGCGCTGAGCGCGGCCGTCCGCCTCGTCAAACTTCTGCTTAGCCAGCTCTAGGATGCCATCGATGAAGGCCTCGCGTGCGGAGCTGTCGCCCTGCGGCACGGGTTGATCAGCGGGGGCGGCGGGGTTTGCCGATGCCTGCGGTACTGCGGGCGCGCCGCTATCCGTTATCGTAATGGTTACTTCCTCTGCCATAGCCGCAGCTGGGCAGGCAAACAGGAAAAGCGCGGCAAGCAAGCACAGTGCGTGTGAAAAAAAGCGCATAAACAACCTCCTTCTCCATCGGGGATGGATTCCTGTGCATTGTACACAATACAGCGGAAAATGTAAACCGTTGCGCGGTAAATTTGGCGGCAGCGTGCGGGGCAAAACGGGGCGAAAGCGGCGGCTGCGGCCGATTGGAAAGCCTACGCCGGGTGCGGCAGGTTTTACAACAGCAAAGCGCCCCTGCCGTCCTATGCGGGGCGGCAGGGGCGCTGAGGAGGATTGAGATCAGGCCTTCTTCGCCTTTAGGCGCTTGTTGAGGATGCGGTGCTCTTCTAGGAACGCCCACACATAGCCATTGATGAGGTTTGCGCTATACACGCCGGACAGGATACCCACAATGATGGGCAGGCTGAACTCGCGGATCGCATCCACACCCATGATGTAGAGCGTTACGATGGTGACAAGCGTGGTGAGCGTGGTGTTGATCGTGCGGCCCAAGCTTTGCTTGACAGAGATGTTAACAACCTCTTGACGCGGCAGGCTTTTGTAGTTGGCCTTGTGGTTATTCTCGCGGATGCGGTCGAAGATGACGATCGTGTTATTGATGGAATAACCCACAATGGTGAGCATGGCCGCAATAAACGAGGAGTTCATCTGGATCACGCCGCGCAGCAGCACCATGAAGCTGATCATGATGAGCACATCGTGCAGCAGCCCGATGACCGCCGCCAAGCCGCTGTTAACGTCAAAGCGGAAAGCGATGTACACAAGCATCAAGATAGAGGCGAGCAGCACGCTGAAGATGGCGTTTTTGACAAGCGTTGCGCCCGCGACAGGCCCCACATAGCCGGTGGTTGCGGTAGCGGTGTCCATGCTGGGGTATTTGGCAAGCAGATCAGCTTCCAGCGCCGCTTGCAGGCTTTGGATTTCCGCCTCGTCATTGAGCTGTGCAATGCGGATTTGCAGCGTATGGCCTTCTGCGCCAACGGTGGAAACGGTATACTTTTTGATGTTTTGCGCCTGCAAAGCGGCATCCACATCGCTTTGAGCGAAGGGCGCGTTCATGTTGTATTGAATGTTCAGGCCGCCCGCGAAATCGATGCCATAGTTAATGCCATAGCCGCAGATGCTCATGATGAGTGCCACCGCCATGATGGTGCCAGAGATGATGAGGCAAATGCGGGAGCGATTCTTAATTTTCATGTTACTTCGCCTCCCCTTGAACGGTTTCGGGCTCCAAATCGGCAATGCTTGCCACAAAGAACTTGGGGTTGTGGAAAATGCGCACAAAGCGCGTTAGCAAGAAACGCGTGACCAGAATGGCAGATAGCATGCTGGTGAGGACGCCCAGCAGCAGCGTGGTCGCGAAGCCTTGCACGGAGCCTGTGCCAAAGAACAGCAGCACCACAGCCGCGATGATGGTGGTGATGTTGGCATCCAAAACGGCGCTCATAGCGTTTTTGAAGCCGATGCGAACCGCGTGAATCAAGGGGCGACCCAGATGGACTTCCTCCTTGACACGCTCGAAGATCACGACGTTCGCGTCAACAGCCATGCCAATGCCCAAAATGATACCCGCGATGCCGGGAAGCGTCAGCTGGACGCTGGGAACCACCGCAAGGAACAGGAACAGCAATATGATATAGACGCACAGCGCCCAGTCCGCTACAACGCCGCATAGGCGGTAGCGAGCCACCATGATCAGCATAACCAGCAGAATGCCGATGATGGCAGCCATCACGCTGGTGGCCAGCGCATCAATGCCCAAGGTGGCGGAGATGGTATCCAGCTTGTCCTGGCGCAATTCAAGGGGCAGCGCGCCGCTTTGGAGCTGGAGGGCGATGTTTTCAGCGCGTTCCTCCGTAAAGGAGCCGGTTACCAGCACATCGCCGCCGTAGATGGCAGAGCTAATGGTGGCGTTCATGAGCTGCTCGCCATCCAAGTTGATGGCAACGGACTTGCCAATGTTGGCGGCGGTCATGTCGCCAAAGAGCTTTGCGCCCTCAGAGGTGAGCTTGAAGCTGATGGCGGGCTTTTGGTTCTCATCCTTCGCACGCTGTGCGGCTTGCAGATGGCGACCTTCCATAAACACGTTGCCATCGGGATCTAGGAACTCAAGCTTTGCCGGGGAGCCAATCAGATCCAGCACTGCGGCGGGATCCGTTACATCCGGAATTTCCACGCGAATGCCCGTGCTGCCCAGCTTGCTGACGGTGGCTTCGGGGTAGCCCTTCTCGGTCAGGCGCTTGGCGATAATGTTCATAGTGGAATCCAGCAGATCATTGTATATGAAGTTCTCTGCGCGCATTTCCTCGCTCATGGACGCTTCATATTCAACATATACGCCGCCCTTTAGGTCAAGCCCTAGCGCGATGGGCTGCGGCCAATTGTCCACATTGGTGGTGGGAAGCCACGGGAGGAGCTTGTGCAGACCGCGGGCGTCCAGCCACGCGCCATTCAGACCCAGATAACCCACCGCGATGGTGATAACCAGTACCACGCAAAGAGAGATGATAGCGCCCGTGCGTTTGCTCATTTTTGCATGGCGATGATTGTTGACTTTCATATGTCAACCATCCTTCCATTTATAGTATGTTTTTTGAGGAACAAAGGGAGAAGCCGGGGGAACGTAGGTCAGCCGCCAGCCACCTCCTGCCGAAAGAGCGGATAGAAGCTGTTTTCATAGCGTTTGGCACAAAGCACGCGCCCATTGGCATCGCGCTTGAAAAGCAAGGCGGTTCCCGCAAGGGAAGCAAGTGGAAGGAGTGCCGCGGCACGCGCGGGCAGCGGACGTAAAGTGGATTCCGCGTAGACCTCTGGCGTGGGCATCGCGAGGGGCAAAAGCTGCACGTCCAGCCGCGCGGGCTGTGTGGGCGCGGTCGCCTCTGCCGCGGACGCGGGCGCGGGCGTAACGACAAGCGTGCTTAACAGCAACACAAAAAAGAGTGTCGCCGCCGCAAAGAGCAACGCTTTCCCGATGCGCATACGCGCTCCCCTCCCCCCGTCATTGATGTTTCCACGCAAAAACTGTATTGTCATTATACAGATGCATGCGCGGCGCGTCAAGTGCGCGGCGGGAATTGTTCAGGGCAATCGCGTACGACGTTAATTCCCAAAGTAAGATCCACAGTGGACGCGGCACTGGCGTTTAGTCTG
>JAVVVJ010000032.1:7319-28720 GCA_036652695.1 Clostridia bacterium | reverse complement strand
CTCCTGCATTGTACCGCTTTATGGCATGTATTTCAATGCCCTGCCGCAGCGCCGCCTCAGCTGATGGAAACGCGCTCCTCCAGCCGCTCCAGCAGCATCGCCGCCTGTGCTTTCACGCATTCCCATTCCTCATCAAGCGCAGGGTCAGCTTGCAGGGTTTCCGCGCATTGCGCCGCCTCATACAGCAGCTCCATGCTGCCATAGGCCGCCGCGCCACCGGGTAGCAGCGCCTCGCCGTGCTGCCGCGTGCCCAGCAGCTCACCAGGCCCGCGCAGTTCCAAATCCTTGCGCGCCACCTCGAAGCCGTCATTGGTGCGCACAAGGGCACGCAAACGCTCGTTTGGCTTGGCAAGCAAAAAGCACCAGCTCTGCACCGAGCCTCTGCCCACGCGACCGCGTAGCTGATGCAGCTGCGCAAGGCCGTAGCGATCCGCATCCTCAATGAGCATCACGGTTGCATTGGGCACGTTTACGCCCACCTCAATCACAGTGGTGGCCACAAGCACCTGCAATTCCCCAGCGGTAAAGGCGCGCAATGCCTCGCGCTTCTCCTCTGCGGGCTGTGCGCCATAGGTAAGCCCCACCGTGAAACCCTGCAACGCCTTTTTTTGCAGCTCCGCCGCATGCGCCTTCGCCGCCTTCAGGCTATCGGCGTTTTCGCTCTCCTCCACCAACGGGCATACAATGTACGCCTGCCTGCCCTGCGCAAGCTCCGCGCGCACAAAGGCATACATTCCCTCCCGCTTTTCCTCCGGCACAAGGCGCGTGGCAACGGGCAGACGACCGGGTGGAAGCTCATCAACGATGGAAATATCCAAATCACCAAACATAATCAGCGCCAGCGAGCGCGGGATAGGCGTTGCGGACATCACCAGCAAATGCGGCGCGCGCTCCTCCCCACGTTCCCCAACAACACCCTTTTGAATGAGCGCCGTGCGCTGCGCCACGCCAAAGCGGTGCTGCTCGTCCGTCACGCATAGGCCGAGGTGCTGATAGCGCACCCCTTCGGAAAGCAACGCGTGCGTGCCAAGCACCACGCGCCATTCCCCACTTTCAATGCTCCGCAAAGCCTCGCGGCGCTCCTTTACGGGCATGCCGCCCACCAACAGGCCGCAGGGATATCCCAGCGCCTCAAAATATGGCTTTGCGCTCTGGTAATGCTGCCTCGCGAGGATTTCCGTGGGCGCCATCAGGGCACACTGACAGCCCGCCTCCGCACAAAGGCGCATCGCGCCGATTGCGATGGCGGTCTTGCCGCTGCCCACATCCCCCTGCACCATACGCGTCATGGCGGTGTCGCGACGCATATCGCGCGCGATTTCCCCAAGCGTGCGCCGCTGCGCCGCCGTGGGTTGGAAGGAAAGCGACCGCCAATAGCGCTCAAGGGTCTCCTCCGGGCATGGCATGGGCATGCCGCGCCTGCGAAGCTCCTTCATCGTGCGCACCGCCGCTTGGTACAAAAGCATTTGCTCAAAGGCGAAGCGCCGCTGGGCGCTGCCAACCTCCTGCATGCTCTGCGGCGCGTGCAGGGCGCGAAGCGCCTTTGCGCACGGCCACAGCCGATAACGCGCAAGCAGTGCTTCCGGCAGTGTTTCCGGCATTTCATCCAGCTGCTCCAGCGCCTGCAAAGCGATGGCCGCATGCGTTTTTTGCGGCAATCCCTCAATAGGGCGGTATACGGGCACAATGCGCTGCTCGCTTTCCAACGTAGGATTCACCAGCTGCTTTTGCCGCCCATAGCTCTCCACACGCCCAAAAAGCAGCACCTTTGTGCGGCTGTTCAAGGCCTCGCGCATCCATGGTTGGTTAAACCAGCAGGCCGTAATGCGACCCGTCTCATCCGTAAAAGCGCAGGTCACGCGCGCACCCTTGCCAAAGCGCGCAAGCTTCGCCTCGCCCTCGCGGCATAGGCGCAGGCTCACGCGTTCGCCCGTCTGCGCCGCCTCCACCGTGGCGGTCGCGCTCAAATCCCGGTACTGGCAGGGCACGGTATATAAAAGATCACGCAACGAGTTGATACCCGCTGCGTGTAAGGCTTCTAATCTGGTTTTTCCAACGCCCTTGAGCTGTGAAAGGTTCATGGCTAGTTACTCCACAGACACCAGATAGTAGTACAGCGGCTGTCCGCCCATCTGGATCTCCACATCGCAATCGCCGTACGTATCGGCCAGCTCGTCGGTCAAAGCCTGCGCATCGGCCTCCTCAACGTCCTTGCCATAATAAACGGTAATTAGCTCGTCGTCCTCGGTTACGATTTCCTTCATCAGGTCGCGCGTCACATCGTGAATGCTGCTGCCAACGGTTTGAATCTTGCCGTTGTACAGGCCGATGATATCGCCTTCTTTGATATGCAGGCCGTCCAACTCCGTATCCCGCACGGCATACGTAATCGTACCGGTGCGCACGCGCTGGGCAGCCTCGTCCATGTGAACGACGTTGTCCTCCGCTGTCTGCTCAGGCTGAAAAGCGATGGCGGCGGCAATGCCCATGGCCACATTCTTGGTGGGAATCACAAGCACCTTTTTATCCTCGCATAGCTGAGCCGCCTGCTGCGCCGCAAGGATCACATTGCCGTTGTTAGGCAACACAAAGACCGTCTTGGCGGGAACCTTCTCAACCGCCTCGGAGAGATCCTCAATGCTGGGGTTCATGGTTTGTCCGCCCTCCACCACCTGATCCACCGTCAGGTCGGCAAAGATATGGTTGAACCCCTCGCCTAGCGATACCGCCACGATGCCGTACTCCTTATCCGGAGCGCTGGCCTTTCCCTGTGCCGCGGCTTGATTGTCGCGGCGCTGCTGCACCATGTTTTCGATCTTCAAATTGACCAGTTCGCCAAGGCTTAGGCCATAATCCAACGCCTTGCCAGGCTCATTGGTATGCACATGCACCTTCACCACGCTCAGATCGCCCACAACAAGCACGCAATCGCCAATGCGGTTCAAGCGGCGGCGAAAAGAGTCAATATCCTCCTCCAGAATATCCGGATAAAGGTTCTGGATCAGGAACTCGGTGCAGTAGGCAAATTCGATTTCGCCAATTGCATCGTGGTCATCCCCAAAGCTGACCTCGCCATCTGCGGAAAAGTCCATCTTTTCCTCGGGAATCTCCTCGCCGCGCAGGCACGCCGCATAGCCCATATAAATGAGCAGCAAGCCGCGCCCGCCTGCATCCACAACACCCGCCTGCGTAAGCGCAGGCAGCATCTGCTGCGTCTTTTTGAGAATGCTGTCACCCGTGGAAAGGATGTTTTGGAAGAACGCGTCGTAATCCTCCGGCATGCGCTCCGCCTGCTTCACCGCTTCCTCAGCGATGACGCGCGCGACGGTCAAAATGGTGCCCTCCTTGGGCTTCATAATCGCCTTGTAAGCGGTTTCCGCGCCGCTCTTGAGCGCGGCGGCAAACTGCGCGGGCGAGATGCGATCCACACCCTCCAGCGCGCGCGCAAAGCCGCGGTAGAGCTGCGAGGTAATGACACCGCTGTTGCCGCGTGCACCGCGTAGAGCGCCCTTGGCAATCACGGCTGCCGTTTCGCCTGCGCTCAAATGTTCCCGTTGGTTGGCTTCCTTGATGGCGGACATCATAGTCAGGCTCATATTAGTGCCCGTATCGCCATCGGGCACGGGAAAAACGTTTAGTGCGTCAACCGCCTCGCGGTTTTTTTCCAGCATGCTCGCACCATTTACTACCATATCCCGCAGTAGCACGCCATCAATCGTTTTGGTCTGAATCAAAGGTTTTTCCTCCCGACACGCTAGTTTAGACGCGAACGCCCTCCACCGAGATATTGACGCGGCGCACCTTCACGCCGGTCATGCTTTCCAGCTTGTAGCGCACCGTTTCCACAATTGCTTTACAAACCTCCGCAATGGAAATGCCGTATTCAACGATGATGAACAGGTCAACATCCAGCATGTCGTCCGTCAGGCGAAGCTGTACGCCCTTGGACAGGTTTTCTCTGCCCAGCCACTGCACAAGCCCGTCTTTTGCGCGTTTGCTGGACATGGCGACAATGCCGTAGCATTCCAGTGCGGCAAACCCGACCACCTTGAGCATGACCTCCTCGGTGATATAGATGGTGCCGATGTCGTTCTTGATTTTACATTCCATACGCCCATAGCCTCCTTGCGCGGCGGATACCGCCCTGCGACCCATCACGCATACGCATAACAAGTCACGATAATTATACATGATTGCTCGTGGTTTCGCAACTCATTCCCCAAAGTATTTGGAAGCCGCAAATGTTACATGCTGTTTTCAGTAAAAGTCGCCGAATTTGCTTAGATTATACCAATGTTGGTAACATGCGGACTTGAATTTGTTATCTTTTGTTATCTATCCGTCACTTTTATTTCACAAGTCTCTGGGTCTATGTTTACAAAGGTGCAATATGTGATATAATAGAATGGATTCTGCGCATCCGCGCATTTTCCCGAACCCGACGGTTACGCGAGGAGATGGAACATGAACGCCAACCGCATGAAATATGCTTCCACGCCCACCTATGGCATGCAAAAGCGCGGCCTCTTCAAAAAGCCCGCCGCACAAAAGGCTCCTGAAACCCCTGATTTTTCCAGGCCTCCGGAGCCTATGCCCATTGCGCAGCCCCAACAGCCCTTTTCGATGCCTCCACAGGCGGGTTATTCGCCGTACCCGCAGAACATGCCGGCGTTCCCAAGCATGGGGTATTTTCAACCCAATGCGGGCGTTCCGCCCATGCAGCAAGCGCCCTTTGTCCCTGCAAATTATATGCAGCAGATGCCGCCCATGGGTTCGCCTATGCAGCAGCCGCTTGGTAACAGTGCGCCGCCGATCAACCCGCTAGGCGGTTTTTCGCCGCGCAGTCAGGGCTATGTTCCTCCCGCTGCACAGCAAAGCGCCCAGCAGCCAGCTCAAATGCAGCCCAATCCCGCCATGCGCAACCCCACCGTGCAGTCTGCCGCCTTTGCAGGCGCTGGCATGATGGGTACCTCCGTCATGCCATACCCCATGATGCCCCAGAGCGTCATGCCGGATGGCGGCATGGGCGCGCCCAGAGCGCCCTTTGCGCCGCAATCCCAACAGCAGCCCGCTTTCTATGCGGGTGCGCAGGGCATGAACGGCGTGCAGCAAGGCATGCGTAACCCTCAACAGCCTGCATATCAGCCAAAAACGCCGCGCCCCGCGCGGCAGAAGCATGAGCCACCGGACGCGGACAAGCTGTGGAGCGTCTTTTTGTTCGGCTTGCTTCCTCTGCTGTTTATTCCCTGCCTATTTGTCCCCAGCGCGCTCGATTTCTTTCGCTATGCCTTTTTGGCGCTTTGCGCAGTAGGCTTGGGCGGCATGTGGTATCGGCAGATGTTTTCTTCCTCCACCCGGCTTGTGGTAAGCATCGTATACGTGGCGCTATGCGTGGTCACCATCGGCCTGATGATGCGCGGCCCTAACGATGTTCAGCAGACCAACGCCTCCGGGCAGGCGCAAACTGCCGTGCAGCAGCCATCTGCACCGAATGATCCGGCCTTGGCCGCAGCCGCCCCCACGCAGCCCGAGCCCACCGAAACGCCCGCTCCTGTAGACGATGGCGCTTCGGAGGCGCAAGGTCGCCTCAGCACCTTTATGACCAACTGGGCAGGCAACCGCGTGGAGGATATGGTCAGCCTTGTGCAGCCCAGCTGGGCCAGCGCGCAGGACAACCCCTCCAACCGCCTGTTTATGCTGCTGGCGAACCGCACGCCCGAAAGCTTTACCATCGAGAACATTTCCGGCACCGATGCGGATAACAGCCGTACCGTAACGATGACGGCTAACATCAACAAGAACAATGGCAAGAGTGCCACCCTCTATCGCTTTATGGTGATCATGGTCAAGGAAGGCGGCGAGTGGTACGTAGATCCCAACTCCCTTGCCACCAACGATAAGGGAACCACCACCGATGGTACCGTTGTAAATACCTCAAAGGTGGTCGGCCTTGCCACTCCAGCGCCGCGCACCACCGTATCTCCCGCCCCTCCCGGTTCTACCACGCTTTACTATAATACCAACGGCGGCAGCTTCTATCACCTAGACGCTAACTGTTCCAAGGTAAGGAGCGAATATCTGCCGTTAACTGGCACCTTCCTATATAGTGAGCTTGAAAACGATCCTTATAAGAAGCTGCAACCCTGTCTGGCATGCGGCGCGCCCACGCAGCCGCTTGGCGCGGACGGTGCCGCTGCCGCCGCTCAATAGGAATTCACCAAAGGATGCGTTTCACTTGGATCAAAAAACCAACGTCATGCGTATGCTGGATAGCGCAAAACTCGCTTACACCGCGTATACCTACCCCGCCACAACCGCATGGAGCGGCGCGGAGGTTGCGCGCTTCATTGGTCAAGACCCCGACCACGTATTTAAAACGCTCGTGACCGTCGGCTTTTCCAAAAAGAACTACGTGTTTGTGATCCCCGTTGCCCAAGAGCTGTCGCTAAAGAAAGCCGCAAGCGCGGTTGGGGAAAAGAGTATCGCCATGCTCAAAAGCAAGGAGCTCCTCCCGCTGACTGGCTATGTGCATGGCGGCTGCTCCCCCATCGGCATGAAGAAGCTTTTGCCCACAGTGGTTGATGAAACCGCGCTGCTCTATGATACCCTCATTTTCAGCGCCGGTAGGATTGGCTATCAGGTGGAGCTGTCCCCCAACGCGCTATTGCAGCTCGTACCCTATACAATGGCGGAGCTTACGGTATAATCCAGCTCCACAAAAAGCCCGTAGGAGGATATCTCCTACGGGCTTCCAAAACGAGATTTTCAGGGGCAAAGCCCTTGCGCAATTGGTTTGGGCGTTTCTCCCAGCGCCTTTCCTCGTTATCTACTGATACGTGTACGCCATAACGATGCCGCCCATGTTGTCCAAGCTTGCCTGATAATCGCTGGCGGGGTTTGGCACAGGAAGGCTGTAGCTAGCGCTGCCCTCCGCCGCACCAATGCGCACCACTTCATAGCGCAGCGCGCCATCCTCGTAGATGCAGATATGCGGGTGGTCAACCAAAAACTCGATGTATTCCTCCAGGCAATAATCCATAATGCGCATGGCAGTAGCATGCGCCGGGCCAACAAAGCGATACAAATTCAGCTCCACCGATACGCCTGTCTTATAGCTCTTGTCCTCCCATGAGGAATTAGGAAAATCCTTTGTTGGGAAGCGAAGCGCAATGCCGTACTTCCAGCAGTTTTCCGTGAACCACTTGCCCTGCTCGGACTCCCGCTGGAACTTCAAATTGATCAGCTTGGGATCGGTCTTGCTATACAGCCCCAGGCTAAAGGACATGCCTGTTTGGTAATCGCTCGTACCGGGATAGTTAACCAACGTCTTGGTATGCTCAATCAGCGCGTCGCCGCTGAAGCGCTTGCTTTCTTTTTCCATGCGCGCATTGAACATGGTGGTCTGCTCCTCGTTGGAGCGATATCCCTCGCGTACGATATAGCCAACCTGCCCAGCTGCTGTCGCCGCGTCCAAAATATTGGAAAGCGCGTTGTAGGCAGGTGGGAATAGCTTGACGTTGGCATTATCCACCTGAATCTTGTAGCTGCTGGACACGCCAACGCTCACCAGCTCCGTATCCGAAAAATCATACGGCAGGGAATGCCATGCGTTTACAAGCAACAGCCCGCCGTTGATCAGGTTGGAACGCTCAAGCGTAACGGTGCCGGTGTTTTCAAGCCCCGCGCTCCCCTCGTCCTCAATGCGCCAAGGCTTGTCCTCCAGCGTTTTTTCCCAAAAAGGAAGCTCCCCCGTCACCGCCTCGCCATTTTCAGGGGTTGTGCCCATCGTGCTTTGGTTGCGCTGCGCGTTAAGCTTGGCGTTGAATTCCACCTCTGCCTCCGCGTTTTGCTGATCCAGCGCGTCCCGCTTGACCACAAAATCATTCATTACGGCAAGCGAGCATAGATAAAACACGCCAATACCCACGACCACCACAATGGCCAGAATACCAACCATGCGCAAAAGTGTCTTGTACGGATCCCGCTTGAGCTTGTGGATCTTCTTGTTGGAGTTGATACGCATACGTTACCACCTTTTCTGTGCGCGGCCGCCGCCTTTAGGCCAGCAGACGTCCAACGACCTCATAGAGATGCTCCAGTTCCTCAGCGCTGTTGTAGCATAAGGTAATCTTGCCCTTTTTCTCCGTACCCGCCAGCGTCGTTTTCACACCAAGCGCCTCACGCAGCGCGTTTTGCAGCGTGCCTAGCTCCGATGAAAGCACTTTGGGGGGCGAAGGCTGCACAGGCAGCGTCTCGCGCTTGGACATCTCTTCCAGTTTGCGCACGCTGTACTCATGCAATACGCATTGATGCGCTAATTCCAGCTGTCGGCTCTGTGGCTCTACGCCAGCCAGCACGCGCGCGTGACCTGCGGAAAGCTCTCCCGTAACCACCAGATCGGTAATCTCGGTCGGAAGGTTCAAAATCCGCAGCATATTGGCAATCACGGGACGGCTCTTGCCCAGCTTCTGAGCAGCCTGCTCCTGCGTATAGCCGCATTCCTGCATTAAGCCGCGGATGGCGTTGGCCTCCTCAATGGGGTTGAGATCCTCGCGCTGTAGGTTTTCAATCAGCGCGGCCTCCATCTGCTGCTCCGTGGTAAAGTTGCGAACAATGCAAGGCACGCTGGTGAGGCCAGCCATGCGCGAGGCGCGAAAACGGCGCTCGCCCGCCACAATGCGGTAACGCATGCCGTTTTCCACCACCAAAATCGGCGACAGCACGCCCGCCTCGCGAATGCTCTGCGTCAGCTGCTCCAGCGCTTCCCGGTCGAAATCTCGTCTGGGTTGAGCGGTATTGGGATCAATATCTTCGATATCAATATCCCGCACCACGGTTTCCAAAAGCTCGTCGCTCTGCGGCAGCAGGACGTCCAGCCCTCTGCCTAATCCGCCGCGTTTCATGCGTTGCATTCCTCCCGCCTAATCAAACGAATCATCCGCGCTCTTTGTTGCGCGCAAGCACTTCCTGCGCAAGCTGGCGGTAGCTTTCCGCACCCAAGCTGCGTGGATCATACATGTGGATGGGCACGCCATGGCTGGGAGCCTCACCCAAGCGAACGTTGCGGGGGATCGCGGTAGAAAAGACCTTGTTCTTGAAGTGCTTTTTCACCGAATCCACCACTTGCAGGCTCAGGTTGGTACGCCCGTCGAGCATGGTGAGCAGCACACCCTCGATATCCAGCCCAGGGTTAAAGGTGTGCTTGACGCGGTTGACAGTGTTCATCAAGCTGGATACGCCTTCCAGCGCGTAATACTCGCACTGGATGGGGATCAGCACACGCTGCGCGGCGGTCAGCGCGTTCAGCGTCAAAAGCCCCAACGAGGGCGGGCAGTCAATAAAGAGATAATCAAAATTCATCTCAATGGTTTTCAACAGCCGTTTCAGCCGAAACTCGCGCTCCTCCAGCTCCACCAATTCCAGCTCCGCACCGGCAAGGCGAATATCGGCGGGGATCAGCGAAAGATGCTCCACCTCCGTGTTTACCACGCAGGATTCCAGCGGCGAACGCCCCATCAGCGCCTCATAAACCGAGCACGCGCCCGCGCGACGTCCAAGGCCGCTGGTGCTGTTGCCCTGCGGGTCAAGGTCAATCAACAGCACCCGTTTGCCCGCCTCCGCAATGCAAGCAGAAAGGTTAATCGCAGTGGTCGTCTTGCCCACTCCGCCCTTTTGATTGGTTATGGCGATCGTCTTGCCCATTCTCAGCCCTCATTAATCTCACATTTGTGCAGCAATCCTGCCATAAGCCATTGTACCTGTTTCGGCTGGAAATGTAAAGCGCGCCGCTGGATTTTAACGTCTAAAACACCAGAGAAACCTCCGCGTCCCCATCCTCGCCAAGCTCGTCAAGCACTACGCTCTCCGGCGGTGCGTTCAGCCGGCTCAGCTCATAGGCGATCTGTGCATCCACATCCCCATTCTTGCCGATAAACTCCGCAAGCGCAAACTGCCACTCGTCCGTAAAATCTTCAAAGGACATGCCGCTGTTCATGATATAGCCAGCGGCCTCTTTCCCCACGTAACGGAAGTGCCATGGCTCAAATTTGATGCCTGTGGACTCCTCCTTGTCCTCCAAAAAGCGCAGGATGAAACCAAATTCGGCGCAATGCTCCTTCATCCACTGCGCTTCCGCAGTCCATTTAAAATCCTGTGTCATGCGATCGCGACCCGCATAATCATCATTGAGAATATCGGCGCAAAGGCCGGTTTGATGCTCGCTTGCGCCGGGCTTTGCCACATAGCCGTCGTCCACGTTGTTGTTGCGGGCGAGGTAGTTGGTATAGGTGGTCACCTGCGTGCCGTAGCTGCGATAGGCGCTCTTTAAAAACAAGGTCATGCCTTCACGGTATTCCGCCGTTTTTTCCACCGGCTCGTTGTTGCTGTTCAGCGCCTGATAGGTGTACTCCGTCACAAGCTTTGCAGCGTCAAACATCTCCTTAAGCGCGTTTCCCGCCGCGTCATCCATGTACATGACTGCGGAGGTAGCGCGCTTGACGATGTTCATCTTGAGAAACTTTGCCGGCTCAAACTTTGCGTCCAGCAGGTTATCCTTGTTCACAAGCACCAGATAGGGCGATTGCAAGGTGCTCAGCGAAATTGGATATGTCCAGCGCACGCCCTCATCAGCCGCTTCCTGCGTTGGGCTCTGCGTTGCCTCGGGCAGCGCTGGTTCAGTGCCCGGCGCCTGATTGACGGTGATTTCCGCCTCGCCGTCAGCCACCGGCTCCGCGGGCATTGTCTCCTCGGCCAGCGCAAGCGCGCTCAACAGGCATAGCACCACAACCAGAACACCACAGAACAGCTTCTTCATGGGAGCACCTCATTTGTTGCTTGATGGATCAGGTAATCATAAACAGCCAAGCGATGGCTGGACATGTAGGTTTCCATCGGCACGCCGGATTGATAGATGGCCTTTGCATGCTCCTTGCCTACATAGCGGATATGCCACGGCTCATAGTTGTAGCCCGTGATCATTTCGAAGCCCTGCATATACCGCACGATGAAGCCAAAGCGCCAAGCGTTCGCATATACCCATTGCCCCTCCTTGGTTTTGCCAAAGCCGCCATTGAGCTGCGAGCTGCCTTTTTTGGCAATATCCATCGCCATACCCATCTGATGCTCACTGGTGCCGGCCCTTGCCACCAGCCCATCCGCTTTTTCAACGCTGCCGGTGGTCGCCTTTTTGCGGGCGTAGATGGTAGCTTGCTTGGAATAGCTGCGATAGCCGGACACGGTTGCCAGCGAAAAGCCCGCTTCTTCCTTGGCGGCCGCAAATAGCTCCTCAAGCGCCGTGGCCGCATCGTCGCGCATGCTTTGGGACATACCATAAACCTCGGTTTTGCGTACCTGTGGCACATAATTCGCGCTGATGGCATGCTGACGGTTAACCAAAAACGCGGTTCCATCAATGTTTTTATCCGGCATGGCGGCATCCATGCCACCCTCCAGCAGTGACGCTGTCACCATGACGATCGAGATCACCTTACCGAGCAACAAGCAACATCACGACCTTTCGCTTCATTGTATCATTTTTGTAATACTTTAGCAACTATTATCTTTCGTTTTCGAGCAACGTTGCCCCTTCCCGGCATGCAAAATTTACATCCTTTTCATCGGCACGGATCATCACAGTCACGCCTTCCTCGCCATGCTCCTGCGAAAGGACGCTGCCCATGCCGCGCAGGCGGTTGAGCAGGCCGTAGTTGGAAAATGGGATGAGCAAGCGATAATCGCGCATTCCCGCATCCAGCAGCTGCTCGATTTTTGCAAGAAGCTCGCCCACGTTTTCACCATTGATGGCGCTCAGGCGGATCGCGCCGGGCAGCACGTCCTCCCCGGCCTCCACAAGATCGCATTTGTTGAGCGCGTCAATGCGCGGCGCCTTGGTAGCGCCAAGGCTGTCCAGCACCTCCAGCACCGTTTGATGGCGCGAGTCAAGCTCCGGATCAGCCCCGTCCGAAACAATCACCAGCACATCCGCAAGCGCGGCCTCTTCCAGCGTGGCGCGGAAAGCCTTGATCAGCTCATGCGGCAGCTTGCGGATAAAGCCAACCGTATCCACCATAAGCACCTTGTTGCCATGCGGCAAAACAACCGGACGGCTCACACTATCCAGCGTCGCAAAAAGCTGATCCATTACATAGACGTTTGAACCGGTCAAAAGGTTGAATAAAGTTGATTTTCCTGCGTTGGTATAGCCAACGAGCGCCACAAGGGGCACGCCGCCCTTTTCGCGGCTCTGCCGGCGCAGGCCGCGCTGCTTTTCCATCTGCTCAAGCTCCCGCCGTAGATCGGTCAGGCGCTCGCGAATGCGGCGGCGGTTGACCTCCAGCTTGCTCTCGCCCGGGCCGCGCGTGCCAATGCCGCCCGCCAGCCTGCTCAGCACCAATCCCTGCCCCAGCAAATGCTGGCTGCGATATTGTAGCTGCGCCATTTCCACCTGTAGCTTGCCCTCGCGCGTGCTGGCGCGGGAGGCGAAGATATCCAAAATAAGCGCGGTACGGTCGATCACCTTTACGCGCAAAACCTCCTCAAGGTTCTTTTGCATCACCCCGGAAAGCTCCTCGTCAAAGATCACAAGATCGGCGCGCACGGCCTGACAGCTGAGCGCCAGCTCCTCCGCCTTGCCGCGGCCTATGCAAAAAGCCTTATCCGGCTTGGGGCGCTTTTGCAAAACGCGAACCACCGCTTCCGCGCCCGCTGTTTTGGCAAGCTCCGCAAGCTCGTCCAGCGAGCGATCACTCTCGATGCCCACAAGCACGGCGCGTTCCGTTTTTTGTTCAATGGATGGCTCCTTGGCAAGGTATGCGCTATCCGTGTGCGCAATTTCGTCCATCCAATCCTGCTGAGGAATTTTGCGCGCGTTCAAAAGCTCGGTCTTTCGCACCGCGCCCTCGTGCTCCGCATCCAAAAAGGCGCATTGCACGCTTGTGGGGCGGCCGTCCGCCGATACGCCCACCGCGCACATCGCATCAAAACGCATGCTCAGCAACGCGCTTACATCCACATCGCTCAGCTCGCCGTTCGCGCTGGGGTGCGTATGCACGCAGCGGATCATGGAGAGGCGGCGCTCACTGCGGCGCAGGCGCAGGTCGGGCAGATCGATGCTGTCCGCCCTGCCAATGAAGATATCCGCCACCTCGCCATCACGCGTCAGGTAGAGCGCAACCTCGCGGTTGAAGGATGCAGAATAGCCGCAGAGGCTTTGAAGCAAGTCCTGCGGCATAAAAGCCTCCTGTTCGAGCTGCATATCATAGAGCGTGCATAGCTCGTCCAATACTGTTTTTTTGATTCCGTCTATATTTCCGTGAATTTCAGGCATATGCCTTCCTTTCAAGCGCCCCGGCCTAAGCCTTGGGGTGCTTTCTCTGATAATCCTCCACGGCTGCATGAATGGCCTGCTCCGCAAGCAAGGAGCAGTGCATTTTCACCGGAGGCAGCCCATCCAGCGCCTCGGCAACCGCCTTGTTGGTAAGCTCGAGCGCCTCGCCAATCGATTTTCCCTTCACCATTTCAGTGGCCATGCTGCTGGTAGCCACGGCGGCGCAGCAGCCAAAGGTTTTAAATTTCACATCCGTGATGATGTTATCCTCCACCATGATATCCATCTTCATGATATCGCCACATTTGGCGTTGCCAACCGTACCAGTGCCGGAGGCGTTCGCAATCTCGCCAACATTGCGGGGATGTTCAAAGTGCTCCATCACTTTTTCGCTATACATAATCGTTTCTCCTTCCCCTTGCCATGGTTATTTCAGCTCATCGGGCGTCAACGGGCTCATTGCCCGCAGGTTTTTTACAATACCGGGTAGCTCGCGAAGGACCTTATCCACATCCTCATCGGTATTCTCGGTGCCAAGGGACAGCCGAAGGCTACCATGCGCAATTTCATGCGGTAGGCCAATAGCGAGCAGCACATGGCTAGGATCAAGGCTGCCGCTGGTGCAGGCAGAGCCGCTGGAGCCTTCGATGCCCACTAAATCAAGCCGCATAAGCAAAGCCTCGCCCTCCACATAGCGCACGGATACGTTCACGTTGCCCGGCAGGCGTTGCGTGCGGTGGCCGTTGAGGCGCACATCTGGAATTTCGCTCAAAATGCCATCGATCAGGCGGTCGCGAAGCTTTGTCATGCGCGCGGCATAATCGCTTTGTTCGCCCGCCGCAAGCTCAATCGCCTTCCCCAACCCCACGATGCCGGGCAGATTTTCCGTGCCCGCGCGAAGGCCGCGCTCCTGCGCCCCGCCAAAGATCAAGTTGCCAATCTTCACCCCTTTGCGGATATACAGCGCACCCACGCCCTTAGGGCCGTGAAATTTGTGCCCGGACATACTCAGCATGTCCACATTCCATGCGTTTACATCGATGGGAACCGCGCCGACGGCCTGCACCGCATCGGTATGAAAAAGCACGCCCGCCGCCTTGGCAAGCTTCCCAATTTCCGCAATGGGCTGAAGGGTGCCAATTTCATTGTTCGCAGCCATGATGGTAATCAGCACCGTATCCTCGCAAAGGGCGTCCTGCACGTCCTGCACGCTCACGCGCCCCTCCGCATCCACCGGCAAATAGGTGATGCGATAGCCGCATTGTTTTTGGAGATACTCGCAGGTATGCAGCACTGCGTGGTGCTCAATGGCGCTGGTGATGATATGCTTTCCTTTTGCACTCAGCGCGGCGCTCGCGCAGCGAATCGCCCAGTTGTCGCTCTCGCTGCCGCCAGCGGTGAAATAGATTTCCCGCGCCTCCGCGCCAATCGCCGCCGCCACCTGACGGCGAGCGTTCTCCACAGCGCGGCGCGCCTCCCTGCCAACGGAATGGATGGAGCTTGGGTTGCCATAACGCGCCGTAAAATAAGGCAGCATGGCCTCCAGTACCTCCGGGCGCGTGGCGGTGGTAGCCGCGTTATCCAAATAAATCACTTTGTTCATTATAACAGCCTTCCTTTGCAATGATCAGCCTGTTCATGAAGGGTTCGGGCATTGCTCGCTGTTGCCATCCTGCCGCTGTTGGGTGAGCATATCAGAAAGCTTGATCCCATCAAGCTCTGCGTTGATGCGTTCCGATACCTGTTGCCATACCCATCGCACGGGGCAGCTGCATGCGCGGTCGCAGCTATGCTCGTCCGAGGTGCATTCGCTTAGCTCAATGGGGCCTTCCACCGCATCGATAATCTGCAACAGGGAAACCTCAGCAGCGGGTCTGCTCATCTGGTAGCCGCCCTGCGCGCCGCGCACGGTGCTTACAAGCCCCGCTCGTCGAAGGCTGCCCAAAAGCTGCTCCAAATATTGCTTGGGCACACCTATGGTGGATATGCTCTGCAACGTCTGCGGTCCCTCGCCTTGGTGGCTTGCAAGGTAATACATGGCGTACAGCCCATACTTCCCGCGTGTGGATAGCTTCATGCTCTCTCCCTTCGGAATACCCTATCATTTTAATCGGGTTTCCATGCGAAAGGATAGCATGAACCCATCCAATTGTCAACGGGTTTCGAAAAATTTCCTATGCTTTTGGTAGGGTATCTGCCAATCCCTCATGGCCAGCGTGCGAGATCTGCGCGAATGCCGCCGTCATCCGCAACGCACACCTCTGCGTAGGCGATATGGCCGGAGCGCCGTTCGCACACCGCGCCGGGGTTAATCAGATAAACGCCATATTCCGTCTCCAAATGGCTATAATGCGTATGCCCATAGAAAGCCACTTTCGCTTCTCGCTCCCGCGCGGCGTAGCAAAGCCGCTCCAATCCGTATTTTACATGCCATGCGTGCCCATGGCACGCGTAAAAAGCCACGCCGTTCACAGAAAAAAGCGCTTCCGCAGGCGCCGCAACGCTCCAATCGTTATTGCCGCGCACCGCGTAAAAAAGCGCCTGCGGGTTCGCCACCCGCAGGCTGGGCTTGATGGCCTCAAAATCCTCAAGCCCGTCGCCTAGAAACACCCACGCATCCACAGCCCCCGCCATCAGGGCAAGGGTAGACGCGTCTCGCAGATAGGCTTCAAATCCATGCGAATCTGATAACGCAATCACGCGCTTCATGCTTTAAAGCACCTCACCCAGCAAAACGCTCATCTTTGCCGCTGCCGCTGCACGGTGGCTCACCGCGTTCTTTTCATGCTCGCTCATCTCCGCAAAGGTGCGCTCCCCTTTGTAGCGAAACAGCGGATCATAGCCAAAGCCGCTTTCGCCCATGCGCGCCGCGAGCAGCTCGCCCTCGCACTCGCCGCGCAGTACGCGCGTCTCCTCGCCGGGCAATGCCAGCGCCATCGCGCACACAAACCGACACGCGCGGTTTGCCTGCCCCTGCATATTTTGCAGCAGCAGGTTGTTATTCGCCTGATCATCGCCATGGCCGCCCGCGTAGCGCGCGCTGTGTACACCGGGCGCGCCCCCCAGTGCATCCACCGCAAGGCCGCTGTCATCCGCGAGCGTGGGCAGGCCGGTAAAGCGCATCACCGCCTCCGCCTTCAGAAGGGCGTTTTGTTCAAACGTATCGCCGTTCTCCTCAATATCGCCCTCAAAGCCCGCCGCCTTCATGGACACCAGCTGGTACGCACCGCCAAAGATTTGGGAAAGCTCCTTGAGCTTATGCGCGTTGCCGCTTGCCACCACCAACCGCAGGGGTGGCAAAAGCTGTTCGCCGCACCCTTGCAGCGCTTGCCGCTGCTTGCGCATCAGCGCACGCACGCCCGCACGGCCATAGTCCAGCAGCACGCTTAACTCCCGGTTGGTAAACGCGCGGCCTTCCCCCGTGCCCTGTAGCTCAATAAACTCACCCATGTGGTTCATCACAAAGTTCATATCCGTCTGAGCGCTGCTGTCCTCCACATAGCAAAGATCCAGCAACGGCCGCTCCTCCACAATGCCCGCGCTCACCGCTGCCACCTGCGCAATAATGGGGTTTTCTGCCAGCAGGCCGTTTTGCATCAGCTTGTGCACCGCCTGCACCAGCGCCACATACGCGCCCGTGATGGAGGCCGTGCGCGTGCCTCCGTCTGCTTGCAGCACGTCGCAATCGAGCGTGATGGTACGCTCGCCAAGCTTTTGCATATCCACCGCCTGCCGCAAGGCGCGGCCGATCAGGCGCTGAATCTCCACCCCGCGGCCATCCTTTTTGATGCCATCGCGCGCCTTGCGCCGCCCCGTGGATGCGGGCAGCATGGCGTATTCCGCTGTCACCCAGCCGCGCCCCTCGCCGCGCAAAAAAGGCGGCACGCCCTCCTCCACGCTCGCGGTACAAATAACGCGCGTTTTTCCTGTGGCGATCAGGCAACTTCCATCCGCCGTTTCCACAAAGCCGGGTTGAATAGAGCAAGGGCGGCCTTGGTTTTCTTTCCTTTGATCGATACGCTGCATGCTGGCGTCGCTCCTTCGTACTTTTCATTTTGCGGATAGAAGTATAATAAAACTGTGCAGAAAAGTCAAATGTCGTAAAAAGGGCAAAGCGTGAGGGGACGACGAGAGCTTTCGCCCCCCGATCATCCCCTCACGCTCAAGCGCCGCGTTTTCCGTTCCGCGCACCCATTAGTCCACTTCGATCACGCCGGGATACTGCGCAACAACCTCTTCCTCCTGATTGATAAACGTCGATGTGGTTTCCGCCACCGGCTGGGCTTGCAGCTTTTCGCCATCCACCAGCACTTCCACCTTTTTAACGCCCGGGAACTGCGAGCAGGTGAACAGAATCGCACGCACGGCCTGCTTGCCGCCATCGGTTTGCTCCAGCGT
Source organism: Clostridia bacterium (assembly GCA_036652695.1). Taxonomy (GTDB): domain Bacteria; phylum Bacillota; class Clostridia; order Christensenellales; family Aristaeellaceae; genus Limiplasma. The sequence continues at coordinate 10,998 of JAVVVJ010000032.1, read as the reverse complement.
CTGCTTGAACTCGCGCGAGAAATTCACCGTAACCACACCGTTTTTCATGGTAACGGCCTTGATGCCACAGTTTTCCGGCAGCGCCCGTTCCAACCCGCTATCAGTGCGCGGTCCCTTTGCCAGTTCCAAAATCGCGGTGCTGATATCGGCGTTGCTAAACACGGTACGCGTCACAGGCACCAACAGCCTACCCGTTTGCGAAGGGAAGTAGAGCTGCACAAGGTTTGCATCCTGCGAAAAGGTTTCCACGCTTTCCAAGTTTAAGTTGCCACCCGCGAACGCGCCGCTCACATCCGTGCCATAGGTGAGCTTGCTGCGCTTTTGGCCGTCAAACTCCAGCGTAACCTCGTCCACAGTCGCAAAGCAGTTCACGGCATTGGTAATCGCATCCACCATCACCGTCTCCTGCTCGGCAGAGGTGCAGTTAAGCGCTTCCTTGCTCACATTGACATTGGCGCGGCCATCCTTGATATCGATCTCAAAGGTAGTTCCCTCCGGAATAACCGTGCGCAGGCCAAGCCGCGCGGCCTGCATGTCGTTTTGGCTATCCTTCACCATCAAAGCGAGGGTCGCCTTGGCAATGCCATCCGTCTTGGAAATCTGGCGCGTCACCGGCACCAGATAGCCATCGCCGTCCTGATAGAATACCACGGTGGAGACCGTCTCCCCCGTTTCGGTCGCTAGGGTCTGTTCCACGGGTAACTCGGATTGCTCCACCAGCACCTGCGAGGTGGTTTGACCGTTGCTGCGCAGCGCCAGCACCACCACCAGCACCGCCGCGCACAGGATGAGTATGCGTTCGATATCGGCTCGTTTGATTTTCATTGTATCCTCTCCTCAGCAGTCGATTGCACTCAAACTGTATGTGTGCGCACTGCATTCCATGCCCGAAAGTTGGAAGGACTTATTTCCCACCCGCACGCGCAGACCTTTTCCTCGTTTTTTTCGCTTTGTCGGCGTGCTTTGCGGCAGCAAGGAACCCAAAAGGCGAAACTCTCCTGCCCCCAAAGTTTTTCATCAAGCGAAAAGCGCCTCCAAAAAGCACCATTTGCAAGTATTCTCAAAATGTTGTACAATTTATCCGATTCAGGGAAGATTTCGCGAAGGGCAATCGTCTTATTAGCGTAACATCCCACAAGTAATTGTGTAACGGAGGGATATATCAAATGAAACGCTTCCTATCGGTCGTACTGGCGCTTACGCTGCTCTTAAGCTTGGCGCCAACCACCTCTTCCATGGCTCTATCCAAATACGCAACCGTGCAGGGCGGCTTGCTGCGCCTGCGCAGCGATGCGTCTTTCAATGCAAGTACCATCAATAGCTATGATACCGGAACCCGGGTGGAAGTTCTGGGCACCAGCGGCAGTTGGTATTACGTGAAAACGCCAGATGGCAATACCGGCTATATGTATGGCAGCTACCTGAACTTTAGCGGCGGCGACAGCGGCGACAGCGGTGACAGCGGCGATACCGGCGGCGGTACTGGCAGCGCAACCGTAACCAGCGGAAACGGCTATGGCGTGCGCCTGCGCCGCGGCCCCGGCACGGGCTACGGCATCGTCCGCTCCTATGCGGTGGGCACGCGCGTAACCGTACTGCAAAGCGGCAGCTACTGGTCCAAAATCAAAATCGGCAGCACCACCGGCTACATGATGAACAAGTTCCTTGACTTTGGCGGTGGTCCCGGTGAGAGCGGCGGCACAGTGGTCGGCAACGCCACCATCTGGAGCCGCAACGGCTATGGCGTGCGTCTGCGCTCCAGCGCCAGCACGAATTCGGGCATCATCGGCGTCTACAGCGTCGGCACCAATGTAGACATTCTTGAATATGGCCACACATGGTGCAAAATTCAAGTCGGCAGCCGTGTAGGCTACATGATGACCGAATTCCTGAATACGCGCGAAACCAACGAGGTCACCAAAGTGACGCTCAACATCACAAAGCCGCTCATTGGCGATCAGCTGAGCGTAAGCAGCATTACGCCCTCCCGCGCAACCGTCGATTATGACTGGATTGTGGATGGCATGATTGTCAGCACCAGCTCCACCTTCTGGCTGAATGATCCGGCCTATGCGGGCAAGGTTGTCACCCTGCGCATTACCGGTAACGGCAATTATACCGGCAGCGCAACGGTACAGACCAGCCCTGTGCTTACCGAGAAGCAAAGCCTTTCCACCGCAGTGGTAACGCTCAACAACCTGATGCCCGCCGTGGGCGATACCCTGCGCATCCTAAGTGTGGTTCCCGAGGACGCTACTTATAAATGTGCATGGATTGTAAACGGCAAAACCGTTGGCACAGGCAGCACGCTGAATGTAGGCTCTGCCTACAAGGGGCAGCCGATCACGCTCACTTTGACAGGCACGGGTCTGTATAAGGATACCTGTAGCGTGGACACCAGCCCTGTGCTTGGCAAGGAAGATCACCCGATCATCACCAATGTGACGGTGAGCAACCTGACCGCGCCCGCCGCAGCTACGCCGAACATTGGGCATGTGCTGGAGGCTATGCCTGAGCCCGATACCAACCAAGCCAAATTCACTTGGTACGTAACGGATGTGAACGGCAACCGCAAGACAATCTCCAACTCCAGAAAGCTCACCGTGCAAAAGGCATATGAGAACTACGATATCTCCGTGGATGTCAAGGGCACCGGCAGCTATGAATCTGGCAATCCCGTTGATGCCACGGCCAACGTCGGCATGGTCACAGCGCTCAAGCGCATCACAGGCATTACGCTGGAGCCGCTTACGAACCTGCGCTTTGTCAAGGGCACCGGCAGCGTCGCTGACAAGGGCACTACGCTAACGGTGAAGGTAAGCGCCAGCGCATCTGTACCCGACCCGAGCTTGGCGTTCTCCTATGAATGGTTTGCCAATGGCACGCCTGTGGGCACAAGCAGCAAGTCCTACACCGTAACCGAGGCCGACATCGGCAGCAAGATCAGCGTGCGCGTAACCGCGCTGGATTCCAGCGCATGGACAGCCGAGGAATTCACGAAGGAAACAACGGAGCTTGTGAAGTCTCCCATCAACGCGCTCCAGCTTGTCGGCACCACCAACGGCACCGTGAGCGTAGGCGACTCGGTTGGCATTACGCTCAACCCCGGCAGCGCCACCTATAACAACGTCACTTGGTATGTGAACAACGTCGAACGTACCGTAGGCTCCAGCTATGTGGTGCAGCCTGGCGATGCGCGCTCCGATCGCATGTGTACCCTCAAAGCGGTTGTGACCGGCGATGGCATCTACTATGGCACCATCAGTGCAACCGCGCGTGTGAACATGAACTCCACCTCTTCAGCGGCGCTCTCCAACGAAATTGTGGATGCAAACGGTGTCATTGTCTCCACCACAGAGATCGATGGTTCGATCACGCCGCCTGTTGAGGGCACAGTTTCTCCCGCGGAGAGCACAACGCCTCCCACCGAGAGCACAACCCCTCCCGCAGAGAGCACAACCCCTCCCACCGAGGGCGTAACGCCTCCCACAGAGGGTATCACGCCTCCTGTTGAGGGTGGTACGGTCCCCAGCGAAAGCGTGCCTCCTGTGGAGAACCCCACGCTCCCCACGGAGACCGCACTCCCCGGTGAAGGCACTGTTCCCAGCGAAGGCACAACTCCTGTGGAGGTTACCAACCCCGTGGTAACCCCCGATCCCGGTCAGGCGGTTGTGCCGGA
>JAVVVJ010000032.1:0-7219 GCA_036652695.1 Clostridia bacterium | reverse complement strand
GTGGTTGAGCCGCCCGTGGTTGAGCCGCCCGTGGTTGAGCCGCCCGTAGAGGAAGCCGTGATGCCTACCATCAGCTTCAAGCTCAACGGCAGCACGCTAAAGGCCGTGCTCTACCCCGAATCCACAACAGCCACTTACGCATGGGCTCGCGATGGCGCAGCCATTGCCGATGCTACGCATGCCAGCTACACCTTGACCGATACGGATTGGGGACATAAGTTCACCGTAACCGTCACCATGGGTGAAACGATCATCAAGGCAAAGTATACGCCCAAGCAGGCCAGCAGCGACCTTGTTCAGTATGATGCAACGCAGAACCAGAACGCCAACGGTTTCGGCGCGTATGAGCTTCCATAACCAATTCAGCAGGAGGCTAGGGCTTAACGCCCTAGCCTCCTATTCACATCACCGTGCGTATCATTCGATATACGGCGGTTCAATCGCATAAGTGCCGTTTCCGAAGTTGCTCATGCTGAGTGGATAGATCATACGATCCAGCAGCTATGAGCCTTTTGTTTGTAATGGAATGATATTGGGCTTCCGGCATCTTCGTGCTTTTTTAGGGGTAAATTTCAGCTTGTAACACTGTAATCAATATTTGAGATGACAGGAAATAAAATTCTGCTTTTATCCGTTATATGGTAGAAGCTTCACCTTCAGTGGAAAACCCGCCATAAAGGTAAGCCGATATAAAAGGGGGTATACCGATGAAACAAAGAAAGCCCACCACCACTCCCAAACGATATCATTGAACGCAAAATGAATTTGCATGAATGTTGCAACATTTTATCGAGTAAGTTAGCGAGGAAAGAACATGAAAAAACGAATCTGGAATGCAATCGCAGCAGCTCTGTTATCCTTGACCCTGTTTACATGCTCTGCGAGTGAAGCATTCGCAGCTACACCTGTTGATGAGGCCTTTATGGCGACGAATGCGTTCTCTTCCGCCGCCATTAGTGCGCAAGTGGTGCAGAGTACACTCTATGTATTGACGGAAGCAAAAATAGTAAGTTATCATGCTGCACAGCAAGGTCCTGAAACGATGATCGAAATGTCAAACTATCCTGACATCGATTGGACAGGGCTTCTTCTTACTTCTGATGGTAACTCGTTGTTTGCTCTCAGCCCTGCTCAAGGTATCCTTTACCAAGTGGATGGTACTGCGCTGCGAGAGGCTGTCCACTTGGACATATCCGAATTGGGTCAGGAACGTCAAGAAGGCCTTCGTTATGTGATATTCGATCACCCGGTCGTGCAGGATAATCATCTCTTTCTACTCTACCTTGATCCTGAAGTATATGGTGATAAAGCGCTTTACTGCTTTTCGATGATTGATGGGAAGTGCCGGAAGATAGAAACAGGCAGCAGATCGCTGTCTGAAATCGCCCCCTATCAGAATAACCGGCTTGTAGCGGTTGACTACAATACGATGGAGCTTGTCTCTATAGATGCCGAAAGCGGGTCTATTTCGTCACCATTTGGCTCGCTCGTGGGATATTCCGATGGCGCAACGGCTTATGATGCTGAAAACGATCGGCTTTTTTTCATCCATGGCACGGAGCTGATGTCTTTGAGCAATCAAAGAACAGAAGCCGTGGACTATCTTCCCTTTGATGGTGCTGCTGGTGTAACTTATGCCGGAATGTGGAATGGCTGCTATGTTGTCCTAGACACGACAGGGCTGTATACCTGTCCTATGGATGGGCAGCAACTATCAACTCAACAAATAACCTTATGGTATGCACCGAACTCATTTCCGAACACAGATCTGCTGACCAAGTTTATGTTGCAAAATCCCGGGACATCAATCATTACTCGAGGAAATGAAGGTGATAACCCACTCGAAATGTTGTCGATTGCAAGTACGAGCCAAGACGGAGGCATCGACATTTTTATGCTTCCTAGTTATTTGATCGATAGCCGGGAGATATTCAAGCGTGGGTATGCCTATCCTTTGAATTCGGAAATACTAAGTACCGATGTGCTCACCATGTATCCGCAAGTAAAGGATTATCTCATGCGTGACGGTGCTCTTCTAGGTTATCCCGCTACGATCTATCCGGACTGCTGGACAGTTCGCCCCAAGCTGCTGAAAGAAACGCAGCTTGGCGATATTCCAGAAACTCTGGATGATTATCTCACAATGATGCTTCAATGGTATGAGGAGAATTACGACAGCCATCCGAACTATACTTTTGATGGAAGTACAACCGCCCAAATGCAATGGATACGAACGGTGGAGCTGATCATCATGCAGTACATTCGGGCGAATGTACCTGTCGATGGGCCGGTTTCCTTCGATACGCCGTCTTTCCGCAAAGCCTTGGAGAAACTGGCTGCACTTGCACAATGGAAGGCTTCAGCTGGGTCAACTTCAAAAAGTGAAGATGCTCCATATGAACCGAGCATCTTCGCCAGTAAAGCAAATTCCCCCTTCAGCCAAAGTGCCAACCCCGAAAGCGAAGCGGAAGAATTCATTTTGCCGCCGTCCTTTACACAGGAAAGCCAACCGATCATAAACGCAAGCATGGACTATTTCATTGTGAATCCGAGAAGTCCTCATCAAGATGCAGCAGTCAAATTTCTCGAGTTTTACAGTCATAACATGGCGTTGGAAGTAAAGTACATGCTCCATCCCGAGATGAACGAGCTTGTCGAACGCTCCACCTATCAAGCATCAGCTCAATTGTATAGGAGCAGCATTGCCAACGATAACAGAATGATCGGGGTATTGGAAGCTGAGGATCAAGCCGCTGCTGATGCAGGGCGTCCAACGACCCATGAAGCTGAGCTTCGGTTTCTGCGTGAAGAACGAGCTGCGGAAGAAACTTCCTTTGCGCATGAAGAGCAATGGGTGTTCTCCGCACAGACCATTGCTCAATACCGCAAATTGGCTCCCTACATAAGCTTTGAACACGGCGTTCTGATTTGGAACATCGCGGATACGTTAGGTGCCGTGGATATCCTTACGCGGTATTTTGAAGGAACTGAAAGCATCGCTCGGGTACTGTCGGAGTTGGATCGCCGCGTGGCGATGATGTATTACGAAGGGCTATGATTGGTCGGCTTTCGCAAATTTACACTCCATTGGCAGATAGGCAGAATGAGGCTTGAGAGGGAAAGAGCATCCAATTCAGCGAAACCCATGGCAAAAGCCCGTGTAGCAACGGGCTTTTCTTTATCAAGGGGTAAAAAAAACCCTGCCAGCTTTGTATGATTGCTCCCCCCGATTAAACCTTGCACTGCTCAAGCGGCATAGCGCGTAAAGGGAGCGGCAAAATTTTTGAAAAGTATTCTAATTATTTTTGCTTTACCTCGTCTTAATAAGTGCAAGGAGGTGGGAAACCGATGGAGGTTGTGATGGACGCTAACAACATCCGAGAAGAAGCATTGCAAAGAATGGTGACTCAATACCAGTCAACGCTTCTGCATATGTGCTACCTGTATCTTCGTGACGCCGCGCTTGCCGAGGATGCGGTACAGGAAACTTTTTTGAAAGCATATCGGGCGATGAATCACTTTCGAGGCGATTGCAATGAAAAGTCGTGGTTGATCAAAATCGCGGTCAACACATGTCGCGACATGCAGCGCTCAACATGGCTTCGACACACCGATCGCAGGATAACGCCTGACATGCTGCCGGAAGCAACCGTTCCTTTTGAAACGAAGGATGAAGAACTCATTTTGTCTGTGATGGAGCTGCCTGTGAAGTTGAGGGAAACCGTCCTGCTCTATTTCTTTCAAAACATGAGCGTAAAGGAGATTGCTTCATTGCTGAGCTTGGCATCACCAACGGTATCCAATCGTTTGAAAAGAGCAACCAAAAAGCTGCGAATTGCGCTGGAAGGGAGTCATTACTATGAATGAACAGGAATTGAAAGAGCAGCTTCAACATGCAACGCAAACTCGTCTTTCTGGCTTAAAGCCTGACCCATGGCTTACGCAGCGTGTCTGCAACATCGCCCAACAGCATGTGCATACGAAAAAAAAGATTTCTTTAAAAGGCGTTGCTCTTATCATTGCACTCATTCTCGGTTTGTGCGGCGTAGCGTATGCAGTTTACGAGGGACTAACCGCTGATTTGTACGGCTGGTTTTATGGTAAGGATTGGAAGAAGGAGCTGCAAGCGGGTGATCAAGCGATCATGGGACAGCATAAACAGCTAGGGGACGTTGTGTACACCATTGAAGAGGTTATCTACAAAAAGGACGGGGATTTTCAGGGACTTTACAGCACAATTCGCATTCGCCCCGCCGAAGGAAGCAATGTGGTATTGATTCCCAGCGATACCTCCGTTTATGAACCTGCGGGCTGTCAGCCGCATCTTGGACAGAGTGTTCCTGTTGGCGCTCCCAGCTACGCAGAGCTTGCCAAAGAACAAGGTGCGAAGATTTTTGTTGCACGCGCATCTGCAAAGCGCCTGGTGGTCAACGGAGAGGAATGCTTGGGCAGCTTCGGCGAATTCTGGCTGCCGCAGCCCGATGGTTCGCTTCTTGGAGCGATGGAAATAAACGATCATGTGCCACGAGCGGAGCAATACGAACTAACGCTAAGCTTATCAAATTGGGAGGTTACCCTTGACGATGAGTATCTACGTGAGGAACCGAACAATACTTGGCTGAAGGAAGAATGGAAAGTTATTGTGCAGCCGACCATAAAGGAGGAGAACCAATGAAACGTCTTGTGATCACGCTTTTGCTCTGTTGCTTTCTAGTCAATGCAGCCTTTGCGCAAGCATCAGCAGAGCCGTTACGCGTGTTGGATGGCTGGGTGGATCGGGAGTATCAAATCCGTTATCCCCAGCGAGCGTTGGAAACAATTCGGCTTACTTGGGAAGAAAACTTAAAAAATAATTTGTGGGAGATTCTTGCAAGTGGGCAATGGGATGTCGCCTTGGTATCTACAAACCAAATTTCTCTTTCTCGGCTGCACGAGGCGGGGCTTTTAATGGATTTGGGGACGATTCCGGCATTGGCAGAAAAGTATGAAAACATGTTTCCCTCTTTGCTGAACGCCGTTACCCAAGGTGAAAAGCGCATCGCTTTACCGGCGGGCATGTTATCTGCGAAAAGCATGAAAATGAAAATGGTGGATGCTGTGCAATTAAAAGGCCAGACGATACCCATACGAGAAAACCTTGGGTTTACGGCGGCGGATGAGCCAACAACCTTTGCCCAGCTATGTGCTTTGGCGGAGCGATATATGGCATTACCCAAAGCAACGCGAAAAAATACCGTTTTCGATATCGATAGCGCCATAGGAAATGCGAAAACCTATTTCCTGTACTATTTCATTGATCTCTATACAGCACAAATGGTAGATCAAAACGGGCAGATTAACTATCATACACCCCTTTTTCGTCAAAGCATGGAACAGCTAGAGAATATGGCAAGGCTTTTAGCAAAGGATAGGAAAATCAACCATCCGCAAGGAAGCAAAGGCGTGAGCATATGCGGTTTGCTTGCTGATGCAGGCTGTCATTTCATTGGAAACGGTAATCATATCAAAATCAAGGAGAATGATACTCGTATCATAGGACGAATGGATGTGATGATCATCAATGCCAATACCACTCATTTAGCGGAAGCATTGGATTATTGTTCTTTGCAGCTTGATTATTTTTCTGCCGAAGCTGTCCCCTTGATGTATGAAGTGTACGATCGAAACGCTCTTGTACAGCTTTTCCGTGAACAAAAACTAGCCATTGCAATAGAAAGCAATCTACAAAAGGAAATAGAGTTAGCAAAAGCCGACATGAGGTTGACGGATGATAGCGATTATTACTATACCGAAGAGGAAATCTTAGCGTACAGGAAAAACGTTGCGCCAAATCTGGTGTTTCCACCCATTCCTTCTATGGATGCTTATGCGATTGCCAAGGAATATACGCGTGGTAGGTTGGATTTGGAGGGTTTGATCGAGAGGCTCAATGAAGTGGCTAGAGACACAAACTGATCGTGAAAGTAAATAGGCAAGCCACCGTAAAGCCAACCATGAAGGAGGCAAACCAATGAAGCGCATTTGGAGCTTGTTGTTGATTTTATGCTTGTTGAGTGGAGCCGCTTGCGCGGAGACCATCGCGGAGCAGGTGAACGCACCGCAGCGTGTTACAGCGGATTCTTTTCAAACAGACACCGGTATCAGCACGTTTACCATTGACGCACAGGTGAAGGTTCCAGCTGCGGAGCAGCTTCACACATACGCGTATCACACAATCCCCTTCACCGAAGAAATGCTGCGGAGCATTGCCGATGCGCTAGGCTTTGATGATCTGTCGATCGTCCCATTCACCGACGTGCATGCGGATGAAAAAAGCATTTCTTATCGGATGACTAGCTCGTATAGCCAATACAACGACCTGCGGATGTCTGCTATCAACATCCTTTTCGACACGCAGAACTGTACTGGTCTCTTGAATTACGATGATGAAGGGCTTGCACGTGAAGAGGACTGCGGCGCGTACTCCGACATGTGGCTATGGCCGTGTGAGGGCGTAACCGCGCCAGATACCGATTACCCCTTTGCGGATGCCACCGCGCTTGCGCTCGAAACGGTCAAGCGGTTTGCTCCCGATATGGCGCTCGTTCAGGCGGGTATGTATGCCAGCAATAAGCAGCTCACGGATGCGGAGATCCGCAAGCTTAACGACCCGAATTACAAAGGCGAGAAGCCGGAAACACGGCGATATGGAGCATACGGTTATCAGTTTGCACGCGTGGTTGATGGGACTGTGGTCACCTACGATGACAGCACCGCGAACACGGTACCCGATACTGAGGAGCTTGATTCCATTCCCTATGAACGGCTGGCACTGGTGGTGAAGGAGGGTAGGGTCGTAAGCTTGAACTATGGCACGCCAAGCATGGTGGGAGCGGTCAAAAAGGCGAATGTCCGTCTGCTTCCCTTTGAGCAGGTGCTTGCAATCGCCAAACCAGCGCTTCTGCAAAGGGGCATGATGAATGAACAAAATTGGCATTTATCATTGCATGACATGACCGTTTCCTATCCAATCGATAGCATCGTTCTGGGCTATATGCGTGTCCGCACCAAGGAGAACCCGAACGCCTTTGCGCTGGTTCCCGTATGGGATTTCTTCGGACTGCCATGCTATGAGCCCGATCCAAATGCTTGGATTCGCCCTGACAGGTTGAATCGCGAAAGTCTGCTGACCATCAATGCCATGGATGGTACAGTCATTGATCGAGTATATGGATACTAA
>JAVVVJ010000031.1:5850-28893 GCA_036652695.1 Clostridia bacterium | reverse complement strand
TAGAAGTCGGTAATGAGAAGTATATTTGTTACGTATAAATTCGTCTAAGCCCTGTCTACGATAACGCATACAGATTTGACTAATTGCGTTTTTGCTCACTTTATGAAATTTCGCAATGGTTTCTACTTTCTCGCCCTCGTAACGCAACATCAGAATTCGTAAATTCTTACTTGTTTTTTTATCCTTACTCTTTGCTTCGCATTCCTTAATTGCTTCGTATTCCTCTTGACTTATCTGGAAACGGCTCATTTCTATCACCCTTTCCAAGTATAGCGCATCAGTCAACAATTGTCAATGGTTTAGGATTGGATTAGTATCACGCCATCCGTTCCGGTTGGGCATTCCGTTGGGCGCGCGGCAGAACCAACAGCCGTTTTGCGAGGAAGCATCACAAGCGCCGCACCGGGAAAAACATGAAGTCCTTTCCTGTGGCGGGGCAATGAAAATCATGTACCGCGCCCGCAAGCGCAATGCCCGTTTTGCGCAAATGCGCGAGCAGGGAGGTAAAAACATCCGGCGCATCATTTTCTACAAATAGATATTCATAGCCGGGAATATGCCATTTCGTCCAGCCCGGAGGTGCTTCCGCGCCGTCCGCACACTCCACGCCCGCCAGATAAAGCCCGCGCGTAAACCCATCTTCCCATGGCTGAAAAGCGAGGGAAGCATCGGACATTGCTCCCCAAAGGCCAAGAAGCTGACCGTTCTCGTCTCTTTTGGCAAAGGGCGCAACCTCGTCAAAATGCGCGTTGGCGTCTGCCCACAGCCTTGCAATAAAGCCTGTGCCCTCGTCCGTGGAACCTTGCTTGCCGATGACCGTAAAACACTCTTTGACGCAGGCTTCGATCTTCACGCGCGTCTCCTCCCGTAGTTGGGCATGGGTGCGGGATGGCGTTACACCCGCCATGCTATTTGCTGTTCGTTTGCATTATTTGCGCAATGTCCTCGTCGGTCAGGCCGATCAACATCGTTTGGAAATTGGTATAGGTCACCAGCCCCGCAGGCGCGCTCGCCGCTTTTTTGACATGCTTGCGCTTCGTATAATCAATGGGTAGGGCAGGATGGTTGCGCCCCTTGCTAAAATAGGCGGCTAACTTTGCCGCCAGCAGCAGCGTTTCCGGCGCGGGCTCATCCTCCGTGCGGATCAGGACATGTGAGCCTGGCATGCCTTGCACGTGCAGCCAGGTTTCGCCGCCGCGTGCGTGCAAGGTGAGGCGGTCGTTTTGCAGGGAGTTCTTGCCCACCTCGATCACTGTGCCATCTGGCGCCAAAAAACGGCAGGGCTTTCCCTCGGGCAGCTTCTTTTTTTTGCGCTGAGCGGGGTCGGGGCGCACAAAGCCGTTTTCCGTAAGCAAAAAACGCACTTCCGCAAGGTCGGCGGTGGTTTCGCATTTTTCCAGATCGTCCAGCGCGTTTTCAAGCAACGCAAGGTCTAATTCGATCTTTACAAGCTGCTCCTTCGCATATTGCTCGGCCACCTTGGACTTGCGGTATTTCTTATAATAACTCTGCGCGTTTTGCGCAGGCGTATTGCGTGTGGAGAGGGGGATGCTCACGTTGGGACAGCCCTCCTCGTAGTAATTGGGTACGGTGACGCTTTCCTGCCCTCGGCTCAGCAGGTGCATATGGGCAGTGAGCAGCTCGCCAAAGATGCGGTTCTGTTCTGCCTGCTCGCCTTGACAGAGCGCTTCCTGCATGATGGCCTGCTTTTTTTCGGTGCGCTCCAGCGCGCTTTTGATATGCCGTTGAAGCCCCGCGCTCTTTTGCTGCATGCGCTGGCGCAGGTCGCGACCCAAATAGAATGCGTCCATAGCCTCGCACAAGCTGGGCATGGGCTTTTGCAGCTCCGCACAATAGGTGAGGTATGGGAAGGGAAAGAAATCCACCGCAAGGCCAGCCGCGTCATAGAGCGTTACGGGCGCGGCTTTGTCCGGCGCGGCTTGGTAGAAGGCGGCAAGCGCTTGAGCCGCCGCATCCACGTGCAGCTCCGTACAGGGAATGCCCGCGTCCAACCCGGTCTGCGCGCAGACCTCCTTGGCGCATACGCTTGCCATGCCCGCCACGTTTTCAATCAGCGCCTTGGCAAGCGGCGCTTGCGATGCGCCTAGGCGTTCGTTAAGCGTGTGGGCGTCAAGCTCTTCGGGCGTGAGCTTCTCCTTGCCGGGAGGCAGCTCATATACGCCGCCGGGCAGCAGCGTGCGCACACGGCTCATTTCGGCGTTGACGTGGCGGATTGCATCAATCATAATGCCGCCCTCGTTCACAAGCGTCAAGTTGCTGTAGCGCCCCATCATTTCCAGATAGAGCGTCTTTTGTACATGGTCGCCTAGCTCGCCGATGCAATCAAAGGTCATGGCAAGCACGCGGTCGCCGTTGAGCTGGCGCAGATCCAGCACCCGTCCGCCCAAAAGATGCTTGCGCATCAGCATGCAAAACATCGGCGGCTCGCTGGGGTTTTCGTAGCTCTGCGCGGTGAGCTGCGCGCGCGCTTGGCTGGCGTTGGCGCTCAAAAGCAGCTTATGGTTTGCACCGCTGCGGATGACCAACACAAGCGAATCCCGCTCCGGCTGATTCACCTTGTCCACGCGCCCGCCAAGGAGCGCCGCGCGCAGCTCCCGCTGCATAAAAGATAGGGTAAAGCCGTCCATGGGCATGACGAAAACCTCCAAATTGCTAACAAAATGCCTATGAATGATAGCACAACCGTACCCAAAGCGCAATGCGCCAACGGGATGGGAGGGCGGTGAAGGTCATGGCGTGGACTGCGCGCAGGTACGCTTGCGTTCCTAATTTAACGGATGAAATTGGTAAATTCGGTTTTCTCGCGCTGGGGCAAACCGAAATTTTCCTTGCCAAGCGCGATGCTCTTGATCAGAAACGACATGTTCCGCGCCAGCGTGCGCATGCTCTGCAAGCCTTCCGCATCCTCGGCTGCTTCTCCGGGGGCTCTGCCGTGAATGCTGTTCCAATATTGACCAGAGGCTACCGGCATGCCGGAGATGGTGAAGAACTTGTTCAGCTCATCAAAGGTGGCAGAAAGCCCGCCGCGCCGCGCACAGACCACGCTTGCGCCAACCTTCATGGTTTTATCAAAACGGGCGCTGAAGAAAAGCCGGGTCAAAAACGCAATCAGCGTTGCGTTGGCAGAGGCATAATAGACGGGGCTGCCAATTACCAGTCCCGCACATTCCTCAAATTTGGGTGCGGTTTCGTTGACAAGGTCGTCAAATACGCATTTGCCTGTGGTGGCGCATTTGCGGCAGGCGATGCAGCCGCGGAGATCCTTGTCACCGACATGAATCATTTCGGTTTGGAGATTCTCCTGCTCAAAAATACGTACCATTTCGTGCAAAGCGATGGCGGTGTTTCCCTGCGCGTGTGGGCTACCATTGATTAGAATTACCTTCATATGGCTTTCCCTCCTGATTTTATCATCTGATATTTTTGGGGCTTGCTGCCTGCATCAAATGCTGGTATGCTTCTAGTATATCACCCGGCAGCAACAACCGGTCAAGGTATTTTTGCGAAAGAGAGAGCGAATGTTGTGTACAGCATGAAGGAAACCTGCCATGAAGTTGGCATGACCTACGAAGGGTTGAAGTTTTACTGCAACGAGGGCTTGATTCCCAACGTCAAACGCGATGAGAACAACCACCGGGTGTTTGATGAGCGAAATATTGCGTGGATCAAGGGCTTGACTTGCCTGAAAAACTGCGGCATGAGCATTGCGGATATCAAGCGCTATCTGGCGCTTTGCCTGCAAGGGCAGCGGAGCATTCCCCAAAGAAAAACCTTGCTTGCACAGCAGAAGCGAACGTTGCTTATGCGGATGGAAAAGCTGCAAAACTCCGTTGCCTATATCGATCAAAAACAACAGTATTATGACGATGTGCTGGCCGGAAAGACGAAATATACAAGCAACCTGATTGCAACGGAGGGCGAATCGCCGCCATGAGTGGCGAGGAAAAGCAGGTATCTTCCTTGGCAAAGGGTGTATAATCAAAGCAGAAGAATGGATGCTTGGAAAGGTGGCGGATTGGCGATGGGATGCATGCCGTTGATCGGTATTTCTGGCAGCATTGACGCGGAGGAGACGAAGCACTATGTGCTGCGGGATTATCTGCGGGCAGTGCTTGCGGCGGGTGGCGTACCTGTGCTTCTGAGCCCGGATCTGGAGGGGGATGCGCTGGAAAGCTGCCTTGCGCATTTGAATGGCCTGCTGCTGGCTGGCGGCAACGATATTTCTCCCCGCCTGTTTGGGGGGCTGCCCATTGAAGCGCTGGGTGAGGTGAACCCTTTGCGCGACGCGTTTGAGTGGCGGCTGATCGCGCAGGCAAGGGCACGGCAGATGCCCGTGCTGGGCATTTGCCGCGGCATTCAGGCCATGAACGCGGCGCTGGGCGGCACGCTTTATCAAGATTTGGCGTCTCAATATCACGGCGTGGATGGCTGCGCGGCCATGAAACACCAGCAGACCTGCGATGGGCGCTACCCGAGCCATCGCGTATGCGTGGCGGAGGGCACGCTTCTGCATCGGGTGCTGGGCGTATCGCGGCTTGAGGTGAACTCCTTCCACCATCAGGCGGTTTGGAAGGTCGCGCCCTGCCTGCGCGTGAACGCTACGGCGGAGGATGGCGTTACGGAAGGGGTAGAGTGCCCCGAGCTGCCCTTCTTTTTGGGGGTGCAGTGGCATCCGGAGCGCGTGCATGCGGATGATGCGCGTGCTGCCGCGCTGTTTGCGGCGCTCGTCCGCGCGGCGCGGGCGTACCGCATGGGAGGCGAGGACGCTTGAAAGCGCATGTTTTTCGACTTCATCGCGGGGATGACCTGTACCTAAGCATTGCGGGGTACGCGCGGGAGCACGCGATCAGCGCGGGGTATATCGCCTGCTGCGTGGGTTGCGTGAGCCGTGCCCGGGTGCGCGACGCGAGCGGCATTACGTTGCGCGATATTGCGCAAGAGATGGAAATTGTAAGCGTTACAGGTACGGTGAGCGCCGCGCGCTGCCATCTCCATATTGCGCTTAGCAAGGAGGATCTGAGCACCGTAGGCGGACATTTAACCGAGGGCTGCCTTGTGAACACAACGGCGGAGGTTGTGCTCTGCGAACTGGAGAATTTCGTTTTTTCCAAGGAATACGATGCGCAGACTGGCTATGATGAGCTGGCGATAGCGCCGCACGAGGATGCAAAGCGGCGCGCCTTGGTTACGCGTACTGATATTTGCGGCGGTTCTTGATCAGCAGCGTAGCGGTAATGATCAGCGTAAGCCCTTCCGCTACGGCAATCGCAAGCCAGATGCCTTCAATCCCCCAAAATAGGGGGAGCACAAGCACCGCGGCCACTTGAAGCACAAGCGTGCGTAGAAATGAGATCAGCGCCGATAGCGCGCCGTTGTTGAGGGCGGTAAAAAAAGCAGAGCCGAAGATGTTGAACCCGCATAGCAGGAACGATAGCGAGTATAGGCGCAGACCTGTTACCGTCATGGCGGTAAGCTCGGCGTCATAGCCCACGAACAGCTTGGATAGGGGGGAGGCCAGCGCAACGCCTAACACCGTCATCACGACCGATACGATGGATGTAATCACAAGGCTCTTGCGGAACAGGCTTTGAAGCTCGGCGGTGTTCTTCGCGCCGTAATGATAGCCGACCAGCGGTGCGCTGCCCAGCGCGTACCCAAAGAAAAAACCCATAAAGACGAAGTTGACATACATGATCACGCCATATGCAGCCACGCCGCTTTCTGCCGCAATGCGGATGAGCTGGTAGTTGTACAGGATGCCCGTAAGCGAGGAGGATAGGTTGGTGAGCATCTCCGAGGAGCCGTTTGCGCAGGCCTTGCCCAGCACGCTGAAATCCATTTTGGTTTTTACAAAGCGTAGCAGGCTGCTGTTTTTACGGCAGAAGTAAATCAGCGGCACAATGCCGCCGATGGTTTGGCTGATGGCGGTTGCCAGTGCCGCGCCAAATATGCCCATGCCCCAAATGGCAATGAACAGAAAGTCCAGCACAACGTTGCAGATCCCGGTGATGATGGAAATGAAAAGGCCCATCTTGGGTTTTTCAGCGGTGACAAAGAAGCTCTGAAAGCAGTTTTGCAGCATGTAAAGCGTGTTGCAGGTCAGCAAAACCCGGCCATAGAGAACGCAGTCGTCCACAATAGCGTCGCTTGCGCCCAAGGCTGCGGCAATTTGGGGCATGAGGAGGTAGCCGACTGTGGAAAGCACCGCGCCGGCGATGACAATGGTATAAACCAGCAGGGTGAAGTATTGATTTGCCTTTGCGCGCTGCCCCTCGCCAAGCATTTTTGCAACCAGCGCGCTTCCACCGGTACCGATCATGAAGCCAAAGGCGCCAAGCGCCATCAGCACGGGCATGATGAGGTTCACCGCCGCAAACGCGTTTTTGCCAACGATGTTGGATACGAAGAACCCATCTACAATGCTGTAGACGGAGGTCACGATCATCATGACGACCGTCGGCAGCACAAAGCGCAGCAAGCGCCGATAGCCAAAGTGATCTGAAAGCTTGATATTCATGGTTTGTTGAGCCATCCTTTTAGAACCATAAGCAGGTCATGAACAAGCGAATTGTTCGCCGCAGCCTATGTTCGATTTTTGTCCCCGTCTGGGTTGTGAATCATTTCAGTGCTTTCCCTCAAAAAACCAATCTGCTTGCGAAACAGCGCAAGGAGCGTTGTTCTTTCCTCGGCGTGTAAGCGCAGGAAGGAGGCGCGCTCGGCCGCAAGAAATGGAAGGATCGCGCTTTGGCAGAAGGCTTTGCCTGCATCGGTCAGCTCCACCACCTTGCGATTGCCCGCGCCCGCCGCGTGCGCTAGCTGCACATGACCCCTTTTCATCAGCGCGGAGATCGCCGAATTGATGGTCTGCTTGGGGTAGTACCATGCATCGCACATGTCCTGCTGCGAGAGGGGCCGTTCCGAATCACACACGGTGTACAGCACCCAGAAGGCCGCGTCTGAGATGCCCAGCTTAACGGCATAGGCGCGATACAAATCATCCTGCTCCTTGTACAGCTGGTTGAGCGTTGCAAGCTGTTCCTTAATAGCGTCTGACATCAGCATTCTCCTTCAAAAAAATGATATCCGAAATCGGATGTTACTCATTGTAAGTCCGAAATCGGATATTGTCAAGGGCGGGGAAGCGCGTTTTTCAAATACGGCAGCGACTCATTGCGATGTTGACAGGCGCGTCTCCTTGCTTTTATCATAAACCGTTCGCATGCGCCGTGCCTAAAAGATTTTTTTGACGTCGTCAGTAGTGAAAGGATGGTTATCCGCATGCTAAAGAGCCATGCCCATCTAGCGGAGCAGCAGAGCCTGCCGCCCATCGTTGTAGAGGTACTCCATTATCTGCGAACCCTGCAAAAGGATCATCTGCCTGCGCAAAGCCAGACGCTTGGCGCTCAAGGCGTATATGTCAACTTTGCCAACACCGTTACCATGCCGGAGGACGAACGCAGCTTTGAGGCGCATGAGGCATATGCGGATTTGCATTTTGTTGTTTCGGGCACGGAACGCATTGATCTTGGCTGGACGATGGAGATGCTGCAAACGAAGCCCTATGACGCGCAGGAGGATTTTGCCCTTTACGAGGGCAAAGCGCATACGTCCACCGTTATGTCGGAGGACGAATTTCTGCTGTGCCTGCCCGGCGAGGCACATCGCGTGCTGGTGGCGCCGGAAAAGCCCGCACCCATCCAAAAAGCGATTGCGAAAATTCCTGTTTCGCTGCTACGCTGACCTTTCGCCCCGTCTGCATGCGCGGCCAATCGCCCGCAGACAGGGCTTTTTGTTTGCATTTCTGTTTTTGCTGTGCGGATATTGAGAAATCAAGATAAATTTGCCTATTATTGATAAGAAAATATGTGAAAGATGGAGAAAAAACTTGATTTTTAATATCATATGTAGTACATTGTAGCTATGCGGTGCCATGCGTACAAAGAATGGTTCATCAAAAGGCGGCTCGCGGAACCTGTGGATTGCGATTGTACATGCCAGCGTATTGTGCTGGGGCAAGGCGTTTCCATTGCACGTTCAGCGGCAGAGCAGATGCGCCTGCGTGGCCTCGTTCCCAATCAAGAAAGGATGGTACAATCGAATGGCTCATTTTGCTTTGAAGGATATTCGCGGGGTAATTCCCGCAATGCTTACCCCCTTTGCGCCCGACGAGAGCATGGATTTGGAGCGCGTGCGAGCGCTCGCCAAGCACCTGTGTCAAAAGAAGATTGGCGGCCTGTACCTGACCGGCTCCACCGGAGAGGGCTTCATGATGACGCTGGAGGAGCGCAAGGCGGTTGTGGAAACCGTCATCGACGAGGCGAAGGGCAAAACCCCAATCATCGTGCATGTGGGCGCGATCAGCACCATGCACAGCGCGGAGCTTGCGCGCCATGCGGCTGCTTGCGGTGCGGATGCGATTTCCTCGGTGCCGCCGATCTATTGGAAATTTACCGATGACGGCATTGCAGGCTATTATGCGGATCTTGTGCAGGCGGCGGGCATTCCCATGATCGTGTACAATATTGCGTTGGCGGGCTTGGTGAGCTTTGAAATGATCAAGCGGCTGGGCGCGATTGACGGTGTGGGCGGCATCAAATATACCAGCGCTACGCATTTTGACATGTTCCGCATCAAGGAAGCGTTGGGCGATGATTTCATGATTTATTCCGGCTCGGACGAGATGGCGATCAGCGGCTTGGCTTTTGGGTCGGACGGTATCATCGGCTCTACGTACAACTGCATTGCCGACCTGTTCATCCAGCTAGAGCAGAGCATGCAAAAGGGCGATGTGAAGCAGGCGAGCGCCTTGCAGCATATGGCGAACCAGATTATCTTTACCTTGCTTAAATATGATTTGCTGCCCGTGCTGAAGCTGGCGCTGGGCTGGGAGGGTGTGGATGTGGGCGTGTGCCGCAAGCCCTTTACCCGCTTTACTGCCGAGCAGGAGAGCGCCATGAAGGCGGAGTTCGCCGCCTTGCAGGCAAAGCTGCATACGGAAGTGCCTTTTATGAAAGCCCTGTAAGAGCAATGACCGTAAAGGAGAGCCTGCGCTTGCGCTGGCTCTCCTTTGAATTTTTTTGAACAGCTTTGTGAAACTGTGAAGCCGTGGTATACTTGGAAACAGAAATGACAAAACGGCGGGGAGAAGGGCGGGTCAACCATGGCATTGCAGGCGGGCATGCTGGATAGCGTTCCAGAAACAAAATATCTATCGGCTGATAACTATACCCAATACCGCGCCATCATGCGGGTATTCTATTTGGAGCATCAAAGCATGCGCTACCAGCTGGACAAGGAAACCGTGCTCGCGCGCTTGCAGTGTGATCCCGTATTCGCAGCCTATACCATGGATCAGCTCAAGCAGGATCTCAACCAGCTTTCCGCATGGAAAAACCTGACGCCCATTCAGGACCCGCACAAGGTTTATACCGTGGCGGATTATCAAAATAAACAATTTCGGTACATGATGTCGCAGGCGGCGGTGGAAATCGAGCGGATGACCATCACGCTTGAAAACCTTTGCAACAAAACCATCGGCCTTTCTGCCAGCTCTTTTCGGCGCATTCAGCAGGCGCTGAACAACGCTGGGGAGCTTGACCAGCTTCCGCTCAAGGAGGTGGGCATGTGGTGGCAGGATTTGCAGGAGGATTTCAAACGCCTGAACCAAAACCATCAGGATTACTTGCGCGAGTTCTATGGCCCCGGCGCGGAAAAACAGATGAAAACGGCGGCCTTCATCGCCCATAAGCAGCAGCTGGTGCATTATTTGCAGGAGTTCATCCGCGACCTGCAACGCAGCGCCGCACAGATCGCGGCGCAGCTGGCGACCTTTACCCCCGAGAAGACGGCGCAGATCCTTGAGCGGGTGTATCAGAGCGAGCTGGAAATTCCACGCCCTCAAGCGGAGGAGGGCGCGCGCTTTGAGGAGCGGCTGCGCGCGCAGGAGCGCGGGGTGTGGAGCTCGCTGCTTGCATGGTTTGTGGGCGAAGGCTCTACCGCCAGTCAGGTGATGGAGGTCACAAACGAGGTGATCCGCCAAGTGGTGCACAATGCGGCTTTGCTGGTGCAGATGCAGAACATGAGCGTGAGCCGCAAGGCGGAGCTGAACCGGTTTTTGGAGCTGTTTGTGCAGTGCGGGGAGATCAATCAGGCGCACAAGCTATCCGCGCAGGTGTTTGGCGTACAGCAGGTGCGCCATTTTACCATGAATGCGCCCCGCGCCACAGATCTGATTTCCAGCAGCGTCTATGAGGAGCCGCCGCTGGTATATCGCTTGCAGCCAAGGGTGCGCACCTACAAGCCCCGGCTGGAAAAGAACGGCTTCACGGATCGCTTGCAGGAGAAGGAAAGCCAGCGCGCTGCGCTTTTGGAAAGCCGGCAGCGCCTGCGCGAGCTGGTCAGCAGCTATCTTGAAAATGGTGCGCTGAACTTTGCCCGCCTGAGCAAGCCCGTAAGCCCGGAGGTGCGCACGATTTTCCTCTCATGGGTGGCTATGGCGAATGCAAGCCCAGATAAACGCGGGCGCACGGAATATGGGCAGGTATTCACACTGCACAAGGGCAGCGCGGAAACCTGCCGCCTGCATTGCACGGATGGCGACCTCACCATGCCGGATTATGTGCTGGTGTTTGCGCAAACCCTTGACCTGCTTGCGCAAGGAGGGAGTGAACAGCCATGAACGAGGTGCAGGAACTGCTTTCTCGCTTTTGGATTGTGAGGGAGCAAGACCGGGAGCTGTATTATGCCGTGAAGCGAAGCCTGCCGCAGCTGCGCCGCTTCATAAACGAGCAGCTGGGTTGGAACCTGATTGTAAACGAGGCGGTGATCAAGCTGGAAAAGGTGCCGCCGCACTCCATGGCGTGGATGGGTATTGCGGAATTTACCGATCCGCTGGATTATGCGCTGCTCTGCGCGCTGCTCATCTATCTGGAGGACAAGGAGGAGGGGGAGCAGTTCTTGCTTTCCGCCTTGACTGCGGCGCTGGAAACCTATATGGCGAACGCGTGCCCTGTGGATTGGACGCGCTTTCCTCACCGCAAAGCGTTGGTGCGCGTGCTGCGCTTTGCGCAGCGGATTGGGCTGCTGCTGGTATATGATGGCAATAGCGAGACCTTCGGAAGCTCGCGGGAGCAGGAGGTGCTGTATGAAAACACCGGCCTTTCACGGGATTTTTCCGTCCATTTTGGGCGGGACGTCTCCGCGTGCCAATGCGGGGAGGATTTCGAGGCGCTGGCGTGGGAGGGCGATGCGGATCGCGGCCGCCAGCGCGTGAACCGCGTGTATCGGCAGCTTGCCTTAACGCCCGGGCTTTATTGGTCCCAAATGGATCAAGCGGACTATGAATACGTGAAAAATCAGCGCCAGTGGCTTGCAAAATACCTAGGCGAGGCCATCGGCGGCGAGCTGCAGGTTCACCGCAACGGCGCGTTTTTGCTGATGGAGCAGGAGCATCCCTTCGGCAGCTGCTTTCCCAATGATCAGGCATTGAGCGATGTGACGCTGCTGCTATGCCGCCAGCTGCGCGCGCAGGTGGATCTGGGTGAGCAGAGCCGCCAGCCGGATGACCGGATCTTATGCACGCGGCGAGAATTTCACCGCCTGTTGAGCCAGTGCCGGGAGCAATGGTCGGATGGCTGGGGTCGGCAGCTTCGCGAGCTTCCTTTGGAGCAGCTGGAGGAAAACGTGATTAGCTACATGGAAGGCTGGATGCTGCTGGAACGGTGCGACGATGCGCTGCTGCTGTGCCCGGCGGCAGGCAAATGGACGGGGCAGTATCCCGCAAGCTATCGCCCTCAGGAAGGAGGCGCAACGATTGATGAACCGTTGGAGAATGCATAAGCTGGGTTTTGTTCACTTTTGGCTGTATGATTTGCAAGAGTTTCCCATTGATGAGGGTCATATTCTGCTCAGGGGCTCCAACGCTTCCGGCAAATCCATCACCACACAGAGCTTCATTCCCTTTCTGCTGGATGGCAACAAAAGCCCCGAACGGCTGGATCCCTTTGGCTCCAAGGACAGACGGATGGAGTTCTACCTGCTGGGGGATGGCGAGCGGGAGGAATCCACGGGCTACCTTTACTTGGAATTCAAAAAGAACGACAGCAATGAATACCTGACCATCGGTGTGGGCATGCGCGCCCAAAAGGGCAAAAGCATGGATTTTTGGGGCTTTTGCCTTTGTGATGGCCGCCGCATGGGGGACGAGGGTATGCGGCTATACGAAAAGGTGGGCAAGGAGCTGCTGCCGCTCAGCAAGCAAAAGCTGCGCAATCTGCTCAACGACCCGGACAACTGGGCGGAGGGTCAAACGGAGTACAAGCGCTTGGTCAACCAGCGCGTCTTTCAGTTTCAGGATATCAACCAGTATGATCAGCTGATTTCGCTGCTCATTAAGGTGCGTGCGCCCAAGCTTTCCCGCGAGGCGTTTCGCCCCTCTGGCGTCAAGACCATTTTGAACGATTCGCTACAGGTGCTTTCAGACGAGGATCTATCCGCAATGGTCAGCACCATGGAGCGCATGGACATGCTGGAGCAGACGCTCCGCGATTACCGCACCGCCATGCGCGATGCTCAAACGATTCGTGTGGAATATACACGCTACAACCAGTATGTGTTGGGCGGCAAGGGGCGCGTTTATCTGGAGGCGCAAAACCGCCACCAGCTGCTGGCTAGCCGCCTTGCACAGGCCGAGGCGTTGCTTGGTCAGCAGGAAACGGAGCTTGCGCGGGAGCAGCGCTGCGGCGCAGAGGCGGCGCAGAGGCTGGAGCAGGCGCAGGCGCAGCAGATGGTTCAGGAGGAATCCGACCTGCGGGTGAAGCAGCGGCAGCTGGATGCGGAGCAAGGCCGTGAAAAAGATGCGGCCAGCCAGCAAAAGACCCTTGAGGAGCAGCTTGGGGCAAAGCGGGAGGGCATCGACCGCGATGAATTGCGCCTACGCGCGGATACCCAGCGGCGGGAGGATGAGAGGGCGAGCATGCACAGAAGCATGCGCACGCTGGACGAGCAAAACGGGGTGCTGGATTTGGGCGAGGAGCACGCGAGCTTTGCCGACCTTGTGAAGCGCGAGGCGGTGACGCAGTCGGCCTGCCAGAACCTGCAAGATGCGGTGAGCCGACGCAAAAAACAGATTGCTCAAATGCTAGTGTCCCTGCGCCAACTTGCGCAGGCGCAGCACGGCTATGACGAGGCTTGCGAGGCGTTGGACGCAGCCGCGACAAAGACGCGTAATGCCAAAATAACCTACAAGGACGCGGAATTTCAGGAGCAGGAGGAGCGCGATAAACTGCTGGAGGCTTTTGCACGCTATCGGGGCGCGAACCGCGAGCTGCTGCTTTCCTCCGAAGGGTTTGTGGCGGTTCGCCAAGCGATTATTCACTACCGTTCCAACGTGGATCGCGGCATTCTGCGGGATGTTGTGGACGGCGCGTTTGATGCGTCTCATCAAGCGTTGATTGCCCAGCAGCTAGCCGAGGCCTATGCGCTGAACGAGACAAAAGCCGCTCTTGCGCAGCAGCGGGAGGAGTATGAGCAGCTGCGACCCGAGCCCGTGCCGCCTAGGAGCGCTCAGGTGGAGGCCACGCGCGCTGTGCTGGCGCAACGCAACATTCCCTGCGCGCCTTTCTTTGAAACGGTGGATTTCCGGCCTGACCTGCCGCAGGAGGATCGGGACAGGCTGGAGGCACAGCTTGCGGACGCTGGCTTGCTGGATGCGCTGGTTGTGCCGGAAACGCATCAGGCCTCGATTGCGGCGCTGCTGGCAGAGCATCCGGATCGGTTTTTGATGCCCGGCGCGCCCGTGGCAGAGCCGCTTGCGGAGCTGATCCCGGACGAGCGCAGCGCCGTACACGCGGCGGCGGCGCGCTGCCTGCGGAGCATTTCCTGCGCCGATATGGGCGCGCAAACCGCCCTGCTGCCGAACGGAGCCTTTCGCAGCGGAGCGCTTCGGGGGCACAGCCATGCCCAACAGCAGGCGAGCTTTGTAGGCGTTAGCGCCCGTTGCGAAAGCCGCAAGCGACAGCTTGCGCTGATCAAGGAGCATATCGACGCGCTGATGGTAAAGCAGACGCAGGGGCAAGCACGCATGGCTGCGCTGGAGGCTCGCATGCAGGTGCTTCTTGCGGAAAAAGCGGCCATGCCGCTGCCTACCGATCTGGATCAGGCGCTGGGGCTGATGGAAAAGGCAAGGCAGGAGCTGTGCCAAGCCGAGGAGCTAGAGGCAAAACGCGCACGGGCAGAGCAGGAGGCGAAGGCTGCCGTCAGCCGTCTGGAGCAGCAGGGGCGAGAGCTAAGCGTTGGCATACCGTACCTGCGCAAGCTGGACGCCTATGAGGAGGCGCAGGAGAGCGCCGAAGGCTATCAGGAAAGCTTGACGCAGCTAAACGGTCGGTGGCGTGATTTCTGCTACGCCGCGCGATCGGTGCAAGAGCTGGAAGAGCGGATCGATCAGGCACGGGACGAGGCGGACAGCCTTTCAAAAATGCTGGATAAGCAGATCCAAAGCTTGGCGCTGAGCCGTGCGCAGATCAAAGAGCTACAGCAGTTCTTGAGCCTGCCCGAAAACCAAAATGTGGTGCGGCGCATTGCGGAGCTGGAGGAAGAAATACGCAAGCAGCGCGGTATGGAGCGGGAGGCGCGGGAGCGCTGTGTTGCGCTGAACAACGACCTTCAGCACACCCGGCAGACTTTGGAGCGCTGCAAGGAG
Source organism: Clostridia bacterium (assembly GCA_036652695.1). Classification (GTDB taxonomy): domain Bacteria; phylum Bacillota; class Clostridia; order Christensenellales; family Aristaeellaceae; genus Limiplasma. Next base: position 14,171 of record JAVVVJ010000031.1, on the reverse strand, counting down.
GAGCTGACGCCCGCCGTTTTGGAGGAGCAGGCCGCGGCGTGTTATTTTGCCGAGGATCTGGCGCTAGGGCTGAGCCTCAACCAGGAAAGCCGGGCGCTGAGCGAATGTGCGCGCATGGCGCAGGGCAAGGTGGCGGCGGCGGATCGCGCCCGCACGCCCGAAAAGATGAGCGAGTCTTTGCAAAACAACTATCTTCAGCATAACAATACCCTGCTCAAGTACAGCCCGCAAATGGCGCTGTGCTTTGACGCACCCGAGCACGTCGGCCTGTTGCGGGAACGGCAGGTGATCACGCTCAAAAAAGAAGGGCGCGAGCTGTCGCTCTATGCGTTCATCGACAGCCTGCAAACGGATATCACCTCTGCGGAGCAGCTGCTGCTGGAAAGCGATCGGGAGCTTTTTGAGGATATCCTCACCAACACCATTAGCAGCAAGCTGCGTCATCACATTGAGGAAAGCCAACGCTGGAGCTTATCCATGAGCGAGCTCATGCGGGGCATGGATACCTCCATGGGGTTGACGTTCAGCTTGGAATGGAAGCCCCGAAAGGGGGAGGGGGAAGAGCAGCTGGACACGGCCAATTTGGTGCGGCTGCTCAGCAAGGATTCGCTCCTGCTGACTCGCGAGGACAGCCAGAAGGTTTCGAGCCATTTCCGCGCCAAGGTGAAGATTGCTCGCGAAAACGCCGAGCTGCTAAACCAGAGCGCCAGCTATGCCGATCTCATCCATAAGGTGTTGGATTACCGCAACTGGTATGAGTTCCAGATATTCTTCCAGCGTATGGGCGAAGCAAAGCGGGAGCTGACGGATCGGGTTTTTAACACCTTCAGCGGCGGCGAAAAAGCCATGGCGATCTATCTGCCGCAGTTTGCGGCGGTATCCGCCCAGTATCAAAAGGGCGGCGCGGGATGCCCATGCCTATTGGCGCTGGATGAGGCCTTCGCGGGGGTGGATGATAAGAACATACAGGCCATGTTCAAGCTGGTACATAAGCTTGGCTTTGATTACATCATGAATTCGCAGGCGTTGTGGGGCTGCTACGCCGATGTGCCCAATCTGGATATTGCGGAGTTTTACCGCCCTGCCAACGCGCAGGTGGTCACAATCCTGCGCTATCATTGGGATGGACGTGAAAAAACCCTGCTGGAGGGATAAGCCGATGTTGAAGGGGAAAGGAGACGCGCCGCCATGAATGCAAAGCCATGCGCGGAATACTTTCGCGCACATTCCGGCTATAAGCGCATCTTGGATGAGCTGCTGCGCAAGTACCGGGGGCTGGGTCGGGTGGGCGGCGCGATTTGCCTAACGGATGCGTCGCAAGCCGAGCTGGACGCGGCGCGGGCGCTGTTTGGACACCCGTTTGACGCGCCGCTGAGGCTGCGGCTGTCCGATTTTGAGGCGGCGCTGCAAGCCACGCCCTATGCGGGGGTTACCCTTCCGGAACTGCTGGAAGCTTATTTTGACTGCCTTGTGCCAACCAAAAGTGAGGAAAAAGCCCAGAAGCTGCAAACGCTGACGCGGGCGGTGGAGGCCGTCCATGCGCAGAGCGAGCTTTGCCGCCGCTGGCTGGAACAGCTGCTGGAGCATCGTCAGGCAGAGGGCTACCGCCTGCTGTGCCAATATGCGGAGGCGGGAATGGCCACGCAGGCGCTGGAAAGAGCCTGCGCGAGCATGGACTGGCTGTGTGCGCATCGCGGTCAGCCTGTGCGGCTAGCCGTGCTCAGCGCCCAAGCGACCAGCGATCCCCACGCGTTGGATGGCACCGCGCCTGCGGGCAAGCTGCTATTGCATTTGCTGGCCTTTGCGCAGGGAACGGCCTACCCCGCCACTGCGGAGGAGCGCGACAGCCTGCTTTTTTGTTGCGGCGTTTTGTGCGACAGCATCTCTAGCACGGTTGCGCAGGTGGGGCTTGTGCTGCAAACGGAGGCGGGCGAGCACCCTGCCTTTGCCGCCTTTCGCAAGCGGCACGAGCTTTGCACGCTTACGCTGAGCAGCCTATTGCCCCTAGTGCGCGCGGAGAGCCTAACGGGACGCGTGTACCTTGTGGAGAACCAGATGGTGTTTTCCCAGCTTTGCGACCGGGCGGCGGAATTTCATTCGCCGCTTGTGTGTACCTCCGGTCAGCCGCAGGTGGCTGTGCTTCGCTTGCTGGATTTGCTGGCGGCCTCCGGCGCTTCGCTCTATTACTCTGGCGATTTTGACGGAAACGGCTTGGGCATCGCCACGCAGCTGCTGGCGCGCTATCCGCGGCAGCTGAGGCTGTGGCATATGCGCCCGGAGGATTACGCGCTGGCCTGCTCCACAACGCGGTTGGAGCCTAGCCGTTTGGCGGTCATTCGCGGGTTTTTGGACGGTGCGGCGGGGGATACCGCCTCTGCCATGCTTCGGCGCGGCTATGCGGGCTATCAGGAGCTGCTGCTTGCGGAGCTTTGGCGGGATTTGGTGGAGGGGGAATAGCGCCTCCGCAAATTTGCTGCGCTTTGTGTTTTCTTTGCACAATCGCACCCGCCATGCTATAATAACGCCATCGGATAGACGCTTTTTCTGGGAAGGGGTGTGCAGGGTGCAGGAGAAACAACCCATAGGCAGCCGGGAGGTGGCGCGTGCCGCCGTGCAGCTGAGCATGTCCACCAGCCGGGAGGAAGAGCAGCGCTGGCGCGGATTGTTCAAGCAGGAAGGGATAGACGCCGCCGGTGTGGATTTCGGTGGAGATTTTTTGACCGGCATCATGCGCATTGTGGAGCGTGCGGTGGTCGCCGCCAAGCGGGAAAACGTGATTGGCGAATCCCATTTGGAAGAAGGCGGCGTTGCCGGAGCCGCGCGCGAGGCGCTGAACCAGATTACCCCCAAGGCGCTTGGCATGAGCGTCGGCGGAAAGATTGGCATAGCACGCTGTGGGGAGCATGTTGCCGTCGCTGTTTTTTTCAGCATTGGATTGGGGCATTTGGATGAAGTGTGCATAGGGCTTGGGCATCGCGCCATATGATGGGCAGCAAAATGGAAAGCGGGGGATTCTTTTGGTTTTTTCGATCGCCATTGACGGGCCGGTTGGCGCGGGCAAGAGCAGCGTTGCGGATGAGGCGGCCAAGCGCTTAGGCATTTTGCATTTGGATACGGGAGCGATGTACCGCGCCTTTGCGTGGCGCGCCATCAAGGATGGCGTGAGCATGGAGGATGCGGATGCGCTTTGCGGCCTTGCGCAGCGCATGCTGCCGGAAATCCGATTTGTGGATGGCGCACAGCGCACGTTGATTGGCGGCGAGGATGTAACCGATTTGATCCGTGCGCCGGACATCAGCATGGCCGCGAGCATGGTTTCCAAGGTGGCGGGCGTTCGCCGCGCGATGGTGGCGCGCCAGCAGGCGCTTGCCAAGGAGCAAAGCATGCTGTTGGATGGCCGCGACATCGGCACGAGGGTGCTGCCGCACGCGACGCTCAAAATTTACTTGACCGCTACGCCGGAGGCGCGCGCGAAGCGCAGGTTTGAGGAGCTACAGGCAAAGGGCGCAGCGAGCACCTACGACGAGGTGCTCAGGGACGTTATCTTGCGCGATGAGCAGGATATGACCCGTGCGGTTGATCCGCTGCGCCCCGCACAGGACGCGCAGCTGCTGGATACCTCGGAGCTTACGCAGGTGCAGGCGGTAGAGGAGGTTGTGCGCCGAGCGCGGATGAAGCTTGGGAAAAAGCCCGCTGCGGAGGAGCCGCTCACTGTGGTGTACCGGCTTGCGCGTGGGCTGAGCTGGCTGGTGTTTCAAACCCTCATGCCCGTTACGTACCATTGCGAGGAAAACATGCAGCTGGATGCGCCGTTTATCTTGATTGCCAACCACAGCCATTTTCTTGACCCACTGATTGTTGGGTGGAAATGCTACCGTTACCAGATTCGCTATTTGGGCAAGAAGGAGCTGGTACAAAAGCCAATTGGCAAATGGCTGTACGAGCATACGCGCATGATCGCGGTGGATCGTCATAACATGGATATGAGCGCCATGCGCGCCTGCCTCAAGGTGCTAAAGGAAGGGCATCCGCTGGGCATCTTTCCGGAGGGCACGCGTCACAAGCAGAGCCTGATGGAGGATATGGAAAGCGGCATTGCCGTGATTGCCCTGCGCAGCCGCGTGAAGCTGCTGCCCGTGTACGTGGCCGGAAAGCCGAGGTTCTTTCACCGGCTGCACGTTTATTTTGGACAGCCGATCTCCACGACCGCCATCGCGGAGCGGGGGATCAACAAAGAGAGCTGTTCGGAGCTTTTAGACCTGATTACGCAAACCTATCGCGATATGGCCGATGCGCACACGGTTGCACAGGCGGAAAAAGCGCCTACCGCTTAACTTTCGTGGTATGGCGAGCAGAGTGGCGAGGTGAAACATTCCGAAAATTGGGATGCAAATTTGTGAATTTGTTGGTGAAAAAGAAGGATATCCAAAACGGATGGCGAATCACAGTTATGTTATTCTATAGGAGGACGGTCGAATGCCGGTAACGGTGGCAAAGCACGCGGGCTTTTGTATGGGTGTGCACCGGGCGGTGGATGAGGCGCTTCAAGCCGCGCGGGGCGGAGATGAAATCGTCACCTTCGGCGAGCTGGTTCACAACCCGCAGGTTATCGAAAAGCTGGAAGCTATGCATATATTTGCCGTTCACTGTCCGCAAGACGTACGCGGGAAGACAGTGATCATTCGTAGCCATGGCATCGCACCTGCGATGACCCAGCGGCTCAGGGCTGAGGCGAAGGCGGTTATTGACCTTACCTGCCCCTTCGTGGCTCGCTTGCATGACGTGGTTGACCGCTATAGTGCGGATGGCTCGCCTGTTATTTTGGTGGGTCAGGCCGATCATCCGGAGGTTGTGGGCACCATCGGCTGTGCGCACGGTTCGGTTTATACCCTCCATTCGGTGCAGGAGGCGGCTGCGCTGCCGCAGCTACAACGCGCGCTGGCCGTTTCCCAAACCACATTTCCGCAGGAACGCTGGGAAGAAATCCTGCCCATTTTGCGCGAGCATGTAAGCGAGTTAACCGTGCAAAATACCATCTGCACGGCCACTGTGCTCAGGCAGGCGGAGGCGCGCAAGCTCGCCGCCCAAGTTGATGCGATGCTGGTGGTCGGCGGCAAAACAAGCGCGAATACGCGCAAGCTCTATGAAACCTGCAAGAGCATCTGCGAGCGCACCCTGTTGGTAGAGCGCGCGGCGGATATACCGCCGGGCTTTGCAAATATCCATTCGGAATCCATTGGAATTACCGCCGGCGCGAGCACGCCGGATTGGTCACTTAAGGAGGTTGTCACACGCATGACTGACAAGGAACAATTAGACCGGCAGGTTTCCACCGAGGAGGCGGAAAAGAACAGCTTTATGGCTGACGTGGAAGCGACTCTGGTCAAGATCAGACCCGGACAGACGGTGACTGGCACCGTTGTGCAGATCACCGATGATGAAGTCTGTGTGAACATCGGTTTCAAGTCCGATGGGCTGATCAAGCGGGAAGACCTGGTAACAGAGGGTGTAAAGCTGGGCGACGAGCTGGAAGTGGAGGTCGTCAAGGTAAACGACGGCGAGGGCAATGTTCTGCTGTCGCAGCGCAACATCTTGAACCGCAAGGCCTTTACCGAGCTTGTCCAAAAGTACGAGGCGAACGAATATGTTGAGGGCGTAGGCAAGGAGGTCGTCAAGGGCGGCTTGATTTGCGTAGTCAATGGCATTCGCGCGTTCGTGCCTGCGTCGCAGCTCTCCAACCGTTACGTGGAAAAGATCGGCGACTTCGTTGGCCAGACGCTCAAGCTCAAGATCATCGAGATGGACGAGCAAAAGAAGCGCATTGTCGCCAGCCGCCGCGCTGTGGTGCGCGAGGAAGCAGCCAGCAAGAAGGAAGAAGTATGGGCCAAAATTAAGGAAGGCGAAGTGATCAAGGGCATCGTTCGCCGCCTGACCGATTTTGGTGCTTTCGTGGATCTGGGCGGCGTGGATGGCCTCATTCACGTGACCGATTTGAGCTGGGCGCATGTGAAGCATCCCTCTGAAATCGTCTCCCCCGATCAGGAAGTGGAAGTGAAGGTGCTGAGCATCGATCAAGAGCGCGAGCGGATTCAGCTCGGCCTCAAGCAGCTTCAACCCAAGCCGTGGGATCTCGCACCCGAGAAGTATCCCGCGGGCGCTGTGGTCATGGGTAAAGTGGTGCGCATCACCACGTTTGGCGCCTTTGTGGAGCTAGAGCCCGGCATCGACGGCCTTGTGCACATCAGCCAGTGCGCCACCACCCACATCAACAAGGTGGAGGATGCAGTGACCGTTGGGCAGGAAATCCAAGTGAAGGTGCTGAGCATCGATCCCGAAGCAAAGCGCATCAGCCTGAGCATCCGCGCGCTGCTTGAGCCGGAACAGCCTGCACAGGAGCAGGCCGCGTCCGCCACTGATGGCGAGGACGCTGTGCCTGTGGACATTCAGGCCGTTGGCGCGGCGCTGGAAGCGGAAGGCAACGCAGCCGAATAAATTTGTTACATGAATGACGAGAACCGCCGCGTGTCGAAGGATGCGCGGCGGTTTTTGACCTTGGGTATGTTCCCGCCCAAAGCGAAAAAGGACGAAAAAGAACCGATCATTTCTAATGCTGTCGCTTGAAAATGTTTGCAAAATAATTTACGCTGTGCTATAATACAGCTAACCGATACGATTTCAGGGCTATCTTTTGTGTCCGAATACGGTTAATGGAAAGAGGTTCTTTGTGCTTTACGCAATGCTCTTGAAACCACATGCAAATGCAAGATACCGCCAATCGCTTCAGAAGCTGGCATCCGTTGAGCTTGCGTGCATTCTTGGCGCATGGAACCGCTCGGCGCGCGTGGAATGTACGCGGATTCAAGGCGAGCCATTTCTCACATTCGATGCTGAACCGCTTTCGCCGCAGGCATGGCGCGCGGTTTCGGGGCATTCGGGCATCTGCCTGGCTGCGGAGCTACGGGGCGAGGCGCTCTATCCCATCAGCCGTACAACTGCGGGCTTTGTGCCCGACGACCTACCGCAGGTTCTGAAATATAAGGGGAAAACCAATGCCGATTTTACACTTCTGCTATTGAACTGCGCGAGAGCTGCATCGGCTTTCGCAAATGTGCAAACGCCGCTGATTGTTGCCGATCCGCTATGCGGGAAGGCTACCACCTTGTTTTGTGCGCTGGAGCGGGGGGATCATGCCGTGGGCGTGGAGCTTGACGCAAAGGTGCTTGCGGAGGCTGATCTTTATTTGGAACGTTTTTTGCAGTTCCATCACCTCAAATACAGGCGAGAAGCAGGCTCACAGACCCTGCGCGGCGGTGGAAACGCGAAGGCGGTATCCTATGCCATTGCGCAGGACACCGCGCAAATGAAGCAGGGAGGCGCGCGTACCCTGCGTTTGCTGCATGGCGATACCCTGCGGCTGCGGGAGCTGCTGGGCGCGGAAAGCTGCCATCTGCTGGTGGGAGACCTGCCCTATGGCGTGCAGCATGCGCCTAAGGAGGCTGGGGGCATATCCTCGCTCGCAAAGCTGGTACATGCCGCCATGCCCGGCTATGCGGCGGTGCTCAAGCCCGGGGGTGCGGTGGCACTGGCCTTTAACACCTACACGCTGAAAAAAACCGAGGTGGCTCACGCGATGCGCGACGCGGGGCTGGAGGTTTTGGATACTCCACCCTACGATGATTTTTCACATTGGGTGGAGCAGGCGGTTGAACGCGATGTTTTGATTGGGCGCAAAAGATAGCGGACAGATTTTTTTACATCTTTCATTACCGTATTGAAAAAAACGATTGTATTTGTAAGTTTTAAGGAGGGTTCACATTGCACAACGTGGAGCTTCAAGCCATGACTGTTGTTCAACTGCGTAAGCTTGCTCGTGAAAACGGCGTAAAATTGAGCGCGGGAATTGATAAGGACGGCATTGTCAGCCGATTGACCTATGCGCTTGGTGAGATGGACTCGGCTTCGGCGCAGCCGGCGGTAGTACCCGCGCACGCTGTGGAGGCAAGAACCGACGCAAAGCAGAATGACCCGGATGGTCATGACGAGGAGCTTGCGTTTCAGCAAACGGGGCTGGAAACACCCAAAATTGCACAGCCGGAGGCCGAGAAGGTGCTCCAATCCGTTCGCCTTGGTGCGGATGACGTGGCTGCTGATGCGGTGCTGGGCGTCGCGAAGGATTTGGAACGCTTGCAGGACGCTCCGCTTTCCGCGGACGTTACTTCGGTGGAGCCGGGCGCGAACTTTCGCGCGTGGAACCAACCGCAGGAGCAAGGCACCTTCCGGCCTGTGTACCGTCAGGCGTGGCAGGCACGCTCTACTGCGCC
>JAVVVJ010000031.1:0-5750 GCA_036652695.1 Clostridia bacterium | reverse complement strand
GCAGCAGCAGCAGCGCCCTGTGGGCACCTTCAACCGCTTTGGACCGCACAACGCGCCCGCGCCTAGCGCCGCGCAGGCGGCAGGCGAGGAGAACGAGCGTTTTGAAAGCGCGACAAACCCAACGCCGGTACATGCGCAGCCCGCTATGATGAACCCCGCGCCTAGCACCGCCCCGATGGAACAGCCGCGCGCGGCAGAACCATCGCGCGCAGCGCTGGAAAACGCACCCAAGCTGGATGGCTATCGCCTTGGCTACCGCGCCGCTCCGCAACGAACCAACTATGCTGGGCGTAACGAATATAACAACCGCGATGCCGGGTCGGGCTTTGGCGGTTATCAGCAGCAGGGCGGCTACCGCCCCGGTGGCTACGGATACCAGCAGCCGCGCAGCTATCAGCAGCAAGGCAGCTATCAGCCGCAGGGCGGCTACCAGCAACAGGGCGGCGGCTATCAACAGCGCGGAGGTTATCCGCAAAACGGCAGCTATCAGCCAAGCGGCAACTACGGCTATCCGCAGCAGCCGCGCACATACCAGCCGCCCACCACGGATACGCGGTATAACGATACGGTGTACCGCGTGGCGCGAGATCCGCAATTTGCGGAGCAGGCAGAGGCGGGTCAACTGCCTGAACTGTTGCAGGCGCCCGAAGGGGAAACGGCTGCGGGCGTGCTGGAAATTCTGCCAGATGGCTATGGTTTCTTGCGCGGACAATCGCTGTTGCCGGGAAAAAAGGATGTCTACGTTTCCGTGGCGCAGGTGCGGCGCTATGCTTTGCGCACCGGCGATTATGTGGAGGGCAAGGCTCGCACGCAGCGCGACAGCGATAAATTTGCCGCGTTGCTCACCGTTGAAAAGCTGAATGGTCAGGAGCCTGCGGAAAACGCAGACCGCCTTGCCTTTGATCAGCTTGTGCCGGTGTACCCTGATAAGCGCATTGTGCTGGAGAGCGTAGAAAACGCGGATAGCTTGGCGATTCGTCTGGTGGATCTCATCGCGCCCATCGGCTTTGGTCAGCGCGCGATGATCGTAGCTCCGCCGGAGAGCGGCAGACTGATTCTGCTGCGTGAAATGAGCCTTGCCATCAAGCGCAACGATGCGGATGCCGAGGTGCTTATGCTGTTGATTGACGTTGCACCCGAGGATGTGACCGAAATCCGCGAATCCGTGGATGCGGAGGTTTTTGCCTCCACCTTTGCCGATGCGCCCGACACCCAGACCCGTGTGAGCGAAACCATGCTGGAGCGCGCGCAGAGGCTGGTGGAGGATGGCCGCAACGTGGTTATTTTGTTGGACAGCCTCACCAAGCTCACCCGCGCCTATCAGGCGGCGCTGGTGCAGGGCGGCCGGCCGATGACAAACACCGTGACGCCCGCGGCGTTGGTGCGCCCCAAGCGTTTCTTTGGGGCGGCGCGCAACACGCGCGATGCGGGGAGCCTCACCATGATTGCCACAATCGCGGTGGGCACAGGCTCCCGCGTGGACGATATCATTTTTGAGGAATTCAAGGGTACGGCGAATATGGAGCTGTTCCTCTGCTCCCATCAGCCCAGCGATCCCGTTTATCCCATGATTGATTTGCAGCTGAGCGGCACCAAAAAGGATGACATGCTTTTGACGGATAGCCAAAAGGAGGGCTTGCGCTCCATTCGCAAGGTGCTGGGCTCTACCACCAACGGCGAGGCCGTAGTGCAGCTGATTGATATGATGCAAAAGACCAAATGCAATTCCGATTTGCTCAATCGCTTGCAGGAATGGGTTGTCCTTTGGGAAAAGAGCGGATACCTCAAGCATTAATCAACATGCGGCTCAAATGATTTTCTGCAAATGGTCAATAACGGCCGCATGTCAAATTGAAAAGCCATTGGAAGTATCCATAGGGATAGTTTCAATGGCTTTTTGCTGCATAGAAAACCGTCATTCGGCGGCTATTTCATTTCGTAGAGGCGCTTGGCGGCTTGCCGCTGCTCATCGGTGAATGCAACGTCAGGCTCGCTGATCTGCCGGAGAACGGCAGATGCTTGGTTAATCGTGGCCTCCGGCAGCTTGTCGGGCAGAGCGAACGTGCAGAATTTCAAAAAGCTCTCCGCAAAGAGGGAATATTCCGTTGGGACTTCTTTGTCCGTGCTCACGAGCGCATACACGCCATCTTCAAGCTCGAAAATTACACTCAGTTCAGGAATGCCAGCAACCACGCGCTTAAAATTCATTCAATTTGCCTCCCTAAAATTACTTGACCGTAACGCCTTTGTCTTTGCGCTTCTGCACAAGCTGGGGTTATCGACGAGCGATTCGGCAGATAATGGATTGCTCATTGTTTTTAGGGCAAGATTCGCATGATCTATCCGCACAGTGCGAGCGGTCGGCTAGGGCATTAAGCACTAGCCTCCTACTTGATTCCAATCAGGCATACAGGGCAGGGCAGGGCTAGGCTGTCCGATAGGTGATAGCAGCCGTTTTGATCGGTGCTGAGCAGCGTAACGACGTTCCCGGTTTGACATGCGCAGAGCAGCCCGTCCGCAATGGGCAGCAGGTCGCGCGGGTCACGTCCACCGCAGGCAAGCGTTTGCACGCGGGTAGGTTGCTCGGGGCTCTCCAGCGAAAAGACGCTGACACAGTCCCCGCCCCGGTGGGAGATCACCAGCCGTCCGCGACAATCCAGCTTGATCGCGGCGGCTGTGCCGGATGTTCCCTCTGGCACACAGGATACGCGCGAGCAGAGCCTGCCGCTGGGCAGCGCATAGGTATACAGCTCTGCGCTAAGCTCAGTAACAAAATAGACAAGCTCGCCCACGCGAACCATGTGCCGTGGGCCGCAGCCAGCCGGGAAGCGCAAAAGCGGCGCAAGCTCCAGCCAATGGTCATCCGCGCGCGCAAAGCGGCGGAGCAGATCGCCGCCAAGATCGCAGCACCAAAGTTCATCCGCTTGAAAGGACACAAAATGCGCATGCGGTCCTTTTTGGCGGGTGGGGTGGACGCTTGCGCCAGTGCCTGCGAAAAGCGCCACGCGTCGGGGCGTGCCGTCTTTTTCCAACGCATATACGGCGACGCTGCCGCTGGTATAATTTGCTACCGCCATCCAGCGCCCATCGGGCGAAAGAGCCAGATGACAGGGGTGCTGACCGCCGGTTGGAACGCTCGCGGCGATTTGCCACGTGCCAGCCTCTTTGCGCCCCAGCAGGAGCATGCCCTCCGCATGGTCCAGTGCTTCATCAACCCAGTACAGCCGCTGCCCGCGATTGTCTGTAAGCAGGTAGGAGGGGTCATTTGTTCGCAGAGCCAAGCCATCCAGCGTAAGCCTTCCGCCCTCAGCAGCAGCGCGGTAAACGCCCTCGGCACGCGTGTTGGTGGTGTAGGTGCCAATTAAAAATTCGGTGCGCATGGTAATGCCATCCCCTTCTTATGTGGGTTTTCTATGGTGAAAGGGTAGCGCGAAGCACAGACAAAGTCAAGAGGCGCACAGCTCCATTTTTTTGTCGCACGCGCTTGAAATGCAAACGAAAGCGTGCTATACTATTAAAGATGAAACGTAGTTTTAGTATGTGAAATGAATTCCGCTTGGAGGGCTGAGGTAATGAAAGAACCAATGAAGCGCTATGTGCGCACCGGCTTGGTGCACTTCATGGCGTATCCGTTTGCCATGACTGGGGAGGGCGATATTCAAGGCACAACCCGCCGCCTGATGATGGATGATTACTTTGATTTTCTGGAGCTTACGCACATCAATGACTCCGCCGTTCGTGCCCGCGTGGCCGAGATGGCCAAGCAGAGCGGCGTGGGGCTTGGCTACGGCGCACAGCCGCAGCTTATGCGCAATGCCGAAAATATGAACGCTTTGGATGAAACGCTTCGCCAGCGTGCGGTCGGCCGCATGAAAGCCTGCGTTGACGAGGCGTATGAGCTGGGTGCGGAGGGGATCGCGTATCTGGCGGGCAAATATGACCTCGCGAAAATCGAGGCGCATTATCAGGCACTGGTTCGCAGTACCTGTGAAATTTGCGAATATGCCGCATCCAAGGGCAGCATGAACGTAAACCTTGAGGTGTTCGATTACGATATCGAAAAATGCTCGCTCATCGGCCCCGCCCCGCTTGCCAAGCGCTTTGCGCAGGAAATTTGCGCGCGCTACAGCCGCTTTGGCCTCATGCTGGATTTGAGCCATATGACGCAGCTCCATGCCACCATGGATGAAAATGTTGACCCCGTTGCGCCATATATCCGGCACATCCACATCGCCAATGCCGTGCTTACCGAGGGGGCGCCTGCGTATGGCGATCAGCATCCGCGCTTTGGCATTGCGCATAGCGTGGTGGATGTGCCAATGCTCGCGGCTTTCTTGCGCAAGCTTTTCGCTATTGGCTACCTAAACGAGGCGGAGCGCCGCGTGATTTCCTTTGAGGTGAAGCCGTGGGGCGATGAGGATCCGGAGCTGGTGCTCGCCAATGCCAAGCGCACGCTCAACGAGGCGTGGGCAAGGGCGTAGCGCGTTTTTGCAGTTGTTTGCGATCGTCACAGCAAAATAAAAAGGAGCACCCTACGATGAAAATTGTTGTTTTGGATGGATATACCGAAAATCCAGGGGATTTGAGCTGGGTGGAGATGGAACGGTATGGCGAGGTCACCGTGTACGATTTTACGGAGCCAACGCAAATCGTAACCAGAATGCAAGGCGCGGACGTGGTTTATACCAACAAGACACCCATCACCCGTGAAACGCTTGCCAAAACGCCGAGCGTCCAAATGATTAGCGTGCTAGCAACCGGCTATAACGTGGTAGATGTGGCGGCCGCGCGGGAGAAGGGCATTCCGGTATGCAACGTACCTACCTATGGCACTGCTGCCGTGGCGCAGTATGTATTTGCGCTTCTGCTGGAAGTCTGCCACCATGTGGCGCATCACGGCGAGGCGGTGCAGCAGGGACGCTGGACGGCTGGACGCGATTTTTGCTTTTGGGATTTCCCCTTGATGGAGCTTGCGGGAAAAACGATGGGCATCATTGGTTATGGGCGCATCGGGCGCGCAACGGCACAGATTGCCCGCGCCTTTGGCATGACGGTGCTTGCGTACGACGCGCATGTGAGCGCGCCGGAATGCGTGCCGCTGGACGAGCTTTTGGCAAAGAGCGACGTGGTATCGCTGCATTGCCCGCTGCTTGCGGATACCGAGCGCCTGATTTGCAAGGAGACCATCGCGAAAATGAAGGACGGCGTCATTTTGATCAATACCTCGCGCGGGCCGCTGATCGATGAAGGGGCGCTTAGAGAAGCGCTCCTCAGCGGCAAGGTGTACGCTGCGGCGGTGGATGTGGTTTCCAAAGAGCCCATTACGGCGGAAAACCCGCTTTTGGGGCTGCCCAACTGCCTGATCACGCCGCATATTGCTTGGGCGCCAAAGGAATCCCGCCAACGGCTGATGGATGTGGCGGTTGAAAACCTGCGCGCCTTTGCAGCGGGCAAGCCGGTGAACGTGGTCAACGGTTGAATTTGAAAATAAGCACATGCGAAACGCCCCTTCTATCGCCAAAGCGGCGGGAGGGGTGTTTTCTATGGGTGCGCCCGGTAGGGGCGAGCTGTGCAAAGCGCCCCCACATTGCAATCAGCTGCTTCATCCAGAGGTTCAGAAACATAGTTCTCGTTTTTTGGCATTGTCACTCATTTTAGTATAAGCTACCAGCGTTAACGACTGGCTGCGCATCGTGATTTCCGCAAAGCACTACCAACAGGTTTGAAACCATTGCCGCCTTGCGCTCTTC
>JAVVVJ010000030.1:0-29911 GCA_036652695.1 Clostridia bacterium | reverse complement strand
TTTGCATCATGACTGAATTCATCGCTCTTCCTATCCCTTTGAGGCTTTACTCTAATGGATGCATTTCGACTCCGGCATCATGTTATGAAGGTGTGGTGGTTGTTGTGTTCCCTTAACGACATTGGGAACGCAGGGCAAGGCTCTTCGCGCGCCGCTTCGTAACATCCGTAACAATGCCTCAAATTCTTCAAGTATCTGAACCCTTCGCTGCATTTTTCCATCTATGTCCATATAGAATGCTTTTGAAATGGAAGGAGGAATGAACATGCGCAGGTTCCACAAAGCCCTCACCACGCTGCTCGCGCTCTTGACGCTGCTGTTCCCCGCCCTCTCCCTAGCGGACGAGATCACCGTCACCTTAGGTGGCGATTGTGTGCTGGGCACGCGCGAAAAGTGGAAGGAGGACGGCGATACCTTTGACACAGTCATCGCCGAGCATGGCATGGATTGGTGCTTTGGGGCGATTGCGGAGCCGTTTTTGCACGATGACATGAGCCTTGTGAATCTAGAGGTGGTCTTGCAGGCGAACAGCAAGGGTCACCAACGTGGCAAACAGTATACCTTCCGCGGCGATCCCTCCTATGCGCAGATCCTACGCGCAGCGGGCATTGAGCAGGTCAACCTCGCCAACAACCACTATATCGACTTTGGGCGTTCAGGGCGGGATAGCACACGCGCCGCGCTCACGGCGGGCGGCGTTGCGTTCAGCGGCTATACCTACCGTTATGTATGTGAGCTTGAAGGCCGTAAGCTTGGCTTCGCCGGCTGCCGCGAAACCACCTTTCTGCAAAGCAAGGCCGCCATGCGCAAGGATCTCAAGGCGCTTGAAAGCGAAGGCTGCGAGGTGATTTTCTACTCCTGCCACTGGGGCAAGGAATACAGCCCCACCCACAATCGCACGCAGGAGCGTATGGCGGATTATGCCATTGCAAACGGCGCGGACATCGTGGTGGGCACGCATCCGCACTGCGTGCAGGGCATTGAGCAGCGCGGCAAGGGCGTGGTCATCTACAGCCTTGGCAACCTCGTTTTTGGCGGCACGCACGAGATGAACACCTTCGACGCGCTGATCGTGCAGGCAAAGCTACGCTTTGGCGCCGATGGCTATGAGGGCGTCACGCTTCGGCTCTTGCCCGTGCTCACCTCCAGCGACCGTCCAAAAAATAATTTTCGCCCCGTATGGGCCGAGGGGGCCGATGCGGAGCGAATCATGAAGCTCTTGCAGGACGACAGCGATCTAGACATTCAGCCGGAGCTGTGGTTTGGCAAATAAACGCCGCTACTCCACCAATTGAAAGATTGCACAGAACGTGGTACCCACCCCAACCTTGCTGCGCACCTTCAATTTTCCGCCATGCGCCACCACAATGATGCGGGCGATGGAAAGCCCCAGCCCATGCCCGCTCGTCTGCGATTTGCGCGCGTCATCGCAGCGATAAAAGCGGTCAAACACCTTCGGCAGGTTTTCCGCAGAAATGCCCGCGCCCGTATCGGTTACCGAAAGGCTACAACTGCGGCTATCGCACCGCACGCCAAGCGTGATGCTGCCGCCCGGCGGCGTGTATTTGATGGCGTTATCCACCAAAATGCGCATGAGCTGCTTCACCATGCCCTTATCGCCGCTGATGCGCGCGTTTTGCGCAGGGGAAAGCGCAAAGCTATGCGCGGGCGAAAGGAGCTTCGCCTCTCGGCTTACCTCGCTCATCACCTCCAGCGGATCAAAATCCTCCATCTCCAGCAGAAGCGTCTTTTTATCGTGCCGCGCAAGGAACAGCAGCCGCTCCACAAGCTCCTTCATGCTTGCCGCCTCCTGCGAAATGGCGGTAATGCCCTCGTCGAGCACCTCCTTATCCGTCTTTCCCCAACGCTCCAGCATCCCCGCATAGCCTTGGATGACCGCAATGGGCGTGCGAAGCTCATGGGAGGCATCGCTCACAAACTGCTTTTGGCTGTTGTAGCTCAGCTCGATGCGATCCAGCATGCCGTTGATGACCATCGCGAGGTCTTTCAGCTCGTTTTTCGTGCCGTCTACACTGATGCGGTCGCTCAGGTTGTTGGCGCTGAGCTTAGCGGCGGTCTCTGCCATCGCGGTTACGGGCTTTAACACCTTGCGGTTCAGGCGGTTGCGGTGTTTTAGAAAATTGGCCACGCGAAACAAATCGCAGCATAAAAGCGTCCAAAACAAAATGGAGCCTGTATAGAGGAGCTGATCCAGCGAAAAGGCCGCCACCAATCCACCTTGCGCGGTATTCGCGTAGATCATCGCGCGGTAATGCCCATCACGCCGGAAATCCGAAAAGAACAGCCTGATTTTTCGTCCCCAATCCGCAAGGCCGTTATCAATCCGTTCATCGCTCAGGTACGCCTCCAGCACGGGCAGACCGCGCAGCTGCTCCACCGTATAGCTTTTGCCATCCTGCGGCGTCATCAGGTTGAGCTCATCCAGCGCTTTGTTGACCGTGGGAACCTGCGCAACGCAAAGCGCGAGCATTCCTACCAACAGCACCGTGAGCGTGGAGCGCAACAGTTGCCCCGCATAGTGCAGCGCAATACGCAGCGTGAGCGAAAGCCGAAGGTTGCTGAGCACCCGCACCGCCAGCGTGTGAATGCGAAACGACAGGCGGTTGAGCGGCGAATCCTTCTTTGCTGCCTCCGGCTGGGGAGCGGCACGCTCTGCCGCTGGCCACGAATCCGGAATCCCCACCACGGGCTGCTCCTCCCGCTTTTTTTCGAGGGTGGCGGTTCTTTTTTTGGGCTTACTCATAGCGGAACATATATCCCACCGCACGAATGGTATGGATGGTTTTAATGCCGTATTTATCATCAATCTTCTGGCGCAGATAGCGGATATAAACATCTACAATGTTGGTATCCCCCGTGAACTCGTACCCCCACACGTCTGTCAGCAGATCGTCGCGCGTGACGGCGCTATGCTCGTGCTGCCACAGGTAGTTGAGCAGATCAAACTCCTTCTTGGTCAAGGTGATGGCTTCGCCATCGTAGCTGGCGCTATAGCTGGCTGGTTCGATGCGCAGCTTGCCAGCCGTGCGCGCCCCAACGCTCTGCGCACGATCCGTGCGGTGTTTTTTAAGGCACACGCGGATGCGCGCCAAAAGCTCCTCAATCGCAAAGGGCTTGGTCATGTAATCGTCCGCGCCCATGTCCAGCCCCATCACCTTATCGCTCACATCGTCCTTCGCCGTCAGCATGATGATGGGAATGTCACAGGTCTGGCGCAAGCGGCGGCAAACCTCAATGCCGCTCAGCTCCGGCAGCATCAAATCCAAAATCAGAAGATCTGGCTGCCAGCTTTCACAGGCGCTAAGACCGGCGCGGCCATCATATGCGGCCTGCACCTCATAGCCCTCATGCTGCAATTCCAGCGTCACAAAGCGGGCGATTTTGACCTCGTCCTCCACAATCAATATCTTGCTCATAGCGCACTCCCCCGATCAAATAGCGTAAGCAAAGTATAGCAGAATACCCATTCGTTCGCAAGCGCGAGCGGATGGGCACACCGTATTATTGGATATCGGCCTCGTGATAGCCATCGCCATCATCGCGCACATCCACCCTGCCGCCATCTGGAAACTGCACGTTAACCGGCTTGGTACCGCTCGCGGCAGCTTCTGCCCGGGGCTGTTCCGGCGCGGGTCTATGGGGCTTCGCGCCCTGCGCCGCGCCTTCGTTCCCCTCGCCATCCGCCTTGGGCTGCGTAAACTGCTGGGAAAAGCTGCTCACCGTATGCTGCACGTTGCTCTTTGCGTTTTTGACGATGCTATCAAACGAATCGTTTGAAAACTCTCGGCTATCGCGGCTGATGGTGATACGGTAGCCCAGCAGCAGCGATACGATGAGGCCCGCCACCAAAAGATACGGCGCGGTCAACAGCGTAAGCAGCATAAACAGCGAGCTGAGGTTCACAACGGTCACATCGTTCTTGCGCACCTTCAAACGAAGGCGGTATAGAAAATTAAACAGACCCTTTGCGTTATGGCCATGTGCCGACGAACTCGCAGGGTCGTTCTTCAGCCTTCCGTTCTTTTCCAAATCAACCAATGCGCGCGCGAGGCTGCCGTTATGATATTCTAGGAGGTTCACGGCCTCCTCGTATGAAATGCCGCTCTTCTGGCGTAAAATTTCGATGTCCTCAATCGTATATTGTGCCATGATGCAGTTCCTCCTTGTGCTTGGTTTTCTTGGTGACGGTGTTATCTTACCACAAAAGCGCGCCCCATGCTTGAGGATTTTATAACACCTGCATGAGAATTTGATGAGATGGAAAGGAGGTTTTTACGTCCATCTTCGTTCTGCGCAAGGCGCACCGTAATTATTTCCCCCATTCTATTGACTTGGAGTTAACTTCAAGTGCTATAATGAATTTGAATGTACCGTACAATCACAGATAACAGGAGGAGCGCAATTTATGGAATATGTAAAGCTTGGCAATTCCGACCTTCAGGTTTCCCCTTTCTGCGTAGGCTGCATGAGCTTTGGCGACCCTGCCAGCAAGATGCACGCATGGACGCTAAACCCCGAGCAAAGCGAAGCAATCATTGCGCACGCGCTTGATTTGGGCATCAATTTCTTCGACACAGCCAATACCTATTCCGCTGGCACCAGCGAGGAGTACCTTGGTCGCGCGCTCAAAAACCATGTGAAGCGGGATCAGGTGGTGATTGCCACCAAAGTGTATTTTAACGAGGGGCATTTGTCCAAGGCCGCTATTCTGCGGGAGATTGATGGCTCGCTCCAGCGTCTGGGCACGGACTATGTGGATTTATACATCATTCACCGCTTCGATAGCGGCACGCCTGTGGAAGAAACCATGGAGGCGCTGCACAGCCTGGTGCAAGCGGGAAAGGTACGCGCCTTGGGCGCTTCGGCCATGTATGGCTACCAATTTCACAACATGCAGCTCGCGGCGGAGCAAAACGGCTGGACGAAGTTTGTTTCCATGCAAAATCACTACAACCTGCTCTATCGCGAAGACGAACGGGAGCTGATCCCCATCTGCCAACAGATGAACGTGGCTCGCACGCCCTATAGCCCCCTTGCGGCGGGGCGCCTCGCTCGGCTGGAATGGACAACGGACACCTTGCGCAGCCAAACGGACAAAACCGCGCATTCCAAATATGACGCAACACAGGAGCAGGATCGCGCCATCGTTCAGCGCGTTGAGGAGCTGGCGCAAAAGCATAGCGCCACCATGACGCAAATCGCCCTCGCATGGCAGTTTGCCAAGGGCGTTACCTCTCCCATCATCGGCGCGACCAAGGCAAAGTATTTAGACGACGCTGTAGGCACGCTAAACGTGAAGCTAACGGCAGAGGACGTCGCGCTTCTTGAGGAACCATACTGCCCTCACAAAATCGTTGGCGCGCTTTAAGAAGCCGCTCTTTCTTGGCGCAAGCTGCCCTAAAAGCAGGAAAAGCACTCTGCAATGGTGAATTTTGTACCGTCCACCAATAAACGAACTGCTGTAACGCCGCTGACAACCATGGCCGCGCTGCCGCAGGGCGGAAAGAGTGAAACAAGCGAGTGCTGAACCATACAAAAGTGCTGACCAGTGAACCTTTTTTCAGCCGTGATCGAGGCTTTTACAAATCCTTTTTTCAAATGATGCTGATCATCGCGCTGCAAAACATGATCACCTACAGCGTGAACATGGCGGATAATGTGATGCTTGGCGCGTATGACCAAACTGTTTTGGCGGGAGCCGCCGCCGTCAACCAAATCCAGTACATCCTACAGCAGTTCACCATGATGGGGCTTGGGGAGGGGCTGGTGATCCTGGCGGGTCAATATTGGGGGCGCGGGAACACCCAGCGGGTGCAAAAGCTGGTGGGAACCGCGCTTCTTTGTGGGCTTGCCGCTGGCGGCGCGCTTACGTTGGTCGCCTTCCTCTCTCCGCTTTCCCTGATCAGCCTATTTACGGATACGGTGGCGGTGCAGAGGCAGGCGCTCGCGTACCTCTCCATTGTGCGCTGGACATACCTGATCTTTGTGGTCTCCAACCTGCTGTTGGTGGCGTTGCGAAGCATGCAGATCGTCAAAATCGCCTTTCAGGTTTCCTGCGTTGCACTGGTGCTGAATGTATGCATCAACTACGCGCTCATCTTTGGCAAGCTTGGCATGCCGGAAATGGGCATTGAGGGGGCGGCCATTGGCACGCTAATCGCCCGTTTCGTAGAGCTGCTCATTGTGCTGTGGTACTACCGTAAGGGAAAAATGCCCGTGCGCTTTCACGTGCGGCAAATGTTCGTTTTGGACAAGCAGCTCTTTGGGGACTTCTTGAAGGTAAGCGTTCCCTGTGTGCTATCGGCGCTGCTTTTCAGCAGCGCAGTCGCCATTCAGACCGTGATCTTTGGTCACCTGTCCGAGGACGCGCTGGCAGCTGCCAGCGCGTCTGGCACGCTGTTTCAATACTGCAAGATGATTCCCGTTAGCGCGGCTGCCGCCGCCAGCGTTTGGATTTCTAAAACGATTGGCAGCGGGCAGCGCAGCCAGCTTCACGCCTATGTGCGCACCCTACAGGTGCTGTTTTTGGCTATCGGGGTGCTGCTATGTGCCTTGCTGCTATGCGTGCGCGGGCCGGTGCTCAGCCTGTACGCGATTAGCCCGCAGGCAAGGGAATACGCCATGCAGATGCTGCTTGTGCAGGCGATTATCTCCATCGGCATGGCGTACCAGATGCCCTGCCAAGTGGGCGTCATCCGCGGTGGAGGCGATACACGCTACTCCATGATCAGCGACCTCATTTATAGCTGGCTATTCACCGTTCCGCTAGGGCTTCTTTCCGCATTTGTATGGGGGTGGCCCTTCATCGCCGTGACGTTTTGCCTCAACTGCGATCAACTGCTCAAATGCCTGACCGTTGGCATAAAGATTAACCGATATACATGGATTCGAGAGCTGGCAAAATGATTCGTCTCCCGCAAATGCCGTGCAGAGCGCTTGAAGGCCGCCGGGCGCAAATTGACAAACGATGGCCTTTGTGCTATCCTTTCGGTGTTGAGTGATTGGCATAATTCCAACCTCGCATGGCTTTGGTTCGTTTCCACGCCGTGTTGAAGCGGCGTGGCACCCTATAGGAAGACGCGCGGTCATCCTCGTCAAATAGACTGCGCATGTGCGGAGCGATGAATAAAACAAGCTGCCAATTTTTGGTTGTCGTTAATGTGCTGACGGATTTCGTCATGGTTTTAGCCGCCTATTTGCTTTCTTCTTGGCTATGGCTGGACGTATGGAAGGATACGACACGCAACATGGCCTTTGTGCGCAGTCTTCGCGACGGCGCTGGTTTAGCTGCCAGCATTTACGCCCTCGTGCTCGTTGTTATGATGGCTTTCTTTCATCTCTATGCAATCAGGCACACAATCAAGCGTTCCACTGAATTTCTGCATATTGTGGAAGCCAATATCCTTGGCGTGTTCTGCATTGGCGCAGCACTGTATCTGTTTCGTTTGCAGGATTTTTCCCGTGGCGTGCTGGCCTTATTTCTCTTTTTCAGCATTCTATTTGTATGCGCGAAGCATGAGCTGTTTCGCGCCGCCGTCAACCGTATGTTCCGCGAGGGCTATTTCCACAAAAACGTGCTGATTATTGGCACAGGCTTGTTGGCAGCACAATATGACGATGCCGTGCGCAACGCTTCCGATACCCGCATTAGTATCACGGGCTGCGTGGGCGGCGGGGAAAACCCGTCTATGGCGGCGCGTTATTTGGGTGGTTTTGATGTGCTGGAAAGCCATCTGCTAGGCAGCGTCATTGATGAGGCGATCATTGCGCTGGATGTGGAGGAAACGTCATATGTCCGCCCAATGATCGCGCTATGCGACAAATGCGGCACGCGCGCCAGTGTCATTCCCTTCTATTGCAATGATATTCCCTCCACTCCACAAGTGGAGGTCGTTGGCAGCAGCAAGCTCATCAACCTGCGCAGCAACCAGCTGGACAACCTAGGCTTTGCGGCCTTTAAGCGCGCCTTTGATATTGCGGCCAGCATGCTGCTGCTCATCGTGCTTTGCCCGCTGTTGCTGGTACTTGCCATCTGCGTCAAATGTACCAGCCCCGGTCCGGTTTTTTTTCGCCAGCAGCGCGTAGGGCTTAACAAGAAGCTGTTTACGATGTACAAATTTCGCAGCATGCGCGTCAACACTCAGCAGAACACCGCATGGACAACCAATGCTGACCCCCGCAAAACGCCTTTTGGCAGCTTTATCCGCAAATGCAGCTTGGACGAGCTTCCACAGCTTTTCAACGTGTTTCGCGGCGATATGAGCTTGGTTGGCCCCCGACCGGAGCTTCCCTATTATGTGAATCAATTTAAAGAGGACGTGCCGCTTTACATGGTAAAGCATCAGGTACGCCCCGGCATGACCGGCTGGGCGCAGGTGAATGGCTATCGTGGTGATACGAGCATCCAAAAGCGCATTGAGCATGATATCTGGTACATTGAACATATGAGCATCCGTTTGGATGCAAAGGTTTTGTGTATGACGCTGTTTGGCAGTTGGTTAAACAGTGAGAACATCGCGGCGAAGGATGCCAGCGAACGCGATAAGCATAGCTTGTCCTAGAAGGGTGACTTACAGATGATATTGAACAAGAAACGGTTTTCCTTCGCAAAATGCTATTTTGCCGCACTGCTGGTGATTTTGCTTTTGCAGGTTTTGTTTTGCCTGTCACCCTCCCATCAGCAGAAGATTGAGCCTGTTTTTCTATGGCCGATGGCAATCGCGTTGTTGTCGTTGGCGCTGTGCCAGTTTTACCGCGAGGGTAGGCTTTTATGGGATCTGTTCCCCGCGCTGGGTATCGTTGTGTGGATGTACCTATCGCGTGCGCTGAACGGCGACCCCTATTTGCAGCTTGACCTTCATTTTATGCTGGCCGTTTTGCTAGGCTTTGGCGTATTCTATTCCGCGCCTTTCCTGCCCAAAAGAATGGCGCTCCCGCGTTATTTTGGCATTTTGGCAAAGGCCATGGTATGCCTGCTCAGCGCCATTTCCTGCGTAGCGCTGTACTGCACCTTTACGGGAACATCAATCGGCAGTCCCTTTGCAGATCTACAGCTTTCAGCGCTGCAAGGCCGCCTCTTCTTTTTTTCGATGCATCCAAACGAATTTGCCTGTTGCCTATCCATTGGCTTCTTCTTTGCAATTTGCAGCAGCATGGATGCCAAACGGCTTTGGGCTAAGCTACTTTGGGGGTTGATGGCGCTATGCCTTTGGCTTTGCGTGTCAGCAACGGTTACGCGCACCGTGATGATCTCCATCTCTATAGGCATGGGCATGCTGGCCTTCGTGCTGGTTCTTCACGCCCTGCGCAAGCGTGGGTCGCTGTGCAAAATTGGCATTGCAACGCTATCGCTACTCTGTGCGGCAGTTCTCTGCTTTGGCCTGTTCAGCTTTGCAACCAGCGACCTTTTCATCAAGTCCACCGCTGGGGCGCAGGATGCGTCAACCCAAGCGCAAGCCGACGACACGCTTGAACCTGCCGACCGCAAAACCCTGCTTGAGCAGCGTAGCCTTGTGAAGGACATGGGAACCTTTACAGGGCGCAAGGCAATCTGGCAGGCCGGGCTGCAAGAGCTGAAAGCGCGACCCATCACACTCCTGATCGGCATGACGGATGCGGCTGTGGCTCGTATCCCTAACAAATACACCGAACGCAATGCGTATCACATGCATAACGCATGGCTGGAAACCCTGCTGCTGGCAGGCATTCCGGGGCTTGCACTATACCTGTGCCTCATGCTTCGCATCGCCTACTGCTGCATCAAGCTGTTCTTTAGCGAAGGTGCGCCGCTTTCGCAACGCGCCTTGGCCATCGTGCCCGCAATCCTCATGATAAACGCGCTCATGGAGATCTACCCAAGTTATTCCGGCAAGCTGATGGATCTGTTGTTTTTCCTTGTTTCAGGCGTGGTAGTCATCCTCGCTTCCCCAAAAAGCGCAGCAGAAAATGAGGTGTCATCATGAGCGCGGCATACAGCATGCTGATGTGCGTCTATGCTAAGGATCGCCCTGATTGGCTTCATTTCGCGTTGGACTCCGTTTTTGCGCAAACCCTGCCCGCCGCAGAGTTCGTAATCGTAAAGGATGGCCCGTTAACGGATGAACTGGAGCTTGTGCTCACACAGGCGGCCGCCAACCACCCCACGCTACGCTTTATCGCCTTGCCAGCCAATCGCGGCCTTGGCGAGGCTTTGCGCGTGGGCGTGGAAGCCTGCCAATACGAATGGATCGCGCGCATGGACGCGGACGACTATGCCTCACCCGAACGCTGCAAGCTTGAATTTGAGGCGCTTGAACGCGAACACGCAGACATAGTGGGCTGCGATGTCAATGAATTTGTTGGAACGGTTGATCACGTGATTGATCAACGCACATTTCCCACGTCACACGAGGCGCTCGTGCGCTTTGCCAAGCGCCGCACCCCCTTTGCTCACCCCGCTGTTATCATGCGCAAAAGCCTCGTGCTAAAAGCAGGCAGCTACCAAAGCGCCTACCTGCACGAGGATTATGACCTATTTATCCGTATGCTGAGCGCCGGAGGGCGCAGCTGCTCCATTGCCAAGCCTCTGGTATCCGTGCGTATCAACGAGGATTTTATTGCGCGGCGCGGCGGCCTCAAGTATCTGCGCGCGCTGCTGCGCTTTAACCGCAAACAACTCAAAAGCGGCTGGATGAGCTTCGCCGATTTCGCGGCGCGCTCCGCGGCAAACACCGTTTCCTGCCTGATGCCTACGCGCTTGCGTGCTCTTTTGTATCGGCGGTTTTTACGCAAATAACCCATCCGAAGGGAGGCCTATTCCGATGATATCGGTCATCGTGCCCGTATACAACGTACAGGATTATTTAGCGGAATGCATCCATTCTATTTTTGCACAAACCTACCGCGAGCTTGAAATTATTTTGGTGGATGACGGTTCCACCGACGAGAGCGGTCAAATGTGCGATGCATACGCCTTGCGGGATTCGCGCGTCCGCGTGATTCATAAACCGAATGGCGGTCTAGCTGATGCGCGCAATGTTGGCTTTTCCATCTTCCAAGGCGAATTTGTGACCTGTGTGGACTCGGATGATTTCATTGATCCACGCGCATTGGAAACCCAGCTGAACACGCTTCTTGCCAGCGAGGCGGATATTGTGGTGTCTGGCATTCAGCAATTTTCATGTGAGAAGCTTCTGCGAGTCTCCTCTCCGCCGCGGCGCATTTGCACCGCAGAGGAGGCCATATCGCTATTGCTTTCCTTGCCGGGGTATATGAACCCATTGTGTAATAAGCTTTTTCGGCGTGAGCTGCTCCACGGCGTTCAATGCAAGCCGTATGCCGCCGCAGAGGACTTTTCCACCACCTGTCAAGCCCTTCATCGCGCACGCCGCATTGCATTGATTCCGGATGTGCTCTACCATTACCGCATACGCGCAAACTCGATCATCACTGCGCCTTTCAACCTCAAGCGGTTGGATTCGCTTCAAAGCTTTGACGATACGTCGATTTTCATCCGCGCATGGTATCCCGGTTTTGAGGAGCAGCTGGGCGCGTGCGAGGCGCGTTTTGCGCTTTCACTGCTGGGTCGCGTGGTCACATCGCCCAAGCGTTACCCCGAGGTCGAACGCATGCTGGTGGAGCGTGTGCGTAAAAACCGCCGCGCGCTTCATGCATCCGCCTCCGTTCCACGCGCGATGCGCCTAGCGGACTTTTCGCTGCGGCTCGGCCTTCCCTTTTACCGCATGGCATGGACGCTGTACCAAAAGTTGTTTGATGCCTAATGGGTGCGCATGCGCCATTTTTCGCTAGCGAAGGAGAATTTCAATGATTTCCATCGTTGTTCCCGTCTATAATGTACAAGACTATCTGGCGGAATGCGTGAAATCTATTTTTGCGCAAACCTACCGCGATTGGGAGCTCTTGTTGGTGGACGATGGCTCCACGGACAAAAGCGGCGAGCTCTGTGATGCCTATGCCCTTGGAGATTCCCGTGTTCGCGTGATCCACAAGCCCAACGGCGGCGCGTCCGAGGCACGCAACAGCGCCTTTGCCGCTTTCCGCGGCGAGTATGTCTTATGCGTAGATCCTGATGATTACCTTGATCCGCAAGCACTGGAAATCCCATTAAAAACACTTTTGGCAAATGATGCGGATATCGTAATATCGGGCATGCGCCATTTTGCAGCCGGAAACACCATTCGTGTCATCAACCCGCCCAGCCGTACATGCACGGCCAAAGAGGCCATCAAATTGCTGTTAACTGCGCCAAGCTATATGAATCCCATTTGGAACAAGCTTTGTCGGCGCGAATTGCTCTGTGACTTTCAATGCAAGCCATATGCCACCGCCAACGACCTTGCTGTGTCCTATCAGGTTCTCCATCGCAGCCGCCGCGTCGTAGTGATTCCCGACATCCTATATCATTACCGCATCCGCGAGGATTCGCTTACCACCGCGCCGTTTGGCTTGAAGCAAATGGATTCGCTTCGCTGCTTTGACGATATGGCGGCAGACATACGCGCTTGGTATCCCGATTTTGAGCCGCTCGTATGCTCCGGCGAAGCGCGCTTTGCCCTGTTCCGGCTGAGAAGCGCGACGCTGTCACATCCGCGCTGCCGGGAGGTTGAACGCGCGCTTGCCGAGCGCATACTGAAAAACCGCCGCGCGCTAACAAAATCAAATGGCGTTCCGCGTTCGATTTTATGGGAGTCTAACGTTTTACGGCTTGGCCTCCCCTTTTATCACGTGGTGCGAACGCTCTATCGTCAAGTAACCGTATTTGGTCGCCGCGCGCATGGAACGCGTTTCTCCAAAACAAACGCGCAAAGCGTATGGCAGAAAGGCGACGCATGAAAAAATCCAGAGCGCAGCGCGTTGCAATGAACACAACCGCGGGCTTTGCGTCAAAGCTGCTTGGTTTTTTTGTGCAATTCTTTCTGCGCGCTGTCTTTATCCGCTCGCTTGGCATCGAGTATAGCGGTGTATCCAGCCTATTTACCTCCATCCTATCCATGCTATCGCTTGCGGAGCTGGGGCTTGGCTCCGCCATCACCTTTGCGCTCTACACGCCCCTTCAAAAGGGCGATATGCGGCAGGTCGCGCGGCTCATGAACTTCTACCGGCTAGCTTATCGGCTAGTGGCGGCTCTGGTTTTTTTCGGCGGCCTATGCCTTGTGCCCTTCCTTGACTTGATTATCAAGGATGTGCCCAATATCAAGGAAAACATTACGCTGCTGTATATTCTCTATCTTTTTCAATCCGCTTCCTCCTATCTCCTCATTTACCGCTCGGCGCTGCTCACCGCCAGCCAAAGCCGCTATATCATCTCCATAGTGGAAAGCGTCACGCTGGTTGTTAGCACGGTGGTGGAAGTGATTTTGCTGCTTGTATTTCGCAATTTTTTACTCTATTTGCTTGCCTGTATTGTCTTTAACCTACTGCGCAATATCGTTACTTCCCTATTGGCAAAGCAACGCTTTACACCGGATGCACAATATGCCCACGAGCATTTGCCGCCCGAAGAAAAGCGCGCGTTTTTGCTTAATGTAGCGGCAATGGCCATGTACAACATTGCCAAGGTAGCCATCAAGGCCACCGATGACATAGTGATTTCCTCCATGCTCGGCACGGCGATCGTCGGTTTTGTAGGGAACTATAAGATTATTCGCAGCGGTATCGATGGCATGATTGATCAATTTCACGCGGCGCTCATACCCAGTGTGGGCAATTTGGCTACTACGTCGGAAGGCAACGCAGCGGGACAGTACCGCGTATTTCAAACCGTGAATTTTCTTTCCTTTTGGGTCTGCTGCTGCTGCTGCTGTGCCTTTTTCGTGTTAATGGATCCCTTTATCGCCGATTTTTGGCTAGGCGCAAGCTATGTGATGCCTGCCCCCATCAAGGCAAGCATCATTCTTGATTTTTACATCGCCAACATGCTCTACGCCTGCGGCACCTTTCGCAACGCAAACGGCCTGTTTGTACAGGGGAAATGGTGTCCCGCAATTATGGCGGCGATCAATGTCGTTCTTTCCTTTGCGCTGGTCAAGCCGCTAGGCGCCTTTGGCGTGCTGATTGCCACCGCGATTTCCCGCATTGTCACGCAGTTTTGGTATGACCCCCGGCTGTTGTTCCGCAAGCTGTTCAACCGCCCTTTGCGCGAATATTTCGTGGTTTATTTACAATATGCGTTCATCACGCTCATCTGCTGCGCCGCGTCTTATGGCTTGGCATCGCTGGTGCCAAATCAGCACAAGCTGCTGCATCTTGCCGTGCTCGCGCTTATCTGCCTGATCATCCCCAACGGCGTCATTTGCTTGCTCTACCACCGCACGCCACAGTTTCAATACTGCAAAGCCAAGCTGCTACATTTTTCTTCCAAGGCATGCCGCACCCTGCGGCGGAAAGGAGAGAAGCGCTCATGAAGATCAGCGTCATTACCACACACACTTCCCTCAACTACGGCGCAGCGCTGCAAACCTACGCTACCCAAGCTGTACTTGAAAAGCTAGGACATACCGTGGAATTTGTGGATTATTGGAGAAGCAACAGCCGTGAAGAGGGCATGGTGGACAAGCTGCTCCAGAAGCCACCATTCTCACGTCTGCAGGGTATTTGCGGCATAAACGCATTCACTCGCAAGCTGGTGCGCGCGCCGCTATGCGTGCTTGTGCGCATTCACCGTATGCGCGTGACAATGCCGCGTTTTTTGCGCGAGCGGGTTCATTTCACCCAGCGGCGTTATGAATCTTTTGAAGAGCTGCTATCCGATCCCCCCCTCGCCGACGTGTACATGACGGGCAGCGATCAGGTATGGAACAGCATCTGGAATGACGGCATTGAAAAGCCATATTTTTTGGAGTACGCGCCACCTGACAAGCCGCGCGTCGCCTTTGCATCCAGCATCGGTCGTGAGGCCTTGGATGAGCGTGAGATGGTAGCCATGCGGGAATTTCTCCAAAAATACCGCGCCATTTCCATGCGGGAGCAAAGCGGTGTAGCGCTGCTCAAGCAGATGGGCATTGAAAGTCAACTCGTCCCCGACCCAACGCTGATGCTCTGCGCAGATGCTTGGCGCGTGTTAGCCAAGCCCATACCCGCCTCAAAGCCCTACCTGCTGGTATATCAGCTCAACGCCAATCCCCAGCTGGATACCTATGCCTTGGCGCTGGCCAAAGCGCATGGCTTGGAAATGATCCGCATTCGATACCGGATCGGCTTGCGCCATCGGTATGGTCGTAGCCTTCTCTGCCCAACCGTGGAAGAGGTTCTCGGCGGTTTTTTTGGCGCGGCTTTGGTGCTTACCGATTCCTTTCATGCCACGGCCTTTTCGCTGAACCTCAACAAACCCTTCATCAGCGTGCTGCCCAACCGTTTTGGCACGCGCATTGAAAGCATTTGCGCACTAACGGGTACAGAAAACCGCATACTAAGGGACTTTAGCGACTTTGCCATTGCTGACCAGCCTATTGATACCGCGCGCGTACAGGCCGTGCTCCATGCAGAGCGTGAAAAGGGCTATCGCTTTTTGCGCGAGGCTCTTTGCGCACAAGGAGAAAAGCAATGATTGAAGCGACAAGCGAATGCACTGGCTGCCGCGCCTGTGAGCAGATATGCCCCACAAAGGCCATCGTCATGCGAGAGAACGAAGAAGGCTTTTCCTATCCGATTGTAAATATAGAAAAATGTATCCATTGCGCCCTTTGCGACGCGCATTGCCATCTTTTGAAACCCGCCGCTGCCACAGAGGAGCCTACGGCATATGCCGCCATCAACCAAAATCAGCGTCAGCTTGCCCTGAGCGCGTCCGGCGGTATCTTTGCCGGCATCGCAAGCGCCGTGCTCGCGCAAGGCGGCTGCGTTTTTGGCTGCGCTTACGATGCAGACATGAAGCCGCATCACACCATGATTGAGTGCAGCAATGAACTTCCCCTTTTGCAAGGCTCCAAATATGTGGAAAGCGATCTGGAGGATTGTTACCCCCGTGCAAAGCAGCAATTGCTCGCGGGGCGCACGGTACTGTTCTGCGGCACAGGCTGTCAAATCGCCGGGCTACTTGCCTTTTTAGGCAAGCCCTGCGACAACCTGCTTACCATTAGCCTGATTTGCCATGGCGTGCCCAGCCGTAGGCTGTTTGCTCAACACGTTGAGGCAGTGGCTCGAAGCCATGGAAAACGGCTTACCGATGCGCGCTTTCGCTCCAAAAGGAAGCCTGCATTTGATCCTTTTTGCCTTGAGCATGTATTTGACGATGGAAGCAGCGCCTTTTTACGCGCTTCCGCCTCAGCCTACTATCAGCATTTTCTGCGCGGGACAACCTACCGAGAATCCTGCTACGTCTGCCGCTACGCCAGTGCAGAGCGTATCTGTGATTTCACCATCGGCGATTATTGGGGCGTTGAAAGGTTTCATCCGTCTATCAGCGCTTCCGAAAGCACCTCTGTGCTGCTCGTTCACACCGCAAAGGGGCGCAAGCTCCTCAACGACCTGCATGAGCGGCTGACGCTGATCCCCTCGCAGCTTTGCTGGGTCAAGGCGGAAAACGAGCAATTGTGCCATCCAAGCAAGCGCCCCGAAGCACGCTCGCAAATCTACCGCCAGATTGAACAGCTTGGCTATCGCCGGTGGGAGCAGCAATATCGTCATTCCACCCTTTTCCTTAAAAAGCGGCTGCGCGAACTCATTCCGCACAGCGCCAAAGCCTTCCTCAAGCGCTTTCTTGGCAAGCGCTAATCCCTATTTCCTTCTGCGCATTCCCTAGCATTCTGGAGCTTCCTCTTGAACGCTCGAGCTCTTCACGAAAGCCGAAATCGCCGCTTGCACATCAGCTGACGCTTTCCACACGCTCAGCGCGTGCCCCGCTCCGGGCACGATCACCAGCACCTTTGTTGCGGCGCATGCCTCATAATTTTCCCGCCCCATCCACGTGGGCACAAAGGCATCTTGATCTCCGTGTATGAATAGTACCGGAATCGAGGTGTCTTTTCGCATGGCTTCCACCGCGGAAGCTTCATGTAGATCATATCCCGCCGCATGCCGCACAGCGGCGTTCGCCAGCGGCAGCAGCGGCCATTTTGGCAGATGGTACTGCACATGCAGCACATGCCCGCAGATTTCCCAAGGACTGGTAAAGCCGCAGTCCGCAACCACGCCGCGCACATTGGACGGCAGCGCGAGCGCCGTTGCCATGAGCACCGTAGCCGCGCCCATGCTCAACCCGCTCAAAAACAAATCCGCAAAATGCGCACGCCCGTTAAGCCACTCCAACCACTGTTTGCAGTCGTAACGCTCCTTCACGCCATAGCAAATCCATTTGCCCTCGCTTTGCCCATGCGCGCGCTGATCCACCACCAGCACGCTCAAACCAAGCTCGTGATAAAACCGCAAAAGCGGCGCAAAATCTGATATGCCGCCTTTGGCGCGGTAGCCGTGCATCAACAAAACCGCCTGTTTTTCCTCCCCGGCAGGCAAATAGCTTCCCCGCAGCTTCAAGCCGTCAAAGCTTGTGATTTCCACCTTTTCCGGCGATTGGCGTTCAAACCATTCAATCTCGCGCCCCGCTTCCGCCGAATAGGCATCCCACGGGGTATGCGTCTGCCGATCCGGCTTGTGCAGATGCTTCACAATCACGCGCGCCGCAGCGATGCGCACGAGCGCTGTCACGCATACCGCGCACAGCAGCAGAAGCAGCGCCGCGCACCATAGCACCGCCGTAAGCAAGGCCATTCCCCCCTTTCCTCCTATTCAAAATTGGCCGCGCTAAGCGCGGCCAATGGCTCGTTGATCGTTTTGCTTCGCTTACGGCTGTTTGCCGATATACGCCAGAATGCCGCCGTCCACATAGAGGATATGACCGTTGACAAAATTGGAAGCCTCAGAAGCCAAGAACACCGCAGGCCCTATCAAATCCTCGGCATTGCCCCAGCGATTGGCGGGGGTTTTGGAAAGGATAAAGCTGTCAAACGGATGTGGCGAACCGTCCGCCTGCTTTTCACGCAGAGGCGCGGTCTGCGGGGTGGCGATGTAGCCGGGTCCAATGCCGTTGCACTGTATATTCTGGCTGCCATATTCGGAGCAGATATTGCGCGTTAGCATCTTCAGCCCACCCTTCGCGGCGGCATAGGCGCTCACGGTCTCGCGCCCAAGCTCGCTCATCATGGAGCAGATGTTGATGATCTTGCCATGTCCCTTTTTGATCATAGAGGGGATACAGGCCTTGGATACGATGAACGGCGCGTTCAGGTCAACGTCAATCACCTTGCGGAAGTCCGCCGCGCTCATTTCACACATGGGCACGCGCTTGATGATGCCAGCGTTGTTGACCAAAATATCAATCACGCCGACTTCCTTTTCGATTTGCGCAACCATCGCGTTCACGGCATCCTCGTCCGTTACGTCACAAACATAGCCGCGCGCCTTCACGCCCTGTTCCGCATAGGCTGCCAAGCCCTTGTCCACAAGCTCCTGCTTGATATCGTTAAATACGATTGTGGCACCCGCCTCGGCCATGCCAGTTGCAATGGCGAAGCCAATGCCATAGCTCGCGCCAGTCACAAGCGCAACCGTGCCCTCTAATGAAAACAATTCTCTCATCCAAATTTCCTCCATCGTTCAAAATGCGTTACCGCTGTACCCTGCCGCTGCCGCTGCCCTTCATCAGGCCCTCCACCTCAGCAATGCTCACGCGGTTGAAGTCGCCGGAGATCGTATGTTTGAGGCAGCTTGCTGCCACAGCAAATTCAAGAGCGGTTTTTTCGTCCGCATAGTGGTTCAAGCCATAGATCAAGCCGCCGCCAAAGCTATCGCCGCCGCCTACGCGATCCACAATATCGGTGATGCGGTACTTGCGGGAAAGGAAGAAATCCTTGCCGTTGTAGAGGCACGCGCTCCAATCGTTGTGATTGGCGCTCTTGGATTCCCGCAACGTAATCGCAACGCGCTGAATGTTAGGGTAGGTATCCATGGCTAGCTTTGCGATGGCCTTGTACTGCTCGATGTTCAGCTCGCCATCCTCCACAGAGCCTGCGCTTTCTGCCTTCAAAAGCAAGGACTTTTGAAAATCCTCCTCGTTGGCGATCACCGTATCCACATACTTTACAAGCTCGGTCATCACCTGATCGGCGGTTTTGCCATACTTCCACAGGTTTTTGCGATAGTTGAGGTCGCAGCTCACATGCAGCCCCATCTCCTTTGCAACCTTCACGGCCTCCAGCGAAAGCTCCGCCGCGCCCGCACTGATGGCGGGGGTGATGCCGGTCAAGTGAAACCAGGCCGCGCCGTCAAAGGCGGCCTTCCAATCGATATCGCCAAGCTTAGCCTCGCAAATGGCGGAACCAGCGCGGTCATAGATCACCTTGCTGGGGCGCTGCACAGAGCCGCTCTCCAAATAGTAAATGCCCATGCGGCCATCCTTGCGCACAATCTTGGACACATCCACGCCAAAGCCGCGCAGCTCGCGCAGGCAGGCCGTACCAACGTCGTTGGTGGGCAGCACCGTCACAAAAGCCGTTTCCATGCCATAGTTGGCAAGTGATACGCTCACATTCGCCTCGCCGCCGCCAAAGGTGGCCTCAAGGCTGGGGGACTGAAAGAAACGCTCATAGGCGGGGCTTTTCAAGCGCAGCATGATTTCACCAAAGGTAACTACTTTATTGGCCATAGCTGTGATGCTCCTTTGTAATCAAATTGATAAGGAAGCCGCTAACGGAGAAGGGCAAGCGCAGTGGGAGGCGAAGCCTCCCCCGCGCTATTCCCTTACTTTTGCAGCAAGTGGAACGCGAAGCCCGCGATATCATCCTTCAAATAGATGGCGCGAAGCTTGCCATCCTTGAGGATGGCGCTCTCATCGTCAAATACGAAGCCACGGCGCTCCAAATGCCAACGGGCGCGCTTGATGCTGTTGCAGGCAATGGCGATATGCCCATTTTTCCCGCGGAATGGCACCTTCATCACCTCAAAGGCATCGCCCACGAAGATCGCCTTCTGGCGGTCGTCCATTGGCCAGCCCAGCAGCTTGCATAGCTGCGCGGCATCCTTGGCGGCGGTTTCAGGCGCACCGCTGTTCACACCCACATGCTTTAGCTCCAAGCCAAGCATCGTGTTCACGGCGCTGCGGGTAAGGGTTTCAATCTTCGCCCAATCCTTGGCGGCCACGGCATCAGCGGGTACCATCCAGCTCCCGCCGCAGGCCACAATTTTGGGGAAGGCAAGGTATTCGTTCAAGTTCTTTTCGGTAATGCCGCCCGTGGGCAGGAAGGTCACGCCGCCATAGGGCGCGGCCATGGCCTTGATAAGCGAAATGCCGCCCAGCGCCTCAGCGGGGAAGAACTTCACCGTCTTAAGCCCCAAGGAAAGCGCGACCTCAATATCGCTGGGGTTTGCGCAGCCCGGCACAACCGGCACGCCTTTTTGCTGGCAGTATTTAACAATTTCCGGATTCAGACCGGGCGATACGATGTATGTAGCGCCAGCAGCCACAGCGCGATCTACCTGCTCCGTGGTGAGCACCGTGCCCGCGCCCAGAATCACCTCTGGCAGCTCGGCATGCACGCGCTTGATTGCTTCCTCCGCCGCGTCAGAGCGGAAGGTGATCTCCGCAACGGGCAGTCCGCCATCGGATAGCGCCTTGCAAAGAGGAACCGCATCAGCGGCGTCTTCCACCTTGATCACGGGAACCAGCCCCGCCAGTGACAATTGCTCAATCATTTCCATGTGTATGTTCCTTCCTTTTTTTCATGGAATCGCCGGCATTCCGTGCTTACCGAAGATCCGTCATCTTCACGCCATCCATGTCGTCAAAATCCTGATTTTCGCCCACCATGCCCCAAATAAAGGTATAGGCGCGCGTGGCGCTAGCCGCGTGGATAGACCAGCTTGGGCTGATCACTGCCTGCTGATTGCGCATCACAATGTGGCGGGTCTCCGTCGGCTCGCCCATGTAGTGCATCACAACCGCGTCCTGTGGCAGTTCAAAATAGAGATAGACCTCCATGCGGCGGTCGTGCGTGTGGCAGGGCATGGTGTTCCATACGCTGCCGGGCATCAAAGTCGTCATGCCCAT
The DNA here is from genome assembly GCA_036652695.1 of Clostridia bacterium. Classification (GTDB taxonomy): domain Bacteria; phylum Bacillota; class Clostridia; order Christensenellales; family Aristaeellaceae; genus Limiplasma. The sequence continues at coordinate 8,853 of JAVVVJ010000030.1, read as the reverse complement.
CACCAGCTGACAGCTCGCCACCTGCCCGGGCAAAATATACTTGCAAATGGTGCGGTGGTTGCTTTCCTCCATGGTGCCAAGCTCCACCTTCACGCAATCCTCGGGGCGGATATATACGGTGGGATAGGTCTTGTGCGCGGGGGCGCAGTTGAAATAAAACTTTGCGGGGTTTTCGGCGCTCTTGCTCTCCAGCTTGATTTCCTTGCTGCCCATGCCGATGTAGATCCCATCGCGATAACGCAGGCTGTAGCTTGTGCCGTCCACCGTCACAACGCCCTCGCCGCCGACGTTGATAATGCCCAGCTCCCGGCGTTCAAGGAAATACTTTGCTCGAAGCTCCTCGCCCGCATCCAGCGTAAGCGGCGCCTTCACAGGCACGGCACTGCCCGTGATGATGCGATCTATATGGCTGTACACCATCTTAACCTCGTCCGCTTTGAACAGATCGTCAATCAAAAACTCCTCCCGGAGCCGTGTGGTATCATAGGTTTTTACATCCTTGGGGCCTGCTGCTGTGCGCAATTCCATTTTCAAATTCCTCCTTGATGCTTTTGTTGATATTATAAAGTAACGCCTGTTTTAAAGATGGCCATGTCGTGATAGCCGCTGCGTTCGCTACAAACCTGCTGCCCGCCCGCCACCGCCAGCACATAGGCCATCAATGCGCCGGAGAGCTCCGTCAGCCGCTTGCCATCAAGCAGCGCGCCCGCGTCAAAGTCGATCCAGTTGCGCTTCATGCCTGCCAGCTTAGAATTGCTGGCGATTTTAACAGTGGGCACAGGCGACGCGAATGGCGTACCCCGCCCCGTAGAAAACAGCACCACCTGCGCACCCGCCGCCGCCAAGGCGGTAGACGCAACCAGATCGTTGCCCGGGGCAGACAACAAGGAAAGTCCGGCTTGATTGATGCGCTCACCATATTGTAGCACATCTTTTACGGGAGCGAAACCGCTTTTTTGCGTACAGCCCAGCGCCTTATCCTCCAAAGTGCTGATGCCGCCCGCTTTGTTGCCGGGCGAGGGGTTTTCATAGATGGTTTGGTGATGCTCCTGAAAGTAGCGTTTGAAATCGTTGATGAGCGCCACTGTTTTTTGGAACAGCTCCTCGGTTTCGCATCGATTCATCAAGATGGTTTCCGCACCGAACATCTCGGGCACCTCGGTAAGCACGGTGCTCCCGCCCTGCGCGATGAGCATGTCGGAAAACCCGCCGATCACCGGGTTTGCGGTGATGCCGCTAAACCCGTCCGATCCGCCGCATTTGAGGCCGACCACCAGCTTGCTTGCGGGGCAGGGCACACGCCGCTCGGGACGCATGCGCTGCGCAAGCTCCGTAAGCAACGCCATGCCCGCCTCCAGCTCGTCCTCAACCTCCTGACAGATTAGGAAACGCACGCGGCTTTTGTCATACGCGCTCATCTGCGCTCGGATCGTATCCACGCCGCTGTTCTCGCAGCCAAGCCCCAGCACCAGCACGCCGCCCGCATTGGGGTGCATGGCAAGATCTGCCAAAAGGGTGCGCGTATGCGCCTGATCCTCCCCCATCTGTGAGCAGCCATAGGGGTGCGTAAAGGCATGCACGCCCTCCACTCCCTCGCCCACAAGCCCGCTCGCGCGTGCCGCCAGCGCTTGCGCCACATTGCTCACACAACCAACCGTAGGCAAAATCCATAATTCGTTGCGCACGCCTACGCGGCCATCATAGCGCACATAGCCCGGAAACATTTCCGGTTGCCGCGCCTCCAAGGGCTGTACGCTTGGCTTGTGCTCATAGCTCAGCTCCCCGTTTAGCAAGGTTTTCACGTTTTGCACATGCACATGTCCACCCTGTGGAATATCGCATTTCGCCTCGCCAATCGGATAGCCGTATTTGATGATCGGCTCCCCCGCCGCGATGGCGCGGAGCGCCACCTTGTGCCCGGCAGGAATCGGCTCGCAGGCTGTTATGAACAGTTCCCCGTCCACAGCGGTCTGTCCCGCATCCAGCGGCGTAAGCGCCACAGCCACCGTATCTCTAGGGTTGATTTTCAATAGTTCCTGCATTTCAACCTCCAAATTTTTCACTCATCACGACCCGCATGCCGCGTGACAGAATGGCTTGCAGGCTTTCGCTCACGCTGGAAAGCAGCCCGGGGACAAGCGTCAGATCCTGCCCGAAGAAAGCCGCGTTTGCAAGGTACAGCTGCGCAAGCTCCGGCGCGGGCGTTGACGCGTGCTCCGCGAAAAAGGCGAGCACCGGCGCGTCATCGCGCAAAACGTAGGGTTTTCCCGCCCGTTCGCATACCAGCTCGCCATTTTGAAGCGTCCCGCCATAGTAAAGCGCCATCACCGCCGCCAAGGAAAAGGTCAGGCGCTGGGGCAGCTCCCGCCGCAGTTCCACATAGCCCAGCAGGCTCGGCAGGCAGCGGGCACGCCACTTGCTCACACAATTTAAACAAATGGAGAGCAACGCGTGCTTGATATACGGGTTTTCAAAGCGCCCCGTAACCGCCGAAGCAAAGGCGACTAAATCCTCCTTGGGCAGCGTGAGCGTGGGGATGACCTCCTCATAAAGGGTTTGCTGCATGAAGGTTTTGATGAGCGGGTCGTTCATCGCATCCAGCACAAAATCGTATCCACACAAAAAGGCGGCGGGCACAAAGGAGGTATGCGCGCCGTTCAAAATACGCACCTTGCGCTGCTTATACGGCTTTTGATTGTTTGTATAGATCACGGGCAGGCCGCACGCTGGCAGGGGAAGCTCTTGGGAAAGATCCTTTTCGGATTCGATCACCCACAGCGCAAAGGGCTCGCCCGTCACCAGCAAGTGATCCTCATAGCCAAGCTTCTGCCAAATGGCCTCCGCCTCCTCCTTGGGATAGCCGGTTACGATGCGATCCACCAGCGTGGAGGTGAACACACAGGCGCTTTCCAGCCATTGCTCAAAGCGCTCGCCAAGCTTCCATAGCCTTGCAAGCCGCTTGACGCAGCGCTTGAGTTCAATGCCGTTATCCTCAATCAGCTCCACCGGCAGCATCACAAGCCCCTTGTCCTGCGCATAATCAAAGGCAACGGCACGTTCGTACAGGAGCTTACAGAGCTTGCCGGGATAGGTGTTGGGCGGACAAAGCTCAAAGCGGTCGCTTTCGTCCAGCACAATCCCAGCCTCTGTGGTGTTGCTCACAATAAAGCGGAGGCTTTCCAGCCTTGCGTAGGCGGCGTATTTTTCATATTCGCCGTATGCGTCCACCGCGTCCGTCACCGCTGTCACCAAGCGGGACGCTTCCACGGGTTTTCCATCCACCAAACCGCGCAGCAGCACCGTATAGCGGCAATCCTGCTTATGAAACGCCGATAGCTCGCCAAAGGCAATGGGCTTAACGAGCACCACGCTCCCGTTAAAATCCGTTTTTTCGTTGGCGATGTCCAGCATGTAATCCACAAACGCCCGCAGAAAATTTCCCTCGCCATACTGCAACACCTTAATCGGGTGCGCTGGCGCGCTTTGCGTGGCAGCGTTTCCTCTTTTGATCATGATCTTATCTCCCTGTTCTTTGTCCCATCGAAACGGTTTCGGCATGCCATTGCCGTGTAAACAATTACATCATCTTCCGTATTCTACTCCCGATTTTTTTATCCGTCAATCGCTTTTTCACTTTTGCGCCTCTCCTTTTCTCTTCATAGAAAAGCGGTTGCGCCATGGCTTGTGCAGAAGATAAGCCTTGCAAAAGATGGGCTTGAAAGGTATAATAATCATGCTGTATAAAGTTCGTAAGTATTTACATAGAGAAGGACTTGGCTGCATGAACATCTATGACATTTCCGAAAAGGCGGGCGTATCAATCGCTACCGTCTCGCGCGTGCTCAACCACAGCCCGCACGTCAGCGCTCAGACAGCGGCAAAGGTCGCGGCCGTCATTGAACAATGCGGCTATGTACCCAACGCCTTTGCGCGCGGCTTAGGGCTCAACAGCATGAAAACCATCGGCCTGCTGTGCCCAAACGCCGCTGATTCTTACCTTGCACAGGCGCTCGCCTATTTGGAGCGCTCCTTTCGCCGCCACAATTACGATTGCCTGCTCTGCTGCACCGGGCCGGAGCGAAGCGCACGCGTGCAGGGCGTTGAAATGCTGCATGGCAGGCACGTGGATGGCATGGTACTCATGGGCTCCACCTTTATTGAAGCCAAAGATAAGGATAACGAGTACATCCGCACTGCGGCGCGCAGCCTGCCTATTGTCATGCTTAACGGCGCTCACCCTTATGAAAACGTATATTGCGTGGGTTGCGACGATCGGCAAGCCAATACGGAGGCCACCCAATACCTCATCGATACCGGATGCAAAAGCATACTGTACCTATACCACAACAAAAACTACAGCGGCACACGCAAGCTGGAGGGCTACCGCGCGGGGCTTGAAAGCCGCGGCATTGCGGTGCGGGAAGCCCTCGTTCAGTTCTTTCCCGAAAACAAGCTTGGCGTGCCGCATGTGCGCGACCACCTGCTTGCCCTGCATGAACAGGGCTTGGCCTTTGACGCTGTGCTCACTTCAGAGGATATCCTCGGCGTAGGCGCGGCCAAATACGCGCGCGCCCTGAAGCTTCCAATCCCGCAGGCCCTCAGCATCATTGGCTACAACAACTCCCCCTTCTGCCTCTGCTGCGATCCGGAACTCACCAGCGTGGATAACAAGCTGCAAGCCACCTGCGATCACTGCGTAACCACCATGCTCAGCGTGCTGGAGGGGCGTGAGATGCCCCAAAAAACCGTTTTTACCGGCGAGCTCATCAAGCGCGGCAGCACGCTGTAACCCCCCGCACACAAGCTTCATCCCCAACGGGCACCTTCATTAAACAGCCGAAAGGAAGCATCCCAATGCAAGCATTCATGGACAAGGATTTCCTGCTCTCCACCCCGATGGCCAAAACCCTCTACCACGAGGTAGCCGCCGCCTGCCCCATTATCGATTACCACTGCCACATCAGTCCACGGCAGATTTACGAGGATCTGCATTACCAAAACATCACGCAGATCTGGCTGGGCGGCGATCACTACAAGTGGCGGCTCATGCGCGCCGCAGGCGTCAGCGAGCGCTATATCACCGGCGATGCAAGCGACGAGGAAAAATTCCACAAGTGGGCGGAGGTGCTTGGCAAGAGCATCGGCAACCCGCTCTACCACTGGAGTCATCTGGAGCTGCGCAATTTCTTCGGCTATCATGGCACACTGAGCGCCAAAACCGCCAACGAGGTTTGGGCGCTGTGCAACCAAAAGCTGCAAACCCCCGGTTACGGCGTGCGCGGCCTGATCAACATGAGCAATGTGGAAACCATCTGCACCACGGATGATCCCATTGACAACCTCGAATGGCACCAGAAGCTGGCGGCAGACGCGAGCTTCCGCACCGCCGTGCTCCCCGCGTGGCGCCCCGATAAGGCGATGAACTTGGAAAAACCCGATTACGCCGATTACCTGCAAAAGCTCAGCGCTGCTGCCGGCGTGGCCATTCACAGCTTCGCCGACCTCAAAGCCGCGCTCAAGGCGCGCATGGCATACTTTGCAAGCAATCACTGCTGCCTGAGCGATCATGGGCTTAGCTACGTGATGTACGCACCCGCCGACGAGGCCGAGGTGGAGGCCATTTTCCAAAAGCGCCTATCCGGCGGTTGTGTTTCCCAAGCAGAGCAAGCCATCTTCAAAACCGCCTGCATGCTCTTTGTGGCGCGCGAATACAAGGCGCTCAACTGGGTCATGCAGCTCCACTACGGCTGCCGCCGCGATAACAACCCCGTTTTTTACCAAGAGTTGGGCCCTGATACCGGCTATGACTGCATCGATAACCATACCCCCGTTGCCCAAACCTCCGCCTTTCTTGGCGCACTGGAGGCAACCGGCGACCTGCCCCGCACTCTCCTATACAGCCTCAACCCCAACGACGATCAGGCCATTGACAGCATCTGCGGCTGTTTTCAAAGCGACGAAGCCATCTGCAAGGTGCAGCATGGTTCCGCATGGTGGTTTAACGACCATCTTGTTGGCATGACCAACCAGCTTACCAGCTTTGCCAACCTTGGTTATCTGGCGGGCTTTGTGGGTATGCTTACCGATAGCCGCAGCTTTCTGAGCTATCCGCGCCACGAATACTTCCGCCGCATCCTCTGCCGCCTAATCGGCCAGTGGGTGGAGGACGGGCTTTTCCCCGCCAACGTGGATTTGCTGAGCGAAATTGTACGCGGCGTGAGCTATGAAAACGCGAAAGCCTACTTTCGTTTTGCAGAAAAATAAGGAGCGATGCATTGATGACCGATCACGAAACGCACCGCGTTTCCATTCCAAAATACACGCTTTGTGAGGAGCTGCTCAATGCGATCTCCCACGGCGTAGGGGCGATCTTTGGCGTTGTGGCGATGGTGCTATGCATTGTGCGCGCCGTCATCAACGGCGGCAGCACGGCAACCATTGTAGGCGCGTGCGTTTTTGGGCTGACGCTTATCTTGCTGTATACGGTTTCAACGCTATACCACGCACTGAAGGTCAACAAGGCAAAGCGCGTTTTTCGCGTGCTGGATCACTGCACCATCTTTCTGCTGATTGCGGGAACCTATACGCCCTATACGCTCACCACGCTGCGCGGCAACGTGGGTTGGCTGCTTTTTGCCGTCATCTGGGCGGCGGCGGCGCTAGGCGTTACGCTCAACGCAGTCAGCTTGAAAAAATTTGCCGCGGTTTCGGTATTTTGCTACCTTGCCATGGGTTGGGCAATCGTGTTTGCGATTCGCCCCCTCAGCGCGGCGATGGACGCGCGCGGCATTGTGCTGCTCATCTGGGGCGGCGTTGCCTATACCATCGGCGCGATCCTTTATGCCATTGGCGCAAAACGGAAGTATTTCCATTCTGTTTTTCACTTTTTCTGCCTTGTGGGCAGCGTTCTGCATTTTTTATCCATCTACCAGTATGTGCTGTAAGGCACGGTTCTGCCTTTGCCTTCGCGCGTTCCCTGTGGTATACTATTTGCGAATCAATTTCAAATCCATACTTTAGAAAAAAGGGAGAGGTTTGAGGATGCTTACCATCGCAATGCTGAGCCGCTGGCATGTACATGCCCCGGAATATGCCAAACAATTGACGGAAACCCCCGATTGCAAGCTTACCGCCGTATGGAATGAGGATGCCGCCGCAGGACGCGCGTGGGCGGACGAGCTCCAATGCGCCTATGTGGATACAATGGATGCCGTGCTGCGCGACCCCGCCATTCAGGCGGTCGTTGTCAACGCCCCCACCAACACGCATACGGATATGATCATCAAGGCCTGTGATGCTGGCAAGGCTGTCTTTACCGAGAAGGTGCTCACGCCAACCCTCGAGGAGGCGCACCTCATTGCCCAAGCTATCAAGCGCAATCACACCTGCTTTGGCATTTCGTTTCCGCACAAATGCAACCCCGAAATCCGCAAAGCGAAGGAATACATCGACGCTGGCAAGCTGGGGCAAATCACCTACGCGCGCGTGCGCAACGTGCATGACGGCGCAATCGCGGGCTGGCTGCCCGAGCATTTCTACAGCGCCGAGCAGTGCTGCGGCGGCGCGATGATTGATCTGGGCGCACATCCGATGTACACGCTTGCTTGGCTGCTTGGCAGGCCGCAAAGCGTGCAATCGGCCTTCACCAACGTCACCGGCCATGCGGTGGAGGATAACGCGGTCAGCCTGCTCACCTTCCCGGGCGGCGTACTGGGCGTTTCCGAAACGGGCTTTGTATCCAAGGGCAACCCCTACACGCTGGAAGTCAGCGGCACCAAGGGCTGCCTGATGATTCACAACGGGCTGCAAGTGAACCTTGGCGACGGCTGGCACATGGATACCGACCTGCAGCCCAAGCCTGAATCTCCCCTGCGCCAATGGGTACACGCCTGCAACACCGGCGCGGAGATTCCCGAATTTGATATTTCACAGGCGCTTCTGCTTTCCGAAATGATGGAGAGGGCGTATGAATCCAGCCGTACCGGCCGTGCCGTTAGCTTTCCGGAAATGCATTCCCTATAAGCGGAAAAATGGAGTAGCAGGCTAGGGCTTAACACACCCTAGCCTGCCTTTTACACCACCATGTGTACCGTTTGGCACAACCCCATGGTCGGCGCAAGCGTGGCTGTGGCGGTTGAGGAAGCACTTAAAAAAGCAATCGTGCAAAAAAGAGGCTTATCCGCGAGGATCGGCCTCTTTTTGTTCTAATATGCAGATTAAAAGGTAACAATAACTGTCTTATCGTGTATAATCACCATAGAGGTGAGAATTGTGCTCAAAGCACTTAAGGAACGTGCGTCGGATGATAATGCAAACAGCTTTTTGAACGAGTTGTTTGAAGCCGTCAAACTGCTCGGTATGTTGGAGGCAAAATCCCGGAATCATCACGCCTGATTGCTCATTGTACCGAGCCATGCCCAATGATGTGTTTGCTGATATGCCTGCCAATCTGCGATGGATCCATTACTCCGATTGGACATCGCAGAAGCGAAAGAAGGCGGTCTGATGGGAAGCGGCGATTCTGGGCGTTACTATACGTCCAACGGCAGTAATCGGGTGCATCATGGTGCTTTGATTCATTCCTTCGACGGACGCTTCACACGTAATCCTCGTACAGGAAAGATTCAAAATATCAAGAGCGGTGGACATGGTCAAAGTGCGCTTGAGATCATGTACAAGGCTGGAATCAAGTACAATATCGTGAAAACATATCCAAACGGAGTACGAGTGGGTAACATACCGTTCATCAAAGATAAAGCTAAGAACCACGGAACAGGAATGGCATGGTTTCCCCAAAACTGGACGCAGAAAGACATGGTAAAAGCCGGAGAACATGTTAGCGGGTTAAAAACC
>JAVVVJ010000029.1:0-30466 GCA_036652695.1 Clostridia bacterium | reverse complement strand
GCACATCGTTCACATCGATGGGGTCACTGGTTCGAGTCCAGTACAGACCACCACACCGCGAAAGCCCTTGAGAAATCAAGGGCTTTCGCTTACCTATCCCTCAAAAATGAAAGGTGGAATCACAATGGAAAAGCATGTCTGCTACGACAAGCTCACCAAAAAGAAACAGCGGGCAATCGCTCAACGCAAGCGCGGCACATGGTATGGTATCAATCCCACCACCCGCAAACCTGAAAACAGCAAAGCCTATAACCGCCGAAAAGCGCAGGACTGGAAGAAGGATTCCGGACTTGCGTTTTTTTCATATGCAGCCTGATCGTGTGACGCAAAAGCCCGGGCGTTTGGCCGGGCTGATGCCAATCATATATTAGCAATTGACGAAGTGCATTCAACGTGTTAAAATATTGTTAGTTCCCTCCCGCATCGATAGCGGGAAGAATTGAGGAGGATAGAAATATGAAAAAGGTTCTCTCTCTTGTGCTATGTCTGGCACTCACACTCAGCGTGTTCGCTCTTGCGTCCGCTGAAACCGCCCCGGCTTACAAACTTGGTTTGGGCATTGTAACCTCTATCGACTCTAGCGCGGATGCTTCTGCGGATGCAGATGGCAAGGCACAGTCCGACAGCACCGCCGTTGCTGCGCTGATCGGCGCGGATGGCAAGCTTGTTGATGTTGCGCTCGACGTTGCGCAAATCAAGATGTCCTTCTCTGCGAAGGGCGTTGTCACCACCGATCCCGCCACAGAGTACAAAAACAAGAACGAGCTTGGCGAAGCTTATGGCATGAAAGCCGCTTCCCCCATTGGCAAAGAATGGGACGAGCAAGCCGCTTTCCTGCGGGAGTATTTCATTGGCAAGACCATTGACGAAATCAAGGGTATCGCCGTGGATGAAAAGAACCATCCTACCGCTGCTGACCTGACCGCCGGCTGCACCATGGCAATTGGCGATTTCACCAGCGCGCTTGTGTTTGCAATGGAAAACGCCGTTGACTGCACCGCCGCCGAAGGCGACAAGCTTAGCCTTGGCATTGTGACCGACACTGCTGAATTCAGCAAGGATGCCGCTGCTGACGCCGATGGCGCATGCCAGATCGACGATACGTACGCCGCCATTACGCTCAACGCCGAGGGCGTGATCACTGCTTGCGCGCTGAATTGCAGCCAGAGCAAGATCAAGTTCGACGCTACCGGCAAGATCACCTCTGACCTGACCGCTCTGGTTGTGGACAAGAAGGCGCTTGGCGAGGCTTATGGCATGAAGGTTGCCTCCGCGATTGGCAAAGAATGGTTTGAGCAGGCTGCTGGCTTTGAAGCTTATGTGATCGGCAAGACCGCTGAGCAGATTCAGGGCATCGCTGTGAACGAAGAAGCGCATCCTACCGATGCGGACATCGTTGCTTCTTGCAGCATGAGCATTGGCTCTTTCCAGGCTGCTATCGCAAAGGCTGCCAAGTAATAACCCCATACAAAAGGCGCGACTGACGAACAAGCGGTTCGCTTTCCGGCCTCTTGTTAATCTGATCCGGCGCATGTTCTGCGCCGGATCATTTCTATTTTCAATGGATTGTGAGGGATATCCCCGATGCGCCAAACCACCCGCCGTCTGCTTGCACTGCTCGCCCTAATGCTTTTATTGTTCACCGGCTGCGCCCCAAAAGCGGGCAAGGCCGAGGCAAACCGCTATACGGCAAGCTTTCTGGATCTGTTTGATACTTTCTCGCAGATGATCCTCTATTGTGATACCAAGGAGGAAGCCAACGCGCTCGCACAGGACATTCATGATGAGCTGCTGAACTATCATCAGCTTTATGACATCTACAACGCCTATGAAAATATCAACAATCTATACACCGTAAACCAGCAGGCCGCTACCGCGCCTGTGCAGGTGGAGCAACGGCTGATGGATCTGCTGGTGTTTGCAAAGGAGATGTATAAGCTTACAGACGGGCGCGTCAACGTTGCCATGGGCAGCGTGCTGAGCATCTGGCACGATTACCGCACGTCTGGCATGGATGATCCCCAAAGCGCAGTGCTGCCCCCGATGGAGCAGCTTACCGAAGCCGCCAAGCATACCAACATTGACGATCTGGTGCTGGACACGGAAAACCTTACCGTCGCCTTCCGTGACCCGGCGCTCAAGCTGGATGTTGGCGCCGTTGGCAAAGGCTATGCGGTGGAACGTGTGGCGCAGCTCTTGATAGAGCGCGGCGTGACAAACGCGCTGCTATCCATCGGCGGAAATGTCCGCACCATTGGCACGCATGCAGATGGCACGGATTTTCGGGTGGCAGTAGAAAACCCGGACAAGCACGCGGAAAACCAAACCTTGCTTACACTAAACCTGCATGACCTATCTCTGGTGACCAGCGGCAGCTACCAACGCTATTATACGGTAGCTGGCAAGGCATATCACCATATCATTGACCCCGATACGCTGATGCCTTCCGCGTATTTCTGGGCGGTATCCGTTATTACGCAGGATAGCGGCTTGGCGGACGCACTTTCTACCGCGCTTTACAACCTGCCCATCGAAAAAGGGAAGGCGCTCATCGATGGTTTGGATGGCGTGGAGGTGCTTTGGGTTGCGAACGATGGTACGTTGATCGAGAGCGACGGTTTTTCCGCGCTGGTCGCGAAATAGTCAAGCAACGCAGTCCTCGCAAAAAAGCAGTACTTGAATCAATACGAAGCCATGGTAAAAAGCAAAGCTTTGCCGTAGGATAGACCATCCTACGGCAAAGCTTTCAATTGCTATTCTGATCGGGCAAGCCCTTGCGCTTCCCGGTCATTTGAGTGTACCTTACATGTAGATATCGCGCTGCTCATAGGTGGTGTGCAGCAGCTCATGTGCCTTATGGCTATTAGGCTTGCCAAGATACTCCGCATAGATCTGCTGGATCTCCGGGTTCTCATGGCTCTTGCGGATCGGCTTCGCCGCATCCTCGTTATAGAGAGCCTTGGCACGCTCCACACGGATATCAACCCAGTTGCGCACCTGTGCGCACACAATCGGCTGACCGCCGCCGTTTACGCAGCCGCCGGGGCAACCCATGACCTCGATAAAGTGATACTGCTTTTCGCCGCGCTTCACCGCATCCAAAAGCTCGGCAGCCTTGCCGGTGCTGCTGCAAACCGCAACCTTCACATCCAGCTCGCCGATCTTAACGGTCGCTTCCTTGATGCCCTCTACGCCACGAACGGCGGTGAAGTTCACATCCGCGAGCGTTTCACCCGTGAGCACTTCATAAGCGGTACGCAAGGCAGCTTCCATTACGCCGCCAGTCGCGCCAAAGATGACGCCAGCGCCGGTGCTCTGCCCCATGAGGCTATCAAAATCCTCATCAGGCAAGTTGGCAAAGTCGATGCCAGTTTCCTTAATCATACGGGCAAGCTCGCGCGTCGTAATAACCATATCAACGTCCATCAGGCCGTTATGGTTCATTTCATAACGCTTTGCCTCGAACTTCTTGGCCGTACAGGGCATTACAGATACCACAACGATATCGCTGGCGCGCACGTTCGCCTTTTCTGCGTAATACGTCTTGATCATCGCGCCCTCCATCTCGTGGGGCGATTTGCAGGAGCTCAGGTTCGGGATGAACTCGGGATAGTAATGCTCGCAGAACTTGATCCAGCCCGGGGAGCAGCTGGTGATCATGGGCAGCACGCCGCCATTTTGAATGCGATCAATCAGCTCCGTACCCTCTTCCATGATGGTCAGATCCGCGCCGAAATCCGTATCAAAGACCTTGTTAAAGCCCATGCGGCGCAGTGCGGCAGCCATCTTGCCGGTTACGCTGGTGCCCATGGGGAAGCCGAATTCCTCGCCCAGCGCCGCACGCACAGCGGGAGCTGGTTGCACAACCACGTGCTTCTTAGGATCGTTAAGCGCCGCCCAAACTTCCTTGGTATTGTCGCGCTCCGTAAGTGCGCCAACAGGGCAGACGGTGATGCACTGGCCGCAGTTGATGCAGGCCATTTGACCCAGCTGCAAATCCCAAGGGCTCTCGATTGAGGTCTTAAAGCCACGGTTGACTGGGCCAATCACGCCGACCTTCTGCACATTGTTGCAAACGCCCACGCAACGGCGGCAGAGAATGCATTTGTTGTTGTTGCGCACAATGGAGGGCGAGGAGTTGTCAACCTCATAGCCGCTCTGGGTACCCTCAAAGCGCCCGCCATCTTCCACGCCAAGCTCCACGCAAAGCTTTTGCAGCTCGCAGTTTTGGCTTCGCACGCAAGAGAGGCATTTCTTTTCATGGTTGCTCAAAATCAGCTCAAGGTTCGTGCGGCGAGCCTCAAGGATTGCCGGGGTATTGGTCTTTACCACCATATTGGGGGTTACGGGAAGCACGCACGCAGCCTGTAGGGCGCGTCCGCCGCAATCCACAACACATAGGCGGCAATTCGCCGTATTGTTGATATCCTTCAAATAGCACAGCGTAGGGATGTTTACCTTTGCGATTCGGGCAGCTTCAAGCACCGTCGAACCCGCAGGAACCTCTACCTGCACGCCGTCAATGGTAACTGGAATCATCTGTCCCATGTTCGTTCCTCCTTATGCGGATATTAGTTCTTGACGATGGCGCCGAAACGGCACTTCTCCATGCAGGAGCCACACTTGATGCACTTGAGGTTGTCGATCTTGTGCATTTCCTTCACAGCACCCGTGATCGCGCCCACAGGGCAAACCTTCGCGCAGGCCGTGCAGCCGCGGCACTTGTCGGTGATCTCGTAGTTGAGCAGCTTCTGGCAGTGATGCGCGGGGCAGCGTTTTTCCTTAATATGCGCCTCGTATTCATCACGGAAATATTGGAGCGTGGAAAGCACCGGGTTTGGCGCTGTTTGACCCAAGGCGCAAAGCGCGGTGTCCTTGATGTTCTTTGCCAAAGCCTCCAGCTTTTCGATATCGCCTTCTTCGCCCTTGCCTTCCACAATGCGCTCGAGAATCTCTAGCATCCGGCGTGTGCCAATACGGCAGGGCACGCATTTGCCGCAGCTCTCGTCCACCGTGAAATCCAGGAAGAAGCGCGCGATATCCACCATGCAGTTATCCTCATCCAGCACGATCATACCGCCAGAGCCCATCATGGAGCCAATTTCCGTAAGGGTATCGTACTCAATCGGAACATCCAAATGCGCCGCGGGAATGCAGCCGCCGGAGGGGCCGCCTGTTTGAACCGCCTTGAAGGCCTTGCCATTGGGAATGCCGCCGCCAATGGAGAAGATAATCTCGCGAAGCGGCGTGCCCATGGGCACTTCCACAAGGCCGGTGTTGTTGATCTTGCCGCCTAGCGCGAACACCTTGGTGCCGGAGCTGCGCGGGGTGCCAATGGACTTAAACCAGTCCGAACCATGGAGCAAAATCTGCGGGATGTTGGCAAAGGTCTCCACGTTGTTGATGTTGGTGGGCTTATCAAACAAGCCGCGCACAGCCGGGAATGGGGGCTTGGGGGTCGGCTCGCCGCGATTGCCTTCAATGGAGCGCATCAGCGCCGTTTCCTCGCCGCAAACGAAGGCGCCTGCGCCAAGGCGGATGGAGATATCAAAATCGAACCCGGAATCAAAGATGTTCTTGCCAAGCAGACCATATTCATGTGCCTGCTTGATGGCGATTTCCAAGCGCTTGACCGCGATGGGATACTCCGCGCGGACATAGATATAGCCCTCGGTTGCGCCGATGGCATAGCCGCCAATGGCCATGGCCTCAAGCACGGTGTGGGGATCACCCTCCAAAATGGAGCGATCCATGAACGCGCCGGGGTCGCCCTCGTCCGCATTGCAGATCATGTATTTGTGTTCCGATTTAGAAGCGGCGGCAAACTGCCATTTCTTTCCCGTTGGGAAACCCGCGCCGCCACGGCCGCGCAGACCGGATGCAAGAACCTCATCGGCCACCTGTACGGGGGTCATTTGGGTAAGCACCTTTGCAAGCGCCTTGTAGCCGTCAAAGGCAATGTATTCGTCAATGTTTTCGGGGTCGATCACGCCGCAATTGCGCAGAGCCAAGCGCTTCTGGGTGCGGTAGAAATCGATATTTTCAAGAGAGAGGTGTTGCTCCTCCTCCTGTGCCTTCTCCTTGTAAACAAGGTGCTGCACAATACGACCCTTGAGAAGGTGCTCAGCCACGATCTCATCCACATTTTCGGGGCGGATATGGCTATAAAAGGTGCCTTCCGGGTAGACGATAACCACCGGGCCAGCCTCGCAAAGGCCAAAGCAGCCCGTGCGAACAACCTTGATTTCCTTATCCAGACCATGCTTTGCGATCTGCTCTTCAAAGCGCTCAATCAGTTGGCCAGAACCGCTCGAAGAACAGCCGGTACCGCCGCAGATAAGCACATGTGCGCGAAAAAGATCCATGTTCGTTCCTCCTTAGCGTTCTTATTTACCTTCTGCTGCACCGATGGTGTATTCCTCAACAGGGCGGCCGTTGACAATGTGCTCGGCCACAATGCGAGCCACCATTTCAGGCGTTACACGCACATAGGTCACTTTTCCCTTGCCGGGGATCATCACATCCAGCATGGGCTCTAGGCGGCACATGCCGATGCAGCCGGTTTGAGAAACCGTGACGTTTTGCAGGTTACGCTTTTGGATTTCCTCTAGGAATTTGAGCATGACGGGGCGCGCGCCCGCGGCGATACCGCAGGTAGCCATGCCAACGACCACGCGAATGCCATCATCAGCGTCTTTGCGCATGGACACCTTTTCCAAGGTCTTTGCGCGGATTGCTTCTAATTCAGCCAGTGACTTCATAATTCATTCCACCTCCAAAATGGGTTTAAACTCTTCTTCAATGCTGCTTTTGATCCATGCGGCCACATCTGGCTCGTTCAGGGGAACGCCGCCAAGCGCCTGACGAACCTCTCTCGTGTCAAACGATGCTTCCGCCGCCGGCGAGGTAGCCCGAAAAACGAATTCGGGCTTATCTGGATTGAGCACCACAAGCGTCAACAACGTATCGCATATTTCGCCCATGGGGATACAGTCGATATTGGTTAAATGAAAGGTCGCGTGAATGGCGGTTCCCGCACCCGGCCTGCTATCTATCCCAAAGAAGCCTCCGCACATTTCGGCACTCTGCTGAAGCATGGGTATGCCCAGCCCTACCTTGCGCGTAGTGCGCGTGGTGGTAAAGGGATCGGTGACGCGGGCAAGAAAATCAGGGCTCATGCCGCAGCCGTTATCCTTAACGGAGAGGGTCAGCACCCGATTTTCGTTAATCACAAACACAATTTCGACCAGCGTTGCCTGTGCCTTGATGCTGTTCTGAGCGATATCCAAAACATGCATGGATAAATCGCGCATATGACTACGCCTTATATTTCGCCATAATGCCGGGAATCTCCTCAGGCGTCAGGCGACCATAAACCTCGTCGTTAATCATCATGACGGGCGCAAGGCCGCAAGCGCCAAGGCAACGCGTGGCCTGCACAGTGAAGCGGCCATCCGCGGAGGTCTGTCCAACGCCAATGCCAACTTCCTCGCAGAGCTTGTCCATCACCTTTTGACTGCCCTTTACATAGCAGGCAGTGCCAAGGCAAACGCCGCATACAAATTCACCCTTGGGTTGCAGAGAAAATTGAGAATAGAATGTGGCTACGCCATAAACCTCGCTAAGGGTTTTGCCGAGCCCTTCGGCAATGAGCTCCTGCACATCCATGGGAACACAGCCGAAGATTCCCTGAGCGGCCTGCAAAACAGGCATCAGAGCGCCCCTCTGCTCTTTGTGTTCCTCAATGACTTGCGCCAGCTTTTCATACTTTTCATTATGATTGGACATGGCAGCCTATGACCTCCTCCATTTGTGATATGAATCGACATGCAAATGCACAGCATACGCACGGCATATAGTTTAACATATAACAAACAAAAATGCACGGATTTTCGACAAGCGCCCAAAATTTTCATTGATCCAGCGGTTTCGCCATTTGAGGCATGCTCGCGTTTTGGCACAACGCCGCCTCACTCCGCCCAGCGTGCCAGAAGACACTGCATCCATTCGTACACATCCATGCCGTAAACAGCTTGCAGATGCGCGCGGGTCAGCGTTTCATCGGCGAGACCCATGGCGGCCGCATGGCCATTTTCCAACAAAACCGCATGTGTGGCGTACCTGCGCGCCAAGCTCAAATCATGCACCACGGAGATAATCGCATGCCCATTTTGGCTTAACCAGCGCCCAAGCAAGGAAAACACGCGTTGCTGATATAGCAGATCCAGATGATTTGCCGGCTCGTCCAACAAAATAAGCTCCGGATTTTGCGCAAAGACCTGCGCCAGAAACACACGCTGCACCTCGCCGCCGGAAAGCTCCAGCACGCTTTTGTACCGAAGCTCCAAAAGACCCGCATCCCGCAAGGCGGTCTCTACACAAGCCTCGCCCTCCGCATCTGCATGGTTACAAAAGCCGCGCTTGTGGGCATAGCGTCCCAGCCGCACGACCTCCTCCACGGTAAAGCCATATTCGATGCGGTGCGTCTGCAAAAGCATCCCTACATGGCGGGCAAAGCGGCGCGGCTTCATCGTTCGCGCGCTTACACCGTTCCACAGCACCTCGCCCGCATAGGGCACGCTCTGCGCGATGGCGGCAAGCGCGGTGGATTTTCCCGCGCCGTTAGGCCCCACCAGCATCAGCCATTGCCCCGGATCAACTGCAAAAGAAAGATCGCTGACCGCCTCCTGCGCGCCATAGCGAACCCTCAGGTTTTTGACTTTGAGCATGCGCCGCTCCTTCCCCCACGCGTGCGGAAATACACAGCGATAAAGCAGGCCGCGCCCACCATGGAGGTAATAATGCCAATGGGCAGCTCGATTGGGTTGAGGAGCGTGCGGGCAGCAAGGTCGCAGAGCATTAAAAACACCGCGCCCGCAAACGCGCTGGCCGGAAGCAGCCTGCGGTGATTGGGTCCCGTCAGCATCCGCGCCATATGTGGCATGGTCAGCCCAACAAAGCCGATGCATCCGCCAATGGATACGCACACGCCAATCAGCGCGGAAACCATAATCATCACAGTGAGCTTCACACGGCGCACAGATACGCCGATATGGCGCGCAGCGTCCTCACCAAGCGAAAACGCGTTCAGCTCGCGCGAATGCAGCAGGAGCACGCCGCCGCACAGCACAAAAACCACCAGCAGCAGCAGCACGCTTTCGTAGCCGCAGCCTGCCAGCGAACCCATCGTCCAAAAGGTAATTGATTTCAGCTTTTCACCGGAAAAGGTGATGAGCAGGCTCATGAGGCTGCTTGCAAACATGCTAAAGATCACGCCCATCAAAATGAGCGTTTGGGTGCTCATGGTATGATCCGCCATGTAGGAAAGCGCGAGCACCAGCACCAGCGACGCAAACGCGAACAGCATGGCCATAAGCGCGGTGCTGCCAAACGGAAGCGCCGGTAAGCTAACGCCAAGCGCCATCGCAGCCACAGCGCCAAGCGACGCGCCAGAGCTTACGCCAAGCGTGGAGCCGTCCGCAAGGGGGTTGCGAAGCAGCCCTTGCATGCATGCGCCGCAAAGCGAGAGCGACGCTCCCGTAAGTGCCACCGCCAGCACACGCGGCAGGCGCACGGACAGGATAATCGCCGTAGGAAGCCCCTCCTGCACGGAAAGGCCGAGGCATGCGCGCACAATCACGCGCAGCGTATCCCAAATAGGGATAGCCACGCTGCCTGCGCATACGCACAGGCAGAGCGTGGCCATCGTCAGCAAAGAAAAAGCAAGGATTTCATACCAATGAAAAGCCTCGTTAGGCTCGTTACTCATTTGTCAGCCGCCTTTAAGCGGCGGGCTCTACGCCAACCTCAATAAAGGCAACGCAAAGCTGTTGGGCGGCATCCAGCAGGCGCGGCCCCGGGCGGGAAAAGCTGTCGCTGTCAAATTGCAGCACATTGCCCTTTTGCACGGCCTTGAGCACATCCCAGCCGGGACGGCTCGCAATTTCCTGCGTGGGATCCGGCTGCTGCTCGCTGCCAACGGAGGTGGTGATGATGAAATCGGGGTTGCGCTCCAACACTTGCTCCTGCGAGATCTCCACCCAGCCCGGCACATCAGCAAAGATATTCGTGTAGCCGCAAAGCGTGGCAATTTCGTCCATAAAGGTGCCGCTGCCAGCAGTCCAAAGACCCCATTCCAGCGGAGACACCTCAAAGTAAATGGTCTTGTCCGTTTTTGCCATCTTTGCGGCAATATCGGCAAAGCCCATCCGCATGTCCGCAATCATCGAATCCGCATCCTCGGTGCGCCCGGTAAGCTGTCCAAGCATGCCAATGGCGGTATAGACGCCTTCGATGTTCTGCGCATCGGAAATGACAACCTTCACGCCTGCCTTTTCCAAAGCTTCCACCTGTTCCACCGTCTGTGCCATTTTGCTCATGATCATCACTTGCGGCTCCAGCGCGAGAATCTGCTCCAAATTCAGCTCCGCTCCGCTGGAAACGCTGGGCAGCGCGGTGACCTCCTCCGGGTAGTTGCAGTATTCCCCACGCCCCACCAGCAGATCCTGCGCGCCAATGGCATAGAGGATCTCGCAATCAGCGGGGTTGAGGGCGATCACGCGCGTGGCTGGCGCATCCAGCGTCAATTCGCGGCCAGCCATATCGGCAAGCGTCAGCGCGGGGGTGGTTTCGGCCATGGCGGGCGCGCAAAGCAGCGCAAGCATCAGGCACAGAAGCAAGCATAGATTCCGTTTGTTCATAAAAATTCCCCTTCTCTTTTTGTCAAATGAATCTAGCGGGGAACTACGAAAGCCGTTCCTTCCATCGTTTCCATGGAGGGAGCAGCAAAACCTTGCACGCGCACGGTTTATAGCATATCCCATCCCCGGGGCGTACGGTGTAAACAGGTTTCCCGACTTGGCCTCATCCTACTCAAGCGCCTTCCCGCATTTACAGTGGCTGTCAGCTTGCGGTAGGGCTTTCGCCCGCGCTGCCAACGTGCTTTTTCGTCCGCTTCACGGTTACCGGGATAGTTCGGAAATTGCATTCGATTCCCATGAGGTTTGCGTGAAAAACGCTCGTTTTCCATGCTCGCCTCGCGCGTTTCCGCGCGGATACACCGGCTATTCATTTGTAGCTACATTATACGCACACAAGCGCGTTTCGTCAAATTGAACCTGAACCGCGTGCAAGTGTTTTTGCACTTTCACAATCATCGGCCATGCTTTCATTGACAAGCGCAATCTTGGTTGCTATACTCAGCCGATGGCAAGCCGCTGCAAGCGCGCATCATTCAGGCATAAAGGGGGAAAATCGCCATGGAAAGGTTTGCATGGAAGGGGCGCATCAAGCCGGGAATGCGGGCGGAATACAAGCGCCGCCATGATGAAATCTGGCCGGAGCTCAAGGCGCTGCTCAAAGCGGCCGGCATTGGCAACTATACCATCTGGAGCGATGGCGACACGCTGTTTGGTTATTACGAATGCGAGCAGGGCATCGCCTTTGCTGAAAAGGCGCAAGCGGGCAGCCCCATCGTGGATCGCTGGAACTTGTACATGCAGGATGTGCTGGAGCTGGAAATGGATCCAGCCACCGGCGCGCAACCAAAGCTAGCACAAATGTTTCTGTTGGAATAACGTGATTTTTCCTTTCTGCTCCCCTAAAAGGGAGCTTTTTGATGCTTTTTGGAATATCAACTGTAAAGTCGGGCCGAAACGCTTTTCACCCGCATGGGTTCATGGTATAATCAAAAAGGTACTATTTTGACAGATGGCTTGGAGAGGGGCTTACTACGTGTATATTGAAAAGCGTTACATACGGAAAATTGCCAAGGTTTTTGAGGAGCTGAGCACTTCCATCCGCCTGCTGGATGCAAGCGGGCAATGCCTTGTGCCGGAGGATGGGGAGACCTTTGATCTGCCTGCGGAAACTTTTGCATCCGGCATCAATCACCACATTGGCGGCAATTATATCCGCGTTTTGGATATGAATCCCGCCATGTATCTCCTTGCCGCCGACAATGCGCCAGGCGTGGAGAATTTGCTGAGCATGACAGACGCGATGCTCATGAGCGTCTTTAAAAGCACGTTTGCAATCGCCAGTCAGGGCGATGTATATCGCCGCGTGCTCAAGCAGGAGTTGAGCGGCTCAGATCTCCTGTCCCGCGCAAGCGAGCATCAGATCCCGCTGGAAATGAACCGTTGTGTGGTGCTGTTCCAAATTGAGCAAACCGAAAAAGCAAGCGCGTACACCACCCTTGGCGAGTTGATTCCGCTTTCGGATACCGACGTGCTGGTTGAAATGAACCGCCACGTGGTGGCGCTTGTCAAGGATATGGCGGGGATCGATGGCATGGACGAGCTTGTGCAGTTTGCGCAGGCCGTGCAGGAGACGCTGCTTGAAGAAGCGGTGCAAACCACCATGATCGGCATCGGCGATGAAAAGCATACCCTTGCGCAGCTTGGGGAAAGCTATGCCGAAGCCAAGCGCGGCATGGAAATCGGCCGCATCTTCGACCTTGAGGCAAGCATTTTTGTATTCCAGCGCCTGATGCTTGCGCGCTTTTTGATGAACGTGCCGCGCGAGGAGGGCATGCATTACCATTCGCTGCTGTTCAACCGCAAGACGGCGAAGCTGTTTAACGATGAAATGCTGCAAACCATCGAGATGTTCTTCCGCAAGGATCTGAACCTCTCTGATACCGCGCGCCAGCTTTTTATCCATCGCAATACGCTTGTCTATCGGCTGGATAAGGTGCAGCGGCAGACCGGCTTAGATCTGCGGCATTTTGAGGACGCCGTTACGTTTAAAATCCTCTGCGAGCTCAAAAAATGCGGGCAAGAGAAGCCAAAGCAGATTTATTGATCCCAAATTGACGAATCGAGGTGGAGTACCCTAATGAACAAAACGCATGGAATCGGCGCAAAGCTCATGCTGCTGCTGTTGCTGATATCGCTCATGCTTACCAGCTGTTCGCTTTTGCCCACCACGGTTTCCGAAACCGTTAAAGAGGACGCAAGCGATATGGTCACCATCAGCCGCGCGGAATTTGACCGTTTGAAGCAGTATGAGGAGCTTAGCGAAATTCAGCAGGTTGTCGATCAGTATTTTTATCTAAAGCCAGATCACACCGCCATGCTGGATGGCGCGGCGCTTGGCTTGCTTTACGGCTTGAACGATCCGTATTCCCGTTACCTAAACCCCGAGGATTATGCGCAAATGTGGGCGGATGACGAGGGGAATTACGCCGGTATCGGCATTCAAATCATGGCAGACTACACAACGGGTCTATGCACGATTACGCGTGTGTTTCTCAACAGCCCCGCGCTGGAAGCCGGGCTGCGCAAGGGCGATATCCTCACCAAGGCGGACGATCTGGACGTAATCGCCACCACCCTGCAAGACGCTGTAACCATCATGCGCGGCGAGGTTGGCAAAACCGTGAACGTGCAGGTACAGCGCGGCACGGAGCTTTTGGATTTCGTGATTGCGCGCGCGAACGTGCATGTCAACTATGTGAACAGCTGCATGCTTGAAAACGACATTGGCTATATTTCACTCTACGAGTTTGCTGGCGATTGCAGCACCGCTTTTAAGACGCAGCTGGATGCGCTTGTGGACGAGGGCGCAAAGGCGCTCATCATGGATCTGCGCGACAACCCCGGCGGCTGGGTGGACGACGCGGCGAAATTGGCGGATATTTTCTTGCCCGCCGGAGATTTAACGTCGCTGGTCTACCGCGATGGCACGACCGAGAACTACACCACCAGCGATGGCGCGTTGGATCTACCGCTTGTGGTGCTGGTCAACGGAAACTCTGCTTCCGCCAGTGAAATTCTTTCCGGCGCGCTTCAGGATTACAAGCGCGCAACCATTGTGGGTACGCAGACCTACGGCAAGGGCGTCGTGCAGTATGTGCTGCCCATTGGCTCGCGCGGCGCGGGCATGCAGCTCACCGTGGCGCAGTACTACACCCCCAACGGCCATGCCGTGCATAAGATTGGCATTACGCCGGACATCCTCTGCGAGCTGCCGCCGGACGATACCACGATGTATGAGATTGGCGATATGGCCGATGCACAGCTGGCAAAGGCCTATGAGATCATGATGGATATGCTGGCAAAGTAAGTGCAGTGCAAAACGCCGTGCAGGGGAAAAGCGCCCTGCACGGCGTTTTTAGGTTTGCTGCGAAAGCCATTTTGAACCCCAAGAATGCAAATTTCCGTTTCACCGCCTTGACAGAAGCGGTATAATAGCGTAGGAATCATTTCAGTTTTCATATAAATAGGAGGAAGTATCATGAGTTCCAAAAGCATCCGTAAGATGGTGACAACCGCTATCCTCATCGCGCTGACCGTTGTATTTCAGCTAATGCGTCCCATGCTTGGCGGCTCCAACCCCGTTTCTACCTATATCATCGGTTCTCTGGTAAACCTGTGCACGATCGTGGCCGCCTGTGCGGTTGGCCTATGGAGCGGCATAGCCGTTGCGGTGGTCACTCCGCTCATCGCATATTGGCAGGGACACGCGGTGATCTTTATGATGCCGTGGATCATGGCAGGCAACGCAACGCTCGTGCTTGCCTTTGCGCTGTTCGCCAAAAATGCGCAGGGTAGCGATGCCGCAAGCTGGGTACGCTTTTGCGTTGCGGGCGTCATTGGCATGCTCGTCAAGTACGTGGTGATTGTGCTAGGTCAATCGTTGATGCTCTGCTCCACCAAGGGTTCGGCCTTTAACGCGGCCTTGGGCGTTGCCGCTGTGGCACAGGTGCAGCAGATCATCACCGCACTCATCGGCATGGTTCTCGCCAAGGTGATTTTGTTGGCGCTCCCCGCCTCCGTAAAGGCGTAAGCAAAAAAGCCGCCCGAACACCTTCGCAAAAAGGTGCGCCGGACGGCTCTTTTCATTGCTACTTTTGTTTTTTATCAGCCTTTGCTTGTGCAGGCGCGGGGGAACTCTGGGGAGCTACCACCGGTTTTGCAGCTTCTTTTTTCTGCTTCGGCATCTTTTTTGGATTCTTATCGCCCATGATTAGCACCACCTTTCTTAAACCGATGCAATGGTGCGCGTTCGTCAATGGGTCGCGCCCTTGGAGTGGTTTATTTTTGTGGAGCCCTAAAATTGGGGGAGTCGCTAAGCGCACGCTCCGGCACGGTCGTTCTAGAAATCGACCATAAATGAATTATAGCACAATTGCAAAATAAAATCAAAGCATGATTGGTAAAAATGTGGTTGACGCTTCACACGCTTTCTATCGGAAAAACACATCATTGGTTATGGTTAATTCGTAAAATTCATGGTATCATGGTACTGTGCTATACAGACGAATAACAGATCGTCTTATGCCGCCACCACGGCAAAATAACAGGAGGACACTTCCATGCACCAACAGCAAACGAAAAACAGCATTATCTGCCTACTGCTATCCATGATGCTGTTGGCCGTGCTTTGCCCGCCCGCCCTCGCGGCAAAGGCTCCCGTCAAAATTCGAGTGGCATTTCCATTGCAGCCCGACATCTGTGAAAGAGACGATCAAGGAAATTACTCCGGCTATACCTATGATTATCTCCAAAAAATCGCGGAGTTTACAGGCTGGGAGTATGAATGGATCGTCCCTGAGGATGCGGCGCTTAATGAATCCATCTCCGAAGCGATGCAGCTGGTAAAAGCAGGAGATGCGGATTTGCTAGGCTGCATGCTAAAAAACGATGCGCTGATAGAGGACTATGAATACGCCAAGCTCAGCTACGGCACGGTATACACCTCGCTCGCATCGCTCCAAAACGATACGCAAATCAATGAAACAAGCTATATGCTGTTCTCCCCCCTGCGCGTTGCCGTTCAAAAAAAAGCGTCGGTTCGCATTGCCGAGCTGGAGGCCTTCGTGAAAAGCTCCGATTTGCACTATGAGCTAATCGAATGCGCCGATGAAGCCGGACAATATGATGCGCTGATTTCCGGAAAGGCAGACGTCATGTTGCGCATATCGCTCGTGCGTATCCCCGGAACCAAGCAAATCGCTTTTTTTGCACCGCGCCCATTCTATTTTGTGGGCACAAAAGGAAACGAGAAGCTGATGACGCAGCTCAATCAGGCCATTGCAAATCTCAACAAGGCCTTTCCAAATTTCCAGCGCGATTTATTCAACAAGTACTTCAATACCGAATCCGCACGGTTTGAAATGAATCAAGCGGAGCAGCTCTTCCTGCAACAGAAAAAAACGCTCCGCGTGCTATGCGTCCCCAATGCCGCGCCCTTCATCTATCAGTATGACGCCGGGCGGCTAGGCGGTTCATCCTATCTGCTGATGAATGATTTTGCCCAAGCCACCGGCCTTCAGGTGGAATATGATGTTTTTGATCCATCGCAGAGTTTTGCGGCTACCATGCAAAGCGGCAAATACGATTGCGCGCTGGGCATTCCCTGCAACGCCGCCGCGAACCCAAGCTTGGGGCTTATCTCTTCCGCTCCCTACGCCGCGGTGAGCACGGTTATGTTTGCGCACGCCGACATTTCGCAGATTCCCGAGCAAAAGCGTGTGGTGGCGTTGGTAAGCAACTCGTCTTTAGCCAGCCAAGTGAACGCAATGGCAATCAAGTATTACCCTACGCTGGCTGATTGCATCAAAGCCGTTGCGCATGGCGACGCGGATTGCGGATATGGCAACAGCCGCTCGGTTGACTATTATACCCATGACCTGTACGCAGATCTCGCGGTCTTCCCCTCGCCGTTCGCAGGCACCAACGCCTGTATCGCGCTGGTTCGGGAAAGCGATAACACCCTTTTGCAGCTTGTTAACCGGTATATCTGTAGCTTGAGCGATTCGGATCTATACCTGTACAGCGCGCAAGCCATTCAGTTTGCACAGAAAAGCAGCTTCGCGGCCTTTGCCCGCTCTAACCCGGGCGCGGCAGTCGGTCTGCTGACAGCGCTGCTGATGCTGCTGATGCTGGCGGTGATCCTGTTTGTGCTAGCGCGATACAAAAACCGCAAAAACATGGAGCTTGCGCGTGCAAGCAATGCGAAGTTTGATTTTCTCTCCCGCATGAGCCACGATATGCGCACGCCCATGAATGCAATGATCGGCATGGCGGAGCTGGGTGAATCGGAAAAGAACATCGTCGAATCCAAAAAATACTTCAAAAATATTAAGGTTGCAGGTAAGTATCTGCTTGGGCTGATCAACGATACGCTGGATATGAACAAAATGGAGAGCAAATTGATTGCGCTTCATCCAGAGCCGGTTTCCTGTGCAGAGGTTGCGCATACCGTTGAAAGCCTTCTCTTCCCGCGCGCCAAGGAAAAGCGTTTGGACTTTACCGTTTCTACTTTGTCTGAATCCAATCAGCCGGTGCTGCTGGATCGCCTGCGCATACAACAAATTATCGTGAATTTGGCGACAAACGCCATCAAATTCACGCCAGCAGGCGGGAAGGTGGAAATTGTTATTGAGGGCATTTTTCAGCCAAACAACAAGATGCTGATCCGCTTGATCGTGCGCGATAACGGGATTGGCATCGGTGAAAATTTCATTTCCAAAATGTTTCTGCCCTTTGAGCAGGAGCGCCGCAGCCTTCCGCAAGCGGAGGAAGGCGCGGGTCTTGGGCTTTCCATTGTGAAAAACCTTGTGGAGCTCATGAGCGGAACCATCACAGCCAAGAGCAAGCCCGGCAAAGGCAGCGAGTTTACCGTGCAGCTGGAATGTGAACGGAGCGCTCAGCTCCCCGCGGCGGCAATCGTCACAGAGGAGGAACCGGATTTTTTGATGAACAAACGAGTTTTGCTCTGTGAGGATCATATCTTAAATATTGAGGTTGCCAAACGCCTGCTGCAAAAGCAGGGCATACTTGTGGACGTGGCGACAAATGGCAAGGAAGGCCTCGCGATGTTTGCAAAATCCGCGCTTGAGCAATACGACGCAATTTTAATGGATATCCGCATGCCCGTGATGGATGGGCTGGAGGCTGCAAAGGCCATTCGCGCGCTCAACCGCGCCGACGCACGCAGCGTGCCAATCATCGCCATGACTGCAAACGCCTATGAAGAGGATGTAGAGCATTCCCGCGCCGCCGGCATGAACGAGCATCTGGCAAAGCCCGTTGAGCCAGCGCTTCTGTATCAGACACTGCGCGCACAAATCCGCGCCCGGCAAAGCGCGGTTCATCAAATCGCTTAACCGTTTTTCCCGCTAAAAAGCAAACCGTTCCGCTACCCTTTGGTATGGATTTGTCACAATTGGGGCAAAGTACTAGCATCTTTCCTTGGAAGGGATGCGTGTGTATGTCCATTGGGATGATCCTTCTCACTGTGGTAGCGGTTCTGGTTTTCTTTGGCGTGGCGCAGCGGGTGCTGGATAAGCTGTACCTGAGTGATCGCGCGGCGCTTTTGCTGATTGCGCTCATGTTCTTTGGGACACTTGTGCCTAACATTGTCATCGGCACCGTTTCCATCAGCCCCGGCGGGGCGCTGATTCCATTTGGCGTATGCGTATACCTGCTGATTCGCGCAGGCACCGCAAAGGAACGCATTCGGGCCATTGTGGGCGCGGTCATCACGGGCGGCGCAGTGTATGCGCTCTCCGTATTCATGCCCAATGAACCAGAGCGTATGGTGATCGACCCCATGTATGTCTATGGGTTGGTTGGCGGCTTGGTGGCCTACCTTTTAGGCCGCTCGCGACGCGGTGCGTTTATCTGCGGCGTGCTTGGCGTCATGCTTGCGGACATTGCGGTTGCCATTGTAAACAGCGCAAACGGCATTGCCCAGCAGCTGGTGCTGGGCGGCGCAGGCGTATTTGACGCGATGATCATCAGCGGTATGCTAGCTGTGCTGCTGGCAGAGCTAATCGGCGAAATCTTGGAGCGCTTTGCACGCGGCACGGAAAAGCCCGTGGAAAGCCCCATTCAAAACCCCATAAGGCAGAAGGAGAAATGAGAATGAATCAAAGGATTATGCAAGCGTTTGTTCTATTGCTGCTTCTTGCGCTTCTTCTGCCGCTGAGCGCGGCAGCTGCCCAGGATGAGGTCTATACCATTATGGACGCGCAGGGCACGGTAGTCACGCAGTACTGCGGCGAATGCGAGCAAGGCGACGAGTACATCGGCGGGGATAACCGGCATTACCGCGTCACCAAGGTAAACGCGGATGAAAAAATCGCAATCGCCGAATTCTTGGGCGTTGCGGATATGCCGGACGTGAGCTGGCTTACCATGCAGCAAAGCCTGCCCGTAAGCGCGGTTGGCACAAAAAAAATTGCTCTTTACTGCACCCATAGCGATGAGAGCTATGAAAATGGGGACGGCGCCACCAGCACGGAGCCGCGCGGCGGCATCTATGATATCAAAAAGCGGCTTGCCGATGGCTTCACGGCGCTGGGCGTAACGGTAGAGCAAAGCGATGAAACGCATCATCCGCACGATGCGGGCGCATACCGCCGCAGCCGCCAAACGGCGGTTACGCTGCTCAAAACGCAGCCAAGCGCCATCTTTGACATTCACCGCGATGGAATTCCCAACCCGGAGGAATACGCCGTTACGATTGGCAACGAAAAGATGAGCAAGGTACGCCTGCTGGTGGGCAAGGGCAACCAAAACAAAGAGGCCAACCTGAGCTTTGCCAAGCAGATCAAGGCCGTCGCGGATAAAATCTACCCCAAGCTCATCAAGGATATCTACATGGGCAAGGGCTCCTACAACCAAGACCTCGCTCCGCGAAGCGTGCTTTTGGAGTTCGGCACGCATACACTTTCCAAAGAGCGGGTGCTCAAAGCCACCAAGCCCCTATCCGAGGTGATCTATAAGGCGCTTTACGGCGGCGTGACCGGTTCGGCTGGCGCGAGCGATGTTTCCGGCGGGGCGCCCACCGCGCAAAATCCATCCGCAAGCGCTCCTCCCGCAGATCAGGGCGCGTCCGCCGACAATACCGGCTCAACGGCCATCATCTGGCTGATTGTGGCGCTGGTAATCGGCCTTGGGGTGTTCGCCTTTCTCTCCGCTGGCAGAAGGGGCGGGGGGAGCAAATGGGGGCGCAGCTTTAGTGAAATGACGGGCGGATTGTTTGGCAAAAAGCCGCCCAAGGATGGCGAATAGCCCGTTGCTCCGATAAGACAATGCGTGACAAATGCACGCTTCGACTTTCTTTCTGCCTCCAAATGTGCTATAATGTTAATAGGCCATACTTTGCACTGTAGTATCGGAGGATTGTAGCTGTGTTTACGCCTAGGTTCCAAAACGATCAGACCGAGCTGCTCATGCGGGCGTTGCTCTCGCTGGAAACCACGGAGGATGCTTATCGTTTTTGCGAGGATGTGCTTACCGTGCAGGAGCTCAAGAGCATCACTCAACGGCTGGAAGTTGCCGAAATGCTGCGCCAGAAGGTTACCTATCAGGAAATCGCGCATCAAACGGGCGCTTCCACCGCTACCATCAGCCGTGTCAACCGTTCCTTGCTCTACGGCGCGGACGGCTACCATCTTGTGCTGAACAGGCTGAAGCAGCCCACTGATTTACAACAGAAGTAAGTAGAGGATAATATAGCATGAATTTGGAAGCTTTAAACCCACAGCAGCGCAAGGCAGCGGAAACGCTCGATGGGCCTGTGCTGATCCTAGCGGGCGCCGGTAGCGGCAAAACGAGGGCGCTGACCTATCGTGTTGCCAACCTGATCGACCACGGAATTGCCCCATGGAATATACTGGCCATCACCTTTACCAACAAAGCCGCCAAAGAGATGCGGGAGCGCGTGAGCGTTTTGGCGGGCGAGCGGGGCGCGAGTGTTTGGGTAAGCACGTTTCACGCGATGTGCGCGCGCATCCTTCGCCGTGATATTGAAAAGCTTGGGTATACACGTTCCTTTACCATTTACGACGATGACGACCAAACCAGCGTTGTAAAGGATCTGATCAAGCATTTCAACATCGATGATAAGCTCCTTCCCGCACGCGAGATCAAATCCAAAATCAGCGACGCAAAGAACAAGCTGCTCAGCCCGGATGAATGGTTTCAATCCTCCGAAAAGGATTTTCGAGCGCAGCAAATCCATGATCTATATGATGCGTATGAGCGTCGGCTGCGAAGCGCGAACGCGCTCGACTTTGACGATCTGCTCGTGCGCACGCTGGAGCTTTTTGCCGATCATCCGCCTGTGCTGGAGAGCTATCGCGATAAGTTCCGCTATGTGCATGTAGACGAGTATCAGGACACGAACTTCGCGCAGTACTCGCTGGTAAAGCTGCTCACCAAGAACAGCCGCAACCTCTGCGTGGTGGGCGATGACGATCAATCCATCTACGGGTGGCGCGGCGCGGACATTCGCAACATTCTCGATTTTGAGAAGGATTTCCCAGACGCGGTGGTTATCAAGCTGGAACAGAATTACCGCAGCACCGCTAACATCTTGGACGCCGCCAATCAGGTGATTGCGCACAACACGGGGCGCATGGAAAAAGTGTTGTGGACGGAGCTGCCCGCTGGCGCGCCCATCAAGCTCTTTAGCGCCGGAGACGAGCGCGAAGAAGCCGCATGGATCTGCGACCGCATGCAGCAGATGAAGCTTGCCGATCACGATTACGGCAGCATGGCCATCCTATACCGTTCCAACGCACAGAGCCGCGTAATGGAAGAAATGCTGGTGCGCGCTGGCATTCCCTACCGCGTATATGGCGGGCTTCGCTTTTACGACCGTAAGGAAGTCAAGGACATTGTGGCCTACCTGCGCTGCATCGTCAACCCCGCTGATGATGTGAGCCTTCGCCGCATCATCAACCAACCCAAACGCTCCATTGGCGACAGCACCATTGCGGAGCTTGTGCGATACGCCAATGAACAGGGGATGCCGCTGTACAGCGCCCTGATGGACGTGCCGCAAACGCTTTCCGCACGCCCCCGCAAATGCGTGCATGACTTTGGCGAGCTTTTAAACCAGCTCGTGTTGACGCGCGAGGACATGGGCATTGCCGATTTTGCGCGCTATCTGATTGAAAAAACAGGCCTCAAGGAGCAATACGAGCGCGATATTTCGGACGAGGGAAAGAACCGCGTGGAGAATATCAACGAGTTTCTTGGCGCGGTAGGTCAGTACGAGGAAGCCGCCGATTCGCCCACGCTGGAGGATTATCTTGAAAACATCTCCCTCGTAAGCGATTTGGACAGCGCGGATTTTGAGGCAAAGGCCGTTACGCTGATGACGGTTCACAGCGCAAAGGGGCTTGAATTTCCCATTGTATATATGGCCGGGCTTGAGGAAGGCGTCTTTCCGAACGGGCGCAGCATTCAGGATGAAAAAAAGCTGGAGGAGGAACGCCGCCTGTGCTACGTGGCCATTACGCGTGCCCGCGAACAGCTCTTTATCAGCTATGCCTCCCAGCGATCGCTCTATAACCAAACCAACTACAACGCACCCAGTCGGTTTCTCAAGGAAATTCCCGAGCGGCTGGTGGACTCTGGCTGGATCAACCAGCGCGAGCAGAGCTTCCCCGGCGTAACGGAGGCTTACAGCCGTCCCGCACCCAAGCGCACCTCGCGTTACCACACCGAAGGCGCTGGAGTTGGCCTTGGCATGGGACGAAGCGCGCTAGGGGTGGAGGGCGTGCAGAAGGGCTTTACGGCATCTGCGGCGGCTGGCGTGCCTGAAAGTGCCGTGGCAGCGCTGTTTAAGGTGGGCGATCGCGTGATGCACCGCAAATTTGGCGAAGGAAACGTGCTGGAAATCCACGGCACAGGCAACGAGGCACGCATCATGATTGGCTTTGCGGCCTATGGCAGCAAGGAATTTTCACTTTCCATCGCGCCGATTGTAAAGGTGAATGAAGAATGAACGAGTACATTGCGCAGCTTCGCGCGCTAACGGACGCGCTCAATCGCGCCTCCGCGCTCTACTACACCAAGGGTGAAAGCCCCATGAGCGATGCGGAGTGGGATCAAAAATATAACGAGCTGATCAAGCTCGAAAGGGAGTCGGGCACGGTTATGCCCGACTCCCCTACTACGCGCGTCGGCGCGGAGCCGCTTGCCAATTTTGAGCAGCACCGCCACCTCAACCGCCTGTGGAGCATGGATAAGGTGCAAAGCATGGAAGAGCTTCAGGCGTGGATCGCCCGCTGCGAGAAGCTGCACGCGCAGCTGAGCGATGGGCGCGGCGAGCCGCTTCCGCCGCTATGCTATGCGGTGGAATACAAGCTGGATGGTCTCACCATCAACCTTACCTACCAAGACGGTCAGCTTGTTCAGGCGGCCACGCGTGGCAACGGCGAGGTTGGGGAGGGCATTCTACCTCAGGCAAAGACCATTCGCTCTGTGCCGCTGTCAATCCCCTATCAAGGCCTGTTGGAAGTACAGGGCGAATGCATCATGAAGCTGAGCACGCTGGAGGCTTACAACAAAACCGCCGACGAGCCGCTCAAAAACGCACGCAACGGCGCGGCGGGTGCGCTGCGCAACCTTGATCCCGCCGTAACCGCCAAGCGCAAGCTTGATGCTTTTTTTTATCAGATTGGTACCATCGAAAATCCGCCCTTTGCAGAGATGGACGGCATGATGCGCTTCTTACAAGAAAATGGTTTTGCTGCCAGCGGCTATGAAGCGCATGCCAACAGCTATGAGACAATAGCCGCCGCCATCAATGAGGTGGAGGCACGCCGCGAAAGCCTTGATTTTTTAATTGACGGGGCTGTGGTTAAGGTTTGTGACATCGCCACGCGACAGGCCATGGGCAGTACGGATAAGTTCCCGCGCTGGGCGGTGGCCTATAAATTTGCCGCCGAAGAGAACACCGCCACCTTGCTTGATGTTACTTGGGAGCTGGGTCGCACAGGCAAGCTCACACCTCTCGCGCACTTGACGCCCACTGAGATTGGCGGCGTAACCGTGCAGCGCGCGACACTAAACAACTTTGGCGACGTACAGCGCAAACGCGTTGCCATCGGCTGTGAGGTATGGATTCGCCGCAGCAACGATGTGATTCCCGAAATCATGGGGCGCGTTGGCGAGCCGGACGAGCATGAGCGGCCGGTTGAGTTCCCCACGCGTTGCCCCGCCTGCGGAGAACCGCTGGTGGAACGCGGCGCGCACCTCTTTTGCATGAACCGCCGCACCTGCAAGCCGCAGGCCGTGGCACGGCTCGCGCATTTCGCAAGCCGCAACGCCATGGATATCGATACTTTTTCCGAAAAAACAGCGGAACGCTTGTACGAGGAGCGTGGCTTGCGCGATTGCGCTGATCTATACCATTTGAGCATCAGCGAGCTGCTTACGCTGGACGGCTTTCAGCAAAAGCGTGCTGAAAACCTGATGGCGGCGCTGGAACAAAGCCGCCATTGCGCGCTGGATGCATTTCTGTTTGCGCTTGGAATCCCCAACGTAGGGCGGAAAACCGCGAAGGACCTCGCGGTGCGCTTTGGTTCGCTGGATGCGCTCAAGGCCGCGACCATGGAGGAGCTGACCGCCATACCGGAGGTTGGCGACATTGTGGCCAACAGCATCGTAGAGTTCTTCGGTTTTTCCGAGAACGTGGAGATGGTGGAGCGTCTGCTAGCGGCGGGCATCACGCCCACACATGTGCGTGAATCCCTTTCTGACTGCCTTGCTGGAAAAACCGTGGTGGTTACCGGCGCCTTGCCCACGCTGAGCCGCGAGGAGGCCGAAAAGCTCATCGCCCTGCACGGCGGTCACGCGGCAAGCAGCGTAAGCAAAAAAACTTCATTCGTCCTTGCGGGCGAAAAGGCGGGCAGCAAGCTTGCCAAGGCAGAAAGCCTTCATATAGCCGTGCTCGACGAGGCCGCGTTTTTGAAAATGCTTGCGTAGCATTGCCTGATCCGGCCTCCTGAGCATGTCACCCATCATTTTTTTATTTGAACTTTACGCTCACGCCATTCACCTCTACATCCCCATCCGCAAGAACAAGGATGTAGCAGCGCCCGTCAATGATGCGGGTTTCAATCAGATTGCTGTGCTCCGGGTCCACGCGAATGGACACGCTGGGCGTATTCACGGTAAATTGCTTTGGGGCAACCACGTTGACCGCCGGAATGGCCGTATAGCTGCCAAACGCCTGATTGTACTGCTCATCAAAAGCGGCTGTACGAGCCTCGGAAACGCCGCAGCTCTCCAGCATGCCCTTCATATCCTGCTTGGTCAAGCGAAGCGGCTCGGCGGCTTTGTCGGCCTTCTGTTCCTGAAGCATACCGCGCACAGTCTCATGCACTGCCTGAACGACGTCTAGGCTGCATTCCTCTGCCAG
This sequence comes from Clostridia bacterium, assembly GCA_036652695.1. Classification (GTDB taxonomy): domain Bacteria; phylum Bacillota; class Clostridia; order Christensenellales; family Aristaeellaceae; genus Limiplasma. The sequence goes on along the minus strand of JAVVVJ010000029.1, from coordinate 5,293 downwards.
CGCATCCTGCAAAATGGCCTGAAAGGTCTCCTTCTGCTCGCTGGCAGGGATGGGGAGATCGGTTCCAAATACATTTTGGATAAAAACATCATGCACATCGCCGCTATCGCGCGTGTAATAGAGCGCATGCGAAAGGTTCGCGCCACGATCCTCAAACGCGGGAAAAAGAAACCCCAGTTCCGGCGCGCTAACAACCCAATCTGCCATGCGGCTGTGGAATTCGCTCTCTGCCGCATAGTAGCTAAGCGCGGGTTTCGTCTGCCGAACCGGACACACTCCGCATAGGATGTAGTTGAATACATGGCTGGATTGTTCATGGTCAATTTCGCCATTTTGGTTGCGATAGGGTACATCATAGCCATCGTGCATCAGCAGAATCAGATAATTCGCCGCCTCCTGCTGCTCCATCACAGATTGCGCGTCCGCGCCGTTGGTCGCTTGCAGATAGGCAATCACGCGCTGATAGAAAGCCTCCGCGGCCTCGTCATCCTTAAGGGCGCTTTCGCGCAGCGTGCAAAGCAGGCGGTGCTCCGTTCCCTCCATCATTTGAGAAGCGGAAAACTCAATATCCTGCATGCTTTGCCCCGGCGTGCCCGCAAGGATACGCTTAAAGATTGCCATGTATTTCTCGTTTTCTTCCTGCGGCAAATGAAAGACCGGCTGTGAAAACGTTGAAATGACATGACCATCGCCGCCTACGTAGCAGCCACGGATCACGGTTGGATTGCGGCGCTCCGGGTTCAGCCTGCGTTTCAGCTCTGAAAGATCACGTGCGTTCATTCTTTTGTTCATCCTTTCCAAGGCGCTCCTTCTGGCGAGCGCCTTCACAACGGTGCTAAGCGTACAATCTTTCGGTTCAAAAGTCAAGAAAGGCTGAAAAAGCCGCAAAGGTCTGCGTGCCAAGCACAGGAATGCTTGACACGCAGACCTCCTGTATGGATGCGGCGCGGCGGCTGGCCTTCTATTCCAGCTTTTGCGCCTTGCTCCGGGCATAATGGAAGGCGGCTTGGGTGGGTTGGCGCGCCCGCGCGGCGAGAACGGCGCTTGCGGGAATCGGACGGCTGGATTTCGCATCGGCGCTCGGAATCGGCATCGGTTCATTAAGCCCCGGCCGCGCACCGGGCAAATAAAAGCTGATAAAGCGCAGTGAATATCGATCGCAAACAATATCCACTAGGTTTACATCGTCATAGAGCACGATGTATTCATCGCTTACCGCGTACAAAATGCCAGATTTGCGCTCAATTGTATCCATACCCACCAAGAATTCCGCCAAAACCTCCCTGCCGAGGTTCTCAGCGAGTAAATTTCGCATGGTGCCTTCGCTGGTGGTTGTATTGGGCAGCGTGATCCGCCCACGTTGCGGTGCCTCACTCATTGCGCATTCCCCTTCCCTTCGCTTTGCTTCAACCATATGCAAAGCATTACAAAGAGATGCGGCATTCGTTGCGGCACTACCCCGCGTAGTGAATCGGCGCGCCATGACCGCCTACCAGCAGCCATTCGCCGCCGCCCAGCAGACGGTAGAGCGCGTCGCGTTCTTGGGACGCGCGCTGGGGCGATGTATCCACAGAGGTCATCAAGAAGGGCGCGAGGCGGTTAAAAGCGGCCTGCGGCTTGGTAAAGCCCTTGATATTCACCAAAATGTCCCCCGTAAAAGCAATGCGCTCCGCACGTTCCAGCCAGATCATTTCTCCGGCGACATGCCCGCCAAAGCCCTCATACGCCTCCAAATGGAGGCCATGAAAATCGAGAACACCAATCGGCACAAGCGGCTCTTTCAAAGGCTCCAGCGTGCCGCCCAGCACATGCAGCTCGCAGCGCTCAGGCGGGCGATAGCCGGACAGGAGCTTGCTAATGCGCACATAAGGCGCATGCAGGGGGTTTTGCTCGCGAGCGTTTGGCTGCTTGGCGCGCTCCCACGCAAAATTACAAGCGCATTTTTCGTTTAGATATACATGATCATACAGATCCAGCAGGCCACAATGATCAACGTCCGCATGCGTGATGATGGCGAATTTTTCGCGGCGATCAAAGTGCTTCACCAACGTGCGCATACAGCAGAGCAGCTCGTCATGATAGCAGGCAAAGCCGCTATCAATCCAAAGGGGTTCGCCATCCTTTTCGATCACAGCAAGGTTACAGCCCGCTGGCGGCTCCGCAATGCGCAGCTTTGCCCCGCGCGCGCCCGTATACTCGCTTATGCGCGCCTCAAAGGCGGACCTTCGCCAATTGTGAATGCCCTCGGCAAACCTGCCGATGTACTCGAAGGTCTTATAGGGCGGATGATCACGCTCATCCAGAAGCTGCATCACCAAATTCGCGTTCAGCATCAGCCCTTGACGATCCTCGTCGCTAAGCGCCGCTTTTTGAGCAACCTCGTTGGCAAAGCTGATGTAAAAAACGGTGTTGTCCAAATTTTTTTCCGTGCTGTCATAGTGAATGACGCGAACGGGGCAAAGGCTGGAAACCTCCCGCATGAAACAGCTTACAGCCTCGCTATCCTCCACAAGAAGCCCCATTTTAAACAGCTGGTACGGTTCGCCGCTTTCCTGTGAGCTAATATAGGAAATATTGAAGTGACAGCGATCGATCAGCTCCAGCACAGGCAGCACAGCACCCGGCTGGTCATGAAGCTTGAACTCCATCATCATTACGCTGCCAACGCTCGGCTTTTCGGGCAGATATCCCTGCGCCCGAAGCTCGCGCTCAACCTGCGCAAGCTGTTCCGGCGTGCCGTCCGCCTCCACAAAAAGCATATGCATATCAATAGCCTTATGATAGCTCACTCGCGTGATGTTCGCGCCAATGCGCGCGATACAGCGGCTTGCACCCAGAAATGCGCCCACGCGATCCGGCATGGTGGTGGCAAAGGTCTGCCTCACAAACACCCTTCCTTTCCCTTGCAATCGCGTGTAGCATAGCATGGATGGGCATTGTTTGGCAACCTAGGCGACAAAAGCTTTTTTTGGGAGGATTGAGACATGGTTTTAAGCAGAAAACCGCTCCGGCACTTTCAGATCTCGTTGGCTCGCTTCTCGCAAATCCGAAAAACTTTAAAAATACGAACGAAAAGCTTGCCTTTTTTAAAAACGTCATGTAAAATAGAGAAGCCGTGTGTATGATGACGGTTGAGTCCTGTGCGATTTCAATGCGTGAACCCTGTCAGGTCCGGAAGGAAGCAGCAGTAAGCGCTTTTTGGGATGTGCTGCGGGGTCGCTCAGCCTGAGTACACTCGGTTTTTCATAGATAATCATCATTTTATAGGGGGAGCAGCAATGAATTACAAGCACGTGATGGAGGCAGATCCCGAACTTTTTCAAGCCATGACTGACGAGGTAGCTCGCCAGCGCGCGCACATTGAACTGATCGCTTCGGAGAACTTTGTTTCTCCCGCCGTAATGGAGGCCATGGGCTCCCCCCTCACCAACAAATACGCAGAGGGTTATCCGGCAAAGCGGTATTACGGCGGTTGCCAGTATGTCGATGTGGCGGAAAACCTCGCGCGTGACCGCGCAAAAGAGATTTTTGGCGCAGAGCATGCCAATGTGCAGCCCCATAGCGGTGCGCAGGCGAACCTTGCCGTGTACTTTGCCATGCTGGAGCCCGGCGATACGGTGCTTGGCATGAACCTTTCACACGGCGGCCACCTCACGCACGGCAGCCCCGTCAACATGAGCGGAAAGTATTTTCACTTCATCCCCTATGGCGTGAATGAAGCAGACGGACGCATCGATTATGACGCGGTTCGCACCCTTGCCAAGGAACACAAGCCCAAGATGGTTGTCGCGGGCGCATCCGCTTATCCGCGTGCCATCGACTTCGCGGCTCTTCGCGCCATTTGTGATGAGGTCGGCGCGCTGCTGATGGTGGACATGGCGCACATCGCCGGTCTCATCGCCGCCGGGCTGCATCAAAGCCCCGTGCCCTACGCGGATTTCGTGACCACCACCACCCACAAGACCTTGCGCGGTCCACGCGGCGGCATGATCCTGTGCAAGGAGCAGTATGCCAAGGCCATCGACAAGGCCATCTTCCCCGGCACGCAGGGTGGCCCCCTGATGCACGTAATCGCCGCAAAGGCAGTATGCTTCCACGAAGCGTTGCAGCCGGAGTTTAAGACCTATCAGCAGCAAATTATCCGAAACGCGAAGGCACTGGAAAATGCCCTGCGCGCTAAAGACATTAAGATGGTATCCGACGGCACGGACAACCACCTCATTTTGCTTGATTTGACCAATACCGAACGCACCGGCAAGGAGCTGGAAGCGCTGCTGGGCACGTGCAATATCACCGCCAACAAGAACACCATTCCCGGCGAGCAACGCAGCCCCTTCATTACCAGCGGCCTGCGCATTGGCACGCCCGCCATCACCACGCGTGGCATGGTCGAAAGCGATATGGACAAAATCGCCGACTTCATCAAGCGTGTCATTGACGGCGGAGAAGCGGCATGCCCCGCTGTAAAGGCAGAGGTAGTGGAAATGATGAAGCGTTTCCCGCTCTACGAGGGCTATCCGAATGACTGATCAACGCATCAGCGCCTACGCCAAGGGCGTCTTGGGCGAAACGCGCGCATGCGATTACCTATGCAAAAGGGGAATGATACTGCTTGACCGGCGGTATCATTCCCCTTTTGGCGAAATCGACTTAATTATGCGCGACGGCGAAACCGTGGTTTTTGTGGAGGTGAAGCTGCGTGAGCGTGGGCGCGCACACGATGGCTTTGCCGCCATCACGCCCGTCAAACGCCGCCGCCTGCTGCAAACCGCGCAATGCTACATCACCGAGCACGCGTTGGATTGCCCCATGCGCTTTGACGCGCTGGAAATCACGCGCGACGGCATATGCCACCTTCCAAACGTGTTGCTGGACTCGTAGCGTAGGAGGAAAGGATATACGCGCAGGGTAACGCGATACAGCCGCGCCGATGGTTTCCCCCGCTTAGGCGCGCAGCATTGCCCATTCCGCGAGCTTGTGCCGCTGTATTGGGGTTTCCCTGCCCACGCAAGTATCATGCGCGAATAGCGCCCCCTACGCCCTCCAGCGGCCTGAAAATCATCGCGGTCATCAGGGGATACCAACCGTAGCCGAAATCGATCGCTTTCCAACACGGGACAATGCTCGTATACGGTCGCCATCGATAGGTTTCCTTACGCAATCATGCCAATCGGCCTTTTGTTTGTGAAAACGAAAAACCACTGCATAATGCAGCGGCTCTTGCTCCGGGGTATCAAAATGGCTGGGGTAGCAGGATTTGAACCTACGAATGCGGGAGTCAAAGTCCCGTGCC
>JAVVVJ010000028.1:16712-31668 GCA_036652695.1 Clostridia bacterium | reverse complement strand
GGAGAGCGGGTCAATGTGCAAAAAACAGCCCATCCAATGGATGGGCTGTTGGGCGCGGTGATTATGCTTTGTGATCGGATTGCCTTGCGGCGTACCCTAGGAGGGGTGGCGTCATGGCGGCAATCGGCAGAAAGTATCGAAAATAATCATTCACAGGGCCAAGCATACAAACGCCTAGGCTCAACAACGCGGGCAAAAAACCAATCAACGCGCGCCAGCGCCGTTGACGCGCCACCGCGATGCCAGCGCCCACCAGCACCCACGTATACGCCGCGCAGCAGTAGAGCAGGCTGAATAGCGGGATATGCCGCCAGCCGCGCGCAAACATCGCCAGCGCCGTGCGCGCGCCTTGCAGCGCGGCGGGCTGGGTGGTGTGCAAAAAGCGCGCGTCCTCGCCAAGCGCATAGGTTTCAAACACAAGGCGGTTTCCCGCCTGATTGTTATACGTTTCGCCCTCCAGCTTGGGCATGAAGGTGTAATAGGAAAGATTGCCCGCAAAAAATGCCTCCGCATAGGAGAGCGGGTATTTTTGGAGCATGGAAAGCCAAGTGCCTCGGAAGCGGGCGAGCGCCGCTTTTTCCACTTCCGCGCCCTGCCCGTAATATTTGAAGGTGTATTTTACAGGGTCGGAAATCCACGGCTCATAAAGCTCCGGCAGACGCTCCGCGTCCAGCACGCGGTCAAGCTCCGCGTATTCCTCGGGCGTTACCGTCCGCGCATGGTCGCGCAGCACGCGCGCGCTTTGCTGAAAGCAAACGGAGTATAGGCCGGAGGCGCTCTCGTCCCGGATGCCCAAGGCGGGTAGGAGCACGCTGGAAAACAGCAAGGCCGCCGTGAGCGCGGCTGCCAGTGCGCCGCCAACGCGCACGCGCAAAGCGCCCCGCGCACCAAAGCAGATAACGAGGAGCGCGGTAGGCAATACCACATATAGGCCGTTGGAGCGCAGCAGACAGGTGAGCAGCGCCCATAGCCCCAGCTCTGCCACCAACCGCGATGAAATGGCCTCGCCCCGCTCCCGTGCGCCAAGCAGCGCAAGCACGCAGAGCGTAAACAGCAGCAGCGCCGCCGTATAGAGCGTGTCCTTGCTGATAAACTGCGCATAGCCGCCCCAAAGCGGCGTGAGCGCAAAAAACAGCACCGCCGCCAGCCGCAGTGCGCGGTTGACGTGCGCCGCGCGCAGGAAGGCGACCGCTCGCGCAAGCGCATAGCTGAGCGCCACGGTTTGCAGCAGCGTAAACAGCGCCGCGCCTAGGTTGTCGCTTCCCACAAGCCTGCCCAGCCATACGCACCCGCCGATCAGCCAAGTGGTGAAAACCGGATGCCATGTATCCATCGGCCGCTGTCCAAAGAACTGCGCGACCATCTCGCCTAGATCCCAGCATACCGTGCCGGGGAAAAACGCAAGCAGGTACGGCGACCAGCACAGCACAAACAGCAGCATGCACGCCCCCAGCGGATGCGCGCGCCAAAAACGGCGAAGGCGCGCAAAGCGCTCTTGGGGCAGCTGCTCCAGCAGCCCCGGCCTATGCAGCGCACCACTGCGCAGCAGCCCATCCAGCAAAGTGAGCGCCGCTATCATCGGCAGCGCTTGCCCCATCGCGCGTAAAAGCGCCGTACACAGCCCCGCCGCATCCAGCAGCATCGCCCAGCTGTCATACGCAAAAAGCAAGCCGCCCAGCGCGTTGAGCACGCCAAAAAGCAGCCCAAAGAGCAGCGGAAGCGCACGGAGCTTCAGCCCGCGCTTTTTGTACACATGCCAAAAAAACAGCGCGAACAGCAATGCCAGCGCACACCATAAATAGCTGGTGGCGCTGGCGGGCGGGTCGCTTTTGCCCACATAGCCCGCCGCGTCCACCACAAAGCTCATGGCGCTCGCGATGCCCGCCAACGCGCAGAGCACGCCTGTCCACAGCCCGCGCGCGGGATGCCCGTTTTGCATGCTAGCCGCTTTTTCGCTCATGCCTGTTCGTTCCTTTCATGCAAAAGCCGCAGCACATTCAGGTTGATTTCAAAAAGCTGGCGGTGTTTTTTGGCAACGGTATCCAAAATGAGGCCGCACACAAGCAGCAGCACCGCCAGCGTCATCATTACGCCGCTCACGATGAGGGTTGGGAAGCGCGGCACTAGTCCCGTGCGCAGAAACTCCGCAAATACCGGCACAAACAGCACCAGCCCCGTTGCTGCGAACAGCCCCGCAAAGAGGCTGAAAAACGAGAGCGGCCGATATTCCTTGTACAGCCGCGCAATGGTGCGCAGCACCTTCATGCCGTCGGTATAGGTGTTAAGCTTGCTGGGGCTGTCCTGCGGACGATCGCGATACTCGATGGGTACGCTGCTCAGGCTGAGGTTTTTATCCAGCGCGTGAATGGTCATTTCCGTTTCAATCTCAAACCCCTGCGAAAGCACAGGGAAGGATTTTACAAACTGATAGCTGAACGCGCGGCAACCCGTCATGATATCGCTGATATCGCCCTTGAAAATCGTGTTCACCAACCGCTTCACAACGCGGTTGCCAAGGTTGTGAAACGGGCGCTTGTTCTGCGTAAAATAGGTTGCGGACAGGCGGTCGCCCACCACCATATCCACCTTGCGCTCCAGCACCAGATTGACCATCTCTTGCGCGTGCTCGGCGGGGTAGGTATCATCGCCATCGGTCATCAAGTAGCAATCCGCATCCAGCTCCCGGAACATCGAGCGGATCACGTTTCCCTTGCCTTGACGATATTCGTAGCGCACCGTGGCGCCCGCCTCGCGAGCGATTTCATCGGTATGGTCGGTGGAATTGTTATCATATACAAAAATTTCCGCGTCGGGAAGCGCCGCTCGATAATCGCGCACCACTTTCGCAATGGTTTTGCTTTCATTGTAGCAGGGAATGAGAACCGCAACCTTCATAGACGTACCTCCAGTGATCAAATGGCTTCAAAAGAATAGCATTGCCTGCTTGGATTGTCAAACGGCGGGGCAGGGGCGTCGTTTCACTTATCCGCACGCTGTTCCTTCGCGCAGGTCATCACATACCGCTCCCGCGCGTCGCTGAGCGATAGGTAGCGCAGGCTCGCGCGCAGCAGATGGTACTGGTCGTTGAGGTCGCGCTGCAAATAAACGCACTCGCATACCATGTTCATTTCCCGTGCCGCATCCATGGTGCTGACCAGCACCCGCACATCCTCATCACCAACCCAGTGGTTTAGTTCCTTCTCGGTGGAATCCGGCGCACCAGGCTCGATGTGCATCATGCGCTGATAATAGGCATTGGTATGGACGATGCGGATCTTTGTGCCTTCTCGCTCGCAGATCATGGCGCTGCACAGCAGCTGCTCCAGCTCGCCTGCCACGCTGATGGTTAGGATGTCCTCTCTGGCGGGCTGCTGCTGTAAGCGCGTCAGGAAGTCTTGCTCTGGCATTGGCATATCGTAGTAATACCCCTGCGCCAGCTTGCAGCCGATGCTTGCGAGGAAGCGCGCCTGCTCCTTGGTTTCCACGCCCTCGGCAATGACCTCCAGCTGGAGCTGGTTTGCCATGCGCACCATGCTTTGCAAAATGCTGCCGCCGCGGTCGCTATTCTTCAGGCCAAACAGGAAGCGCATATCTAGCTTGAGCACGTCTACGGGGATTTCCTTGAGCATGTTGAGCGAGGAGTATCCGCTCCCAAAATCGTCCATTGCTACCAAAAAGCCATATTTATGCAGCTCGTTGATCAAATCCAACAGCAGGTGCGCGTTTTCCATGTAGGCGCTTTCGGTGATCTCCACCTCCATGCAGCTGCGCGGCACGCCGTGCTTTTCGCAAAGCGCATCCAGCGTTTGGCAGAGGGTTGGGTTATAGAGATTGGCGCGGGAGATGTTTACGCTTACGCGGAAAACGGCGTTGGGCTGCTCTTTGAGCAGCTGGGCGCAAAGGGCGCAGGTTTGCGACCACACGTAGACATCCAGCTGCATGACGAAGCCGTTTTTTTCAAAAAGCGGGATAAACGCCACAGGGCTCAGCAACCCGCGCTGTGGGTGCTGCCAGCGCACAAGCGCTTCCGCGCCTACGATGATGCCCGTATCCAGCCTGCACTTGGGCTGATAGTACACGACAAACTCCCCTTGCGCAAGCGCGGCGCTCATGTGGTTGATAATTTCCTGTTCCTCCAAAAACTGTTCGCGCATGGCGCTGTCATAGAACGCCCAATGCTCCAGATAGCTGCTTTTCACGCTGCGCTTGGCCATATCCGCGCGATCCTGCATCTGGCTTACGGTGATTGTGCGGTCGTCGATGAGGTATACGCCAAAGGCTAGGGTCACCTCAAAGCTCAGGTCGTACGTCCGCATGCTCGCGTTCAAGGTGCGCATGCATTCCTGTAGGCTTTCCTGCGTGTAGGGGATGCAGAAGGCGAAATTATCCGTATCCAGCCGCGAACAGGTACCGCGCCGCTCGAGCATGCTTTGCAGCTGCGTGGCGATGTGGCGAAGCAGACGGTCGCCCTCCTCGTGGCCGAAAATGTCGTTTACCGCGCGGAAGCGCTGCACGTCAAAGCTCACAATGCAATAGGGCTTATCGGGATGCTGGCGCAGCATCGCATTGGTATTGCGCAGGAAGGAGGTTTTGTTGCAGATATTTGTTAGGCTGTCATGCTCGGCTAGGTAGCGCAGCTGCTGCTGGTGGCGTGCCTCATCGGAGCGCTGCACCAGCAGATCGCGGTTTTGGGCGCGAAGGTTTTCGGTTTCGTGGCGCAAAATGGCGTTGCGCACGCGCAGGAGCACCAGCCGCTCGTTGATGGGCTTTACCACAAAATCGACCGCGCCAAGCTCAATGGCGCGCAGGCTGTTTTCCTCCTCAACGGCGGCGCTCACCACCACCACCGGAATGGTTTGATAGTAGGGATCCTTGTTCATGGCCTCCAGCACGGCAAAGCCATCCATCTCGGGCATGAGCAGGTCCAGCAGCATGGCGGAAATCACCTGACCGCTGGCGCGCAGCTGCTCCATGGCTTCGCGCCCGTTGGAAGCCTCCAGCACCGTGCAGGTAGCCTGAAAGATGCGTTTCAAAATAGCGCGGTTGATCTCCTGATCATCCACGATGAGCAAGGTATGAACCTCTGCCGGTTTGCTCTTTGGCGCGGGAAGCAGCGCTTCCTGCTGGGGGGACTGTGGGGTGGCCTGCATCGCGCTCTCATCCCCGCTAAAGAACACAAAACGGTTGCGCCCCCGCTGCTTGGCGATGTACAGCGCCTGATCGGCATGCTGGTACAGCTCGTCAAAGCTGCCGCCATCCTGCGGATAGAGCGCAATGCCAATGCTGGCGGAAATAGCGCTCTCCTCGCCAAACTGCTTGCACAGCGCCTTGAGGATGCTTTGACAGCGCCGCTCCAAGAACGCGCGCTCCACCGGTACGCATTTCAGGCAGATCATATACTCGTCCCCGCCCAAACGGCAGAGCAAATCCTCGCTGCGCATCAGCTTGCGCAGGTCGGCCGCCACATCTGTGAGCACCTTATCGCCAAAGCGATGTCCAAAGGTGTCGTTGACGCTTTTGAAACCGTCCAAATCGATCATGAGCACGGCATGCCGCTCGTCCTTCAGCGAGCTGACGCTTAACTCCCCAAAACGCTCCACAAACGCGCCGCGGCTCAAAAGCCCTGTAAGCTCGTCCGTTTTGATGAGCATATTTTCTCGCTCACGCTTGCGCCGCTGCTCCTCGATATCCTCAATGAGGATAAAGGCGCACACGTCGGCGCTGTGCGGGTCGGCAACCATGCGCACGCTCACGCGTATCCAGAGCAGGCTATTCTCGTGCTCGCGGCGGCATTCCAGCGTCTCCTGCCGCATGTCCTGCTCATAGCTGGCCAGCAGGCGCGCGGGATCCATCAGGCGCAGGAACGCCGCGCGATCCTCCGCGCAAAGGATGAAGTTGGCTAAAAAATCGGCTGCGCCGCGCAAGGAACCACGCGCCTCCGCCGGGAGCTGCGCCAGCAGCTCGCCGCTTTGCGAAGTCACCCGCTCGGTGGTAAGATCGGCCTCATAGAGGCTGTAGGCGGCGGCGTTTAGCGTGCGGTAGCTGGTGCGCCAGCGCTCGTAGGCAGCTTCTTTTTCCAGCATGCCCTTAATTTCATAGCAGCTCACAATGGCTTGCTCCGGCCGGTGCTGCTCGCCAAAGATCACGGTGAAATCCGCGTGCAGCCAAACGGGCATATGCTCCGTGCTAAACGCGCAAAAGATGCTGGAGCCGGCCTCAACGCCGCTTTTCAAGCTTTGATAGAACTCACGGTAGCGCGCCGCGCTTTGCGGCGCAATAACGCCCATGGTCAGCAGGGAATCCGGCATAAAGCCCAGCTCCGCTGACAAGCCAAAAAATGCCGCTGTCTCCGGTTGAAAGTACGCGCGATGGTGAAGCAGATCATACCGCGAAACGAGCTTGCCGCTCTGCCTGACCGCGATGCGGTACTCCTCCTCGCGGATGCGGAGCGCCGTGAAGCTGCGATAGGCCACAAATGGGCGAAAGCCCGTGAGAGCAAGATCCCAGCTCATGCACGCGATCACCAGAAACATAATCGTGCATAAAAAGCGGGGGGGTTGGATGGTGCTGTTGCCAAAGAAGTACCCTATGGATGCGAGCGTGCTCCCAAAGGTCAGCAGGCAGGAGACCAGCATGGGCAGCAAAGCGCTTTCCCGGCTATGCGCGAAGCGCCACACGCACGCACAGAGCCATACGAGCATCACCACAAACAGGCTCAGCGTGCTGCCCAGAATGAGCAGATCTATGCGAAACGCGCCAACAAGCGTGAGCACAAGCGGCAGCAGCGCCACCGTCAGCGTGCCCGCAAGCAGCGCGCGCGTCCAACCAAGGGGAATTTTCAGCCGCCAGCGTAAAAAAAGCACAAGCGACACCGGCGCAAGCTGAAAGCAGTACATAGCGATCCACATCATTGGAATGCCGCCGATATGCCGCATGGAAACCGCCTCGTTGCGCATCAAAAGCTGAATGGCGGTCAGCAGCACAAATAGGATCATGCTTAAATAGGCGGCGGACGTTGCCTGATTCCACCGCAAGCAGACAACAGCCGCAGCGATTGTAAACAGCAACGCGATCAAAGCCAGCAGCAGCGTTTCCAGCAACGCGCTCGCGGAACGGTTGAGCACCGTTCGCCAAATCAAATCCGGAGATCCCAAAAAGGCGCTGTAAACAAAGCTGCGCGGGAGCATTCCGTTGCCTTGCAGCCGTAGGTGCAGCACCTTGCCCGCATCCTTGGCAAGCAGGGGCATCCTCCACCAGCCGTTTGTGAGATGACCATCGGTATAGGTGGTCAGCGCGCGCGGCTCTGTTGCGATCATTGCCGACGGGTTGCTATCCAGCGCATGAAAGAAAAGCGCTTCGTCGCCCCGCAGTTCAGCGGGCAGCCGCAGGCTGAGCGTGCTTGCCCGGGTGGCCGAATCGTTCAGCGCTAAGGGCAGCGATACGGCGCTTACGTTTTTTTCCTGCGTTAGCGTCCAGCCATTCGTAAGCACAATATGCTGATCATCCGGCAGCGAGCCGACGTCAAAGAAAGCCGTTGCGCACATGACAACGCTGAAAATTGCCGCAAGCAATGTAAAACCCGTGAGAGGGATTATCCACCGGCGATGCACCATTTTGTGCCTCTCCCCCGCTCCTTTGTATACCAAGCGTCTATGCCTTTACCTTTATGATCACCTTAACAATGGCATGCTCCTCCGTGGCGATACAAGGCACATGTGCGTCGTCCGGGAAACAAACGAGAAACCAACCCTCCGGTACTACTACCGCGTTTGTGGGGGTGCATTGAAAAAACCCGATGTCCTTTTCTCCATCAAAGAAGGTATCCTGTGGGCGGGAAGCGGCGGAGCACAGCGCAATGGTTTCCTCCCCCGTAATGGGTACGTGAATATCCACATAGCTGCGATGAAACTCAAAATTCATCGCTCGCGCGGAAAGCATCGGCTCGCTAACGGAATAGAACACATCCGTGCCGCGCAGCTCCGTGCGCGTATTGACCGCCAGCCGCTCCGGCACAAGCGTTTGCACGAAACGCAGGGCGATATCTAGCTCTGTGCTGATTCCTTCATATAAATACGCGTTTTCCCGTTTATCAAATATCATTTCCAAAGCCTCCTCGAAATCCTTTTTTCAGGGCTTTACTCAATTGCTTTGCTGTATACACAGTATAACACACAACCCAAGAGAATGCAAAATGGGACGTTCATTGACAACGTAGAGAATTTGATGGAGGGAAGTCCATTCTTGTGTTTCCAAAAGAAACATGGTATGATCAATATACGTGTTTATGCACAGGAAGAGATACGCGGCCGATTTGCCGCACCCGAAAGGAAGTTCTCGGCATTGATCGAATTTCAGCATGTGGGAAAGACATATCCGAACGGCGTACAAGGGTTGAAGGATGTCAACCTCAAAATTAAGCAGGGCGAATTTGTGGCCATCATTGGCCTTTCCGGCGCGGGCAAATCCACGCTGATCCGCACCATCAACCGCATGATCGACGTTACGGAGGGGCATGTGCTGGTGGATGACACCGATGTGATGCTCCTTCACGGCAGGGTGCTGCGCCGGTTTCGCCGCAAGATCGGCATGATCTTTCAATCCTTTAACCTAGTCAAGCGCGCTACCGCACTCAAAAACGTACTGATTTCCGCGGTGCCGGATATGGGCTTTATAAACGTGCTATTTGGCATCTTTACAAAGGAACAAAAGCTGTACGCGCTGGAGGCGCTGGATAAGGTGGGCATCTTGGATAAGGCCTACACCCGCTGCGATCAGCTCTCCGGCGGGCAGCAGCAGCGCGTGGCGCTCGCGCGCACGCTCAACCAATCGCCCACCATCATTCTGGCGGACGAGCCTGTTGCCGCGCTTGACCCGGTGACCGCGCATCAGGTGATGGCTGATTTTATGCGCATCAATCAGGAGATGAACATCTCTATCCTCATCAATATTCACCATGTGGATTTGGCGCTCAAGTACGCCAGCCGTGTGATTGGCATCCGCGCGGGCGAAATTGTGTACGACGGACCTACGAACAGCGTCACCCAGACGGTGCTGGACGCCATTTACAACGGCGCGCCCGTACCCCAAGCGGGCGATCAGAAATGAGGCGGCGCAAATGAAAGCAAAAACAAAGGCAACCAAGAAGCCCCTCTTTGACCGCATCTTCAAGCCAGAGGTCATCATACTGAAAAACGGGCATGCGGTGCTGCGCCCACGTTCGCGTCAGCCGATTATTTGGTGCGTGTTGGCGGCGGTGGTGGTGCTATCGCTCAAGGTGACAAAGTTTGATTTCGGCATGATCATTCAGCGCGGCTCACAGCTGACCGTGATCCTCTCGCAGATCTTTCAACCGGATATGGATTACTTTTCCACTGTTATGCCGCCCTTGTGGGATACCATTAAGATGTCCGTGATGGGCTCGGTGATTGGCTCCACACTCGCCCTGCCGTTTGCGGTGCTCGCCTCTACCAACATCAACCGAAACCCATGGGTGGTGGCGCTTCTGCGGTTTTTGCTCAACATTGTGCGCACGCTGCCCACGCTGGTTATCGCTAGTATCTGTGCGCTGATTTTTCGTTTGGGCACGTTTGCGGGCACGGTTGCCATTACCATTTTCACATTCGGCATTGTATCCAAAATGCTCTATGAATCCATCGAAACCATTGATATGGGCGCGTTTGAGGCCATGGAGGCCGGGGGCGCCAGCAAGTTTGAGGCCTTTTGGTCGGCGGTGTTCCCGCAAATTTTGCCCACCTACCTCTCCCACAGCCTCTACAGCTTTGAAATCAACGTGCGCGCAGCGTCCATTTTGGGCTATGTGGGTGCGGGCGGCTTGGGTATTTTGATCAGTGAGCGCACGGGCTGGCGCGATTACAACGGCTTGGGCACGGTGCTCCTCACACTGTTTGTGGCAGTGCTGATCATCGAAAACCTAAGCCAATACCTACGCAAAAAGTTGAGCTGAGGAGGGGAGCACGATGGAAGTTCGCAAGGAAATTCTGCAAGCCTATGAGATGCGCCCGCGCCGGTGGTGGCTCTATACGCTGGTTGTGCTCATCGTGGCCGTCATTCTGGGCTGGTCTGGTTCCAGCATCCAATTCAAGGGCTTTGCCACTAAAGGCATTGAGGTGGCGAACGGTATCTTTTGGGGCATTACGCACCCGGATACGCATTTGCTCTTTAGCCTCAGCACGGATTGCGTGCCCTACCTGCTGTTTGAAACGGTGGCCATCGCCATTTTGGGCACCATTTTTGGCGGCCTGCTCGCCATCCCATTCAGCTTTCTGGCAAGCACCAACATCGTGCCAAAGTGGGTGGCGTGGATTTTTCGCACGCTGATTTTGCTCATCCGCACCATTCCTAGCCTTGTGTGGGCGCTGGTGTGGATTCGCGTTACGGGTCCTGGCGCGTTCTGCGGCGTGGTGACGCAATCCATCTGCTCCATTGGCATGATCAGCAAGATGTACATCACGGCCATTGAGGATATGGACACCGGCGTTTTGGAATCCTTGGATGCTGCCGGATGCAATATCTTTCGAAAAATCCGCTACGGAGTGCTGCCGCAGCTGATGCCCAACTTCGTTTCCACAACCATCTACCGCTTTGACATCAACATCAAGGATGCCACCACCCTTGGCATTGTGGGCGCTGGCGGCATTGGCGCCGCGTTGGTGCAGGCCATCAGCTCGCGCCGCTGGAGTATGGTGGGCGCGTTTCTATGCGGCATGATTATTCTCATGCTCATTATAGAGCTGTTTTCCACCCGCGTGCGCAACAAGCTATCCCGCGGGTAAGGACGAAAGCCCTTCCCCCCCATATACGCGCGGGAGAGCGCGGCAAACCGCCGCTGCGTACGGAAAGGATGATTGGATGGCGCATCTGCGCATTCTTTTTACAACGGATATGCATGGCTATTTTTTGCCGACGGATTATGTGAACCCGGGCGAGCGGCAGCTCGGGCTTGCAAAGCTGATGGCGGCCTTCCCGCAAGGGGAGGATACGCTGGTGATTGATGGCGGGGATACGCTGCAAGGCTCGCCGTTTACGGATTATATAAGCAGACAGCCCATGAAGGATAGCCCCTGCGCGAAGGCGATGAACCTTGGGGGCTATGATTACATCACCCTAGGCAATCACGATTTTAACCAGGGCATGGAGGCGCTTGCCCGCTACCTGCGGGCGCTTGACGCGCGTTGCCTTTGCTGCAACATCCGCGATCGGGCGGGTGCACTTCCCATTTTGCCCTATGTGATTCACACCATGCCAAATGGCCTGCGCGTGGGGCTGACGGGCGCGTGTACCCACCACGTGTTGCGCTGGGAGCGCCGTGAAATGCTGGAGCAGCTGGAAATTGAGCCGCCGGTGCCCGCGCTGGGGCGGGCGCTTGCCCAAATGCGCGGCAAATGTGATGTGACGGTCTGCATCTATCACGGCGGCTTCGAGTGTGATCTACAGACGGGCGAACGCCTGACGGACAGCGATGAAAACCAAGCCTGCGAAATCGCGGAGAAGCTAGGCTTTGACATTTTGCTCACCGGTCATCAGCATATGGCGGTGGAAGGGGTACGGCTTGGCGCGACCTATGCCGTGCAGGCGGCCTACCGCGCACCGCATTTTATCCAGCTGGATGCGGAGGTCACGCCGCAGGGCGTGCAGGTTTCCTCGCGATTGATGCCGCCTGCCGCGGAAGCGGACTCGCGCGTGACGGCGCTGCTGAGCGGCTACGAGGCGCAGGTGCAGCGGTGGCTGGATACGCCCATTGGCAGGCTGGATCGTTCATTGCCCCCGGGCGGGCATTTGGAAATGGCGGTAAATGGCTGCGCGATTGCAAACTTCGTGAATCAGGTGCAGCTGCGCGTGTCCGGCGCGGATCTTTCCACCACGGCGCTCGCTAACGACTACCCAGGCATTGGGCAGGAGGTCACGGTGCGCGGCATCGTATCCGCATATATCTACTCCAACACGCTGGTGGTGCTGCGCATGACGGGCGCGGTGCTCAAGCGCTATGCGGAGCGTTGCGCGGAGTACTTCACATTGGACGAGGGCGGGCAGCTTGCGATTAGCGACCGCTTTTTGCGCCCCAAGCAGGAGCATTACAATTACGATTATTTTTCCGGCATGGAGTACGCGATTGATCCGCGCCGCGCGTTGGGTGATCGCGTGACGCGCATGTCGCGCGGCGGACGACCCATTGCGCCAAAAGACGTGCTCACCGTGTGCGTAAGCAGCTACCGAGCCAGCGGCACGGGTGGGTACGATATGCTTTGCGGCCTAGAGGTTGTGCAGGACATCCAGAGGGATGTCGCGGAGCTGCTGATTGAGTATGTAGAACAGCAAAAGCTGGTGTGCGTAGATGCGCACCGATATCTGACAGTGGAGGGATCAGCGCAATGAAGGAATATGCAAGCCAGCGCATTCGCGCCATTTCGCCGGAAATGGATCCGCTTCGGCTGGGCATGGGTTGGCAGGTGGACGAGCTTGCCAAGCCGCAGATTTTGGTGGAGAGCACCTATGGTCAGAGCCATCCGGGCAGCGCGCATCTGAACACCCTTGTGGATGCGGCGGCGCAGGCCGTGGATCAAAACGGAGGCAAGGCCGCGCGCTACTTTGCCACGGATATCTGCGATGGCATGGCGCAGGGACACGACGGCATCAATTATTCGCTTGCCCATCGCGATATGATCGCCAACATGATTGAAATCCACGCGTGCGCCACCACCTTTGATGGCGGCGTATTCATCGCCAGCTGTGATAAGGCGGTGCCCGCGCAGCTGATGGGCATTGGGCGGGTGAATATCCCCTCCATTGTGGTTACGGGCGGCGTGATGGACGCGGGGCCGAACCTGCTGACGCTAGAGCAAATCGGAAAGTATTCCGCCATGAAGGAGCGCGGGGAGATCAGCGAGGAGCAGCTTACCAGCTACAAGCATAGCGCGTGCCCTAGCTGTGGCGCGTGCAGCTTCATGGGCACGGCGAGCACCATGCAGATCATGGCAGAAGCGCTTGGGCTGATGCTGCCCGGCGGGGCGCTGCTGCCCGCAACCTCGCCGGAGCTTGTGCGCATGGCGGCGCTTGCGGGTGAGCAGGTGCTGTTTCTTGCGCGGGAAGGGCTGTGCCCCCGCGATATCGTGACGCGCGCAAGCTTTGAAAACGCCATCATGGTACATGCCGCCATCAGCGGAAGCACCAACAGCCTTTTGCATCTCCCCGCCATCGCGCACGAGTTTGGCATCACGCTGGATGCGGATACCTTCGATCGCATTCACCGCAATGTGCCCTATCTGCTGGACATTCGCCCGGCGGGCAGGTGGCCGGCGCAGTTTTACCATTACGCGGGCGGCACGCCCGGCATTATGGAGCAGCTTTTGCCGCTGCTGCATTTGGACGCGCTGACGGTTACCGGCGAAACGGTGGGTGAGAACCTGCGCAAGCTCCGTCAGAGCGGCTATTATGAGCGCTGTGCCCAAGAGCTTGCGCCTTGGGGGCTTAGCCGGGAGGAGATCATTCGCCCGGCAAGCAACCCCATCAGCGCCCACGGCGCTGTGGCGGTGCTGCGCGGCAACCTTGCGCCCGAAGGCAGCGTTGTGAAGCACAGCGCCGTGCCAAAGGAGATGTTTCAGGCCACGCTTCGCGCCCGCGTCTTTGATTGCGAGGAAGATGCAATCCACGCCGTGCTGACGGGTGCGATTCACCCTGGCGATGCGGTGTTCATCCGCTACGAAGGCCCCAAGGGCAGCGGCATGCCTGAAATGTTCTACACCACCGAGGCCATCGCCAGCGATCCCAAGCTCAGCGCGAGCATCGCTCTGATCACGGACGGGCGCTTTAGCGGCGCGAGCAAGGGCCCCGCCATTGGCCACGTAAGCCCGGAGGCCGCGCAGGGCGGCCCCATTGCGCTCGTGGAGGAAAATGATCTGATCCGCGTGGATATCCCTGCCCGCACGCTTGATATCGTGGGCGCTTCCGGCGTGGAACTACCCCCGGCGGAGGTGACCGCGCTCCTTGCGCGCCGCCGCGCAGCGTGGCAGCCGCGCCCCGCGAAATACGAAAAAGGCGTGCTCAAGCTGTACAGCGAGCACGCGGTATCTGCCATGATGGGCGGATATATGGCGTAGCCGGGGATGGCCGGGGATAACGCGTAGCGAAAGGACGAGCATACCAAAAAGCCGGGCAACCTTCGTTGCCCGGCGAATGACGCAAACCGCGCCGATGATGCGCTCCCACACGCCCCAAGGCGTATGCGGGGCAGTGCCCTGATTAGGCCTTGCCGTTGCAGCCTAGGACGTTCACAATTTTGTGGCGAACCATGCTGCGGATGCCGTCGCGCGCGTCGGCAAGATACTGGCGGGGGTCAAAATGATCGGGATGCTCAGCAAAGTGCTTGCGCAGCTCGCCCGTGAAGGCAAGGCGAAGATCGCTGTCGATGTTGATTTTGCAAACGGCCATGCTTGCGGCTTGACGGAGCATCGCCTCAGGCACACCCTGTGCGCCGGGCATGTTGCCGCCGAACTGGTTGATCATATCCACATACGCGGGAATGACGCTGCTGGCGCCATGCAGCACGATGGGGAAGCCGGGCAGACGCTTGGAAACCTCATCCAGAATGTCGAAGCGAAGCTTAGGCTCGCCCTTGAACTTGAAAGCGCCGTGGCTGGTGCCGATGGCGATGGCGAGGCTGTCGCAGCCGGTGCGGGTGGCGAACTCTTCCACTTCATCGGGCTGAGTGTAGGAGCTGTCCTCAGCAGTTACCTTCACATCGTCCTCAACGCCGGCCAGACGGCCAAGCTCGGCCTCAACGGTCACGTTGCGGTCATGCGCGTACTGCACAACCTTGCGGGTTACGGCGATGTTTTCCTCAAAGGTCAGGTGGCTGCCGTCGATCATGACGCTGGTGAAGCCGCCATCAATGCAGCTCTTGCAGGTTTCAAAATCGGGGCCATGGTCAAGATGCACCACA
>JAVVVJ010000028.1:0-16702 GCA_036652695.1 Clostridia bacterium | reverse complement strand
GTCCAAAATGGCGGCCTCAATCATCTTCATGAGGTAGACATGCTTGGCATATTTGCGCGCGCCCGCGCTCACCTGTAGGATCAAAGGGGCGTTTTCCAGCTTTGCGCCCTCGGTGATGCCCTGAATGATCTCCATGTTGTTGACATTGAACGCGCCGATAGCGTAACCGCCCTCATACGCCTTTTTGAACATTTCCTTTGTATTGACCATTGGCATACGCGTGTCCTCCTTTACGATAGTGGTACAAGCCATTATACCAAACAAACCCGCCTTTGAACAGCCCGGCTGCAAAAAAGCTGTCAAGTTTTTGCGAATGAGGGCAAAAGGAGCAGGGTTTTTGAACCGGCAGTTAGAAGCATAATAGATGATAAAGATTGTAAACGGAAGAGGGTGCAAGTGTGGCTGAGCAGCGTAACGTTACGGATTTCAACGGCGCGGCTGAGCCGCACAAGGCGCCCAACCCCTATCAGCCCATTCCCTTTGCGGATCGGCTGAGCCAGCCGTCCGCAAAGCCGAAAAAGCCGCTGGCGTCGGCTGTGCCGCTGAAAACAGGAGAGCGTTATGGCTATGTGGATCAGCCGCTGATGCGCCCAACGAAGGCTCTGCCGCCCATTGCCCGCCACAGCGAGCAAGGTGGATGGCTTGCTGTGGCGAAGGAGGAGCATGCCCCCGCGCTCCCGGCGTATCTGCAAAGCAGACCGCTGCTGCCTGCGGCAGAGGCGCGCGCATATGCTCCATCTGGTGAATATGCGCCGAAAAATCCGGTTGAAAAGCGCGAGCGGCGTTTCTATCGCGATGCGGAGCCGCCGCCGATGATGCCCGACTGGAATGCTTCGCTAGGCAGCGAAGCTCCCTATGCGGCTTCGCCGGTACAGGAAACGGATGATTTGCACAAAAGCGCGTTGATGGCCACAACGGCTTGGGATTGGGACGCGCCGGAGATGACCGCGCGAAGGCCGCCTCTTGGTGCGCTGCCAGAAAACCCAATGCTGCGGGACGAAATCGCCGCGTTTTTTGATGAGCCAGCGCCCCTAGAGCCGTTGGCATGGGATGCGAACGAAATGCCGAAGCAGCAAAGCGACGCGCCTTTTTACACGGAATATCGCCCGGCGCTGTACACGCCTAGCGCACAGCCTGCGCAAAGCACGGGCTACGCGCCGTCTGCGTCCGCTGCGCAGGCCGCGTGGTATGCGCAGCCCGCGTCCGGCGCGCAGCCAACGCCTGCCAGAGCTGCGGAGGAGCGCCCGCCGCTAGGCGAGGGAACGTTGCCCACGCAGCAGAAGGCACAGCCTCTTTTGGCGCACGAGAAGCAGATGGCGGCGAAAAAGAAAGCGTCCGATTCCCGCCCTCCCATCCGGCTGTGGCGCGTGCTTGCCTTGCTTGCGGCGGCGGGTATGCTGCTCTTTTGCACCATTGTGGGCGGGCAGATTTTGTGGCGCATGGCAGATAACGAGCAGGATATGAAAAAGATGCGCGAGGAATACCTAGCGCGTGAGGGCATATCGCTGGAGGCGGACGCCTCGCGCGTGGAGCTGCTCCCGCCGGGGCAAACCTTTGTGCCTACCAACACGCCAGAGGTAACCCGGGCGCTGGAAACCCCTAGCCCAACACCGGTGTTTGCGATGAACGAGGCAGCAATCCAGAGCCTGGACAAGCGCGACAAAAGCAACATTCAGGAGGCGCAGACGCCTTCGCCAACCCCCGCGCCACGCACAAGGTACACTGCCTATGCCGATAATTCCCTGCACATCATCACGGAAGGAATTGCCGGGCTGCATGAGGAATATCCGGATGTTGTGGGCAGACTGGTCATCGGCGGCGTGCTGGATGAACCCGTGACGCGGCGCAACAATACCTTTTACCTCACCCACGACTACCGGGGAAGGACGTCCGATGCAGGCGCGGTGTTTATGGATGAGAGCTGCACCTTGGAGCATCCCCCGGAAAACCTGCTTTTGCGCGGTCAAAGTGCTGTGGCGGGCAAGACGTTCGCGCCGCTGTGGCAGTTCGTATCGGGTGGACGCGATTTTGTCGCCTCCGCAACCACGGCGCACCTGACCACCCTTTACGAGGAGGCTAGCTATGTGCTCTTTGCCGTGATCAATGCGGATAGCGACCCACAGGGCGCGCATTATTTCAACTACGCAAGCCAGCCCACCTTTACCACCGATGAGGCGATGATGCGCTACGTGCAAAACGCGCAGAGCCGTAGCCTGTACCCCTTTGGCGTGGAAGTGCAGCCCTCGGATCGCCTGCTGACGCTGGCAACGCTCGGCAACGGCAACGATGCCACTTGCTTGGTGCTGCTCTACCGCATGCTTCGCCCCGGTGAAGGGATACGTTAATTGCGGCACAGGCAGGGATTTGCGCCCGAACGCCGAACTTTGGCAAAGAAACGATTTTTGAATGGTTGACAAGGAGGATGCTTATGCAGACCAAGAACCTGTGCATTTACCCGGGAGAGCTGCTGCTGCCCGCGGATGCGAACGCTTTTCCCGCTTGGGCATGCGTTGCGTGCGACCAGTACACGTCCCAGCCTCAGTACTGGCAGGAGGCAAGGCTGCATGTGGGGGAGCAGCCATCAACGCTCAAGCTGATTGTGCCCGAATGCGATTTGGAGAGCGCGGAGCAGCGCATCCCCGCCATTCACCAAACCATGCGCGATTATGTAGCCAGCGGCGTGCTCACGCCCGCCGTGCAAAACGGCTTTGTGCTTGTGGAACGCAGTACCGGCAGCGGCGCGCGCGTTGGGCTTGTTGCGTTGCTGGATCTGGAATGCTATGACTACCGCAAGGGTAGCCAGAGCCTTGTACGCGCCACGGAGGAGACCATTGAAGCACGGATACCGCCGCGCTTGAAGCTGCGGCGGGGCGCGGCGCTGGAAACCAGCCATGTGCTCATGCTGATGGACGATCCCATGATGAGCGTGGTGGAGCCGCTTTTTGAGCGCCGCCGTGAGCTGCGCAAGCTATACGATTTTCCGCTGATGATGGGCGGCGGCCATCTGACCGGCTACGCCGTGACCGATCCCGCCGATATACAGGCGGTCTATAGCGCGCTGGATAAGCTCCGCGCGAGCCTTGAGGGCGAGCATCCGCTGCTGTTTGCCGTGGGCGATGGCAACCACAGCCTTGCCACCGCGAAGGCCTATTGGGAAGAGGTCAAAAAGACCCTTACACCGGAGCAGACCACTGTGCATCCCGCACGCTTTGCCATGGTGGAGCTGGAAAACCTACAGGATGACGCGCTTGTCTTTGAGCCGATTCATCGCGTGCTCTTTGGCTACGATGGCGATGATATGCTTGACGAGCTTGCTCGCTATGCTGGGCGGCTAGGCGCGAGCTTGGCAGCGGATGCGGGCGCGCAGGAGATCACCGTGGTGTACGAGGGCAAGCAGGTCACGTTAAGCGTTTCTGGCTCGCCGTATGCGCTGGCTGTTGGCACGCTGCAAGCGTTTCTGGATCAGTGGGTGGCAGAGCATCCGGGTACGCGCGTGGATTACATCCATGGCGAGGATGTGGTGCGCACCTTGGCAGCGGGCGAGGGAACGATAGGCTTCTTGCTGCCAAAGCCTGATAAGAGTGCTCTTTTGCCCACCGTGGTCACGGATGGCGCGCTTCCCCGCAAGACCTTTTCCATGGGCGAAGCGAATGAGAAGCGGTACTACATGGAGTGCCGCAGGCTGTAGGAACTGCGGAGCGCCGCCGGAATCCATTTGGCGGCGAAACCGATTCTATTTTTAGGAAACGGAGCTGAAAGGATGCGCAATTAATTCTGCCAAAAGCCCAATATATCTTTGGGCAAGGCGTTAAGCTCTTCCCTGCCGCGTGCGATTGCGTGATGGGGCGAGCTTTGCTATGGCAGAACAGCGCAGCCGGAAGGCTCTGTTTTTGTAATGCTTTTCGCCTTGCCCTCCCGAAGAGGAGGAAAAAACGATGCAGCTATCGATTCGAAATCTAAGCTTTACCTATGAGGGCAGCTTTACCCCGGTGTTTACCGATGCAAGCGTCAACCTGGATACCCGCTGGCGGCTGGGGCTGGTGGGACGCAACGGGCGTGGAAAAACCACGCTTCTCAAGCTTATGATGGGGCAATACCCCTATCAGGGCGCAATGGACCTGCCGCTGCCAGCGGCGTATTTCCCCTACGCCGTGGAAGACCCGGGGCAGCTCACGCTGGCTGTGATGCAGCAGGCCGCGCCGGACGTGCCGGAGTGGCGGCTTGTGCGGGAGCTGACGCTTCTGCGCGTAACGGAGGACGTGCTCTATCGCCCGTTTCAAACGCTGAGCAAGGGCGAGCAGACCAAGGCGCTGCTTTGCGCTCTCTTTGCGCGCGATGATGTATACCCGCTGATTGACGAGCCGACCAACCACCTAGACCTCTATGGCCGCGAGCTGGTGGCCGAGTACCTGCGCAAGAAGGACGGTTTTTTGCTGGTGAGCCACGATCGCGCGTTTCTGAACCAATGCATCGATCATGTGCTCTCCATCAGCAAGGCGGATATCTCCGTGCTGCGGGGGGATTACGATACATGGGAGGAGCAGTTCAACCGCCAAAACGAGTATGAGCTGGCGCGCAACAGGGATTTGAAACGCGATATCAATCGCCTTAGCGAGAGCGCCCGCCGCGCCGCGGAGTGGAGCGCGAAGGGCGAAAAGGAAAAATTCCACATGCCGGAAAGCAAAACGGCGGCGGTGGATCGCGGGTACGTTGGCGCACGGAGCGCCGCCATGATGAAGCGCTCCCTGAATACGCTCAACCGCCGTGAACGCGCGGTGGAGGAAAAAAGCACGCTATTGCATAATGTGGAGCGTGTGGGGGAACTGAAGCTAACCGTATTGAAGCACCCGAGCGAGGTGCTGGTGAGCGTGCGCGGCGGCGTGGTGCGCTACGGTGAGCGCGTGATCTGCGAGGGCATTACGCTGGAAATTCGGCGGGGCGACCGCGTGGCGCTCACGGGGGCAAACGGCGCGGGCAAGAGCAGCGTTCTCAAGGCGCTCTGCGGCATGGGCGGCGCGTTGGAGGGCGAGGTGCGCGTAGCAAGCGGACTGGTCATCTCCTATGTGCCGCAGGATACGGACGGCCTTTGCGGCTCCATGCGTGCCTTTGTGCGTGAAAACGCGCTGGATGAAACGCTTTTCAAAGCGATTTTGCGCAATATGGATTTTGGGCGCGAGCAGTTTGATCAGGATTTGCGCCAGCTGAGTCAAGGGCAGAAAAAGAAGGTGCTGCTGGCTCGAAGCCTATGTACCCCCGCGCACCTGTACGTGTGGGATGAGCCGCTCAACTATATTGACGTCCTCAGCCGCGTGCAGGCGGAAACGCTCATCACGCGCTTTCAGCCTACCATTTTGCTGGTGGAGCATGATCGGGTGTTTTTGCAGCGCGTCAGCACGCGCGAAAGTGTTGCGATTGGCAACGAAAACGTTCCTAACAGCCCGCCGGAAACCTGCTAAACTCTGCATCAACATGAGCGTTTTGGAGGGAA
Organism: Clostridia bacterium; assembly: GCA_036652695.1. Lineage (GTDB taxonomy): Bacteria > Bacillota > Clostridia > Christensenellales > Aristaeellaceae > Limiplasma. Next base: position 11,214 of record JAVVVJ010000028.1, on the reverse strand, counting down.
AATCGCATGAAAAGCAACCTGCTTTCCATTGGGCGGATGGCAGAGATGAACCACACCACCGTGCCAACCTTGCGCCTGTACGATCGGCTACAGCTGCTCAGCCCCAGCTATACCGATCCCGCCACCGGCTACCGCTATTACGATATCAAGCAAAATGCACGGCTGGATATGATTCAATACATGAAGGAGCTGGGTATGAGCCTTGGCGAAATTGGCGATGTGCTGGGCAAGGAGGATCTCAAGCTGATTGAGGATATCCTGATTCGCAAGCGCGAGCAGCTGTTTACCGACCTGCGCCGCCTAAAGCAGCAAAGGGACGCGGTAACCCGCGCCATTGGCGCGATTGAGCGCTACCGTAAATCGCCCACCAACGGAACCACCTCGCTTGAATATATCGATAGGCGGCGCATTTTTGCCATTCACGCGGAAACGAACTTTTACGAGCGCAATATCGATACCTACGAGCAGGCGCTCTGCCGCCTGAGGGATGCGCTCATTGAAAACGAGCTGCCGCATGTATATGATTACAATGTGGGCACCTCTGTGCGGCAGGATGATTTTCTGGCGCTGCGCTTCATTGCCGATGAGATTTTTGTATTTGTGGACGAGCATTTTCCTCCGCGCGCAAATGCGCGCGTGCTGGACAGCGGCATGTACGCGTGCATCTATCTGGATCGTTACGATGATGAAATCCCCTGCGCCAAAAGCTTGCTGGCATTTTGCGAGGCGAATGAATACCATATTACGGGGGATTACCTGTGCGAGGTGCTTACGGAATTCAATGTTTTCGACGGCCGCCAGCGCTCCATGTTCCTGCGGCTACAGGTTCCGGTATCCTTTCAAAAAAAGGCTTGACTCTCATCCTGCTGTAGGGTTTATACTGATTGTAGAATCATTAACAAAGGAGGCTCTCTCTCATGGAAAAGATCAAGGTTGTGCAATATGGCTGCGGTAAGATGGGCAAATATATCCTTCGCTATCTGTATGAAAAGGGCGCGCAAATCGTGGGCGCCATTGATACGAATCCCAAGGTTGTGGGCATGGATGTGGGCGATTTTGCGGGTCTGGGCTTCAAAACCGGCGTTCTCATCAGCGATCAAGCGGATGAGGTGCTTGACCACACAGATCCCGATATCGCTGTGGTAACGCTTTTCAGCCTTGTGAGCGATTGCTATGATCACTTTGAAAAATGCCTGAGCCGTGGCATCAGCGTGATTACCACCTGCGAGGAAGCCACCTATTGCTGGACCACCGATCCCGTCCGCGCGAACAAGCTGGATGTGTTGGCCAAGGAAAACGACTGCACCTTTGTAGGCAGCGGCATGGAGGACACGTTCTGGGTGAATATGGTGAGCACCGCTGCGGGGAGCTGCCATCAAATTCAGAAGATTGAGGGCTGGGTAAGCTACAATGTGGAGGATTACGGGCTGGCGCTGGCCAACGCGCACGGCGTAGGGCTGACGGCAGAAGCGTTTGAAAAGCAGATCGCTCACCCCGAGGTGCTAGAGCCATCCTATGTATGGAACTCCAACGAGGCGCTGGCCGCAAAGATGGGCTGGAGCATCAAATCACAGACGCAGAGATGCGTGCCCTATTTCCATAATAGCGACCTGTACTCCGCAACGCTGGGCGCTACCATTCCCAAGGGCAACTGCATTGGCATGGCGGCGGTTGTGACCACCGAAACCTTTCAGGGCCCGGTGATTGAAACCCAATGCATCGGCAAGGTCTATGGCGCGGACGATGGCGACATGTGCGATTGGAAGATCACTGGCGAGCCTGCCGTGGAGTACCATGTGGTGAAGCCCGCCACGGTGGAGCATACCTGCGCGACCATCGTCAACCGCATTCCAAGCGTTCTTTGCGCACCGGTGGGGCTTGTGACGCTGGATCAGCTCACGCCCATTGGATACATGACCTATCCCATGGAATACTACTGCTAAGCGTGGGTTCAACCGTTGCGCAAAGCCCTGTGCTTTGGCATTGAAAAACCGATTTTTGACCGTGCGGGGGGGAATCTGCGGGCGCTGCCCGCAGACCCCTGCTTTTGTTGTAAAACCTTGCGTTTTTGCTCGAATTTTCCGAAAATCCTTTGCACTTTTGAAGCGTCCTATGGTATAATGGGAATCGTCGCGCAGACGCCTGCTTTGCATACCCTGAAAGGAACGTCCGCTATGCGACCGAACACAAGGAGGACTGGAAGCTTGAAAAAAAACCAACGAGGAATGATGGGCTACGTGGTGCTCATCGCGGCCTTCATCCTAATCGCGGTGGTGCTTAACGGGGGCTTCGGCCAAAGCGTCAACCGCCGCATTGAATACCCACAACTGCTTACGGCCATCCGTGAGGACAATGTGAAGGCCGTTGCCATCCGCAACACAACTCTGGTAGGTCTCTACCGCAACGGCACCATTGCCGATGCGGATTTTCCCGAGCGCGGGTATGATTTCGAAACCACCATCGGCACGGATTTCATCGATACCGTGCGGCAAATGACCGCTACAAAAACGGGCAAGACGTTGGACGAGGTGAGCGTGAGCGACCTGCCTTTTACGGTGGCGTACCGCGCCCCCATCGTAACGCCTTGGTATGTAGAGTTCTTGCCCTTTGTGCTCATCTTGGCGGTCAGCATGGGGCTGTGGTATTTTGTGATGGCGCGTCAGGGTGGCGGCAATGGCAAAGTGATGAACTTTGGCAAGAGCCGTGCCCGTGTGAACGACCCTTCCAAAAATCACATCACCTTTAAGGACGTTGCTGGCGCAAACGAGGAAAAGGAAGAGCTTCAGGAGATGGTTGATTTCCTGAAAAACCCCAAGGCCTATACCGATATGGGCGCGCGCATCCCCAAGGGCGTGCTGCTGGTGGGCCCTCCGGGCACCGGTAAAACCTTGCTGGCGAAGGCTGTTGCGGGAGAGGCAAACGCACCGTTTTTCTCCATCAGCGGCTCGGACTTTGTGGAGATGTTTGTGGGCGTTGGCGCGAGCCGCGTGCGCGACCTGTTTGACCAAGCGAAGAAGGCTGCGCCTGCCATTGTGTTCATTGATGAGATCGACGCGGTGGGTCGTCACCGCGGCGCGGGTCTTGGCGGCGGACATGACGAGCGCGAACAGACGCTCAACCAGCTCCTTGTGGAGATGGATGGCTTTTCCATCAACGAGGGCGTGATTGTGATGGCCGCGACCAACCGCCGCGACATTCTCGACCCCGCGCTGCTCCGTCCGGGTCGGTTCGACCGTCAGGTCACTGTGAATTATCCCGATTTGGAGGGTCGCGTGGAAATTTTGAAGGTGCATAGCCACGGCAAGCCCCTCGACGCGGATGTGGACTATCAGAACGTTGCGAAGCGCATGCCGTTCAGCTCCGGCGCGGATCTGGAAAACGTGATGAATGAGGCGGCGATTCTCGCGGTGCGCAATGGCGAAAAGAAGATCACCCATCAGGATTTGGTGGACGCCATCGCCCGCGTGCAGATGGGTCCCGAAAAGCGCAGCCACAAGGTCACCGTGCGCGACCGCCGCACCACCGCGTACCATGAGGCGGGGCATGCGCTGATCGCCAACGTTCTGCCCGAGTGCGACGATGTACACCTGATTACCATTGTGCCGCGCGGGCAAGCGGGCGGCTACACCTTGAGCCTGCCCGAGGAGGAAAGCGATAACCTCAGCCGCACCGCGCTCCTTGGCATGGTCACCATGGCATTGGGCGGCCACGCGGCGGAGCATGTGGCGCTGGATGACCTGTATACGGGCTCCTCCAGCGATTTGAAACGCGCGACCGACCTCTGCCGCCGGATGGTGACGCAGTTCGGCATGACCGATGCGCTGGGCACCATGTACCTCAGCAACGATCAGGAGGTTTTCGTGGGCATGGAGTTTGGCCAGAGCCGCGAATTCAGCGAGAGCATCGCCACCGCCATCGATGCGGAGATCAAGCGTCTGCTGGATAGCTGCTATCAGCGCGCTTGTAAGCTCATTGAGGAAAACCACGAAAAGCTGACGGCTGTGGCAGAGGCGCTTTTGCAGCGCGAAACCTTGAGCCGCACGGAATTTGAGGCAGTCATGAACGGCGAGGAGCTTCCCCCGCTCACCGAAACCGAGCGCTTGAAGCCCATACCCGTTGCCGCCGATCCCGCGCCCGCGCAGAGCTCCGCAAACCCTGCAAGCACCGCCTCCTTTGCGACCGAGGAAGAGAACAGCCCCTTTATGGAACCTGAACGAAAGCTGTGATGGCTGTGAAAAAACAAACTGGCGGACGAGGCGATTTTATCTGCCCCTATGCCAATTGGATATCGGCGGAATTTAGCATGAAGCCAATACGGGCGATTGATCAATACGCAGCGGATCTGCATATGCATAGCACCTATTCCGATGGCCTGATGACGCCTCAGCAGCTTTGCGACATGGCGGATCAGCTAGGCTTGACGCATGTTGCGCTTTGCGACCACGATACGCTGGACGGCCTTGCGGAAATGCAGGCCGCCGCAGCTGCAATTCGCGAGCGCCGCACCGCGCGCGGTGATGCCGCGCCGTTTGTGCTGCTGCCAAGCCTGGAGCTAAGCTCCGGGCGCGGCGGGCGCACGCATATCCTCGGCTATGGTGCGGATGCAACCAACCCCGCGCTGCTCAAATGTCTGGAGGAAGCCATGGAGGATCGCGAGCATCGCGCGAAGCAGATGCTCGACCTGCTTTCCACACAGGGGGTAGAGCTGCCTGCCGATGTGCAGGAGGAGCTGATCAACCCGCATGTGGGACGCGCGCATATCGCGCGGGCGCTGGTATACAGCGGATCAGTGAGCACGATGCAGCAGGCCTTCGACCGCTACTTGGCCGAGGGGAAATGCGCCTATGTGCCCCGCAGCTGGCTGGATACGGCCAAAGCGGTGCAAACGCTCAAAAATGCGGGCGCGGTGGTGGTGCTTGCGCACCCCATGCGCTTGGGGCTTCGGGATAGTGCGCTCAATGCGCTGATCGAGGAGCTAACCGCCTTTGGGCTGGATGGCGTGGAGGTTTTCAGCCCCTCTGCCAACCGCGCCAGCGTGCGCACGCTGGAGCTGCTTGCACGCCGCAAGGGGCTGCTTGTAACCGGAGGAAGCGATTACCATGGCGATCAGGGTACCCGTGTGCGCATGGGCAGGCTGCCCTCCGGCTGGCGGCTCATGCGGGAGGATGTAGAAGCGCTTCTGACAGCCATGCGGCGCGCATAATCTGAAGAGAAGCTTCCCCGCGCGCCAGTGAACGTGCCCGCCCTGCGGAGCCGTACCCCTGCTGGATGCCGCACCCCTTGCCGGGACGGGGAACAAACGAAACAGCAAGGAGAAACATAATGTACAACAACCAAGGCTATGTACCCCAACGTCAACCGCAGTCCCCGCCACAGGGCGCGCAGGGCTATTCTGGTTACCCACAGGGCACGCAGGCTTGGTATGCGCCGCCGCCGCCGCCTCCGCAAGCCTCCGGCAGGCGCCGCGCTTCGGGCGGCCAAAATTCCCCCGCGGGCGATGGGCGGCCGCCTCGCAAGAAACGTAGCCTCAAGTGGCAGCTGATCAAGGTTTTGATTGTGCTGCTGCTGCTTGGCGGGGCGGGCGTCGGCGGTTACATTCTGAAAACGCAGAGCGATGTGCGCCCTTATCTGAGCGTGTTTTTGCCCAACGTGAGCGTGGATGGCATTGATTTAAGCGGAAAAACTTGGGAAGAGGGCAGCGCGGCGGTATGGGCGCAGGCCAACGAAAAACAAAATGGCTGGCGCGTGCGCCTCATGAATACTTCGGGCGAATATAAGGACATCACTGCCGATATGCTGGGCATTTCGTTTGACCCCACCATGGCGCTGGAGCAGGCATGGGGCGTGGGTCATGCTGTGGACGCGGCGGGGCGCAAGAGCATTTTTGATTTTACCGATGAAATCGCACAGGCGAAGAGCAGCAGCAGCGCATTTTCCAGCGCTCAGCAGAGCGCCAACACCGCGCCGATTGATTCCATTTTGCAAACGCTGGAAAACGTCGCGCGCAAGGAACCGCAGGATGCGCAGATCCTCAGCTTTAACCCGGATGATACCGATCAGCCCTTTGTGTATCAACCGGAGGTCTACGGCCAGCGGCTGGATACCTACGCTGTGAAGGAGCATATTCTGGAAATGGTGAATACCCTCCAAAGCGGCGAGGTGATGCTGGAAACGCAGGAGATTGCGCCCCATGTGACCGTGGCGAACCTGCAACAGACCGTCAGCCTTCGCTACCGCGCGGTAACGGCGATTTCCAGCGCTTCATCGGAATCGCGCACGGAGAATATCCGCGTGGCATTTCGCAAAATCAACGGACTTGTGATTGAAGACGGCGGCAAATTTAGCTTTAATAACATTGTCGGCAAGCGTACCGAGCAAAACGGCTTCGGCCCGGCGATTGAATACGCCTATGGGCTGGAGGTCAACGGCACTGGCGGCGGCGTGTGTCAGGCAAGCACAACGGTGTATCTGGCGGCAATACAGGCCGGCATGTCCATTACCAAGCGCTCCGCACACTCCAACCCCGTTAGCTATACCGAGCTGGGGCTGGATGCCACCGTGAGCGATACGCGCGGGCGCGAGGTGGATTTTGCCTTTAAAAACAACAGCGGCGGCCCAGTCTATCTGACCGCGCACGTGATTCAGAGCGGCAACAGCAAGCGAAATATGCTGTGTGAGGTGCGCATTTACGGCCCGGATCTTGGCAACGTACACTACGAGCTGGTGAGCGAGACCGTTGAGGTTTTGCCCAAGCCCGAGGAGAGCACGCTGGTGGAGGACAAGGATGGCAACTACGTCATTTTTCAGGATGAAACGAAGCTCGTGAGCAAGGGACGCGAAGGCTATGTAGTGGAAACCTACCTGAATACCTACGTGGATGGCCAAATGACCGCGCATGACCGTGTGAGCAGGGATACCTATCCCGCACGCTCCGACCGTATCTATGTAGGCGTGCTGCCGCGCATATGAGCGGGAGAAAGGATGGCCTCAAACCTTTGAAAACCACCCTTGGTTGCATCCGCCGCGCGGATCAGGATTTTGGGCTGATTTCCCCCGGTGATCGCGTGGCTGTGGGCGTGAGCGGCGGCAAGGATAGCTTGCTGCTGCTGCGCGCGCTGGCGCTTTACCGTTGCGTGCGCCACCATGATTTTGCGTTGCGCGCCGTGATGCTGACCACGGGAAAGCAAAAGCCAGATACCTCGGCGATTGAGGCGCTATGCGCTGAAATTTCGGTGCCGATCGAAATTCGGCATACGGAGCTGTACGAGATTTTGTTTGAGCGGCGCAAGGAGGAGAACCCATGCGCTCTTTGCGCAAAGATGCGGCGCGGCATGCTCTGCGATTTGTGCAAGGAGCTGGATTGCAACAAGCTCGCCCTCGGCCATCACCGCGAGGACGTGCTGGAAACGCTGCTCATGAGCTTGATCTTTGAAGGGCGGCTACACACCTTTCACCCCAAGACCTACCTGAGCCGAAGCGACCTTACCGTGATCCGACCCATGGTGTACCTGCCGGAAAAGCACGTGATCCATCTGCGCAAGGCGCTTGCGCTTCCTGTGTTGGAAAACCCCTGCCCCGCAAACGGCCACACCAAGCGGCAAGAGATGAAGGAGCTGCTGTGCGAGCTATGCGCGCGCTACCCTGCCGCCAGTGAGCGCATGCTTTCCGCGCTGCGCAATGTGAAGCAGTACGGGCTGTGGGAGCGGAGGGACGGGGAAGCGGATTTACAAGCGCGGTTGAACACCGCAGAGGATGCCGACCGTTTTGAATAAACAGAGGCTGAGGAATAAATTCCTCAGCCTCTGTTTTGGGGTGTGCGAAACCATTTTTATACAATCCCCTGTACAACCATATAAACGCCATAGGCGATCATCACGCCACCGCCGATGCGGCGGATCAGCAGCTGCTTATCCCGCAGCCAGCCAAGCATGCCCTTGAGCCACTGGTAGAACAGCATCACAGCGAGCATGGGCAGGCATAGCCCCAGCGCAAAGACCGCTAAGGAAACAATGCCTGTCCACATGGTGGCGCCATCAGCGGAAGCGGTCAGCATAAGCGTGTTTGCGAGCACCGGGGTGAGGCAGGGCGTCCAAGAAATGCTGATCAGCAAGCCAAAGAGAAAAGAGCCCCAAAAACCGCTCATGCTGGGTTGGCGTCCGCTGAGCCAAGCGGGCATCGCATGTCCCTTGATGTGGATAAGATCCAGCATCCACAACCCAAAAAGCAGCATCAATGCGCCGCTGACAATGTTCAGCGTGCCCCGGTCAAGGTTGTTGAGCGCGCCGCCCAACAGCCCCGCGCCCGCGCCCATGAACGTAAACAGGAGTACGAACCCGCATAGTAGCCCTAGGCAGCGGCGCAGCACCATGCCGCGGCTGGCCTTGCCGCCGTCCGCGCCGCCGCTCATCAGGTACACGGCGTACACAGGCAGCATGGGGAGCACGCAAGGGGATACAAAGGCCAGAAGGCCGCCGCCAAGCATTGCCCAAAGGGACAATACCTGCGGCGCGGTTGTTTCAAACAACCCGGTCATTTGGCAAGCTCGCTTTTGGCGACATCCATCGAATCCATCTGCTTTGCCATATCATCGTAGCTTAACGCATAGTTCGCGCCAAACGCCAAATCGCCTTCTTTATCAAAGAAGAGGCTCGCGGGATAGCCCTGCAAACCCACAAGGCGCGCAAGCTCCATGTCCTCATCCTCAAAGAAGGTTAGCTCCTCCAGCTTGTGATCTTTGCGAATGGACGCGGTGTTCTTTTCATCCTCACCGTCCCATACATGCACAAGGATGATTTGCAGATCGTCCGGGCTGTAGGTCTCAAAGACCTTCTTAATATCGGCCATTTCTTCCATGCAATAGGGGCACCACTCGGTGAAAAAGTTCAGAAAGACAGCCTTGCCAGCATAAGGGGTAAGATCCAGCTTGCTGACTTCGCTAATGATTTGAAACGGAGTTTGTTCCTCGGCGGGAGCCTCGGCGGCGACTGCTGGTTCAGCCACCGCGCCAAAGGTTACAAGCAGCAGTGCGGCGCATAGGAGCAGCGTGCGAAGGATGGCTTTGTTGTTCATGGCGGATTCCTCCTTACAGTTGTCGGTTCAGCTGACAAAGCTATTATACCATGCAAAACGCCGCGGTGAAACAGGTAACTGCGTACAAAATATGGAAAAGCATGGGCGATGAGGGGCGAAGAAGCGTGCCGTTGGAAACCGTGAAAATTGCAAATTCAAACTCTTAAAAATTCATTTTCGCTAAAAGAGCAAATAATTTTGTTTTGCACTTTACGCCGAAAACATTATATGATATAATGCTGAACGTAGATTTGTGAAAGGCGTACGGAATGTGCCGCCTACACAAAATGCAGGATATAAGCTTTTATCCTTCATAATCTCGAAATCAGACGAAGCATTATTAGGGAGGTATACACCATGCCACTCGGAATTTCCGCAAAATGCCGCGGCATCGCGCCCAGCGCGACCCTTGCTATGGATACCAAGGTCAAGGAGCTATGCGCAGCGGGCGTGGATATCATCGGCCTCGCTGCGGGCGAGCCGGATTTTAACACCCCGGAGCCTATTCGCGATGCCATGAAACAGGCCATGGATCAGGGCATGACGCGCTATACCCCCGTACCCGGCACCCTTGCTCTGCGAGATGCGATTATCGCCAAGCTCCAGCGAGATAACGGCCTTGCCTATGAGCGCAGCCAGATTATCGTTTCCAACGGCGCGAAGCACTCGCTTTATACTGCTTTCCAAACGCTGCTTGATCCCGGTGATGAAGTGCTGATCCCAACCCCCTGCTGGGTGAGCTATCCGGAAATGGTGCGCATGGCGGGCGGCACGCCGGTTTTTGTGGAAAGCACGGAGGAGGAGAACTTTGTGCCCTCCATGAAGGCCATCGCCGCTGCTGTAACCGCAAAAACCAAGGTGTTCATGCTCACCACGCCAAGCAATCCCAACGGCTGTGTATGGCCGGAAGCAGAGCTTCGCGCGCTTGCGGAGCTGGCGGTGGAAAAAGATTTCTACATTTTGTCGGATGAGATTTATGAGAAACTCATTTACGATGGCAAAAAGCATGTGAGCGTCGCCTCCTTTGGCGAGGCGGTCAAGGAGCGCACCATTCTTGTCAACGGCGTAAGCAAGAGCTATGCCATGACGGGCTTTCGCATCGGCTATGCCGCTGGCCCTAAGGCGGTCATTCAGGCCATGAGCAACTACCAGAGCCAAGCGACCTCTGCCCCGAACACCGGCGCGCAGCATGCCGCCACGGTGGCGCTCAACATGCCGCAGCAGTGCGTGGAGGATATGCGCCGCGCCTTTGAGGAGCGCCGCAATGAGCTGTGCCGCTTGATCAACAGCGTGGATGGCCTGAGCTGCTTGGTGCCGCAGGGCGCGTTTTACACCATGATGAATATGAAGGCGCTCATTGGTAAGCGGTATGGCGATACCGTGATCACTGGCAGCGCTGATTTTGCCAACGCGCTGGTAGAGCATGCGCATGTCGCGGTCGTCCCCGGCAACGCCTTTATGGCGGAGGGCTATTGCAGGCTGAGCTATGCCACCTCCATGCAGAACATACACGAGGCCGTGCGCCGCATAGCCTTGTTTATAAAGGAGTTGAAATAGCATGCTGGAATTTAGCACGAAAACCAACCAACTCATTCAGGCAAAGTATCAGTACGAGCTGCAAGACGTAACGGAGCCTAACCTGTACCGCGAAATTTTCGATTATGAAAGCATCCCAAAGATCGCCTTTAACAACCGGATTGTGCCCACCAATATGCCCGCGGAAATCTGGATGACGGATACGACCTTCCGTGATGGCCAGCAGAGCGTCAGCCCCTTTACGCCCCAGCAGATCGAGCACCTGTTTAAGCTGGAAGCACGCTTGGGCGGCCCCAAGGGTCTCGTGCGCCAAAGCGAGTTCTTCCTTTATACGGATAAGGATCGCGAGGCGCTGGAGCGCTGCCGCGCGTTGGATTTGCCCTTTCCGGAGATCACCACATGGATCCGCGCCAACGAGAAGGATTTTCAGCTTGTCAAGGAAGCTGGCGTGCGTGAAACGGGCATTTTGGTTTCGTGCAGCGATTACCATATCTTCAAAAAGATGCACCTCACCCGCAGACAGGCGATGGACAAATATCTGGGCATTGTAAAGGCAGCCCTTGATTTGGGCATCATACCGCGCTGCCATTTTGAGGATATCACCCGCGC
>JAVVVJ010000027.1:0-32862 GCA_036652695.1 Clostridia bacterium | reverse complement strand
TCGTCCCACAGATCTGCTTCATCCAGCAGCGTTTTGAATTCAGCGGCAGTATCCTTAAGATATTTGGTGAAGGTTTCACTGTCCATATAATCCACCGCATAGCCTGCCTTTTGCATATCGGTCAAGTAACGCTCGTCATTGCAGATTTTTCCAAAGCCTTCCGCCAGCTTGGTTTTGATGGCGGGATCGGTATCCTTGAGCACGCAGACGCCTTGGATCACCTTCACGTTGCAGCCGTCCAGCACCGGAATGGCCAGCTCGGTTTTCCCATCCGTGCCCAGCAGCTTTTGATTGGTGCAGGAAGCCAAAATGCGCAAGGAACCCTCTTCGTGCTTGGTCAGCACTTCCGACAGGCTCACCACTTCAAAGTCAACCGATTTGTTCAGCAGGCCCGTCATCGCGTCCGCACCGCCGTTAAACGGAACATGCGTGAATTTGATGCCCGCTTTATACTGCCACAGCTCGCCCGCAAGGTGCGTGATGGAGCCAGCACCGGCAGAAGCGTACATCAGCTTTTCCGGATCTTTGGTGGCGGCGGCAATCAAATCCTCAATCGTCTGATAGGGCGAGTCCGCAGTCACGGCTACAACAATGGGCGTGGTGATGACGCAGCAGAGAAAATCGAATTTGTCAAAATAGTCAAAGTCGCTTGTTCCATACACATTGTACAACAGGGGCGTGGTGTTAAAGCTAGATACGGCATAGCCGTCCGGCGCATAGGTCGCATAGGTGTTCAAGCCCACCGCGCCGCCAGCGCCGGTAACGTTTTCCACAACCAGAGGAGCGCCAAGGTATTCCTCAGCGTAGGGCTGCATCAAGCGCGCTTGCAGATCGGAGCTTCCGCCAGCGCCGTAACCGCACAGATAGGTGATTTCCTTTTCAGGGTAGGCAGCTAACGCGGCGGAGGTGATGGACAGGCACAGGCAGATGGTTAACAGGATGCTCAACAGTTTTTTCATGGTTGGATACTCCTTTCATTGTTTGAAGGTACGGTGTATCTATTCAAGCGTCTCACGCCTAAATATCTTCCTTGCTGTGAGAGAGCGCCGCTTTGATCGGCTTAAACAGCGTCATCACCAGCATCCCCAGCGCCAAAGCGAGGATGACCGCCGTAATTGGGCGGGAGAGCAGTACGCCAAGGTTTCCCTTTGTCATCTTCATGGTTTGTAAAAACCGCTGCTCCAAAATGGAGGAAATGCAAATGCCCACCGCCAGCGGAGCCATGCTGTAGCCGAATTTGGAGATCAAGAACGCTGCCACGCCAAGGATGATGAGAATGAAAATATCAAACGTGGTAGCGTTGGTTGCATATGCGCCGGTAAAGGTAACCACCATCACGATGGGCATCAGGATTTTTGCGGGGCATTTGAGCATGGAAGCAAAAATGCCAACCATTGGTAAGTTGATAATCAGCAAGAACACATTGCCGATATACATGCTGGCAATCAAGCCCCAAAAGATTTCCGAATGCGTAGAGATCAAAGTGGGGCCGGGCGTAATGCCATGGGTAATGAAGGCCGTCAGCAGCAGCGCGGAGGGCGGCGCGAAGGGCAGCCCCAGTGAAAGCAGCGGCACAAAGGCGGCGGAGCTGGCAGCGTTGTTAGCCGATTCAGGCCCTGCAACGCCTTCGATTGCGCCATGACCAAATTCCTCCGGGTGCTTGGATATTTTCTTTTCCATGGTATAGGAGCTAAAGCTGGCCAAGGTACCGGCAGGCCCGGGGATCAAGCCAATCAGGAAGCCGAGAATCGAGCCGCGCAGGATGGGCAGAACGGAGCGTTTCCATTCCTCTTTATTGGGATACAAATCCTTGAACTTGAGGCTTTGAATGTGTACGTTTTCTTCCTGCGGCTGTAGCAGCGTGCCCAGCAGCTCATTGATCCCAAAAACCGCCATGGCAACAATGCCAAACTCAATGCCGCGTGTAAGATACATGCTGCCAAAAGCAAAGCGGGTGGTTCCAAAAACGGTATCCGTTCCAATGGTGCCAAGCCCTAAGCCCAGCAGCACCATGAGCACGGATTTGAGCGGGTTCTTGCCCGTTAGGTTGGTCAGCACCACCAAACCCAGCACGCAAATGGCAAAGTATTCGGGAGAGCCAAACGAAAGCGCCAGCTCCGAAATTTTGCCCGCTGTAAACGTTAGCGCCAGCAAGCCCAGCGTGCCCGCGATGAACGAGCCCCACGCGCTGATTGCCAGCGCCGCGCCCGCACGGCCTTTTTTGGCCATTTGATTGCCATCCAAGCACGTAACCACCGATGCGGCCTCGCCCGGCAGATTCACCAGAATGGAGGTTGTGGAGCCGCCATACATCGCCCCGTAATAAATGCCCGCAAATAGGATCAGCGCCGTTGTCGCGTCCAAGCCAAAGCTAAGCGGAAGCAGCAGCGCCATTGCGCCCGTCACGCCAATTCCCGGCAAAACCCCCGTAAGCGTACCCACCAGCACGCCCGCAACCACCGCGATCATCCGCTCCAGCGTAAAGCATTGGGCAAAGCCTGCGAGCAGCATTGAAATCGTTGTCATATCGTTCTCCCCCTTACCATGGCAGGAAGCCCGTAGGCAGCTTCACGCCAAGAGCCACTTTAAACACCAAGTAGAACGCGACCGCGGTGATGACCGCAATCAGCAGCGGCTGAATCCAGCCCTTTACCTTCGCCAATTTGAGAATCACCAGCAAGAAAAGGAACGTGCCAATCAAATACCCAATCCAATTGAGCGAAGCCGCGTAAAGGAGAGACGCCGCAACGATGCCTGCAAAGCGTTTCCAATCAATCTCCAGCTTCACGTTCTTTGCATCGCCCTTTCCCATAAAGGCCTGCGTCGTCAAAATGGCTGAGACCAGCGTTGCCGCCGCGCCAATCAGCATGGGCATAAACCCCGCTTTCGGATTGGCAACACTCCCCAAACGATAGTGGGACAACGAATAGAAAAGATAGAACGCGCTAATGCATAGCAGAAATAAATTGACCAGTTTTTCGCCCGTAAGCTTCAAGCTTTTCATAAAACCCTCCTCTATCGCTACCGTTGAATACGATGCGGATAAAATTGTACCATGTCGCGGTAAAACGCCGCATAGGGCGTGCCAATCATAAAAGCGGGCTGTGCCGCAAGGTAAAGATTCATGCTGTGCGCATAGGCCGAAAGCGCGTCGCTTTGCGCTTGACTGGGCAAATGCCAAGTATAGGCCTGCGTAATGTGGAAGGTGTACGCATCATGACCGGCAAGGCGCAGCCCCAAGTGATCGGCAATGGCATCGCGGTACGCGCGCAGCTTGCGCCACTGCTGTTCATCCTCCGGTTCAAGGCAGACGCGAAAATCCTCTTCGTTTATTTGCACGTGCGAAAATCGCATTGTGAGTTTCTCGGGAGCCGCCACCGCAAGAAACGCTTTTTCCAAAGCATCGTCCACCTGCTCCATCGGCGCGTCCTTGGCAAGCGAGGGCGGCCAAAACGCCTCCGTGCGCACCTGATCGTTCATGCCACGAATGACGGTCATGTGAAAGCTATCCTCCGGCAGCAGAATAAACAGCGGCGCAAGACCGGCGCTCAGCAGCGCCTGCCGCAGATACAGCATCGTCGCATAGGAGCGCTGCCCCGGCGTTACATCCGCAAGGATGGTGTTGCCCGGATAGTTCCTTGGCGTGCCATCGGCATTGAATTTCGCGCCAATCTGTTTCCCATCGTTCATCGGGATTCCTCCATTTCACCAACAGGATTTTCTACTCACATGTCTAATACCTTGCTATATCACACAAAAGGAGTTTCGATTTATGAAGCAAGCTAACAGCGAACGGGTTTTAGAAGCGGTCACGGTTTACGACCAAGCTGCCTATCAAGCACTGGTGCATTTGATGATGACGAAGCTGCGTCGTTGGCCGCGATATTTCCTTATGCTTACAGGGGCGCTCACCATCGTTGGCTCCGGGTATACGATGATCGTGCAAGGGCTCATTTCTCCTTGGATGCTATTGCTACTATTGCTGGGCAATCTGCTGTTTGTGGTCGCCCTGTTTGCGGATCGCTTTGCCCTGCGCCTGATGATGGCCAGCAATCGCAAGGGAACCACCGTCACCAACCACTACCGCTTTCATGAAAACGATTGGGGCATCCAAAACAGTGCCGTGCAGCAGCAATATACCTACGCCTTCATCAACCGGGTTCTTGAAACCGAAAACTACCTGTTTTTCTTCATGCGGGATGGACAAGTATATCTGCTGCGGCGCACGGATATGACGCTTGGCACCTATCCGCAGCTTCGCGCCCTGCTGGATGAAAAACTCGCCTCCGCAAAGGAGCAAGCCGCCTAAGCCAAAACCCTGCGGACGCTCCTTGCATTCCGCCGTATGGATAGATCGGCGCCGTCCTTGCCCTCCGTTCCGTCCCGTTTGATTCATTATACCCCAGCGATTTACACGTGTCAATGCATTTGAAGAAAATGATTTGCCTCTTGCAAGGGAAGCTGCCGTGGCAAAACAGCACACGCATCAAGCAGGCGGCAAAGTCGGTATGATTTCCGCAATTCATTACAATGTTTGCTTTTCTCGCACGGGAAAGCGTGCTATACTAAAAGAACGATACTTTTTTATCAGAAAAGAGGGCTTGGGTATGGAGTATGGCGTACAGACTTACACATTACGCATGTACATGCAAACGGAAAAAGACATTGCGCACAGCCTAAAGGCGATTGCGGACATGGGTTATCGCAATGTGCAAATTTCCGGAATCGGCAGCATCACACCGTTCAAGCTTCGTGCGCTTTGCGATGAACGGAACCTACGCATCGTACTGACGCACTCGCCCGAGGCGCGCATCATCGCGGATACGGAGGCGCTGATTGCCGAGCATAAAATTCTTGGCTGCCGCTACATCGGCTTGGGCGCAATGAGCGAGAAATATCGCAGCGAGGCATGGATCGACCGGTTTGCAGCGGATTTCACCACACCCGCCCAAAAAATTGCCGACGCGGGCATGCGGTTCATGTATCATCAACATAATTTTGAGTTTGAGCGCCTTGCCAATGGCCAGACCTTGATGGAACGGCTTTTGGAGCAAATGCCCACCGAGCTGATGGGTGTAACAGCCGATACCTACTGGCTGCAAGCGGGCGGCGTGGATGTATGCGCGTGGCTGAAAAAGCACCGCGACAGGCTGCAATGCGTGCATTTGAAGGATATGGCCGTGCATGGCTTTGAACCGAGAATGGCGGCCGTGGGGCAGGGCAATTTGAACTTTCCCGCCATTCTTCAGGAGCTGTGCCATAACGGCGTTACGGAATACGCGTTGGTGGAGCAGGACGATTGCTATGGGCAAAGCGCGTTTGAGTGCTTGCGCAAGAGCTTACTTTATTTGCAGGAGGTACGAGGATGAACTGCATACAGCTGGGCGTGATTGGCATTGGCAACATGGGCACGGAGCATTGCAAAAATCTGTTGGCGGGCAAGGTTCCCGATATCAAACTGGTAGCGGTGGCAGATCGCAGAAGCGCGCGGCGCGACTGGGCGAAGGCAAATATGCCTGCTGACACGCTAATCGTGGAGGAAGGCAAGGAGCTGATTCATAGCGGCGTGTGCGATGCGGTGCTGATTGCGGTGCCACATTATCAGCATGTCGAGCTTACTTGCGAGGCGCTGGCGGCGGGTCTGCACGTGATGTGTGAAAAGCCCGCGGGCGTTTACACCAAAGAGGTGCGCCGCATGAATGAGGCGGCAAACCATAGCCAGCGCACCTTTGCCCTGATGTTTAACCAGCGCACAAACTGCGTATACCGTAAAGTGAAGGAGCTGCTGGATAGCGGCGCCATGGGTGAGCTGAAGCGCGTAAACTGGATCATTACGGATTGGTACCGCTCGCAGCTGTATTATGATTCGGGTGCGTGGCGAGCCACGTGGAATGGCGAGGGGGGCGGCGTGCTGCTGAACCAATGCCCGCATCAGCTGGATTTGCTGCAATGGCTGTGCGGCATGCCCGTGCGCGTGCAGGCGCATTGCCATCAGGGCAAGTGGCACGATATTGAGGTGGAGGATGATGTGACCGCGTACCTCGAATATGCAAATGGCGCGACAGGGGTATTTGTAACCACCACAGGGGATCTGCCGGGGACAAACCGCTTGGAGATCACGACCACCCGGGGCAAGCTGGTTTGTGAAAATGATAAGCTCACGCGCTGGCTGCTGCCGGTGGACGAACGCGAATACTGCAAGACCTCCACCGATTGCTTTGCAAAGCCGCCATGCACGGTGGAGGAGGTTCAAACCGACGGCCTCAACGAGCAGCATGTAGGCGTGCTCAAGGCGTTTGCGGGGCATATTTTGCGTGGCGAGCCGCTGGTGGCAAACGGCGTGGAGGGCATTCGCGGGTTGACGCTTTCCAATGCGATGCACCTGTCCGCGTGGACGGAGAAAACGGTGGAGCTTCCCATTGACGAGGAGCTTTTCCTGCGCCTGCTGAACGAGCGCAGGGCGACCTCGCGCGCCAAGCAAGGGCTGGATCTTACCTTTAGCACGGATCACAGCTATGGCGGCGCAACCACAAAGGAATGAGGAGGAATGCCCATGCAACGCACGGATGGCATGAACTACGCGCCCAAGGGTCGACCGGCCCCGGTGGTCAAGGAAAACGAATTTGCTTTTTCAGTGATTGCGCTTGATCACGGTCATATTTACGGCATGTGCAACGGGCTTATGGAGGCGGGCGCTGCTTTGCGGTATGTGTATGATCCCGATCCCGTTAAGGTGGCGGCGTTTTGCAAGGCCTTTCCGCAGGCAAGAGCCGCCGCAAGCGAGCAAGAGGTGCTGACCGACCCCCTCACCCAGCTCATTGCTGGCGCGGCGGTCACAAGCGAGCGCTGTCCCTTGGGAATACGCGCCATGGAGGCGGGCAAGGATTACTTTACCGATAAAGCTCCGCTGGTATCGCTTGCGCAGCTGGAGGCCGCAAAGCAGGCGGTAGCCCGCACAAAGCGGAAATACATGTGCTACTTTAGCGAGCGCCTGCATGTGGAAAGCGCCGTATTCGCAGGCCAGCTGATTGAGCGCGGCGCAATCGGGCGCGTTCTTTCCGTTACCGGCTTGGGACCGCATCGCCTGAATGCGTCTGCCCGCCCAGCTTGGTTTTTTGAGCATGAAAAGTATGGCGGTATCCTATGCGATATCGGCAGTCACCAAATTGAGCAATTTCTATTTTATACGGGCAACGAAGACGCAACCATCAGCTCCGCGCGGGTGGCGAATTTCACCCATGCGGAGTATCCGGAGCTTGAGGATTATGGGGATTGCACGCTTGTTGGCGAAAACGGCGCTGCCGGTTACTTCCGTGTGGATTGGTTTACGCCCGATGGCTTGAGCACATGGGGAGATGGGCGCACGCTCATTTTGGGCGAGAAGGGATATATCGAGCTTCGCAAATACGTAGATGTGGCACGTGAAAACAGCGCGGATCATGTATATCTGGTGAACGCGGAGGGCGAGCAGCATTTCCATGTGGCGGGACAGGTGGGGTTTCCCTTCTTTGGGCAGCTGATTTTGGATTGCATCCACCGCACCGAAAACGCCATGACGCAGGCGCATTGCTTCAAGGCTGCAGAGCTTTGCGTGAAGGCGCAGCGGCGTGCGAATGCTGCTGGAGGCGTGGCATAAGAAGCGCTGGTTGCGCCCCGCGCCATGCCAGCTGCGCCGCATCAGCACGCACGGCTGGTTATGCGCTAGCACGTATGAAAAGATGATAGATTGTCAGCAAATTGGATTCTTTCTTCAATCCATCCATCGCTTAAATAGTCTTCTATGCGGTCGCTTGTAGTGTGCACCATAAAATCCTCAAGGAATTCGTTCAGATAGAGGAAAAACATATGATAACAGAAAAACGCAAGACGTTCGGAACGTAACTCATATGCGATATTGTTTTCCATCAGCGTATGATTGAATAATTCTCTTGCCCAGTCGCGGCAACACATCACCCATGCGTCACGTTCAAGCGGCGCATACATCACCTCATCCCAATCGATGATATAATTCCGCCCATTCCCAACAAAAAAATTTCCACCTGCATCGCCATGCGTAAAGTAAAAATGATCTGTATTCTCTTTACAAATGGAGGCAAAGGCTGATAAACGCAAGGCACGATGGGCTAGCTTTTCCCTTTGCTGCTCCATTAAGGCCAGAATGGTAGCGTGCGCCTCGGTTTGAGGCGCTTTCCTTACGCTTTCAAGGTTTTCATAAAAACGGACAGCCATACGATCCGAAAATGCTAGGGTCGGAATAGCAAAGCCCGGTTTCGTCAACGGATATATTTTGCACAGCATTTGATATTCGGGGATTTTTGTATCGTCCGTTTCAATGTTTTCACCATCAAGCCATTCAAATACACCTACTACCGCTGAATGATATAGGGAATAAAGCTTGCCATCACAGGTTTTAAGAATGCTGCCGATAAAATCGATATGGTTATGACAAAGATAGTCAACAATGGATAAACTGTTCATAAACAATGCTTGATGACGGGGGAAATAATCTATTTTTACAAAATAGGTATGATTCAATGCTTCGAGCCGCCAGGTTTCACCATAATAGCCACGCTTTGCAGGTGAAATAGCAATTGCATTGATGCAATAATTCTTGCAAATGAAAGCTTTCAGGTGGTTTACATATTCATGATCGCGATGTATTTTGTTGTACATATCGATTTTAGTTCCCTCCGCCAAATATAAAGAAGCCCCATGTCAAATTCAGAACGATCTTCCAGAACACAGGCGCTCCACCCCTTCATTATATCAGGAGCGGAGCGCCTATGCAAGCGAAGGCAGGTTTGCTTTCGCTTGGCGGTTTACGAGGGGCAAAGCATCTCATCGGGTCTATTGTTTTGTTCCATACGCCAATAAGCGCAAGCTGTTGTTGTCATAGGCGCAGCGTTTATACGCAGCTGTGGCTATGCGCTTAAGCAGCTGAAAACGAATGGCTGTTGCCCATTCAATTGGGGAAAACAAAATAATCGACTGTTGCCATTGCGTCTTTTTCGCTGGTATGTGGCTGCTGTAGGATTGCAACGATTTCTCCAGCGTCATTTGTTTCAATGGTGATGGAAGGCGTTACAGGGGGCGAACTTTGCAAGGGCTGTTCATGGAGCAAGTCGCCCTTTGCATTGAACAAGTAGCAGTTAACGTCATCGCTGCCTTGCTTTTGCCCCAATGCGATGATTCCATCCTTATATGGATATACCGCTAACAGGTTTCGGGCTGCCTCTACGCTGGTTTCCCAAACGATATCCCCATCACTTGAGATGCGTGCGATCACAGCAAAAGTTGCTCCTGCTTCGGCCTTTCGCTGAGACCCAACAGTAATCACACCTTCCTCAAATGGAACAAAATCGGAAATCACAGCAGTGGGGCTTCCTGTAAAAAGCCATTGGATTTTCCCATCCACACTGTTTATTTTGAGGATCGCAGGCAGCCAAGCTTGCTCAGTTTCGTATTCACTACCAAGAAAGAGGCTGTTATTTCCTTCTTTCACCGTCGTAAACAAACCGCCTTCCAGCTTGGCATCATTGATTTCCCATTGCAACGCAAGCTGATCATCAAAAAAGGCCAGCGTACTGTTCTCTCGCATGGGGCCAATCACATCATCCCCGCGTTCATAACCGCCGCGCAGATAACCAGATTGTACCTTTTTGATACCATCTCCCAGGCGATTTTCATTTGGGATCAAATCATATAGGCTTACTCCGTGATAGGTGGTGAGCTGATACCCTTTCAGGGCGATGTCCTCTGCCATGGCAGTTGACGCAAGCAGCCCCACCATAGCTGCTAGTATGAGACCAAGCGAAAGCTTCTTCTTCATTTCGTTCTTCCTCCCTATCGTTGGTTTATCGCATAGCGCTGGCGTACAGATGCAACGATCCCTCCTATATCAAACGAACGTTCTATGGCGTTTTCTTCCATCTGCTCAACAAAAATATGGCTCGCTTCTTCTGCCCTTTGCGCAGGAAGCGATTATGGATGCACTAGGCGCACCAACAAAAGAAAGCTGGAAGCAACCATGCTTCCAGCTTTCTCCAAAATACTTGTGATTTGATCATTGGCACAGAGGCTTGTATTAGTCCGCTTCCTCCGGCTCTGGCTCGTCCTCAGGCTCCTCTGCCGGCTCTGGCTCGTCTGCCGGCTCAGGCTCCTCTGCCGGCTCAGGCTCGTCTGCCGGCTCGGCCTTATCCTGCGCATCCTCCTCGGCCTGCTTGCGCTCATCCTCTTGCTTTTCAAGAGCTTCCTTGGCATCGTCCTCAGCCTTCTCGCTCTTGTCCTTTTGCTGATCCTGCGCGTCGCGGGCAACGTCCGCAGCCTGCTCCTGCTTTTCGCGAGCCTCCTCAGCGGCTTCTTCTGCCTTCTCGGCTTCTTCCTCGGCGGCCTCGCGCTCTTCCTCAAGCCGCTCCTCTTCCTCTTCCGCAGCCTCTAGCGCCTCAACGTTGAAATCCGCGTCAAAAAGCTCTTCCATATCTGCCTTGGTTAGGGGATCATCTAGGGATTTTCCATCCAGCTCGGCAAAATCAATGCCCTTTGTGGCGGCGAATTTTGCAAGCTCCGTCATGCTTAGGCCCGCTAGCTCAACCAGCAGTGCTTCATCCCCACCTGCAAGGTGCTCCAGTACCAGCAACTTACCCACAGATACGCCAAGCTTCTCTGCCTTGGCGACGTCTGCTTCGGTGAATTGCTCGATCCGGCTGATCATATTCGTTTCAATGCCCTTCTTTTCAAGGTAGCTGACGATTCCTTTGTTCAGCAGGGCAAGGTTATCCGCTGCCGCCTCATCGCCACGGACGGTGACAAGCACATTGTCCGTGCCATTTTTCAAATAGCCATTTTGAAGAAGCAGAGCGGCCAAATCCTCTACAACACGTTCCAGCTCGCGCCCCGTCGGGTCATAGCCTGCAAGCAGCGTCTGCGCGTCCTCGTTGATGCCCGTCACCGAAACCACCTCGCCCAGCCTGTTGGTTTCGATGCTGATGCTCGGGTTGACGTCCACCGTCATCAGGTGAGCCGGTGCGGTCAGATACCCCCACATTGCCATCGCCAATACCACCGCCAGAATCACCATGCCCCCAACCATCCATGCCTTTTTGACCGTTGAAACCGAGTTTTCCATCGTGCAATTCTCCTATCATTTTTTTGGAGCACTGTAGTCATGTAACCCGTAGTATGCAGTCTTCCCTACCTTTCAATTGTTTTTTTATTGTTTCTGGTTACATGATTGCATGATTTTCCAAAAATGTCAAGTGATTTTTTTCACAAAAAAACGCCGTACCCACGGCCACAGGCCAATGGGGACAGCGGAGGGCTAGAGCGGTTTCCTTGAGGAAATTGGTTTTGGAGCAATGGGGGAAAGCGGCTCACCGCATGGCGCGCCTTGCGCTTAGGCTGGCGCGATGCTTGCCGATGGGTAGGGCGCGGGCAGGGGCGGGATTGCGGCGCGCGCGGCAAACGTTGAACGGCTGCTCGGCGGGCAGATGCAGCCCATCGATGGGACGCGCGCTGTCCGTGGGAACCGCGGCATAGCGACGCACTGCCGAGCCGTTGGGTTGGCGAACCCAAATAAAGGGGCGCACCGCGCTGAGGCCGGTTTGCACAAGATAGGCGTAAGCCCCGCGCTCACGCTGTTCATCGCACATGATATGATGGGGTGGTGCGCAGTAGCTGGCAACGCCGCTCATGAGGCGGCGCAGGGGCATGGAACGCACCAGTGGGCGCATGCTATCGCGGATGGCGGTAAGCTCACGCTCGTCCATCGGCCGATCCATAACGGCGGCATAGCCGTTGCGGGCATGCTCCACTAGCATATCCAGCCAGCTCTGCGCCTGACCGCCCGCGCGCGTCAGCAGCCAATCCACAGGCGCGATGCTCCAGCGCTTGTTCATGAGTGCGCTTAGGCTCTCCTCGCCTTTTTCCTCGGCAATGCACTGCAAAAAGGCGGTGGAATACAGCAGAATGCTCGCGGTATCCACCATTTGCAGCTGATAGGGGCGAAGCGCGTCACGCGCGGCAACGTCGGCTGGCAAAGTGCTTAATCCGTAGGTTGTGGCGCGGAATGCGTCGTTTGCCTGATATTGCAGGCAAAGCCCCAGGTGTAGCACAGCACCCATGCGGGTTACCATGTCATCGCTGTTGAGGAGATGGTAGAGGGGATAGGCGGCAGGGTCGTAGGCCAAGCGTCCCGTGGCCACGGTGGGGGAAGCAAAGCCGTAGCCCACCATGTTTTGTACCTGAACACCCCAATCCGTCATCAGCCGATGCGTGAAAACCTGCATCACCGCAGCGCCCTGACTGTGCCCCGCCATCCATAGGCGAAAACGGCTGCCGCCGCTGCGCATTTCGGCAAGCACCTCGTTGAGCGTAAGCTTTTCAAGCCCCAGCTCCGCTGCCGTTTCGGGAAATACAATGCTCTCCGCGCTTTCCTCAAAATACCGGCAGAGTTGATGAAAACCCTTATGAAAGCCTTCCTCCGTGGTAAAGCGAAAGTTGGAAATCCAATCGTAAAAACGCCTGCCGGTGCCCATAAAGCCAATGGCAAGCAGGTATTGCCCATCGGGCAGGGGGTGCATCATGCACACGGCCTTGATGGTATCGCTTCGTTCGCGCTGGCGCAGGGCGCTTAACACCTGTGATACGGGGTTGCGTGCGTTGAGCGCCGCCTTGGCGCGGATGAGCTTCCATGTGTTGAGCGCGTTTCGCATACGCTCCCCGCTGGCGCTCTCGCCATGGGTTACGCCGCTTTGCAGCACGTTATCAATCTGAATGGAAAAATCGTTCCAACCAGCCTCCACCCATGGGTCGATATCCAGCGTGTAGGCCATGTTGGCAAGCTCCAAGGAACGCTCCGCCGCCTCGCGCGAAAAGGGCGGGCGAAGCCGATAAAAGGAATCGCGTGCAAAAGGGCGCGTCAAGCTTTGCAGCTGGCTCAAATCGCAGCCAGTGATCGTGCCGCGCCCGCGCGACGCGACGGCTGCGGGCACGCTGGCGGCTGGCGGCAGTGCGGTAGGCGCTGCTTGCACAGCAACGGGCGGTTCTTCGGCCGTTGTCGGCAGCGCAGCGGCTGTATGGAGCGCCTCCACCATGGGAGCGGCCTCCCGCGCGTCCTGCTCCTGCGGCTTGCTCGCCGCGACCTTCGACGCCCTTGCATGGCGTCGCGCCGTGCGCAGAGTCCATTGCTTGAACAAGCTCATGTACCGTCGCCTCCTGATTTGTAAGCATGAGGACGCCAGCTTTGGCGGCAGAGCGAAGGGGATGCTCGCGCTCTGCCGCGCCGTTTAGAACCGGCTGCCCATCAGCGCCAGAGAAATGTTGAAGTAAATAAATACGGAGCAGCAATCCACAATGGTGGTAATGAGCGGCGAGGCCATGATGGCGGGGTCGAGCCGCACCTTTTTGGCAAGCATGGGCAGCATTGCGCCGATGCTCTTGGAGATGAACACCGTGGCCATCAGTGTCAGGCTCACCACAAGGGCGATGGTCATATCGCCGTATTGCAGCCAGACGCGCAAGAAGTTCACCACCGCTAAGCCCGCGCCGCAGATGAGCGCCACGCGCGCCTCTTTAAACACCACGCGGAAGAAATCGCCAAAAACAAGCTCGTCCAGCGCCATGCCGCGGATGACGATGGTTGCGGATTGGCTGCCGCAATTGCCGCCCGTATCCATGAGCATGGGCAGAAAAGCCACCAGCAGCGGCACCATGGCGATGGTCGCCTCGTACTGCTCAAGGAGCGCGCCGGTCAACATACCGGAGACCATCAAAATCATCAGCCAAGGCAAGCGCCGCATGGCCAGCTTAAAGGGGGAGGTCTTGAGGTACTCGTCCGCGCTTGGCGAAATGGCGGCCATGCGTTCAAAGTCCTCGGTGTTTACCTTTTGAATCACGTCCACCACGTCATCGATGGTGATGATGCCCACAATGCGCTCCTCATTGTCCACAACGGGCATGGCGATCATATCGTACTTGGAGAACGCCTTTGCGACATCCTCGATATCATCCAGCGTGTGTACCAGCAGCAGATGCCCCGTGATCAGCTCCGGAATGGGCGTATCGGGCTGGGCAAACAGCATGTCGCGCACGGTAACTACGCCCTCCAGCTTATGCGCCTGATCGGTTACGTAGCAGGTATAGACGGTTTCCTTGTTCATGCCGGTGATGCGGATGTGGTCAAAGGCCTCGCGCACCGTCATGGAGCGCTTGATGTTGACATACTCGCTGGTCATGATGCTGCCAGCGCTATGGTCGGGGTATTTCAGGTATTGGTTGATGAGCGCGCGGTTTTCGAGGCGGGAGTTGCGCAGCACGCGCTCCACCACGTTGGCGGGCAGCTCCTCCATCATATCGGCATAGTCGTCCATGTACATATCATCCAATATGAAGCGCTGCTCCGTATCGGTGAGGAGCGTGATCAGCTCCTGCTGCACATCCGTGGAAATGTAGGAAAACACCTGCGCGGTGATGTCCTTTGGAAGCATGCGAAAAAGCCGAAGCTTCATTTCCGCATCGGGCATATCCTCCAGAAGCTCGGCGATGTCCGCTTCATGCAGCTCATCCAGCTTCTTCTTCAGTTCTCCATAGCGCTTTTCGCTAAGCAGAGTCAATATTTCGTTTTCCATGCTGAACACACTCCTCTAGGGACGGCTCAGCATGCGAAGCTCAGCCGCCCACAATCTTTCTACTTCGGTAATGGCTACTGTCCGCTTCCACGATCGTTGGCTCCTTTCACCTAGTCGATTTGATTGGCGGCGCCTCGCGGGGCGTTCGCTGCTCGTACGCATTATAGCACAGACGGCGCGGCCGCGCCATCCCATTTTCAAAAGGACGCGGGGGGCGAGCAACGCTGTTTCACGGGCATTCGCGCGTTCTCGACTGGTTCGCTTGTTTGTGTTATAATTGCGTGACGCTTTCGAGCGTCCCATTGATTAGGGGGGTATTCAGGCGATGCATTCCTTCTTCTCCACCAAAAGCCTTTGCCTGTCGGCAATTGTGGCTGCGCTTTACTGTGGGCTTACGCTTGCGTTTCAAGCCATCAGCTTTGGCGCGCTGCAATTTCGCGTGTCCGAAGCGCTTACGCTGCTGGCGGCGCTGTTTCCGCAGGCCGTGCCCGGGCTTGCGCTGGGCTGCCTGCTGAGCAACCTGCTGGGCGGCGCAAACGTATACGATATCGTCTTTGGCACGCTGGCGACGCTCGCGGCGGCTATGCTCACATGGCAGCTACGGCGCAATGTATGGCTGGCGGCGCTGCCGCCCGTGCTGGTGAACGCGGTTGTCGTTGGGCTCATCCTTACCTACGCCTATGGCATCAACGCGCTGGCGCTTAACATGCTCACCGTGGGTGTGGGGCAGGCGGTAGTCTGCTACGCGCTGGGCGTACCCATGCTCAAGGGTCTGAAACGGCTAGATCTCAGCCGATGGCGGCTATAAATGAAAAAAGATGTGATTGTTGCAATCACTACGCAATGTTGTGCGGTTGTGAACCGTTCTATTCAAAGAGGTGCTGGCCATTCGTTTGGAATGACCGGCCTGCCTCGCGTGCATGGAGGATGATGCTATGAGTTCCCGTATATGGAAACAAGTCACCCAATGCCTGTGCCTGTACCTGTGCATTTTGCTTGCATGGCCTGCTTATGCGCAAGAGGAGACAGCCGTGGCGGCGGCGGAGGTGATTGCTCCCCTGCCAACGCCCACCCCGGTGCCCGCCCCGCCTGCCGTTGCGGAAGAGCCTACCAGTACAGCTTTGGAGGGCACAACGGAGGAGCCGACGCCCGAAGCGCCCGCTACGGAGCCGCCCGCTACGGAGCCGCCAGCCGAAACAACGGCTGCGCCAACCGGGCCTTCCGCCACTCCACCTGCAACAGCCACCGTATCGCCCGGCGCAACGGCTTCCGTTGCACCCACGGCGACCGATACGGCGACCGTTACGCCCGCGCCCAGCAATAGCCCAACGCCCGCGCCAAGCGCCGCGCCCGGCTGGGATGAAAGCAAATGCGACCACCGCAATGAGCATTGCGAGCGCGCGCCCAAATGCGCCATTGAGGGCTGTGCGCATGTCGGCATTGATGAGCAGGGCAACCCCAAGGCGCTCTGCCCGCTGGGGCAGTGGCTGCTGGATGCCTCTGTGAGTGCGAACGAGCCGGGCGCCGCGCTGCTTTCAGCCAGCACGCCCACGGAAATTGCGCTGAAAAACGGCATGAACACCCTCTACCGCAGCGGCAGCTATGTGCTCACCGGCGGCGGCGCGGGCGCGGAGGTCGTGGTGGGCAAGAACCTTGCCGTATCCATTGTACTCAAGGACGCGCAGCTCCTGCGCCTGACGCTTAGCGAGGGCGTGGCTTGTACGCTGGGCTTTGAGGAGCAAAACGCCGTTACCTCGCTGGCTGCTCCCAATGCGGAGCTTACCATAAACGGCATTGGCAGCTTGGTCGTCAGCACCAACTTCAATTGCCCGCGCCTGACGGTGCTGGGCGGCAGCGTGCGCCTGCCCAGCTATACCGGCGCGGATGAAATTATCAGCCTCAACGGGCGTAAGCCGTATCCCTTCTATGCAAGCGGCGCGCTGTCCGCTACGCTGGAGGGTCAATTTCTGTGCGAGCTGCGCCCCAATGCGGCGGATCAAGCCGCTGTGCTGTGGCTGCCTCCGCTGGAGGATCAACTCCCCTACTACAGCAAGCTGGAAAATCAGACGCTTGTGCTGACTGCGATTCCAGCGCCGCCCGGCAAGGCGGTGGAATTCAGCCTGACGGGCAGCGATGCCTTTGCGCCCATGGAAAACACCGATTACCGCATCGTGCCCGGCGACCAGCCGCAGAGCAAGCAGCTGACCATCGCAAAGAACGGTGTTTCCGTTACCATGAGCGGCATCGGCGAAGCCAGCTATGCCCCCTCCGTTATTGCGCAAGCGCCTGCGACTTTGTTTTTTCAAAAGCAGAACGTGCTGGGCGAGCTAAACGGCTCCGCTGGCGTAACCCTCTCTGGCAGCGGCAGCCTCAGCGTTCAAACGCTCGGCGTACCCGCGCTCAAGGCCGTCGGCACGCTGAGCATTTCGTGCGGCGCGGTGGCGGGCACGGCGCTGGATCGCTGGCAGGTTGTTTCCGTGGATGCGGACCTCGCCTTGGGTACAATCGCTTCCTATAATGGGCAGAAGGCTTCGCTCTGCTTTCTTACGGGAGACCTGCGCACCGCTTATGTGCCGATTGCCGCCCCCGCCCCCGGCTATCGCTATGTGGGCACGCTCAAGGGCAAGACGCTGAAAGTGGAGGCCTTGCCCTCGTCCGCCGCGCTTGGCACGCTGGGTACGACCGCGCTCACCTTGTCCAGCGGCAATTACCTGCTGCGAAGTGCGCCTTCCGCTACGGGCGATGTTGTCATTCCGGCGGGCGAAAGCGTGCTTTTGACGCTGGAGGACGTGCAAACCACGGGCAGACTGGTGCTGGAGGCTGGCGCGAGCGCTACGCTCACCTTGACGGGCGCAAACGGCTTTGCGGGGCAAACGGCGCTTGGCGCAAAGGCAAAGCTGACCATTGACGGCACGGGCGCGCTGCGCTTTGGCGCAATGACAGGGGAAAAAGGCAGCAGCACCACGCTTGGCGAGCAGGTTAGCGTCACGCTGGCCACGGGGGACGCGCTCGCGGGCAGCAAGCTCAAACCCACCCTGATCCGCGTTACCAACAACCAAAACGCCCCCATGGCGAAAACAGCCATCACCCTAAAGCTCGGCAAGGACGAGCCCTTCTCCACCACTACCGATGAACAGGGCTTGCTCATGCTGTGGCGCGGCAAAGCGCTTACGGGCGTGAACGCGGTGGTGCTCTCCGCCGCTGATACCTATGCCACCCTCATCACAAACGGCAAGGCCGATCCGGACGCTCTGCCAAAGATCAGCAACTTGCGCGAATATTACAACGCCGCGCTTTTCGACGCGCCCGGCGCGCTCACGCTCGGCATTCAGTATTACGTGGGTAGCAAGGTTCGCGACATGCCGGACACTTGGGTTGCGGACGCGAAAACCGCGCCCATGCAGTATGGCGAATGCAATATCCCCGGCATTCAAAAGGGAGACGTGGTCACCTACCGCGCGTTTGCCTCGCTGAAGCAGGGCAAGCTTGGGCAGGACACCGCCGATGCGTTCGCCTTTGGCGAGCAGCGCAGCTTTACGGCTATTGAGCCTCGGCGGAAGCTTGTGATCAAGGATCAGCAAAAGACCTATGATGCAAAGGAATTCAAGCTGAAATCGGAGCTTTATCCGCAGGGCGCAACCGTGGCTTATTACCTAAAAGATACGCTGCTGGAGCATCCCCCAAAGGATGTGGGCGTGTACGCCGCAAAGGTAAGCGTGCCCGCGGGCGATGATGCCTACCTGCCGGGCGTCTATTCCGTTACCATGGAGATCAAGCGCATTGTGGTGCTGATCTACCCGGAGGAAGTCTCCAAAATTCAGGGTCAGCCTGATCCCGAATTCCCGTATACCTATCAGGATACCGTAATGCTTGGCGAGGACGCGGTTACCGGAACGCTGATCCGCGTGGCGGGCGAGGCGTACGGCAACTACGCCTATTTGCCCGATCGCTTGACCGCGCCTAGCTATTACGAGCTTGTGGTGGATCTGTACTCGCCCGCCTTCTTTGTGGATTGGGGGCCGCATCATTACCTGCCCTATGATCCCTTTGCGAAGATTGATCCCGTTTACGATACCCTACGCTTTAGCGATGGCTCCACGCTCCGCACGCAGATTCGCACCAATGAAATCCTCAAGCTGGGCAGCACCTATTACGGCAGCCCCGTGAGCGATATGACGGATCACACCGTTCGCCCCGCCACGCCCACGCTGCGCCTGCGCGGCGGCTATGATGACGCGATGCTCATTTTGACCGCCGAGCCGGAGCTGGGCAAGGATGGCGGCTACCAGACCGATGCGGATGGAAATGTCGTGGTGCATGGGCGCAAGCTTACGCTGAATTACTTCATGCTCAACCGGCTGGCAGCCCAGCACGTGAACTACCTGACCTTCTCGCTGGCGGGCGTATCGGTGATGCTGCCGCTGGATAACCTGCGCCCGGGCGGCACGGTGGATGAGGTGCTTGCCAGCAACGATGTAAAGCGCACGGGCACAAGCTTCTGCATCACGCTGGAGCCGGTCTCTGCGGGCGGCTTGCAGGCAGAGGAAAGCTCCGCCGGGGACGCGATCATCGCGGGCGATATGCTCATGCGCGTGGGCGCATACCTCCAAAATGGCGATACGCAATTGGATATCTCCGGCGTGCTGAAGGGCGCGCGGGTGATGTTTGACGCGAGCGGGCTTTTGGACGGCTCTGCCGCTACTACGGATACGGGGGATATCACCGAAACCGTGGCAGGGAAGCAAGTTCCCGCCGCGACCGCAGCCCCCCAGCCTACGGCGCTCACGCAGGAGGAGACTGCCGCCATCGCGGGTGCGAAGGGCGAACGCGAAACCACGGGAGAGCTACTGGAGGTTGCGCAGCTGCTTTTGCAAAAGCAAATCGAGCGCTTTGGCTATGCCCTTTGGCACTATGGCGAGCGTGCTGAAATGCTTGACAGCTTTGCCGTTGTGCCGTATACTACTTCGGAATCTCAGCGCGCGGCCTTCCGGGCACTGCTGCGCACCAAGCCTTACCTTACGACCCCATTTTACCAAAGCGGCCTATATGGGCTGTCGGCGACGGCTCGCTGAACGCCCATGCCGGCTCTTTGAAGGAGGAACATACAGATGGTTCAACGGATGAAAAAGCTAATCGCTTTGCTGCTATGCCTACTGCTTTGCCTACAGGGCGCGTCTGCGCTGGCGAAGAGCTCCCTTGACCTAAATGCCGATGAAACGCTGGCCGATTATGTGCCCGAGGACCTATCGCCAGAGGAGCTTGAGCAGTGGAAGCAGTGGTCCAGCGAAGACGCCAACGGCAACAGCACCAACGCGAATGCCGCTAACGCCGGCGATATGAGCGCCGATGAAGAGGCCGCCATGGCGGAGCTAGAGGGCGCGCTCAGCGATAACGCCCCCATGGACGAAGTGGATATGACCAACCTCGAGCCAAATACGGCGCTGCCGACCAATGTATTCAATGTTTTGCTGCTTGGGGTGGACAACCGTTCCTCCAAGCTACAGCGCGGCCTGTCCGACGCGGTGATTATCTGCTCGATCAATATGGATACCGGCAGCGTGAAGCTTACCTCCATCGCGCGCGATACCGCCGTGATCGTGCCGGGCTTTAAAAACAAGAACCGCATCAATGTGGCCTATAAGCGCGGCGGCCCGGAGCTTAGCATGAAGACCGTGAACCGCAACTTCCAGATGAACGTGGAGCGCTATGTGGTGGTTAACATCCATGGGCTGGCCGATATCATCGACGCGCTGGGCGGCGTAGATATGGAGATGACCTCTCGCGAGGCGGGGCGCATTAACTACGAGCTGCGCAAGGAGCCTATGGATAAGGTCAAGCGCGCCAAGGTGGAAGCCAAGGATGGCGTGCAGCATTTGGATGGCATGCAGGCGGTTACCTTCGCCCGCATACGCGGCATCGATAGCGATTTGGAGCGCACCCGCCGCCAGCGTCAGCTGCTGGAAACCCTGCTGAAACAAGTGATGACGGATATGGACATCGCTAAGTTCATGACCTTGATTGAAACCGCGCTGCCCTATGGGCAAACCAACCTTACCAGCGAGGAGCTTTTACAGCTGGGTATGACGGTGCTCTCCGGCGAAGCGATGCAGGCGCTGCAAAGCGGCGGTGAGGTCATGCAGCAGTTTCGCATTCCGATGGACAAGAAGTTTGGGTATAAGGAATTCGGCGGCGCAAGCTTGATCTACCTCAACGAAAAGAACCTCCAGCGGAGCATTGAAAGCATCCACGAATTTATCTACGATGGTACGTCCTACTACCAAAAGTAAGCAACGCATGAAGAACAAGGACGTTGGGCGACAGAGCCTCCCAACGTCCTTGTTTTTTTCGTGCTTTTTTATTCCACACTCTTGAGGGATTCGACCATGTCAATGCGGCGCACCTTGCGCGTCAGCAGGAGCTGTACAAGGCAGGCAAAGCCGAAGGTAATTACGCTGGCGATGACGATGCTGGGTACGGTTACGTGTACGCCATAGACGAGCTGCTCGGTTTCGCAGGAAACCATGATGATGCGCGTGAGCCAAATGCCGGGCCCAATGCCAACAAGCGTGCCGAGCAACGCAACCAAAATGCTCTCGCGCATAATGAGGTGGCGAATCTCCTTTTGGTGATAGCCAAGCACCTTGAGCGTGGCGTATTCCCGCAGGCGCTCCGCGAAGTTGAGAATGCCCATGTTGTAGGTGATCACAAACGCAAGCCCTAACGCCGCGCCTGCCATCACGGTAAAGATGGAGGTAACGGAGCTGAGAATGGCGAGGTTCTGCGTATACTGATCGCGCGGATCCTTCACGGCGCTCTGCTCATCCATATCACGCACCAAGCGCTGGCATTCCGCTGTGGGCGCGTTCAGCAGGAGAGCAGAGGGGCGGAACTCGCCGCGCCGCAGCTCCTCCCATGCGGTCTGGCTCATATAAGCGCCCTGCCCGATGTTGGAATAGAGCGTTTGGGTAACGGTCAGCGTGAGCGGTTCATCATCGCCGGAGAGGAGCACGCGCACGGAATCGCCCTCGCGCACGCCAAGGGTCTGCATAAGCTTTTGCGTCATGCCCACGCCGCTTGCGGGCATTTGAACATGCGCATAGTGATTGCCCAGGCGAAAGGATTGCTGATCATCGCAGAGCACCATAAGGGAGGTGCTGCGCATGGTTTTTGCGCCCATCATGCTCACGCCCATTTCCATGAGGCCGTCCACGCGCGCCGCATCCAGACGCTTGCGGTAGCTTTCCAGCGTGCCGCCCTGACTGTTCAAATCTACGCGGAGGTCATAGGCAATGGTGCCTTGATAGTATTTCCCCACAAAATAGGACATGGAATCCTGCAAGCCAAAGGTGGTTATGAGCAGCATATTGCAGCAGATAATGCCCATGAGCGTCATGAGCGTGCGGAGCTTGTTGCGGAACATGTTGCGGCAAATCATCTTGGAATTAAAGCCCATGCGCCGCCACAGCGCGGGGATGCGCTCCAGCAGGTTGCGCTTGCCGATTTTGGGCGGCTTGGGGCGCAAAAGCGAGGCGGCGGTTTCGGCGGAGGATTTGCGGTAGATGAACAGCCCCACGCCGCAGGCCAGCAGCACGCCCAAGCCGCATACGAACCAAGCCTGCGGCGAGATAGGCGCGACCAGCTTTAGCGGCAGCACGTAGGTGGACGCCTCAAAGCTCCAAAGGAGACCCGGCAGCGTCATGCGCCCGGCAAAGAGGCCAAGCAGCGAGCCAAGCACCGAGGGATAGATTGCGTAGCTTAGGTAGTGATTGCGAATCCGGTGGCTGTTGTAACCCAGCGCCTTGAGCGTGCCCAGCTGGGTGCGCTGGTTTTCGATCATGCGGGTGATGGTGGTGAGCACGATCATTGCGGCTACGGCAAACGCGAGCAGCGGAAACACATAGGAAAGGTTTCGAAACATGGAGACATCATCGCGCGCGCGCTGCACCGTTGCATTGGCTTGCTGATCCAGCAAAAAGGCCGAGGGATACCGCTCCTCAATCCATGCGCGCACGGCGGCCGCATCCCCGTTGGGCGCCAGCTTTAGGATGATCTCGCTTGGCGTAAAAGGCTCCAGCGCTACGTTGCTCGCCACCGCAAAGCCAAAATGCAGGGGATCGGGCGATACATCGCGGCTTGTGATGACCTGCTCGGGCGTGGCAATCAGGCCGCAAACGGTAAAGCGCTTCTGGTACGCATATTCATCCAGCGTCAAAGTCAGCGTTTGCCCAACGGCGATTCCGTTTGCCTTTGCAAAGCTCGCGTCCAAGAGCAGCGCGCGCCCGTCCTGCGCCTTGGGCAGAGCGCCTTCCAACAGCAGAGGGCGGTTGATGCGCGGGTTTTCATCATAGCCGTAGACAAGCAAGGAGGTTTTTTCCGCCCCGTCCACATCCAGCTCCACCTTCACGCGAAGCTGCGCGTCCGCCACGCCATCCAAATGCCGGATGGAGCGCAGGGCGTTGGCGTCTGCCGAGGGCAGCTCCACCCAAAAATCAGCCAAGTCCTGCTGCTGGTAATAGGTCTCTACCGATAAATCCACCTGACGCCAAGCCGCGTCCAAGCCGCTAAAGACCCATGAGCCAAGTGCGCAGAGCAGCAGCATGGATAGAAATTGCAGCTTGTTGCGGGAAAAATCGCGCATGAGTTTGCGCGCCAACGCGTTTTTGATCATTGAGTCTCCTCCGCGGGTATGGGCTTTTTCAAAGCCCGGCTGTGCAGTGCCGCCGTTGATATGCAAAGAACACGCGCTGTCAACGGCGCGAGCAGCGCGCTTTGGTGATCGATAAGGAGTACCACGGCCATGCTAAAATCCCTGCAAAGTGCGCGGCACAATTGCAAATTCCGCCATGTGCTAAAAAAGAACCTCGCGCTCCGCACAGGAGTGGAGATTCCTTTTTTGCTTTGACGCTTGCCAAATCAGCCCAAGAACATCAGCGCGATGGACAAAACGACAAACACGATGGCGCAGACCTTGGTGACCAGCGCGAGCTTGGCATCCATGCCCTTGGCTTTGTTCTTGCCGAAGAAGGTTTCCGCAGCGCCGCTTACCGCGCCGATGCCCGTGCGCTCGCTGCTTTGCAGCAAAACGGTAGCGGTCATGATCAAAGCGGCTATCAAAAGCAGAATGCCGATAATCCATTGAAGAACACTCATTATGGTTCCCTCCTTGGCGAATATAGACACTCTATATTAACATTGATAGCCGGAAAAAGCAAGAGGGGGAGCGCCCTAAGTTTCCATTGGAAAACCGTGCTCGCTTGCTATGCTTGGGGGGAACAAAAGCGCAGGGCTACCTTATGGCGAGGGCAGTTGGCTGAGCGGAAGCCCGCGGTAAATCGCGCCTGCTTTGCCGCCCTGAGCGCGGTGGTTTAGCATTTCGGATACGGTTACAAGCTGGTAGCCGCGCTCGATGAGCGTGGGCACAACCATTTTCAACGCCTCGGTGGTTTGCTGGTAAAGATCGTGCATCAGCACAATGGAACCATCTGCCGCGTTTTTTAAAATGCTGTTGGCAATCATTTGCGTATTTTGATTGCGCCAATCCTCCGTATCCACATTCCAATTCGCAATCACCAAATCCAGCTCGGCGCAAACGCCGCGAACCGCGTGTGTGGCAGTGCCGTAGGGCGGGCGCAGCAGCTTTGGCACAACGCCTGTTGCCGCCTGCACAGCGTCGATGTTCTTTTGCAGCGATTCGCTAATGGCGTTGCGGCTTAGCTTGTGCAGCTCGCGATGGTTCCACGTATGCAGGCCGATTTCATGCCCCTGCGCGGCTACCTTGCGCAGGATGGCGGCATGGTTGCGCACGCGGTTGCCTACCACGAAAAACGTTCCGGGAACCTCATATTTTTCCAGCACGCGAAGCACATCCAGCGTGATTTGGCTGGGGCCATCATCAAACGTCAGTGCGATCATGGGCTTGGCGGGGTCGATTTTGCGCGGCGGCACATACGGCAGCAGCTCCTGCGCGGCGGCATCGGCCTGCGGCAAATTTTCTACCGCCCTTAGCTCAAGCGCCTCATCGCGGATATAGCCGC
Source organism: Clostridia bacterium (assembly GCA_036652695.1). GTDB lineage: Bacteria > Bacillota > Clostridia > Christensenellales > Aristaeellaceae > Limiplasma. The sequence continues at coordinate 8,204 of JAVVVJ010000027.1, read as the reverse complement.
TTGCTTGACCAAAGGCGACTTGACTCCATCCACCTTTGGATTGTTGCAGCTGGAGCACCGCGTCTGTGGGCAGCAGCCCGATGGGGGTGCTGCTTTCAGTGGGTTGTGGATAGAAGAGCACAGCTTCCGCATTGGAAATTGTGCCAAATAAGGAAGGAATGTCAAGCGGCTCGCTCACTTCGCGCTGGTGAATCCAACCGCTCTGCTGGTTGGGCAGCTCAGCATAGTACCAATTGGCTGCTTTTGCACGCATCCGCAGGAACATGCCGTCCATGGGCGCCGCGGCAACGGGCGTTTTCGTCCACGGCTGAGCGTGAAGGGCGCCCGCCTCGCCGATGACCTGTGCATAGCCGAAATCATCTACAACCAGCATCGTGGAAGACAAAAGCATGAGCACCATAGACGCCAACAGCAGCGTTTTTACCCTCACATCATCCGCTCCTTCCATTGAACCATCGGTTCCATTATAGTTGCTGTATACGGTTCACACAACAATCAATAGATACCAAAAATGGATGGAGCAAAGTCATCTGTCGGTCATGCGCGGCACAGGCGTAGCGCCTTTGGCCAGCGCGCGCAATCAAAATTCGCTGTTTTTTTCCAAAAATGCTTTGATACGGTCAAAGGTTTCAACGCTGATATCGTGCTCTACGCGGCATGCGTCCTGCATGGCGGTTTCCTCCGAAACGCCAATGGAAACCAATGCCTTGGTGAGCACTGTATGCCGCTCATAAACGCGCCGCGCAATAACGGCGCCCGCATTCGTCAGCGTGATATAGCCATCCGCGTTCATGGTGATGAGACCCTTTTCACGCAGGTTTTTCATGCCAATGCTCACGCTCGGCTTGGAAAAACCCATGTCGTTCACAATATCAATGGAACGCACCATGCCCAGCCGATTGCTCACCATGAGGATGGTTTCTAAATAATCCTCCGCCGATTCCTGCCGCTTCACAGCCTTTCCCTCCCGTCCAATTGCAGTGCAGCCGTGGTTTCTCCCATCATCTATATGGTAAAAGGGAACCACCTCACGGGTGATTCCCTTACTTGATCAGCACGCGCTGATCGCTATGGTAGCTCCAAGGGGAATCGAACCCCTGATTTCGCCTTGAGAGGGCGACGTCTTAACCGCTTGACCATGGAGCCATGTGGCTGGGGAACTAGGATTCGAACCTAGACAATACGAGTCAGAGTCGTAGGTGCTGCCGTTACACAATTCCCCATCGGCCGCGGAACGAGATTCATTGTATTCGAATTTGGATCAAAAGTCAAGCACTATTTTTAAGCCGCTTTTTTCCCCCTCTTGACAACCCGCCCAAAACAGTGTATGCTATCCAAGCTGTCAAGCCAAAAGCCTTGATAGCGGTAAAGGAGCACAAGCCTTGAAACCCACCGAATCCGCCGTTTCTCCCGATCAAAGACTGGTTAAAAGCGTGGAGATTGGCACGTTGTGCGCCTTTTATGGCAGCCTGCTCACAGCCAAGCAGCGTTCGGCGCTGCTCCTGCATTACGAAGAGGATCTCTCCTTGGGCGAAATTGCGGAGCAGTATGGCGTGAGCCGCCAAAACGTGCATGAATTAATTACGCGCTCCGCGCAAAAGCTGGAGCGCTACGAACAAGCGCTAGGCGGCGTAGCCAAGGCGCGCGGCATGCTGGATCAACTGCGCCGGGCGCAGGCGCTCATCCAAGACGCGCGCGCGGAGCCTGCTTCAGCACAGGATGCGCTTGCGCAAGCCCATGCGTTGCTTGAACAGATGATTTGTCAACAAGAAGGGGAGGAGAACGACCATGGCCTTTGAGGGATTGAGCCAAAAGCTCTCCACCGCGCTCTCCAAGCTCACCAGCCGCGGCAAGCTCACTGAGCAGGCTGTGAAGGAGGGCATGCGCGAGGTGCGCGTGGCTCTGCTGGAAGCGGACGTTAACTACCTTGTGGTCAAGGACTTTTGCAAAAAGGTCACAGAGCGCTGCGTTGGTCAGCAGGTGTTGGATAGCCTCTCCCCCGCGCAGCAGGTCATCAAAATTGTCAACGAGGAAATGACCGCGCTGATGGGCACCGAAAACGCGCGGCTCACTTGGTCGTCTAGCGTTCCTACCATCTATATGCTATGCGGCCTGCAAGGCGCTGGCAAAACCACCATGGCGGGCAAGCTCGCCAATTATTTGCAAAAAACCGGCAAAAAACCGCTTCTCGCCGCTTGCGATATCTACCGCCCCGCCGCCATCAAACAGCTACAGGTGGTAGGCGAGCAGGTGAAGGTGCCCGTGTACGAGCACGGCACGCAGGACCCCGTCAAAACCGCGCTGGAGGCGGTGGAGCACGCGCGCAGCTATGGCCGCGACGTGCTCATCATCGATACCGCAGGCCGCCTGCATATCGATACCGCACTCATGGAGGAGCTTCGCCGCATTAAGACAATCGTCAAGCCGCAGGAGATTCTCTTTGTGGTGGACGCGATGACTGGTCAGGACGCCGTAAACGTCGCCAAGACCTTCGATGAGGAATTGGGCATAGACGGCGTGATCCTCACCAAGCTGGATGGCGATACGCGCGGCGGCGCGGCGCTCTCCATTAAGGCCGTGGTGGGCAAGCCCATCAAATTCAGCGGCACGGGCGAAAAGCTCAGCGATATTGAGCCTTTCCATCCGGAGCGCATGGCCGGTCGCATTTTGGGCATGGGCGATATGATGACGCTGATCGAAAAGGCACAGGAGGCCTTCGATGGCGACGATGCGGAAAGGCTTGTCAAAAAAGGCGGGCAGGAGCTGACGCTGGACGATTTTCTTTCCCAAATGCAGCAGATGAAAAAGATGGGCGGCATGCAGAGCCTGCTAAGCATGCTTCCGGGTGTGGGCAATAAGCTGCAAGACGTCGAAATTGACGATAACGCCGTTAAAAAGCCCGAGGCGATTATCCGCAGCATGACCATGCGCGAACGCCGCAACCCCGGCATTTTGAACGCCAGCCGCCGCAAGCGCATCGCCGCTGGCAGCGGTACCACCGTGCAGGATGTCAACGCCCTCATCCGCCAGTTTGATCAAGCGAAAGCCATGATGAAGCAAATGATGGGCGGACGGCATGGCAAAAAGGGGCGCATGCGCATGGGCTCCATGCGATCATAGCCTGTTTCCGCTTTGGCGGTTTCAGATAGATACCCGCAATACCGATTTTTTGAGGAGGAACTACCGATGGTTAAAATTCGTCTCAAGAGAATGGGCATGAAAAAAAAGCCCTTCTACCGCGTAGTCGTAACCGATATCCGCAACCCCCGCGATGGCCGCTTCATTGAGGAAATTGGCACCTACGATCCCATGACCGAGCCTTCCACCGTGAAAATTGACGCCGAGCGCGCCAAGAAATGGCTTGCCAATGGTGCTCAACCGACCGATATCGCGCGCGTGCTGCTGAAAAAATGCGGCATCATCGAGGGCTGAACCGCATGAAAGAGCTCGTTCTCTACATCGCGCAGTCGTTGGTGGACAATCGGGACGCCGTGACCGTGCAGGAGACTGTCGGGCCGGAAGCAACTATTTTGGAGCTGCACGTCGCGCCCGAGGATATGGGCAAGGTCATCGGCAAGCAGGGCCGCATCGCCAAGGCGATCCGCGCCGTGGTGCGCGCCGCAACCACCAAGGAGCAAAAGCCCGTATTCGTGGAGATTCAGTAACTACCGCAGCTTAATGGGCGCAGCGGTGCTTTGCCACGGCAAGGCTCCGTTACGCCCACTTATTTTATGGTAAAAAAAGGAGACTGGCGTGAAACAGGCTTATTTGTTGTTGGGCGAAATTGTTCGCCCGCAGGGCATTCGCGGCGAGGTGAAGCTGCGCCATTATACGGATGATCCCGGCCGATTTGAGGAGCTCAGCTCCGTGTGGGTGAAACGCGGCGAGCGCTATGAGCCAATCCAAGTGATGGGCGCGCGCGTCAACGGTGATACCGTGTACCTCACCATCGCGGGCGTGGAGGATCGCAATGCCGCCGAGAAGCTTCGCGGCGAAAAGCTCTATATTGACCGTGAGCACGCGCGCGAGCTTACCCAGGACGAGGTCTTTATCGCGGACATTTTGGGCGCTACGGCCTATGATACCCAAGGCGGCACCATCGGCACGCTTCGCGAGGTGCTTACCCCTGGCGGCGTGGACGTGTTTGTTTTTGACACCATCGCGGGCACGCTGATGGTTCCCGCGCTTAAGACGGTGCTGCTCACAGTGGATGCGGAAAATGGAAAAATCGTACTCAACGAGGAAAAGCTGGATGAGGTGGCGCTGTATGAGGATCGCGATACTCACAATCTTTCCTGAGATGTTTGAGAGCTTCCTCGCGTGCAGCATCATCGGGCGCGCACGCGCGGAAGGGCTGCTGGACATTCAGCCCATCGACATACGCCCCTTCAGCGAAAAAAAACACAAAAATACCGACGATTACCCCTTCGGCGGCGGCGCGGGCATGGTGATGATGGCGCAGCCCATCTGCGATGCGGTGCGCGCCGCGCGCGAACAGGGCTTTGCCGGACCGTGCCTGTACATGAGCCCGCGCGGTAAGCCCCTCACCCAGCAAAAGGTGCGCGAGCTTTCCCAGGGCGAAGGCATGCTCCTGCTCTGTGGCCATTACGAGGGAGTGGATCAGCGCGCGATTGATCTGGTGGTGGATGAGGAGATTTCCTTGGGGGATTTTGTGCTCACCGGCGGCGAGCTAGCCGCCATGGCTGTGAGCGATGCCGTGGCACGCTACGTGCCCGGGGTGCTTGGCAGCGATGAAAGCGCGCAGGAGGAAAGCTTCTCCGATGGGCTGCTGGAATACCCTCAATATACCCGCCCGCGCGTCTATGAAGCGCGGGAAGTGCCCGAGGTGCTGCTCAATGGCGATCACGCAAAAATCAAAGCGTGGCGCAGGGAGCAATCCCTGCAAACCACGCTTCGCATGCGGCCCGATTTATTCGAGCGGGCGAATATGACGGCAAAGGAACGCGCCGCTACGCTTGCAACGGGGGAGGCGTCTCCATGCTGTTAAGAAGGCTTGTGGCGGCGCTTTGCCCGCTGCTTTTATGCATGCTCACCTGCGTGCTGTTTCGGTGGCTGGATGGCCTGCTGGGCGCAAGCGCCTTCTTTTCCTTTTTGCTAAAAGGGCTATTCACGGGGCTATGCCTGGCGCTGGTGCTGCCGTTAAGCGGCATTCGCCTGCGCACCAACGGGCTCATGCCCTGTCTGCTCATCGGCGCGGGGCTTCTTTTGCTGCTCCTTGGCTATCAGTACCTGGAAACCCTTGGCGTGCTGCACTCGCCCTTGCTGCTTACGCTCATCTCCATCAACGGGCAGGTGATTCTGGCGGAAAGCGCCGTGATGGGCTTTATGTGCCTGACGGCGCTGCTGAATTGGCGGCATTAGGCTACATCAGCCGTTGTGCCGTCTTTTCGCGCTCGCACAGCAAAAGCTGTTCAATGTATTCGCCGCTGGTCATGCCTAGGCGTACGGACTGCGCAAGCGCGTAATCGTACGCGCATTTGGTAAGGCGCAGGCAAACGCTGACCTTGTCGGGCGTGCAAACCTCAAAGGCAGATTCCAGCCCATGGGTATCCTTGAAATACTTGCTCTTCATGCGCGCTCCCTCCGCACTATCTTATGCGGGTTGACCAAAACGGGTTCGGTATAGCTTTCCACGCGGGCATGGCGCTATGCGCGGCGCACAAGAAAAGCCTTCCCCATTGCTAAAGGGTGGTAAACAGCGGGCTTGCCGTTGCTTACCACCCTTTTTGGGACGCTTGCTGGGCAAGCGCCCTCGCGCCGCGCAAGGCAGGCACGCCAAAACGATTGCCGTGGTTAGGGCTTGGTGGTCATCCCTGTGCCGCTGCCTGTGCCCGTACCGGTCGTTGTGTCCGTGGGCTTGCCTGTGCCAGCGCTGGTGCTGTTCACCTGGCTGCCAATATCCAGCATTTGGGTTTGAAGCTGTTCAAAGGTGATCTCCTTCTTGTCCAGCTGTTCGCGTAGGGTCTTGATTTTTTCCACCATGGTCGCGTCATCGGTCACGTGTACGGTGGTAATGGTTTTGTCAACGGTCTGCACGCGCTCGTCCACCATCTGGATCATGCGATCGGTTAGGCCGCCTTGGTATTGGGCATCATAGGCAATGCCAACCAAAGCGATGTTCCCCGCCGCGACGGCCTCCACCATTTTTAGCTCCGAGAGCTTTTCAACCTCTTTTGTAATGGCCTCGCTCACGCGCGCCGCGTCCTCGATGGTGTTCACGCCGCCTGCTGTAGGGCTTGCGGACGCGGTGGGCGCCTCAGTGGCCGCGACGGTCATGGACGGTGTGACGACGGGCGCTACGCTAACCGATGGGGTCGCGCTGGGTAGCGTATCCGCGTTGCTGGTGCAAGCGGTGAACAGGCCTAGGCATAGGACGGAGAGTACCAAGGGAATCCATAGTTTTTTCAAAGCTTTTCGCCTCCTCGCGGCTATTGTGTGCAGAAGCGGGAGGCGGTATTTGCGACAATCCTTCCCAAACGGGAAAGGAAACCCTTGTGTAGCCTTATTTTTCCCGATCTCCCATCGCAACGTAGGCGCGGCGCGGCAGCACGGTTTTATATGCCGGGCGGATGATTTTATCCATGTTCATCAGCTCTTCCAAACGGTGCGCGCTCCAACCCACAATGCGTGCGATGGCAAAAATGGGGGTGAACATCTCCTCCGGAATATCAAGCATGCTGTAGGTGAGGCCGCTGTAAAAATCGACATTCGGGCTGACGCCCTTGTAGATTTTGCGTTCACGCGAGATGACCTCGGGCGCGAGCCGCTCTACCATGGAGTAGAGGTTGAACTTATCCTGCTCGTGCTTTTCCTCGGCAAGCTTTTCCACAAAGCCACGGAAAATGGTGGCACGCGGATCGCTGATGGAATAGACGGCGTGTCCCATGCCATAGATCAAGCCCTTTTGATCAAAAGCCTCGCGATGAAGGAGCTTTAATAGGTAGCTTTCCACCTCCTGCTCGTCCGTTACGTCGCGGACATTTTTACGCAGGTCGCTCATCATTTCCACAACCTTGATGTTCGCGCCGCCATGCTTGGGCCCTTTCAGGCTGGCAAGCGCCGCCGCCACAACGCTGTAGGTGTCGCTGCCGGAGGAGGTTACCACATGCGTGGTAAAGGAGGAGTTATTGCCGCCGCCGTGCTCCATATGCAAAATGAGCGCCAAGTCAAGCACGCGCGCCTCCAGATCCGTGTAGCTCTTATCCGGGCGCAGCATGCGCAGCAGGTTTTCAGCCGCGGAAAGGCTGTCATCCGGGCGATGAATGTACAGGCTTGCGTCACGCTCGTAATGGTTGTAGCTGTGATAGCCATAGACCGCCAGCATGGGGAAAACGGCGATCAGCATCAGGCACTGGCGCAGCACGTTGCCAATGGAGCAATCGGCGGGGCGATCATCATAGCTAGCCAAGGTAAGCACGCTTCGGCTCAGCGTATTCATCATGTCCCGCGTGGGCGCTTTCATCACAACATCCCGCACAAAATTGGTGGGCAAGGTGCGGCTGCTGGCAAGCACGGTTTGAAAGGACAACAGCTCCTGCTGGGTGGGAAGCTCGCCAAAAAGCAAAAGATAGGCGATTTCCTCAAAGCCAAAGCGATGCTCGCGCGCCTCCGCGCCCACCAAATCGCGTATGTTGTAGCCGCGGTAAAACAGCTGCCCTTCACAGGGGATGCTTACGCCGTCCTGCTCTTTGCTGCTTTCAATTTCCGAAATGTTGGTAAGCCCCGCAAGCACGCCCTTACCGTTCTTATCGCGCAAGCCGCGCTTGACGCCGTAACGCTGGTAAAGCTCGGGGTCAATGGCACCGGTGGAGGATAAGAGCGCAACATGCTCCGCCGCGTAATCAGCGAGCCATTTTAGTGAGGTTCTTTCCATCCAAAAGCCTCCTTCTTCAACTGTGAATCGTAAAAAAGAAAAAAATTGTGAGGCACGTCGCCTCCAAGCGTGCAAAAGCTCAGGGCAGGATACCTGTGGATCAGTATAAACCAATAGACGGTTTTGGTCAAGCAGTACATATGACGTAGTTTGTCGCAGAATGACAAAAATGTGGAATATTCTTTCATTTCTTGCGCTTTACTTCATAACATGGTATCATATGTTATGGCTCATGACCGTACACGGAATGAGGAGAAAGAAGGGCACATATGAAGAAATTTACATCGTTGCTTGTGGCTATGCTGCTGCT
>JAVVVJ010000026.1:0-33303 GCA_036652695.1 Clostridia bacterium | reverse complement strand
GCAATGCGCGGCGATGGGCGCTCCATGGAAGCCATCGCCGCAATGGATGTCTTTGGGCAATCCGCCTACAGCCACGAGGAACTGCTCGCACATTACCATTTAACCGCGTGCGACATTGTAGACAAGGCACGCAAAATGATGGCATAACATTTTTACAGCAAACGGCCTTTCTATCCGATGCACCGAGCTATATCGGTGCTTCAGTTAGGAAGGCCGTTTGCGATGAAGCCATTGCAATCAATGCAGCAGATACTTCATTTTTAAATATCCCTCAAGGTTACCGCATTCGCTGATCTGAATGACTTCAATGGAAAGCGCCTGCATGCAAGCCAATAAAATAGCGATTCCGTGCACCACGATATCTGCCCTGTGCGGCTGCAAATAAGGCAGGAGCAGCCGCTCCTGCAACGGCATGGGCGCAAGCGTATCCATTGCCGCCTGTGCATCAGCGCGGGTCAGCAAAAAGCCATGGATTTTATCCCGATGATCCCACGGCACGCGCTGCACAAACGCAGCCAAGGTGGTAAACGTGCCGCCCACGCCCACCCAGCCCTCCGCAGCTTGGGCGATAAATCGCTCGCGATAGGGCGCGAGGACGCTCCTCGCAACGGCCACCACGTTTTCCGCGGTTGCGTTGCTATCGATGGGCTGCATGCGGCACAGGCGCACCGCGCCAAGCTGTAGGCTGACGGAGACGTCGATCTGCATGCCGCTGCCCACAACAATTTCCGTTGATCCACCGCCAATATCGATGAGGCCTGTATGCTCCCCCTCCGTGGCGCCCCAAAAGGAAAGAGCGGCCTCCTGCGCACCGCTGCAAATCTCCAGCTCAAGCCCGGTAGCTTGCTCCAGCCGTTTCCCAAAAGCCTGCTGATTATGCGCGTCGCGCACAGCGCTGGTAGCAAACAAATGAACGCATTGCGCACCACGCACCCGCGCTTCCTCCATCAATCCGCGCACGCTTGCGCAGCTGCGCTCAATCATGCTTTCCTCAATATTGCCTTGCTCATCCAAAGCCGCAAACACGCGCAAGCCTTCACGGTAGCGCTCCATGCGCCGAAGGGTGTTCTTTTCCAAATCCACATCCGCAAGCAGCATCCGCAAAGAGTTAGAGCCTATGCCAATAGCAGCCGTTCGCAAAGCAAGCACCTCATTTGTAATTCAGTTACGCTGCTCCGCGCAGCTGGCCTTGTTGAATGGATTCCGTATGCAGAAATACCCTCTCATTATCGAGAGGGTACTTGACCGCCGTCATAGAGAGACTCGGGATTGGTGATAACGAACCGAATCTCATTGGGCATCATATAGCCATACATCGTGCGCGCCTGGTTTTCAATGAAAGCATCGCTTCCAACGGTATCCAGCTTTGCGGTAAGGCTGGCTTTTTCATTTTCCAAATCAGCCATGCGCAGCATAGCCTGATCATAGGCGACATCCAGCTCATCAATGCTCTTGGTAAGCGTGCCGCTATAGCAGAAAAACGCAAGAAGCACACACGCCAAAGCAGTCAGTAGCGCCCAAATATTCATTGTCTGACGCATGGCCATACACTCCCCATTTCATAGTAGTATATTATTTCGCCATTTCTTCCCGCGTACCTGCCTGAGAGCGAAGTTTATTTTTCGCTTTCCACAGGCACCATCGTTTGCGCGCCATGCGCACCAGCCGGCCTACGCCGCAAAGATAGATGCACGCTCCAACCGCCAACGCCAGCAGGTGATAAACGCGCAGCCCATCATCCCCAAAGAGCAGCATCACCGCGATGAGCATCAAGCCGCAGGCGAGCAGGCAGAGCACGTCCAGCACAGGCCGCATATGCCGAGCACACGCGACGCAGTCAATCAGCAATGATACCACAAAGCCAATGGGTACCGCGGCCAGAAACACACGTGCCTGATTGCTGGTTTCAAAAAAAAGATTCATAATGAACGACCATCCTTTTGCGGCGCAGGCGGAAGGGTTTCAGCCCCTGCGCCGCTTCCAGATCAGCAGCGGATGCGCCTGCTTTGGCGTTTCATAGACGATGCTGTCAACATGGCCGTCCACATCCAGCTTGCCTTCCTCCAGCAGGAGCTTGGCGATATGCATCCCCTGCCCAGAAAGGATCATGAGGCCGGAATCGATCTTCAACACAATTTCCGTTTCATGGAAGCTGCACACATCCGTAACCCCCGCAATGGAAGCATGTCTACGGCGGTCAACGGAAAGGGTATGGTTTGACTTGGCGGCGGAAGTGCCGCTGCCCGGCTGAACATTAGAGATCTGTGTCAAGGCAACTCCTCCTTCCTCGTCAGGTTATGCGGCGAAGCAGCGAAAAAGAAGGGCTTGACAAACGCATGGAATGAAGTTAGAATGCGTATACCAATGAAACATTTTTGGTATACGCAGTTGAGGAGGATGAAATCATGAACCAAAAGACAAAGCTGCTCACCTATTCTGCGCTGATGTGCGCAATCATCATCATTTCCACATTGTGGTTCAAGTTCACTTTGCCCGGTACGGATGTGCTTTTTACCACACAGGTGCTGTTTGTGCTGCTCTGCGGACAGCTGCTGCCCTGCAAATACTGCTTTGCGACCATCGGCCTTTACCTGTTATTGGGGCTTTGCGGGCTGCCCGTTTTCTCTGCCGCATCCGGCCCAGCCGTTGTGGCGATGCCCACCTTTGGTTACCTGCTCAGCTTTCCCTTCGCGGCAGCGGCGGTATCACTTTCCCGTTCCAAGCTGAGCAACGCAAAATGGGGGCGCTATGTGGCGTCTTTGATTGGCGTTGTGGTAACCTACGCCATTGCACTCCCCTACATCGCGTGCCTCAAGGGCTTGTACCTAAATACGCCCGTCCCCATTGGCACCTTGCTGACCGCCTATTGCTTTGCCTTTTTGCCGTTGGATATCGTGAAGGCCGTGTTGGCGGCCATGCTTGGCGCAAGGCTGGAAAAGCCCCTGCGTTTACAGGCGCAGGGGAGTAACTGAGTTACGGTAGCTTGGGTTCAAGCGCCGCGTGCGTGAGGGAAAGCTCGCCCAGCTCGGCCAGCGTCTGTCCGCTGCCATATAGCTGATACTTGTATGTGCATAGGCCTTCCATGCCCATGGGTCCACGCGCATGAAGCTTGCCCGTGGCAATGCCAACCTCCGCGCCAAAGCCAAACAAAAAGCCATCCGCAAAGCGCGTTGAGCAGTTTTGAAACACATCCGCGCTGTCCACAAGCGTCATAAAGGTGCGGGCATGCGCGGCACTGGAGGTAACAATACAATCCGTATGGTGAGAGCCGTAACGGTTGATATGGTCGATGGCCTCTTGGAGGCTATCGACTATTTTGATGGAGAGAATGGCATCCAAGTATTCGGTATGCCAATCCATCTCCACTGCGGGTTGGCAGGGGATCATCGCGCAAACCGCCTCGTCGCCGCGCAAAGCGACGTGTTTTTCAGTGAGTGCATCGGCAAGCGTAGGAAGCAGCGCCTCGGCAATTTTGCGATGCACCAGTAGCGTTTCCGCCGCGTTGCATACGGAAAGGTTTTGCGCCTTGCTATCCACCGCAACCTTTACCGCCATCTCCAAATCGCACGCGTCATCCACATACACATGGCACAGGCCTTCCGCGTGTCCCAGCACGGGGATTTCGCTGTTTTGCATGATATAGCGTACAAACGCATTGCTGCCGCGCGGTATGATGAGATCGATGCTTTCATGCTGCTTGAGCATTTCCTGCACATCCTCACGGGAATGGAGCAGGCCGCACCAGTCCTGTGGCATACCGGCTGAGGAGGTCGCGCGCACGATGAGCGCCGCAAGCGCCTCGTTGGTATGCGCCGCCTCCCTCCCGCCTTTGAGCAAAACAGCATTTCCGCTTTTCAGGCAAAGCGAGGAAATTTGCACAAGGGCATCTGGCCTGCTCTCAAAAATGACGCCCACCACGCCAATGGGACAAGTCACACGGTAGAGGTTCAGTCCGGGAGAAATTTCCTTCGCATACTGCACCTTTCCCAGCGGATCGGGTAAGGCCGCAAGCGCGCGCAGCCCCTCCGACATGCGAGCGCATTTGGCGTCGTTGAGTTGCAGGCGACCAAGCATGGGTGCGCTCAGCGCCCCCGCAAGCTCCATATCGCGGGCGTTGGCCTCCAAAATCAACGGCATATTCATTTCAATTTCATCCGCAATGGCGTTCAAGGCGCGATTGCGCTCCTCAAGCGTTGCCGCTGCCAGATGCAGCGACGCGGTGCGCGCGGCTTTCGCCATTTCCGTAATGCTTCCATGCGCGGGCATACCCATTCCCCCTTCTTAGCAATAGCTTGATTATAGGGCATGCGCGGCAGCTTGGCAAGTACTTGGTTTGATAGCGGAAATGGCGCGGCAAGCATGACCCGATCATTCTCCAATCAAATACAGCGCATTAGCGGCGCGTCAAATGAAGCCACATTGAGGGAGCTGCGATATGGCAAGTTTCTCTGAAGCTGCTCTATCATGTTCTGGTTGTTTATGGATTGTAATCAAGCAATTATTGCCGCAAATTTGCCCAATCCAATAAAAATGCCCGCAGCTGGTCGATGGTGGGGCTTATGCTTGTTCGGACGTAGAAACCTGAGGTAGCAACGCCCAGCAACAAGCACTGAACCATGGGCAGACAATTCAGCCAGCCAAAAACAAAACCCGCATTAAAATGATCGCCGGCACCGGTGGTAATTGCAGGGCTTGCACAATAAGGCCCCTCTACTTCCGAATAAACACCATTGAAAAGCACGCCTGCTTTATCCACGGGATGAACTACAATTCCGGAAATATCGACGCATTCAGCAACTGATTGCACCAGTGCTTCAAGCGGCAATTCTATTTGGTTGGCGTTAAAATGTCCCGTTGCCCTCAATAATTCGTGGCATTCTTTTTTGTTAAGGCCGAGTATCACTTGGAATCCCAACGCGTTAAACTTTTCCAATAGCATTAAAGCATTGCAAATATCCTTATCGCTACGCTTTGCGGGATCGGCAAGATCAATGAACATCTTTTTATCGGCAAAAGAAGCAGAAGTGATGGGCAGTACTTCCTCTATAATGCCTTTCCAAATTACGCTCATAGCAGGAATCATTGTCCAGTTGTTAAAGCTAACTAGATTGGCAGCATCAATTCTCTTTGCAAAATCCGCAGGCGGGATCATACGTTTCACATCTGCCCAGCTCATTTGATTTAACGAATCAAGCTTGGAAGAAATAATTTTACCGTCCTTGAATTCAATGGCATCCGTCTTTCCCGGTTCGGCAATGCCAATGGCAGGATTGGTGCGAGAGAGGATATCGAACACCGCGTCGTGCAAGCGCACGCCAACAGAGCCAATATAGGAGACATCAATACCAAGCTGAAGCAACTCGCTTGCAAATATCGCGCCATTGCCACCAATCTTTCGACTTACCGTAACGATTTCGATATTTCCGCTGAGACCAGCGCTATCCAGAATCCGCTGTCCGTATTGTGCTATTGTTTCAATGCGAGTATAATTTTTACAGTCAATGCGCTGATCCACTGCATGAACGACTTCATCAATAAAGCCATCCAAACCGATGAGCGCTTTATGCTTGAGCATACTTACTTGGGGTAAGAGCCGCCGCAGAGTCAAAATATCCGAATGATTCTTCACATTCGTTCCTCCTAAAGCAAAAAAGCGGCGAAGGCGATTGAGTTTCGCCCCCGCTGCCTGCAATCAAATTTCTGGGATAACAATCTCAATCTCATGCCCCAAATCGGCGGACTTTACGATTCCATCGATAATAGCCTGATTGTAGATAATCTGACTGGTGGGGACTGGCGCGGGGCCGCCCGTCTTGATGGCATTTAAGAAGGATCTCAGCTTCATGTAAAACAAATCCAACGTAGTGTTTAAGATTGGCAGTGTCATTTCGGTTTGCTCATGCGCTACATCTTTATATAGTGTCATAGCGCCGCCCACTGTGCCGTACCAGCCATCCGTAGATGGTATGCGCAGCGCGGCTTCTTTGCCAAAGAAGATCGTATCGCCAGGCGTATCCACATGATGCGCCCAACCAATGCGGAAATCCAAAACGATTCCGCCTTCCAAGCGGATTAGCGCCGCGCCGAAATCTTCAACGCTGAATGCTTCGGCGTATTCAGGCTTGTTGGCATACTTGGGACTTTTGCCAAAAAAATCGGATTTGCAGCCGGTCACAGTCAACGGTTTAGGATTTCCAAGCGCATTCATGACCATGTCTAGCGAATAGCAGCCAATATCGCCCAGTGCGCCGATGCCAGCTGTTTCCTTGCAAATAAAGGACGTGCCAAACGGAGTGGGTATGCCGCGGCGTCGCCCTCCGCCCGTCTGTACATAGTATATATCGCCTAATTCGCCCTCTTGGATGATGCGTTTGATGTACTTCATGTTTTCATCAAAGCGCGGCTGAAAGCCAATGGACACAATCTTGCCGCTCTTCTTCTCGGCGCGCATGATCTTGATGCCTTCATCCAGCGTAACGCTCATTGGTTTCTCTAGCATCACATGAACGCCCTTTTCCAGCGCGTAAATCGCGCACTCGGCGTGAGTGACATTGTATGTGCATACGCTAACGGCGTCAAGTTCCTCCGCATCGAGCATTTCCTTGTGGCTGTTATAGCAGCGCACGTTTTCCACACCGAATTTATCGAAGAACGCCTGCGCTTTGCCAGGTATCAGATCCGCACCCGCGACTATCTCTACATCCGGCATCTTCAGGTAATTAACAATATGCGACTCAGCAATCCATCCGGTTCCAATAATACCGATTTTGAGCTTCTTTTCGGGATCGATAACTGAGTATCCATCGGTATCTCTGTTGTAAAACGCTTTCTGCCCGGCAGCCTGTACGGCCATTTCCTCGTCCTCCTTTATACCAAATATTGATCCAGGTAGCGGTGGCTGAGCCGAATGGCATCTTTGCGGCTTTCAAGCGTTGCTTCAAACGCGCGATCTTCTACCTCGATTACGGCGCAGCCATCATAGTGAATGTCATATAGGCCGCAAACAAATGCTCTGAAATCAATATCCCCCAGTCCGGGCAGCTTCGGCGTCTGATAGGTAGCCGGATAAGCATAAATACCAGCATCGGACAGGCGTTCGTGATCGATCTTAACATCCTTGAAGTGGACATGAAAGATGCGCTCCTTAAACTCGTACAGCGGTTTCACATAGTCAATCAGTTGCCAAATCAGGTGCGAGGGGTCATAGTTCAAGCCAAAGTTTGCATCTGGAATGATTGCAAACATCCTGCGCCAGATTTCCGGCGTAGAGGCAAGGTTCGTTCCACCGGGAAATTCATCGATCGTGTAGTACATCGGGCAGTTTTCTATGGCGATGCGTACGCCACGCACAGCAGCATAGGCAACGATGTTGGGCCAAACTTCTTTGTAAATCTCAAAGTTGGCATTTACGCTTAAATCCTTTACTTTGCCAATGAAGGAATTAACTTGATTTACGCCCAGCATTTTTGCCGCGTCAATACATTTTTTCAAGTGGGAGATATAAAACGCGCGCTTATCTGGATCTGGATCAAGTGTATTAGGGTAATAGGCAATGGCAGAAATGGTTATACCGGTGTCGCGGCACGTCTGGCGGATTTCATCGATTTGCTTTTCGTCTAAATTTGCAACGTCTATGTGCGTTACACCGGAATAGCGGCGATTCGCGGCAGATACCGGCCAACACGCTACTTCCACACAATCCATATGAAGTTCTGCGGCGAACTCCATCACCTCGCGAAAAGTCATATCCGGCACGATGGCGCTCAAAAATCCTCTCTTCATAAAGTATCTCCTTATTCGGTTCATATTGTTGTTTGCAAAAAGGGTGATGGGATTGTGTTACTTATCCAGCCCCAATACCTTAGCGGTAGAGCGATAGCCTATTCCCATTCGGTCGATGCCCATATCGATAAGTTGGAAGAAGCTCTCTTGATCGCGGATACCGCCCGAACCCTTTACCTGACAACGCCCCTTGGCGGCCATTATCATCGTTTTGATAATTTCAGGTGTTGCTCCTTCGCTCTTGCCTCCTGTAAAGAAGCCAGTGGAGGTCTTGACGAAATCCGCGCCAGCATTACATGCGATGTCAGTTGCTTTGGCAATCTGTTCCAGCGTCAAGGCATCGGTTTCAAAAATCACTTTTAGCTTCGTACCGTACTTATGGCAAACATCAGCGACGGCGCAAATATCGGCTTCCACCGCATCCCACATGCCGCTGCGAATCCAACCGTAATTAGAAACTATATCTAGATCTTGAATGTCGCCATCACGGCAGATGATTTCTGCCTGCTGAACTTTAGATTGCGTGGAACTTTGTCCAAATGGGAAATCGCATACGACGCAGATGCCGGTATCGCTGCCTGCGCACAATTCGCGAGCGATTGGCAGGGATGCAGGGTTGATGCAGACGGTTTTGCAGTGATAGTCGACACCTTCTTGAATATACTTGCGGATGTCGCCTTGAGTGAACTCAGGTTTCAGTACCGACTGATCAATGTAACGAGCGCGTTCAATGGGAGACATTTCATAGGCTTTCTTTGTAGGTTTCATGTAGGCACCTCTTCCTTTTTATCTATGACCTAAATGTATGATACATTACAAACAATAAATTGTCAATAGACAGCTTTAACTTTGCTGGATTATTTACGATGTTCCAAATGTATGATATAATTGGGACGGATAAAGTGAAAGAAGGATTGCCTATGGAGAGCAAGGAAATTTTATCATCCTTCCAATTTAAATTGGAATCCACTACAGCGTTGTATTCACAGCTGTCAGAATATCTGCGGCACAAGATACAGTCCGGTGTGCTCAAGCCCGGTGATAAAATGATTGCGGAAAACGAAGTGGTGGAGCTTTTAAAAATCAGTCGCACTACGGTGCGCCAAGCATACGAGCAGTTGGTAGACGAAGGGCTTATCGTGCGCTATCGCGGAAAAGGGACCTTTGTCGCAGAACCAAGGTTAAAGCGCAATATCAACTATTTATATAGCTTCACGGAGAATATTCGAGCGGCTGGAGCTATACCCACATCGCAGATATTGAATTGCGCGGTGGAAACGATCGATATAGCTGACCGGCTCAAGCTTGGGATAGACGAAAAAGATACGAAAGTGTTTACGCTTGAGCGATTACGGATAGCTGATGGAAAGCCGCTGATTGTAGAGAGAACCTGCATTCCCTATTATCTGTGTCCCGGTATTGAGCGAGTGGATTTTTCATTAGCGTCGTTATACGCTACGCTGCGTAGGCAGTATGGGTTGAATGTTTGCCGTGCCGAGGAAACCATTGAAGCTGTCATCTTGAAGAAGAGCACATGTGCTCAGTTGGATTGTCCCGCTGGACGCCCGGGCTACGCTATTGAGAGAGTATCCTATCTTGCCAATGGCTTCGCCTGTGAACATACCACTTCTCTTACTCGTGCGGATAAATGCGTGTTCAAGCTGGAACTGACGGACAACCCTCTCACGCGGGAGCACGCTGTGGACTTTAAGAGACAGATGCAGCTGGTAAATCCCCAAGAATGACAATTCTGTTCCTGAAAGATCACTTCTTGCCAAATACGGCATTCCTAAAGCTGATGGAATGGCGCTATTTGGCAGGTCTATTGCATGTGGTGGAGATCTGCTTGCGAACGCTATAAAAACAAAAGCCCGCATATGCGGGCTTTTGTTTTTTGTGAAATTCTTATCCCCTCATAAAGGGGTTTTCATCCCGGTACAGCATTTCCTTGGGCTGGTTGAAGCTGACCGTCTCCGCGCCGAGGAGTTTCATAATGGTGAAAAGCGCGCGTCCCACATGCCCAAACGCTACCGCGCCATGGTGGGGATAGCGATCCGCGATCAATACATGGCGATAGAAGCGGTTCATTTCAGGAATCGCAAACACGCCGATGCCGCCAAAGGATTTTGGCTCCACAGGCAAAACTTCGCCCTCAGCCACATAGCTGCGCAGCTGTGCATCCGCGTTGCTCTGTAGCCGGAAGAAGGTGATCTCGCCCGGCTTGATAGCGCCCTCTAGCGTTCCGCGCGTGATATCCGGCTCGGTATCCGGCTCCAGCGAGCGTTTCATGATCAGCTGATACTTCATTTCACCCTTCACAAGGCGATCAATCGGCGTATTGCCACAGTGGAAGCCCATAAAGACCTCCTTGGGGCCATAGTTGAACTGATCCTTGATGTGTGCGGCATACATATCGGCGGGCACAGTGTTGTTGATATCCAGCAGCGTAACCGAGCTTTCCGTAACGCAAGTGCCGATAAACTCGGAAAGCGCCCCGTAAATATCCACCTCACAGGAAACCGGAATGCCGCGCGCCGTCAGGCGGGAATTCACATAGCAAGGCACAAAGCCAAAGAAGCTTTCAAACGACGGCCAGCATTTGTTGGCAAAGGCAATATACTCCGCCGCGCCGCGGTTTTGCTCCGCCCAATCCAACAACGTCAGCTCATACTGCGCAAGGCGCGGAAGCACCGCAGCCATCTTGTTGCCCGCGCCAAGCTCGGCGGCCATTTCCTTCACGACCGAATCGATGCGTGAATCGCCCGCGTGCTGCTGATAAGCGCCCAGCAAATCCAATTCGGAATTTTCCTGAATGCTGACGCCCATTTTATATAGCTGTGCGATGGGCGCGTTGCAGGCAAGAAAATCGTACGGGCGAGGGCCAAAGGAGAAGATTTTCAGCTTGCGAACGGCAATCAGTGCGCGCGCGACGGGTATGAACTCCGCCATCATCGCGCTTACCTCAGCGGGCGTACCCACCGGATACTCTGGAATGTACACCTTGATGCCGCGCAGGCCAATGCAGTAGCTGGCGTTGAGCATGCCGCAGTATGCGTCCCCACGATCGCTGGTCAGCACGCCGGTATCTTCCTCGGCGGCAGCCACAAACATCACAGGCAAAGGCAGGAACTGCTGCGCAAGCAGCGTTTCGGGACCTTCAGGGCCAAAGTTGCCCAAATACACGACCAGCGCATTCACACCTGCCTCGCGAACCTCCGCAAGCGCTTTAACCGCGTCGTTCTCGTTTTCAATGATGGTCTGCGCCTCAAAAATCTGACCGCCCGCCTGCTGAAAGCAGCGCACGACCTCCGCCCTGCGGCGCTGGGAAAGCGTGATGGGAAAACAATCGCGGCTTACGGCTACGATACCCAGTTTGACAGTGGGCATATTGGACATGGTACATATTCCTCCTTGTTAGATCATGGTATGCGGTAATTGTATCACAGCCATCCAAAAATGCAATCATTCTTTGTGTATGGCCACGGGCGTACAACTTGCAAGCACGCGCATCCTTGTCAAGCGGCGCAGTGCTATCGTTCGCATAGAACCAAGCCCAAGAAGGGTGGATTGGTGGTGCTACGCCCACGGGCAAAAGCCGCGCCGCTGGCGTGCGGCATGCCTGTTGCGCTTACAGCAAGCGTCCGTTGGCTTTCACAAGCCTCCTCAGTTCCTCCACCACATTGGCGCATACCGTTACGCCGGGCTTGCGCAGTGCAAGGTTCGCGCTCTGCATCAGGTAGGGATGTCCCACGATATCCAGCATGCTTTCATCGTTGAAATGATCGCCAAAGGCCATGATCTCATCGGCGGTGAGGGCAAGCTTCTCCATCAGCATGCGGATGCCCGTGCCCTTATTGCTCATGGTAAAATCAAACCACTGGTCGCCCGCGAGCACTGCGTTGATCTTCCCACTCCATTTGGGGCTTAGGCGCTTGCATTGTTCATACGCGCCGCCCTGCGCATAGCCCGAAATTTTTAAATAGTCCTCTGGAATGGCGCGCAGATCGCTCACCACAGTGGTGGTATTTCGCAGGCTATACAGCATATTCTCCGCAAAAGAACGAGCGGTGTCCCGCACATAGCAGGTATGACGACCGCTCACCAGCACATCCATGCCAAGCGCCTCCAGATCGCTGATGATCTCAACGCCCATTTGACGTGGAATGGCAGTGACGCCGATAACCTCGTCATCGAGCACAACCACCGCGCCATTTTCGCAAAGAAAGCCCATTGCTGTTCCAGCGGGTGCAAAAAGTCGCCGCAAATTGCCATACTGCCTACCGCTGGCCGCCACAAAGCGAATGCCAAGCGCGCGCAGCTCCTCAATCAATTCAAAAATGCCTTCCGGCATGGTTCCATCAGGCTTGAGCAAGGTCCCATCCAAATCCGTGGCCACCAGACGAATCATGCGCATTCCCCTCCTTTTTGCAAAAAGCAGGCGTATCATACCATAAACTGCGGTGGATGACAAATCGCTTCGTTGAGGCGTATGTTATTTGCGAAAAGCGCTTGACAACCATCATTTTTCGAACTATTATACATATGTTCATATGCTCATGTGTTTGTGGAAAGGGGTGCTGGTATGGGTCGTGAAGCGGAGCAGCTTGCCTGCGATTACCTATTTGTGCATCAGGATATTGTCAAAAACGTAACCACAGCGATGCCCAGCGAGGATGTGCTGTTCGACCTTAGCGAGCTATACAAGGTCTTTGGGGATTCCACGCGCATCCGCATCCTGTACTGCCTGTTTGCCAGCGAAATGTGCGTATGCGACATTGCAACGCTGCTCAGCATGACGCAAAGCGCGATCTCCCACCAGTTAAGCGTGCTCAAAAAGAGCAAGCTCATCAAAAACCGCCGCGACGGCAAAACGATCTTCTATTCCCTTGCGGACAGCCATGTGCGCACCATACTAGACCAAGGCGTGGAGCACGTTACCGAATCATAACGCAAATTGCAGGAGGATGGTACCATGAAAAAGATCTTTAAGCTACAGAATTTGGATTGTGCCAACTGCGCCGCAAAAATGGAGGCGGCGATTCAGAAAATAGACGGTGTGGAAACCGCCAGCGTGAACTTCATGACCCAAAAGCTGACGCTCACCGCACCTGATGACGCCTTGGAGCGCGTGCTTGAGGACGCGGTGCGGCTAATGAAAAAGATAGAGCCGGATTGCACGGTCATCCGATAAAAAAGCATCAAAAAAAGCGAGGAGGAGAAGCTCATGTCCCCCAAACAGAAGCGCCACCTAGTACGGATTGCGATTAGCGCGGTACTCTTCATCCTCGGTATTCTGATTCCCAACGAAATCGCCCGCATGGCTTTCCTGCTGGCAGCTTACCTCATTGTAGGGGCTGACGTGCTCAAGGAGGCTGGCGAGGGCATTGTACACGGTCAGCTCTTTGACGAAAACTTTCTGATGTCGCTGGCAACCATCGGCGCCATTGTCATTGGCGAATATCCCGAGGCCGTTGCCGTGATGCTTTTGTACCAAGTGGGCGAATGGTTTCAGAGCTATGCCGTGGGCAAATCACGCGCATCCATCTCCGCGCTCATGGATATCCGACCCGAAACGGCAATGGTGGAGCGCAACGGCAAGGTCATCAGCGTGGAGCCTGAGGAAGTCTGCATCGATGAGGTCTTCGTAGTGAAGGCAGGCGAAAAAATACCGCTGGACGGCGTGGTGGTTGAAGGAGCTTCGGCGCTGAACACCGCCGCGCTAACGGGCGAGAGTCTGCCGCGCGACGTGGGCGCGGGAGATGAAGTGATCAGCGGCTGCATCAACCAGCTCGGTCTGCTTCGCGTGCGTGCCACCAAGGTATATACCGATTCCACCGTTGCCAAAATTCTGGATTTAGTGGAGAATGCCAGCGATAAAAAGGCGCGTGCAGAGAGCTTTATCACGCGTTTCGCACGCGTCTACACCCCCGCCGTGTGCCTTGCGGCGCTCCTGTTGTTTTTGCTGCCGCCCCTGCTCATGGGTGGCGGATGGGTTGAGTTTGGCAAGCGGGCGCTGAACTTTTTGGTGGTCAGCTGCCCATGCGCGCTAGTCATTTCCGTGCCGCTTAGCTTTTTTGGCGGCATCGGCGGCGCTGGCAAATGCGGCATTCTGGTCAAGGGCAGCAATTATCTGGAGGCGCTCGCCAAGGCCGAGGTTGTGGTATTTGACAAAACGGGCACGCTCACGCGCGGTACCTTCCATGTAACGGTCATCCACCCGGACGAAATTACCGAAGACGAGCTGCTTCGCGTGGCAGCCACGGTGGAAAGCTGCTCCGATCACCCCATCAGCCGCTCCATTTGCGCGCAGTATCACGGCAAGCTGCAGCTTGAGGGGTTAAGCGACATACAGGAAATCGCCGGGCAGGGCGTTATGGCAAGGCTCAACGGAAAGCTTGTAAGCGCCGGCAATCAAAAGCTGATGGACGCACTGGGCATTGCAACGCCGAACTGCCCGCATGCCGGCACGATTGTACACATCGCCCGGGATAGCGATTACCTTGGGCATATCGTAATCGCGGACGAAATCAAGGCGGGCGCTGCCGAGGCCATTGCTGCGCTCAAGCGCGAGGGCGTGCGTAAAACCGTGATGCTCACAGGCGACAGCCTCGCCGTAGCGCAGGAGGTTGCCGCGAAGCTTGGCATTGACGAGGTTCACGCACAGCTTTTGCCCGCGCAGAAGGTGGCTGAGGTGGAGCGCCTGCTCAGCGAAAAAAGCGCACACGGCCAGCTTGTGTTTGTGGGAGACGGCATCAACGATGCCCCTGTGCTGACCCGCGCCGATATCGGCGTAGCCATGGGCGCGCTGGGCAGCGACGCGGCAGTTGAGGCCGCGGATGTGGTGCTAATGGACGATAACCCCTTAAAGCTCAGCAAGGCAGTGCAAATCAGCCGCAAAACGCTTGCAATCGCACGGCAAAACATTGTGTTCGCGCTGGCGATCAAGCTGGGAGTGCTGGTTCTGGTGGGCGTGGGGCTTGCAAACATGTGGATGGCTGTGTTCGCGGACGTGGGCGTATCGGTGCTTGCCATTTTAAATGCTATGCGGGCGCTCCGTTTTGCAAAGTAAGCAATCCGTTTTGCTACGCCTCCAAAAACGTGCGCGACATCGCAAGCGCCGCCGCGTGCAGCTCCGGCGCGTCCGCGTCAAGCCAGCACACGGCAGGCTCGGCGCGAAACCATGTGCCCTGCCGCTTCGCATAATGGCGCGTGTTCTGCTGGAGCGTCACAACCGCCGCCCCCAGCGGTGCGCCGCTTAACACAACGGGGATCATTTCTTTATAGCCGATGGCCTGCATCGCTTGTGCCTCGGGCGAAACACCGCCCTCCAGCAGCATGCGCACCTCATCCACCAAGCCCAACGCCAGCATATGCTCTACGCGCCGGTCAATCCGCGCGTAGAGCTTTTCTCGCGGCATCGCAAGCGCCATGGGCAGCACCTCATAGGGCGTCACCGCCTCCCGCGGCTGCTGTGCGCTCATCGGGACGCCCGTCAACTCCTGTATTTCCAACGCGCGCACCACACGGCGCACGTCGTTTACATGCAGGCGCGCCGCCGTGGGCGGATCAATCTGTGCAAGGAGTGCATGTAAGCGCTCCTTGCCGTTTTCTTCCGCCCCGATGGTTTCGTATTTCGCGCGCACGCGCTCATCTCCCTTGGTTCCACCTAAGGCGAGGCCATGCATCAGGGCTTTCAGATACAGCCCCGTGCCTCCTGTCAGCACCGCCGTGTGCCCGCGCGCCGCAATATCCGCAAGGGCTTTGCCTGCATCCCGCACATATTCCGCCACGGTATACGGCTCGGCTGGCTCCACAATATCCAGCAGATGATGCGGCACGCGCGAGCGCTCCGCCGGGGTGGGCTTGGCGGTACCAATGTCCATATGGCGGTAAATCTGCATGGAATCCATGCAGATGAGTTCGGCATTCAGTTGCTCGCACAGCCACAGCGCCAAATCGCTCTTGCCGCTGGCAGTGGCGCCCACCACAGCCAATACGCGTTGCTTTTCCAATGAATACGCTCCTTACTGCACGCGCTTGAAGCGCTTTTCCAACGCATAGCGCGTGATCTCAATCACAATCGGCCTACCATGCGGGCAGGTAGGCATGGACTCGCTTTGCAGCATATCGCGCAAAAGCCCCTGCATCTCGTTTTCGTTCAGTTGATCGCCGCCCTTAATGGCGTGCTTACAGGCCATCTGCGCAATCTGCCTGCGCATGCGCTCCCGCGTAACCTGCCCGCGCCCGGCCTGCCATTCGTCAAGCGCCTCCAGCAGCAGCGCCTGCGCTGGCTCGTTGCGGCCAAAAAGCGTGGGAATGGCGTGCACGGCAATGCAGCTCTCATCGAAAGGCGCCAGCTCAAAGCCCGCCTCGGCAAGCACGGGGGTCAGCTCCAGCGCAAGCGCCATGTCGCGCGCCGTTAGGCGCACGAGCTGCGGGGACAGCAGACGTTGGGAAATATGTTCACCCTCGTAGCGCGCCATGAGCCGATCATAGAGAATGCGCTCATGCGCCGCGTGCTGATCCACCAGCAGCAGCTTCTCCCCCGCCTCAAAAATCCAATACGTATCAAAGACGATGCCCACCAGACGAAGCGGCGCTTGTTCACCCGCCATTTTGGCGAGCAACGTGGTCTGTTCCTCCTCCGGCTGCACGCAAGGCGTTGGGGTTGCGACAGGCTGCACCATCGAAACCACCGCCGGTTGCGGTACGGGGGCAGCGGCGGCGCTTTGCCCTTCGGCATAGCGCTGAAGCAGCACTTCGGCATTTCGGCGCGGCATAACGGTTTCATTCATCCGAAGCGGCGCTTGAACCGGTGGAAGCACCACAGGCTTGCGCACTTGGGCAGGTTGGATGGGCGGCGGCGCGGCTTGGCACACAGGCGCGGGGGGCGTCAGGGACGCGGGCGCTTGCACAGGCGTAGTCTCTTGCACGGGCGTAGGCGCTTGCGCGGGCGCAGTCTCCTCCTCGTTGCCAAGGGACACCACCACAAAGCCCTCCGTTTTTTCCGGCTGTGGCGGCGAGGGCTTTTTCTGCACGTCACCCGCGCTCAAAGTGGCGCCCAGGTTTTCAGCATGCAGCGCATCGCTCACCATCGTCTGCACGGCCTGCGCAACGCCCGCCTCGTTTTGGAAACGGACCTCCAGCTTGTTCGGGTGAACATTCACATCCACCTGTTGATAGTCAATCTGCAAATAGAGGGCGCACATTGGAAAGCGTCCAATCATTACGCGCCCTTCGCAGCCATTTTCCAGCGCTTTGCTTAAAAGCGCGCTCTTAAAATAACGCCCGTTCACAAAAAAGGACTGCTGCTGGCGGTTGCCCCGCGCAAGCTCCCCCACGCCCACAAAGCCGCTGACAAGCACGCCGTTCATGTGTCCGTCAACGCGGCGCATCTGCCTAAGCGCGTCCTTGCCATAGAGGGAAAAGAGCGCGGATTCCGCCTTGCCATCGCCAAGCGAATGGTATACGGTTTTGCCTTGGCTAACAAAGCGGAAGGAGATTTCGGGCTTGGATAAAATAAGCCGCAGCATGTAATCAGCCACCATAGCGGCCTCCATGGCGGGTTTTTTGAGAAACTTCAGCCGCACGGGCGTGTTAAAAAACAGATCTTCCACCACAATCGTGGTGCCTACAGGCGATGCCGCTTGACGGATATCGGTAAACTCCGCCGCCTCCACCGTTGCGCGCGTGCCAAAGGCTGCGTCTGCCGTGCGCGTGGTGCAGCTGACCCTTGCAACGGCCGCTATGGAGGCAAGCGCCTCGCCGCGAAAGCCTAGCGTATGGATGTTGAACAGGTCATCGGCTCTGCGGAGCTTGCTGGTGGCATGGCGTTCAAAGGCCATGCGAAGCTGCTCCGCCGGAATGCCGCGCCCATTATCGGACACGCGAAGGTAGCTGACGCCGCCCTCGCGCAGCTCCACGGTCACGTTGGTCGCGCCCGCATCAATGGCGTTCTCCACCAGTTCCTTCACTGCCGAAGCAGGGCGCTCCACCACCTCGCCCGCGGCAATCTGGCCGATCAATTCCGGCGAAAGTTTTTGAATGCTAGGCAAAGAAGCGCCTCCTTACAGCCTGCGCGCTTTTTCACGCAAGCGAAATAGTATGTTCAGCGCGTCCATGGGGGTCACGGAGAGCACGTCCAGGTTTTGCAGTTCCTCAATTAGATTATCCTGCTCCAGATGGAAAAGGTCGGTCTGCTTATCAGGCTTTTTGTTCTTCTCCAGAATATTGGAAGAAATGGTTTCCTGATTGATATCGCTTACCTCAAGGCGTGCCTGAATCTCATGCGCGCGCGCCACCACGGGCGCGGGAATGCCCGCCAGCCGCGCCACATGCACGCCGTAGCTCTTATCCGCGCCGCCGGGGATGATCTTGCGCAGGAAAATCACATCCTCGCCATGCTCCATCACGGTGATGCAGTAGTTTTTCACGCCCGGGAAACGCCCCTCCAGCTCGCTTAGCTCGTGATAATGCGTGGCGAAGAGCGTTTTTGCGCCAATCCGCTTGGCATCCAGCAGGTATTCCACCACCGCCCACGCGATGGCAAGGCCGTCAAAAGTACTGGTGCCGCGCCCGATTTCATCCAGAATCACAAGCGAGCGATTGGTGGCGCTTCGCAAAATGCCAGCCGTTTCGCTCATCTCCACCATGAAGGTGCTCTGCCCGCCCGCGAGGTCGTCCGACGCGCCGATGCGCGTGAAAATGCGATCGCATAAGCTGATGCTGGCGCGTTTGGCAGGCACGAAGCTGCCGATATGCGCCATGAGTGTGATCAGCGCGACCTGCCGCATGTACGTGCTCTTACCAGCCATATTAGGGCCAGTGATGATGAGCATGCGGTTTTGATCGGTATCGAGATTGACATCGTTGGGCACAAAGGGCGTGTCCGTGAGCATTCGCTCCACAATGGGGTGACGCCCCTCCTCAATCGTCAACCGCCCCTCCTGATTTAGCTCCGGCTTCACATAGCCATATTCGCTCGCCACCCGCGCAAGCGACAAAAGCGCATCGGCGGTTTTCAAGCCCAGCGCGTTTTGCTGTATGGCAGCAATTTCGTTGGAGACGGCCTCGCGCACCTCCGCAAAGAGCGCAAGCTCCAGCGCCATGGACTGCTGCTCCGCGCTTACGATTTTGCGCTCGATCTCCTGAAGCTCGGGGGTGGTGTAACGCTCGCTGTTCGCAAGGGTCTGCCGCCTCGTATAGCGCAGGGGCACAAGGCCGAGATTGCCCTTGCTGACCTCGATGTAGAAACCAAAAACGCGATTGTATTGGATTTTGAGGTTTCGAATGCCAGTCTCCTGACGTTCCGCAGCCTCCATCTCCAAAATCCACTGCTTGCCATGGGTCGCGGCAGAGCGATGCTCGTCCAGCTGGGCGTTGTACCCATCCCGGATCACCCCGCCATCGCTTAGGAGCAAGGGCGCATCGGGGCTAATCGCACACTCAATGCGCTCGCAAAGCGTATCAAGCGGCGCCAGCGTGTGCGCCAACGCCACAAGCGGCTGTGCCTCAAAGCGCGAAAGCAGCTCCTTTACGGGCGCAACGCTCCTCAGCGAGCGCAGGAGCGCCAAGCAATCCCGCGCGGTGAGGCTGTTATAGCTGATCTTGGCAAGCAGCCGCTCCATATCCGCCACGTTTTCCAAGGCCTGCCCAAGCTCCTCGGCCTCCATGTAGCGATTTTTGAGCGCCTCCACCGCATCGAGCCGGGCTTGAACGCGCTCCGCGCGGAGCATGGGGCTTTCCACCCACGCCCGCAGCAGCCGCGCGCCCATCGCGGTATGGGTTTTATCCAGCAGCCAAAGCAGCGAGCCCTTGCGCTCGCCGCTACGCAGGCTTTCCGTCATCTCCAGATTGCGCCGCGTGACGCGATCCAGAAACATGGTTTCCGCGCCCTGATAGATGCTCAGCTTGTTCAAATGCGCAAGGCCGTTCTTTTGGGTATCGTTGAGGTAATACAGGAGCGCGCCCGCAGCGAGCGCGCGCCTATCCTTTTCCTCCAAGCCCAGCGCATTCAAGCTTTGCACCTTAAAATGCGCAAAGAGCGAGCGCTCAGCCGCGCGCTTTTGAAAGACGGCTTCGGGAAGCTCCGTGCAGCTGACTTCCTCGCTAAGCGCGGCGGACAGGCGTTGCAGATCGTTGGTGATCACCTCGTGCGGGTGGATGCGCGTAAGCTCATCGCGCAAGGTGCGATCCGCATCCGCAAGCTGGTGCGTGAGCATCTCGCCGGTGCTTACATCCGCATAGGCGAGCGACGCGCATTTCCCGGAAAACGCCACGCAGAGCACATAGCTGTTGCTTTTTTCATCCAGCATGGAAGGATCAGCCACCGTACCCGGCGTGATGATGCGAATCACGTTGCGTTCCACCAGCCCCTTGCTGAGCGCCGGATCGGTGAGCTGCTCGCAGATCGCTACCTTATAGCCCTTTTCAATGAGCCGCGCGATATACGTGGAGGCCGCATGGTAGGGAATGCCGCACATCGGCGCGCGCTCGCTCAGGCCGCAGTCCTTGCCCGTCAAGGTCAATTCCAGCTCCTTGGAGGCAAGCGCCGCATCCTCGTAAAACATCTCATAAAAATCGCCAAGGCGAAAAAACAGGATGCAATCCTTATGCTTCTGCTTGATATCCAAGTATTGCTGCATCATGGGGGTCACGCCTGCCACAAAGCTCTCATCCTTTCGTATAGGGGCTACGGGGTGCGCAAGAAAGAGCTAGGCTCTTCCATGCATCAATGATGGTGGCCGCAACCGCCGCCGCAGCTTTCACACGAGCCGCTGCAGCCCGCTTCCTCTTCCTCTTCACTTTCGCCAGTAACCACGTATTTGATGATGGAATTGACCTTCTTCATCATATCGGTAAAAGCTTCGCGGCTCGTGCGCATCTTGTGCAGCAGCTCGTTTTCGTCAATGGCCTGCTCTGCAGTTTCCAATGCCTCGCCCGCCTTTGCAAGCTCGCCGTGATCCATGTTGGGGTCAGCCAGCAAGTTTTCTACCTGCTCGCGCTTTTCGCTATAAACGCCTACGAGGGTTGTCGCGTCCGCGTCCTTCATCACGGCCTGCTCGCTCAAGCGCATGGCAATGTATTCCTCGCTCTCCAAAATCGCTTCCGCGAGCAGCTCTGCCTGATTCAATACCTTTTCCATATCATTGCTCACCTTTCTGTTCGTTCTCCGCGCAGGGTATTCACCGCGGCGGAGGTAATGGTTACGGGAATGATTTTTCCAATGTCTTGGGTGGTTCCATCGAGGCTGATGGTGCAGCCGCGCTCACCCTTGCCGGATACCTTGCTTTGATCCCGTTTGGAAAGCGCCTCCACAAGTACCTTCTCCCGCATGCCCAGCATGCCCTCATGCACGCGCGCGGAGGAAGCCTCCACCTCCGCAATCAGCTTGCCGATGCGGCGAGAGGATTCCGCCTCCGGAATGCGCCCCTCCATGGCGGCGGCTCTTGTACCCTCGCGCGGCGAGTAGATGAAGGTAAACGCGCCGTCATACCCAACCTCACGCACAAGCGAGCAAGTATCCTCAAACTGGCTCTCCGTTTCCCCGGGGAAGCTCACAATCAGATCGGTCGTGAGGCCGATACCGGGCACGGCCTTGCGCAGCCTTTCCACCTTTGCAAGGTAATCGGCGCGCGTATAGCGGCGGTTCATCAGGCGAAGGATCTCATCGTTGCCGCTCTGCACGGGCAGATGGAGGCTTGGCATGATATGCTTCCCCTCTGCCATCACGGTAATCAGCTCATCGCTCAAATCCTTGGGATGGGAGGTCATGAAGCGAATGCGAGGAATCTCCAGCTGATCAAGCTCCTTGAGAAGCTCGGCAAAGCTCATGCCGCTCCCCGCGCCATAGCTGTTGACGTTTTGACCCAGCAGCGTAATTTCCTGCACGCCCGAAAGCGCGAGCGCCTCCGCCTCGCGCAGGATATCCTCCGGCCTGCGGGAGCGCTCACGCCCCCGCACATAGGGCACAATGCAGTAGGAACAGAAGTTGTCACAGCCGTACATGATGGTGATATACGCATGCCAAGGGTTGAGGCGCTTGAGGGGCAGACCCTCGGCAATCAGATTATCCTGATTGCTGACGCTCACCACGCGCGATTGCTGCTGAACCAATGTAAGCAGTAGGGATGGCAGGCGGTGCAAATTGTGCGTGCCAAAAGCCAGATCAATAAAGCGATACTGCTTTAAAATGCGCTCCGCCATCTGCGGCTGCTGCACCATGCAGCCGCACACGCCAATGAGTAGGCTGGGCTTTTTCTTTGTGAGTTCTTTGAGCCAGTTGACATTGCCAAGCGCGCGGCGCTCTGCGTTATCGCGCACACAGCAGGTGTTGAAAAGCACAAAATCCGCATCGCGGCGATCGTCCGCCTCCGTCATGCCCATCAACAGCAGCATTCCGGCAAGCGCCTCGCTATCGTGTGCGTTCATTTGGCAGCCATAGGTGACAATGTAAAAACTCCTCGGGCGGTTTTCCAGCGCAAGAAGCCGCTCAATGGCGGCTTCCTGCTCCTGCCGCTCAGCATCGGATACGTATACGGGGGGATGTTGCACTTGTATAGTTCCTTTCTAAAGCGAATATCAGGCCTGCTTGCGCACCCGCGCCATGCCATGGCACGCGGCGCAAGGCTCGGTGAGCGCGTCCAGCAGGCTTTCGCGTGTGCGCCTTCGCGCGATTTCCAGCAGTCCAAGGCTGGTAAATGCGTGCACCACGGTTTTCACACGATCGCCGCTCACGGCTTCCTCCATGGCGGCGCGCACCGCTGAACGCTGCTCCTCGGTTTCCATATCGATAAAATCAACCAGCACAATGCCGCTGAGGTTGCGCAAGCGAAGCTGACGGGCGATTTCCGGCACGGCGGCGAGGTTTTGCACAAGCGCGAGGCTTTCACCCTTCTGCGAATGCACGGCAGAGCCGCTGTTGACATCGATGGTCTGTAGCGCCTCACGCTCGTCGATCACAAGGCTTCCACCACCCGCAAGCTCCACGCGGCGGTTAAGCGCCAGCGCAAGCTGATCGTCCACGCGTTTGGCGCGCCAAAGCGCTTCCAGCTCCCCCTCGCTCTGCTGCCGCCACACGGCAGATTTTGGAAGAGCATCGGAGCAGGGCGTATCGGCGTTGATCTCACAATCATAGCGCGCCGCATAATCGCGCAAAAGCACGGAAAGCATGTCCGGCTCGCGGTGCAGGAGCGCCGGAGCGCGCAAATGCTTCGCTTGCGCGGCGAGCACCTGCCAGCGGCTCCAAATCTCCTCAGCCTCCTCCAGCACCTCGCTTTGCGGCGCAAAGAGCGCGGCGTGGCGCACGATCACGCCAAAACGTCCATCGGCGATATGCGCGCCAAGCTCCCGCGCGCGGGCACGCTCATTCTCCCGCATCACGCGCTTGCTGACGCCGATGAAGGTATTTTGCGGCATCAACAACACAAATTCGCCCGGCAGAGCGATATCCCGCGTAAGAAACGCGCCTTTATCGCCCTTTGCGTCCTTTTTAACCTGCACAATCAGTTCCTGATCGCTCATGAGCGGCGCGGGACCGCAATGCTTGTGGAAGCTTTCGGTCTCCTGTAGGGGCAAAAAGCCGTTTTGTTTGAGACCCAGACGCACAAACGCGGCCTTCACAGCTGGCAGCACGCGCTCCACACGCCCCAAAAACAATGCGCCCACGAGGCTTTCGGCGCTATCCGGCTCCTCGTAGTACTCGCTAAGCCGCTCTTCCACCAGCACCGCCGTGCGCATGCCGCGCTTGATCAAGCGCATGGTTTCAGACATTCGGCAGTTCCTCCATGGGGATCAGCGCACCACGCGCATTTTTCGCCAAAATGGCGTCGCGGTAAATCACACACTCCAACGGCTCTTCCCCGGCAAATTCGCAAAGGCAGTTGAACCACAGGGAGGGTTTGAGCGCACCCGCACTGGTACAGAGCGTTTCGATCTGGATGACATAGCCGTTATCATCCGCGCTGCATGCGGCGGAACGCACAAAGGGGCGAATATCGCAATCGTTTTCACCGCTCTTTGTTTTTCGAAGGGCCGTATAGCTGGCAAGCGCCATAAACGCGTCCACCTTTTGCACAACCCGCTCGGCGGCATTGGAACGCTCAAGGCGGATGGTATAGCGCGAACCCGCCACCAGCGACATCAGCGTCGGAAAGGCATCGGAAATTTCCCGGCAGGCCATGATGCGCATGCAGTGGGGCAGAACGGCGTTCATCGCCCGCATGAATTCCGCATCCGATACCCCTGCTTGCAGCGGCACCTCCATGAGCTCATGCAGACCCACCACACCAACGCTGAGCGGCGCGGCAAAGCTAAGCCGGATATGGGGATTAAAGCCATTGGAATAGCTGATGGGAAGGCCGCTGCGGCGCAGGGCGCGCTGCATGGAGCGCATCAGATCGAGGTGACCGATGTAGCGGATATCCTCGCCTTTTTTGTATGCAACCATCACTCGCATGCCTTGCACACCCCCTTGAGCGTTTGCAGACCGCAGCCGTTGCAGCCCTGGCGGCAGTCCCTCGTGGTTTCGCCCAGAAGTGCCTTTTCATACTCGCGCTTCAAGAACGCCTTGCTAATACCCGAATCAATATGATCCCATGGCAGCGCTTCCTCCAGCCCGCGCTGGCGGTGGGCATAGAAATCCACGCTGAGGCCGCAATCCTCAAAGGCCTTTCGCCATAGGTCATAGCGGAAGTATTCGCTCCAGCCATCCAGAAGGCAGCCAAGCTCCCACGCGCGGTAGAGCACGTTTGCAAGTCGGCGGTCGCCCACGGCAAAGCAAGCCTCCATCTCGCTGACGGTGGAATCGTGATAATTAAAATGCGCGGTTGAAAGTGACTGGAACTTTTCCCGCACAAGGCGCTGCTTGCGCATCACCGTATCGCGGTCGTCCTGCGCGCACCATTGGAAGGGCGTGAAGGGCTTGGGTACGAAAACGGCGGCGCTGCACGTGATGCGCAAACCTCTGGCGCGCTGCCCCTTGGGCACGCTGTAATATGCGCCCGCCGCGACCTTTGCAAGCTCCGCAATGCCAATCAGATCCTCATCGGTTTCCGTGGGCAGGCCGGTCATGAAATAAAGCTTTACGGCATTCCACCCGTTGGAAAAGGCGCTGTGCAAAGTGTTGACCAAATCCGCTTCGGTCACATTTTTGTTGATCACATCGCGCAAACGCTGCGTGCCTGCCTCCGGCGCAAAGGTCAAGCTGCTTTTTTTGACGCTCTGCGTTTGGGTAAGCGTATCCTGTACGAACTTATCCACGCGCAGGCTAGGTAGCGAAAGCGAAACGCGCTGATCCTTAAGCTCCTTGGTGAGCTGGCCGGAAAGCTCGTTCAGGCAGGAATAATCGCTGCTGGAAAGCGAGGAAAGGGAGATCTCCTCATAGCCCGTATGCTCCACCGAAGCCTTTGCATGCTCGGTGAGCTTTTCCACACTACGCTCCCGCACAGGGCGATACAGCATGCCCGCTTGACAGAAGCGGCAGCCGCGCGTGCAGCCCCGCATGATTTCCAGCATGATGCGGTCATGCACAACCTGTAAATAGGGCACCGGCGGATGCGTGGGGCAATAGGTATTTTCAAAATCGGTGACGATGCACTTTTGAACGCGCTTTGGCGCGCATGCATCAATAGGCGTAAGGCTTTTGAACGTGCCATCGGCATGATACTCATCGTGATAGAGCGAGGGCACGTATACGCCATGAAGCGCCGCGAGACGGCGCAGACACTCCGCGCGTGGAACGTGGTTCTTTTTGCAATCGTTCACCACATCCGTCAGCTCGACGATGACCTCCTCGCCATCGCCCAGCATAAACGCATCGATAAACAAGTGCAGCGGTTCCGGGTTAAATGCGCAGGGGCCGCCCGCCACAACGATGGGATCGTTTTCCCCGCGTTCTTCGCATTTTACCGCAACGCCCCCTAAATGGAGCATTTCCAAGATGTTGGTATAGCTCATTTCATATTGCAGGGTAAAGCCGACAAGATCAAAAGCCCGCAGCGGCGTGCGGCTCTCCAGCGAGCACAGCGGCAGCTGCGCCTTTTTCATTTCGGCAAGCATGTCCACCCACGGCATGCACACGCGCTCGCAAAGCGCATAGGGCAACGCGTTCAAAATGCCGTAGAGAATTTTCATGCCAAGGTGGCTCATAGCCACCTCGTAGGTATCGGGGAAACAAAACGCGAAGGTGACCTCCGCCTGTGCAAATGGCTTGACCTCGGCGTTCATTTCGCCGCCCGTATAGCGCGCGGGCTTTTCCACCTTGGAAAGCAACGCGTCCAAATCGTGGTTCATAGCGCCTCCTAATAAGCTGTGATAGATACACATACGCTTTATGATACCATGGCGGTTAGGCGATTTTCAACCTTTTGCGGAAAAAAGAAAAGGTTGACACAATTTTCGGCTTTCATCGCAATTCTCTTGCAATTGTGCCCTTTTTTATGGTATACTACCCCTCGTGACAAAAACGGGCGGTCCTCTGCCTAAGCTATGTGCTTGCGGGCATGAACGTCTATGAAGGAAGGAGGCCAATGAAATGAGTGAAATCATTCGTTCCATCGAGAAGGCTCAGCTTCGCACCGATCTGCCCCAGTTTAATATCGGCGACACCGTTCGCGTTTTTGTGAAGGTTGTTGAAGGAAGCCGTGAACGTCTTCAGGCTTTTGAGGGCACTGTGATGGCTAGGCGCAATGGCAGCATCCGCGAAACGTTTACCGTTCGCCGCATGTCCTATGGCATCGGCGTTGAGCGTACGTTCCCGCTGCATTCCCCCCGTGTGGATCACCTCGAAGTGATCCGTCGCGGTAAGGTTCGCCGCGCCAAGCTGTACTATCTGCGCGATTTGCAGGGCAAGGCTGCCAAAATCAAGGAAGCCAAGCGCGTGTAAACCAACGCCTATGAAGAGCGTCCGCATGACGGACGCTCTTTTGGTATATACTTCACAACATCACAAGGAGGGTTCTTACATGAAGGGCTACGATCCTGCGGATGCCAAGCAGAACATCCTTTCCAAACTGGAAAAGAAGCCTTTTCAGGCCATTGAAGCGGCCCTTCCCCGCCTGATTGAGGATTTCATACAATACGATCTGCACTTCATGCGCATTACCGGCGTGCTGGATGCAAACGATGAGCAGGGTGAAAACACTTATGATGAAGACGAAGCCTTTGAATACCTGTACGATGCATACCTCTATGACCATCCGGATGACAAAGATGAAAGCATGCGGATTGCCTCGCTGCTTAACCGCTATATGGAGCTGCAATATGAGTATCTTGCGGCGCGGGGCTTAACGGAATCAGAATTGTAACACCTGCGCGAGCCGCCCGCCCAAGGCAGGAAAAAGCGGGGATCAGGTCGAAAAGGAACAAGGTTACCACGTGATAAAGGAGCTTGCCATATGAAATGCCCAAATTGCGGCAAATGGAACAAAGCCACAATGCCGCACTGCATCTACTGCGGCGCGGAACTGCCAAACGATGCCTATGGCGTGGACGGCGTGCCCGCATGGCAGCTTGAACTGCATGATAGAGAAAAGCCAAAAAGCTATATTCGCATTGATGAAAGCGGCTTGGCAGAAACCACCGATGACCCGCGCGATGATCTAGCCAGCGAGATGGTCGACCTCAAATCCCGCAAGCTGCAAGGTGAACAGGAACAGCGGCGCTTGCGCGAGGAGGCCGCACGCAGGGGCATTGCGCCCTCCGGCCGTTCGGTACGCACCACCAGCAACCGAAGCACCTTCTTTTCCGCCTATGATAACCCCGATACAGCGCTGCGGCCGGTGGCGCCGGAGCTGGTGGAGGAAAGCGAGATAGAGCCAGATGCGCGCCGCGTGATTCCCACCCGTTACCGCACCACCTATTCCGGCCCTGCTGAGAACGATCTATATGGGTATGGCAACACGCGCCGCGTCATGAACATCCAAAAGCCGGATGAGGACGAGCCCATTTACGACAGCTATCATGATACCAGCGCCTACCTGCCCGCGCATGCCAATCAGGACGAATATGAAAACTCCTTGCGCATGCGCGGCATGAACGGGGGCGCACCCAAGCCCAAGCATAGCGCGCGGCGTTTTTTTCGCACGCTGATTGCGATTGGCTTGTGCGCGCTGATCGTGTGGATCGGTATTGCCTTTGTGCTGCCGATGATTCGTGCCAACCAAAACCAGCAAAAGATGACGGCCATCGTTACGCCTACCATCCGCGAGGATCTCGCCGCGCATACGGTGGTCATTCCCGGCACGGATGGGCAGCGCATTACCATCCGGGAACTGCGCACCTCCGCCATCGTCACGGGCGGCTTTGCTACCTTTGATATTTTCGATCACTTTTGGTATGATGATTATGCCGATTATTTGCAGGAAACCATGACCGTCACCCTCACGCCTTTCCTCATCAACGAAACGGGCAAGCAGCAGGCGCTTGAGCCAATCAGCTACGATATCGACATTCCGCTCTCCCCCATTGAACTGAGCACGCCGGATAGCCCCTACGAGGTGGTGAGCACGGCAATGTACAGCATCGTCTTTTATGTGCGCGAAGGCAGCACTGTCACCATCAACGGCGAGAACTACAGCGACCTCGTCAATACAGAGGGCGGCAAAGTCAGCTACAACGCAACCGTGCAGCCCATTGGCGAAAACAACATCAAAATCGTAGTGCGAAGCCAGTACTGCCGCGAAAACAGCATGACCATTACCCTGTACCGCGAAAAGCAGGATATCCCGCTCGACCTCGCATCCGATATTGCCAGCCGCAGCACCGACCCCGCGCTCACCGTGCGCGCGGCTACTTTGCCCGGCGCGGTGGTCAAGGTGCTTTCGCCCTATACCGATTTGGACATCACGGATACCGCGTCCGATGGTTCCTTCAGCTTCAAGGCCGTCTTTGACAAGATCGGCAACAACACGATCATCATCACGGTCGATTATCCCGGTCGCCAAACCACGCGTGTGGAACATGTGGTTTACTATGTGCCCAATATCGACGTATATTCCCCCAAAGCATGGGATATCGCAACGGAATATACGGATTTGATGGATAACCTTGATAGGCGCAAGAATGACTCGCAGATTTATGTCTGCAAGGGCATCATTACCTCCATTGAAACCACCAAGCCGCAGCGCGCCTTTATCAACGTCGGCACAGAGGATAGCCCGTTGCTTGTATACGTGGAAAACTCCTCCCGCACCACGTGGGTGGAGGGCACGCAGTACCGCCTCTATGGCGACGCATTTGGCATGTACAACAGCAAGCCATGGATCGTTGTGCGCTATACCTACGGCATCGATGAAAAATAGCGCCGCGCCCTACGCCAGCGTGTCCAGCTCACGCAGCAGCTGCGGGAATACCGACAGGCTTCTGCGAAGAACGCCCTGCATCTGCGCAATCGCTATGCCATAGTTGGTCATGGGCACACCTTGCTCCCGTGCGGCGCGCATGCGGCAGCGCACCGCACGTTCGCTCAACATGCAACCGCCGCAATGGAGCACAAGCTTGTATGGGCGCAGGTCAGCCGGAAAATCTCCACCAGAGGAAAGGCTGATATCCAGCCTTTTGCCCGTATGCTCGCCAAGCCAGCGCGGCAGCTTCACGCTGCCGATATCGCCGCATTGCCGGTGATGGGTGCAGCCCTCTGAAATCAGCACGCGATCCCCATCCTGCAAAAGAGGGATGGCCTTTACGCCGCGCACGGCGGTATCCAGCAACCCCTTGTGACGCGCCATCAGAATGGAAAACGAGGTAAGCGGAATCTCCATGGGCGTTTCCGCTGCCGCCTTGGCAAAAGCCTGACTATCGGTAATCACCATAGCAGGCGGTTTGCCAAGACTTTTGATTGTTTCGCGCAGTTGCGTTTCCTTAACAACCACAGCGGTGGCGTCTGCATCCAAGAGTTCGCGAAGGGTCTGCTGCTGCGGCAAAATCAGCCGTCCCTTTGGCGCGGCGCTATCAATCGGGGTCACGAGCACCACCCAATCATTGGGATGAAGCAGATCGCTGACAATGGGGGGCATGGCATCGTCCGGGGGCGCAAGGGTCGCGAGGCGCTCCTTTAGCGCCTGCACCCCCTCGCCCGTCACGGCGCTCACCCTCATTTCGCCCTCTGGCGCGGGAGCGAGGTCGCATTTGTTGTACACAGTCAGCACAGGTATGGAAAGCTCCCGGCAGCGCAGGAGAATCGCCCTCTCCTGCACTGCCATGCCAAGCGTCGCATCCACCACGAGCACGGCAATATCCGTTTGCTCCAGCACCTCGCGCGCTTTTTGCACGCGCTTATCGCCTAGCTCACCCTCATCATCCAAGCCGGGGGTGTCAATGATGCTCACAGGCCCAAGCGGCAAAAGCTCCATGGCCTTCCATACGGGATCTGTGGTGGTGCCTTTCACGGCGGACACCACGCAAAGCGCCTGTCCGGTAATGGCATTCACCAAGCTGGATTTGCCCGCGTTTCGCCTGCCGAAAAACGCGATTTGTATGCGTTCGCCTCGCGGCGTATCATTCAAGCTCATCGGTATACCTCAAAAGCGGAAATCGCGTGTGCCGCCCGCAATGGCAGAAAGATGCTCCTCGCAGACCGCACGCACCTTATCGCTCTTGATGCTGCCAAGCTCCCGCGTGATCAGCGCCTCGCCAATTTGCTTCGTTTCGGGGCTTGCATAGTCCATTAGGTATTCCTTGAGGGTCATCAGCGCGTTTGGATGGCAGCAGTTTTGAATTTGCCCGCTCTTGCACAGCGACATAAACCGGTCGCCCGTACGCCCCTCGCGGTAGCAGGCCGTACAGAAGGAGGGAATGTAGCCCATCCCCATCAGCCAGCGCACCACCTCATCCAGCGTTCGCTTATCGCTTACGTCAAACTGCTCGCTGCATTCATCCTCCGGCTCCGGCTCGCTGTACCCGCCCACGCTTGTGCGGGATGCGCCGCTCACCTGCGACACGCCTAGACGAATGACCTTTTCGCGCACCTTCTGGCTCTCGCGCGTGGAGATGATCATGCCCGTATACGGCACGGACAAGCGGATGAGCGCGCATATCTTGGCGAAGGTATCATCGTCAATGCCGTTGTCAAACACGCTTGGGTCGATATCGTCCGCACGCTTGATGCGCGGCACGCTGATGGTGTGCGGCCCCACGCCATGCACAGCCTCCAAATGCTCCGCGTGCATGAGCAGGGCGGCGAATTCGTACTTATAAAGCTCCAGCCCAAACAGCACGCCCAGCCCCACATCATCAATGCCGCCCTCCATGGCTCGATCCATGGCCTCGGTATGGTAGGCGTAATTGTGCTTGGGGCCTGTTGGATGCAGCTTTTCGTAGCTTTCCCGGTGATAGGTTTCCTGAAACAGGATATACGTGCCAATGCCCGCTTCCTTCAGCTTGCGATAGTTTTCGACCGTCGTAGCGGCGATATTCACGTTGACACGGCGAATGGCACCGTTTTTGTGCTTGATGGAATAAATGGTTTGGATGCATTCCAAAATATATTCAATCGGGTTCATCACGGGATCCTCGCCCGCCTCAATGGCTAAGCGCTTGTGACCCATATCCTGCAAAGCGGTTACCTCACGCACAACTTCCTCCTGCGTAAGTTTTTTGCGCGTGATATGCTTGTTCTTCAAATGGTATGGGCAGTACAAGCAGCCGTTGACACAGTAGTTGCTCAAATAGAGGGGCGCAAACATTACGATGCGATTCCCGTAAAAATCTTTTTTGATTTGCTCGGCAAGGTCATACATCTCGCTGATTTTTTCGGGCAGCTCGCATGCCATGAGCACGCTCGCCTCACGGTGCGTAAGCCCCTTGCGCAGCTTTGCCTTTTCGATCAGCTGATCAATCAGCGCCGCGTTCTTCTTATTTTGCTCGCCATAGGCAAGGCTTGCCTCCACCTCCGCGTGATCGATGAATTCCTCTGCCTGGAGTGATTTTGGATTGTACATCGCTTGGTTCCTTTCTTTCGGGTCAGATGCATCTTTCCCGTTAGGTCGTTTGAGTTAGTGAACGCGGCTATCGCCGCGTTCCACAGAAATCTGATAACCAATTCTTTGAAGCCCCGCGTTCAGTCGCTGAAGATGCTCGGCGGCCTCGTCGCCCGTGCAGCGCTTGTGATCATACAGGGTATACTGCTTGCGAACCTCGGGCGGGGAGAGATTGGGCATTACCACGTTCGCACCCGCCAGAATGCCGCGTTCGCGGCCGTCGGCGCTCACGGTGCCAAGCGCCGTGGTAGCGGGTAATAGCACATCGGGCAGCAGCAAGCGAATGAGCGAAAGCAAGGTAAGCGTCCGTTCCACACTCCCTGCAGAGAAGGCGGCAAAGGGCGTGGCATGGTGGGGAAGGAATGGACCGATGCCCACCATCTGCGGCCTGAACGCCTGAATAAACCGCAGTTCCCTCACAAGCATATCCATCGTTTGATACGGCGAACCCACCATAAAGCCGCAGCCCACCTGATAGCCAAGCTCCCGAAGCTCGCGCAGGCACAGCATACGCCGCTCGTGTGACTGCTCGCTTGCGTGCAGGCGCGCGTAATGCTCAGCATCAATTGTCTCATGCCGCAAAAGGTAGCGATCCGCACCCGCCTCCCGCAAGCGGCGATAGCTCTCCTTGCTGCGCTCGCCAACAGAAAGCGTCACGGCACAATCCGGATGCGCCTGCTTGATGGCACACACCAGCGCGCAAAGACGCTCATCCGTGAAATATCCATCCTCCCCACCCTGCAATACAAACGTGCGAAAGCCTAGCGCATAGCCGGTTGCGCAGCAGGTCAGCACCGCATCGGGGGTCAGGCGATATCGCTTTACGCTTGCGTGATCGCGGCGGATGCCGCAGTACAGGCAGTTGTTGCAGCAATGGTTCGTGAACTCAATTAGGCCACGAATCAGCACCACCTTGCCATAGCGCTCGTCGCACACCGCCCGTGCGGCGCGATGCAGGGCTTGCAGGGTATCTGCATCCGCGCTGGTAAGGAGCGTTAAAAGCTGCTCATCACTTGCATTATGCTCGCACACGAGCCGTTCAAGCACTGCGTTCATACGCCAATATTGGAATAGGCCGTCTTTGCGGCTACGCCTTCCAATTTGCCAATCTTGCCAGATAGCGCGTTAATCGCATCCTGCGGCGCATCCACCGCTACGCTAATCACGTTGATGCCGCGCTTTGGGTAAGGGATGCCCATACGGCCAATGATATACTCGCCATATTCATGCAAAATGGCGTTGAGCTGCTCCACTGACTCTGTTTTTTCTACGATGATCCCAATCACCGCAACACGTTGTGCCATTGAAAGCCTCCTTTCCTGTAGGGAACAAAAAAGCCGTACCCTTTCAAAAAAGGCACAGCTCAAAAAACGCTCTGTCATTGTGCTGAACCTTTCCCCTCAACGCGCGCGGACGCACGGGTTTTGGCGTTAGGATACCTTCGCATTGTAGCACGCTTAGGTTGTGCCGTCAAGTTTGACGTTGCCGACGGTTCAGCCTCCGCAACAATCGCCAGCATCTTCGTATCGATTGCAGGAATTCGACG
>JAVVVJ010000025.1:0-33744 GCA_036652695.1 Clostridia bacterium | reverse complement strand
TTATAGCATAGGCAACGCGTGGCGCGTGTAACAGAGTTGTAAAGAAGATGGCGAAAAGGTCCCCCCGACTTTGCCACTAAAAAAAGCCGAACCCCTTGCTGCTGCAAGCGGGAAAGGCTTTTTTGGTGCTTTAACGCTGAACGTTCGTTTTGCACTTCAACCTATAAACATCATTCTGACATTGACTGTTGCTGGTCGGCAGTGGCGACCGTAGTAGCAGGGTGCAGAGCTCTTCCATAGAGCTTGCGCGAAGATCTGCTTGGAGGTTTGGAAAGAAGTGATCGGGATCAAACAGAATGCCGCGCATGCCAGCGTTTTTACCGGAAAGTACGTCGATATCCCGATCGCCGATCATGGCGCACGCATCGGGTGTTAAACCGTTGCGCGACATGAGCGCGAGCAGCGCGTCAGGCGCGGGTTTATCAGGGAAATGATCCGCGCGCGTAACCGCATCGCTGAAATAGCAGATGAGGCCATCCTGCTCAAGCTGCGCCAGAGCCTGAGGACCGCGATGGGTGTACAGATAATGATGAAACCCGGCCTCATGCAGCCGCCTCAGGCAATCACCAAGCCCTGCGTAGGGCGGGAAATTGGTTTCTTGCTCATGGTGATGGTGGAAGCAAGCCAAAAAGGCATCAAGCGCGATTTCGTGTAGTAGCGCATAATGGCGGCAGGCCTGATAGACAGATGTTTTCAGCAGCCGGTCTACCTCGGCCGGATCGGCTGAAACATGAAAAGCGGAGAGTGTGCGCAGCATGGCTTGCCGCATCTGGGGGTAGCTGTTGTACAGCGTGCCATCAAAATCCCAAAAAAGATACTGTAGCGGTCGGGGGTTATTCATCAGCATCCTCACCCTGCTTTAGTGCTCGAATTTCGGGCTCTTCGGGTGCGTCAGCGTGCGCATCAGGCACGGAGAGAGGCAGAATCTTGCTGACAAGCGCTTTTTCCACCCGGTGATCGCAGATGCTTTCCACTTGGATATGCAGACCGTTGATATCAGCTACCGGCGTGCTGCCATCTCCCGGAATGCTGGAAAGGGTGCTAAAAATCATGCCGCTTAAGGTGTCGTATTCCTCCTCTAGCGGAAGCACAATATCCAGCGTATCTCCAAGGGTTTCCAAATCCACCGTACCAACGACACGCCATAGGTTGTCACCGAGCTTTTCGATTTCGTTTTCCTCGTTGGGGTCGAATTCATCGTAAATATTTCCAACGATTTCTTCCAGCAGATCCTCCATGGTAACGATGCCGCTCATGCCGCCGTATTCGTCCACCACAATGGCAAGGTGAATCTTCTGCTTTTGCATGTTGCTAAACAGCGTATCGGCAGCCACGGTTTCGGGCACAAGGTAGGCAGAGCGCAGAAGCTCACGCATGCTCTTGGGGTGTGTGCTTTGCGCGTTTAACAGAAAATCGCGGGTGTTTAGCACGCCAACGATATCATCGATATCGTTATCATACACTGGGAAGCGGCTGAGGCCGCTTTCACGGATGTTGGCGAGAATTTCCTCCTGCGAATCATCCACGTGAATGGAAACCACATCCATGCGGTGGATCATGACATCGGCAGCGGTGGTATTGTTGAATTCAAAGATGTTTTCAATCATGGTGCGTTCATCTTGTTCAATGGCGCCGCTTTCGCTTCCAATATCCACCATCATTCGAATTTCCTCTTCTGTCACTTCATCGGAGGAGGCGTTGGGGTTGATGCGGAACAGGCGCAACATGCCATTGGTGCTTACGGTGAGTAGCCAAACGAGTGGCTTAAACAGCCTAGAAACAACCTCAATGGCAGCACAAGCAAAGCGCGCGACCTTTTCGGGATTTTGCAAAGCGATGCGCTTGGGGGTAAGCTCACCAAGGACAATCATGAAGTAACTCAGCAAAAGGGTGATGAAAATCACGCAAACCGTATTGAGCGTGGCGGCAGAAAAGGCAGTAAAGCCAGTGCTCAAGATTGCTGCCGCAAGAACGGAAGCAAAGCTGTCAGCCGCAAAGGCACTTGCCATAAAGCCGCTTAATGTGATACAAACCTGAATGGTAGACAAAAACCGTGTCGGCGAATCAAGCATTTTTGCCATTTGCTTCGCCTTTATGTCGCCATCCTCGGCCTGCTTGCGAATTTTGTTCTCGTTCAAGGATACCACCGCAGTCTCTGTAGCGGCAAAGAACGCATTGATGAGGATTAAAATCAACTGTACCAAAAACTGACTACCTATGGGGTCTTCCAAGGAAAAGCCCTCCTTATCGTTTTGCAGGCGTGCTGCATGATGCGTATTATAACACATGTTTGAAGAATTTGCATCCACAATTTGTGAAGAAAGTGTAAATGTCACCACCCGACTTTGCCGCCTCAAAAAAGCCAAACCCATTGCCACCGCAAGCGGAAAAGGCCTTTTTGGCATCATCAGCAACGGCTGAACTACCTTAATACGCGGCAAAATCGTTCCCTATAGCAACAATTTGATTCAAAAGAAAAAAGCCTAGAAACCGTTACGTTTCAAGACTTTCCTCGTTGGTGGGATTAGTAGGGCTCGAACCTATGACCTCCACGATGTCAACGTGGCGCTCTAACCAACTGAGCTATAATCCCATTCACGCTGCTGTCAACATACCATTCGCAAGTGACGAGTGTTATTCTACCATATCAACGTTCGAAATGCAATACCCTTTTCGGTAATTCATCAACGGGTTTTCAACACGGTTTTTGTCAATTGCTCCTCCCAACCATCCTCCAATTGCCAAAAAAACGCAACTGTTCATTGCACTCCTCGCTACTTTTGCCTTATACTAATCTTGCGCTAAAACGCAAGCATCTATGGCATCTTTTGCCCGTGGTCTGCGTTGCATTTTAGACTTAGATTAGTATTAGTCGTTCACCGTCTGATATTTTCCATCAGTCTGCACATACTATCTACGCAATGCATGCAAAAATCACCAATTACCTGTATGAAGGAGTGATATTCATGAATGGGAACGCTGAACTATTAAACTTCGTTGTTCAGAACGCGCAGATGGGGGTTGACACCATCCAACAGCTGTTGGGCATCAGTCAAGATGAAGCCTTTAAAACCTGTCTGCAAGCGCAGCACCACGATTATACCGCTATGCACGCAAAAGCCGCGGAGCTGCTGGGCACACACGGATTGGATGAAAAAGGATTGTCGAAGCTTGACACCTTTAAAACCTATTGGATGATCAATCTGCAAACGCTTTCCGATAAGTCAAGCGCCCATATCGCCGAGATGATGATTCTGGGCAGCAATATGGGCATTGTTGATGCGATCAAAAAGCAGCGGCAGTACTGCCATGCCGAGTCGGATATTTTGGCTCTGATGCAACGGTTGCAGCACGCCGAGGAAAGCAATGTGGAAAAGCTCAAAGCTTTTCTCTAACCGTATGGGGCAACAAAAGCCCGGTTCAAGCGATGTGAA
Organism: Clostridia bacterium; assembly: GCA_036652695.1. Taxonomy (GTDB): domain Bacteria; phylum Bacillota; class Clostridia; order Christensenellales; family Aristaeellaceae; genus Limiplasma. The sequence continues at coordinate 30,310 of JAVVVJ010000025.1, read as the reverse complement.
CCGGGCTTGCCTCATTGCCGGATGGAAGCGATCTGTGACTTCAATCCTTTCCTTGCAGCTTTCCAATCAGCGAACGCCACAAAAGCCCGGGAGTGCCGCACACCATAGGCTTGACCTCGCGACCCTCCATGTAAAGCGCCAGCACATGGTTGTCTTTCAGCTTGGTTTTTTCCATCGTTAGTGGGTTTTGCGCAAGCACAGTAAAATCACAGCGCTTGCCCACCGTCAGGCTTCCGCGCTCCGCCTCATCATGCGTGGTTTTGGCGGCGTTGAGCGTGTGCATACGCAATGCTTCCAGCGGCGTCAGCGACTGCGCCGGATTTGGGTGGTTGCAGCTGATATGAATGGAAGCAATGGGATCTGGTAACGTGCAAGGGCCGTCCGAGCCAGCGGAAAGCAGAATGCCGTCATCCGTCAAGGAGCGTAGCGGCTCAATCGCGTCTGCACGCTCCTTCCCTAGGATGCTCTCCAGATAGTTGGCTGGTTCCTGCGGCCAATCCAGAAACGCAGGTTGCAAGGCGATACACGCACCCAGCGCCTTGATGCGCCGCCGATGCTCCGGCTTGCACAAATCCGCATGTATGATAATATGGCGGGCGTCTGGGCGCGGATAATCGCTCTGAGCAGCTTCCAGCCCCACAATCGCCTGTTCCACAGCAGCGTCGCCGATGGCATGCATGGCAATTTGCAGCTCCGCGCGGTTGGCCGCAAGGCAAAACGCATTCACCTGTTGCTGCGAATACGCCAGAAAGCCATGATTGTCGGGGTTGTTTGCGTACCCATCGCTAAGTGCCGCATCCTCAGAGCCAAAGCAGCCATCCAGCGCCAGTTTGAAGCAACCGCCAATATGCCGCATATGCCGCTTTGTCGCTTTGCTCACATCCATCGTTTGAAAAAAAATACGGAACGTTTGCGGCAGACCATAGCGGCATGCTCGCATCATATCCACGTCGATATCTCCTGCGTAGCCGACGCCTTCCACCGTGTGAATCAGTCCCACGCCCATGCGCGTCATGTGGTTGGAAGCCTCCACCAATCCGCGAAGCACGCGTGGCACGGGAATCTGCCCCGTAATAAAGTTTGTCCCCTTATAGAACGCGTTTTGGTATAGCCAGCCGGTTTCCATATCGCAGCCCGGGTCGCTGGTTACATCTGACGGAAACAGCTGCAACAGCGCGCTGTTGCAAACGGCAGCGTGTCCATCATATTTGATGATCATCAGCGGTCGAGAAACCATCCCATCCAAATCCACGCGCGTGACCAGTCTCTTTTCCGCAACGATATGCGCCGTGCAGCCGTAGGCGGGAATGACCTTGTCGTTTGGATGTGTGTCCGCGTAGGCGCGCAGTATGCGGCCGGTATCCGCCATATCCTTGGCGTCTCGCACGTCCACGGTGTTATGAAACAGCGCAAAGCTCTCAAAATGGATATGCGTATCCGCAAAAGCTGGCACCACAGCCGCGCCGTTCATATCAACGGTAGGCACGTTGGCAAAGCGTTCGGGCAATTGATTCCCAAGCCAAAGGATTTTGCCCTTTTCCTCCACCATGCAAGCAAAAACTTGGTTTTCCTCCTCGCAGGATACAAAAGTGCCATTCACAAACGCTTTCATGGATAGAACCACCCTTTCAAAACCACGGGCATACCATGAAAAAGCCTTTCGGACTTTATTCTCCGGCAGCCTATTTTTCGTTCATCACGCGCAACGCGCGATCCGGATAGTTGGTAATCACACGATCCGCACCCGCGGCAAATACCATGCGCATGTCCTTTTCCTCGTTCACCGTCCAAGGGTTTACCTCCAGCCCAAGCGCATGTGCGCTTTTGCACTCATCCGCAATGAGCAGCTCAGTAAACATGGGGTGCAACGCGTTTGCATTGAGCGTCTTGGCGTATTCCCACGCGTGGTAGAGCGTCGCATCGTACAGAATGCCGCAGGGAATGGAGGGTGCAATATCCTTGATATGCTTGATGCTGTAGTGATTGAACGAGGAATACAGCACACGATCGGTCATGCCAACCTTGGCCGCCAGCTCTATGCATTTTTCCTCTAGCTGAGGGTAGAAAATCTGACTGTTTTTCAGCTCAATATTGATGTGCAATCCCAGCGGAAGGAGCAGCTCAAACACCTCGCCCAGCGTTGGAATCGTGGCATGCTCAAATTCCGGATGCGTTTTGTTAAAGCGAAACGCCTTTAGCTCCTTGAGCGTGTGCTCCATCACAGACCCATGACCATTGCTCACACGGTCAATCTTCTCATCATGCGTAACAACCAGCTCGCCATCCCGTGTGAGGTGAACATCCAGCTCCACGCCAGCCGCGCCCATTTTTGCCGCCATCTCGAAGGCTTCCAGCGTATTTTCCGGCGCATATCCGCTTGCGCCGCGGTGACCGTAAACACATTGCATTTGTATGGCCTCATTTCATTTTTTATAGCATTGCCTCGAAAATTTCTTTTCGCGGTGATGGAATCACGCATGTGGACACCAATAGTCCCTTTTGTTGCGCCTGCGCAATGCCCGCGCTGATGGACGCCTGCACCGCCGCCACTTCGCCCGAAAGTGTCACGAAGCTCTTGCCACCGATGCCAAGCCCAAGCCGCACCTCTATGAGATGCACATCTGCACATTTTGCGGCAAGATCCGCCGCCACAACCGCCGATGCAATAGTGAAGAACTCCATCACTCCCAGCGCTTGCACGCGATGCGGCAAAATGCAGCCGTTAATAGCGCCCGTGACCTGCTCATCAAGGTTCGCAATGGTCAGATCATCCACCAGCGATTCGCCAGCGCAGCGTTTGCCTACATCCATGGAAGCGGATACCGCCGCCACCTCCCCGCAGATGATCACCGTATATTTGCCGGGGCATACTGGCCCAGCCTTTACAAGCTTCACCTCGGCGGCCTTGAGCATCGCATCCCCCGCCTCTACGCCACGCGCGATGCTGTTGGTTTCCAGCAAGCCAAGCGAAATCATACGCCCGCCCTCCTTTCGATGCGCACAGCCTCCGGCGTGACCTCAGCGACGCGCCCGTTGATGGACGCGTGTACATCCGCGCCAAGCGCCCCAGCCGCCATGCGCCCGATGGGCTGCCCAAGGTGCAGCTCATCGCCAACAGCCACGCATGGCGCCGCAGGCGCACCAATATGCTGACACATTGGGATGCGCACACTCTCCGGCTCCACCTCCACAGCCAACGCTGGCACCTCAAACGCATACTGACTTACGCCAATGCGTACCGCCAGCCGCTCGCTTGGTACCTGCCTGCCATCGGCAAAGGGATTGGCTTGGCTGAGCTCAAAGGCGTCGCGCTCCCCTCTCGCCCGCAGCTGCGCCTTCATGGCGCGCTGAACCGCGCGTGGATTGATGCCCATGGGGCAGGCATATAATTCGCACACGCCGCAATCCATGCACAGCGCCGCGCTCTTTTCAAGCGTCTCGCCCATGGCGAAGGCACGCATGGAAAGATGCGGGTAAATCGGGTGTCCGGCAAGGTAGCGCGGGCATAAATCCGTGCAGGTGCGGCATTGAATGCATACGGAGCGCGCACGGTTGCGCACATGCTGCGGCGGGAGCAGCGCCTTGTGCAGCAATGGATGCTCCACAGGCAACGCAAGGATTCCGCCGCAGAGCTTGGTAACCACAGGGTCGCTCCCCTCTGGCTGAGGCACGCCCATCATTGGCCCGCCCAGCATCAATCGGCAAGGCTCCTTCAGCCCACCAGCAGCCGCAAGAACATCGTTCACCCGCGTGCCGACCGGCACACGATACAACCCCGGGCGCTTTACCTCTCCCGCGACCGTCACCAAGCGATGCGTAACCGGCGTCCCCTCCAGCGCATGCCATGCGTTGATCGCTGTGGATACGCTAACCACCGTGCAGCCCACCGCGCCCGGCAAACCGCCCGGCGGCACAGTACGCCCCGTGGCACTGCGCACCACGGCTTGCTCATCGCCAATCGGATAAACCGTCGGCAGCTCATGCAGGCAAACTGGCAGCGCCTTTTTCGCAATGGCTGCCTCCAGCGCCTTGCGCTGTGCATGGTAGTGCTCCTTGAGGCAGATCATGACGCGCTCCGCGCCAACCAGCTCCCGCAGGCGATTCGCCGCGCACACCAGCGTATCTGCCTCATACAGCATCAAAAACTGATCGCTGCGCAGCAGCGGCTCGCACTCCGCGCCGTTGATCAGCAAAACTTCCGCATTTGTGGATAGCTTTTTCCACAGCGGAAAGCCCGCGCCTCCACCACCCACCACGCCGCCTTCGCGCAGACGATCTAATTCGCTCATGATTTCAGCGTTCCCCTCTCCAAGCACAATCAGGCTTTGCCGCCGGAACGGTTGACCTCGTGGATGTCGATGATCGCCACGATGGATGCGTCCACAGGCGAATCCTCCTGCCCCAGCGCTTTGCGCGCGGAGCTGCCAACCGCCACAAGCACCATTTCACCAATGCCCGCGTCAATCGTATCCACAGCCACCATGCGTTCGCCCGTCTCGGTGCCATCCAACCGCATGGGCTGCACCACCATCAGCTTGCGCCCAACCAGCGATTCTTCTTTTCGAGTCGCCCAAATGTTGCCTACCACCTGCGCAATGATCATCGGCCATCCTCCGTTGTAATTTTGATGCCAAGCGTTTTGGCGGTATCGCGCGCCAATGGGGTAATCAGCTGACGCTTTTGCAAACGAAGCTCCATAATCTTGTTTTTTGCGAGCGTGCGCACGTTTTCCTCGGTCAATAGCCTGCCTTCAAAAACAGGGATGACAGGCGACGGCGCAGCGCACGGAACGCTGGCAGGAGCGGAGCATGGGGCATTCACAACCTTTGCCGCGTCGATGCTCTCCTTGCCAATGATTTCGCACCGGCAATCTTTTCCAAGCCCAGCGGCGTTGGCCTCGTCGGTATCAATGTGCAGCGCAAGCGCGGAGCTTTCCGTCACGCGCACGGGCACATCCTCCAAGATCAGCGGTCTTGCGCCCAACACGCGTACACATACGCTCTGCCCGTTTTGCACGCCATAGCGCGCGGCGTCTGAGGGGAGCATATGCAGATGTCGCTTTGCGACAATCGCGGCATGCACGCAGATCAAGTTTTCGCCCGCCTGCACGCGAACCATGCCTGCGTCTGCAAGGTCGCCCGAAAGGCGAACAGGCGCGGCAACGCCCAGCATACGCGCGTCGGTCGCGGAAATTTCCACTTGCGCTGCGCTTCTCAGCGGACCCAGCACCGCCACATTATCGATGATCCCCTTGGAGCCAATGAGCCTGACGCGCATCGTGGACAGGTACTGCCCCGGCTGGGAAATCATGCGGGACACCGGCAGCTCCTCCTGCCCAAAGAGCGCCTTCATATCCGCTGCCGTCAGGTGGACATGGCGCGCGCTCATCTCAGCTGGAATACCCAAAACCGCAGCCGCCGGAGATTGGGACGTTGGCGCCAAGGTTTTCTGCTCTGCCCCTTCGGTCTTGAGCCTGCGAAGTACCTCGGCCACAATGGTTTCAACCGCATCCATCCTGATGACCATCCTCTCTTCATTGCAAGCGGGTATCGGAAGGGCTCATGCCTTTCCCGCCGCCGCGCGAAGCTGCAAAACATAAAAGTAGCTGGAAAGGCGGTTCAGCGTAAGCACTACGTCGCCACGCTCCAGCGTGTCATTCTCGCGCAAATAGGCGCGCACGGCGCACAGCTCACACTCGCGCGTCATGGTGCGAAGGCGGTTGAGCAACGCTGGAAAACGCCCTTGCGCAACGCTGGGCTGAATATGCCCGGGATAGCCAAACTCCTCCGGATGGTGGGATGCGCGATGAATTTGCTCAGCCGTCAAGCCGTCCAGCTGCCAATCCGGAATGGGCCGCTCCTTCACATCCGCAGCGAGCGTCTGCCGAACCAGCTCAAGCGCATCTTCCAGCGGCGCGGCAAACACAGCTGGCGCCTCCAGCTGCACAAGCAGCAGCTCGGCCTCCAGCGCATCCAGCCGTCCACGCAGCTCAATGCGCGGATGCGCCTTGCATACCAGCCGGGTGCTGGTTAAATGGGTCATGTGCTCCGGTTTTTGCCCAACGCGGGCTTTTGCGCTCAAACCTTCGCCATGCTCGCCCTTGCTGGCGTGCAAGGCCGTTGCACGTTCGTTCGGCAGGGCGCTTTCGTTTGCGCCGCCCTGCGCGCCCACGCGATAAAGCCGTAAATCCATCAGATATTGGCGAGCCGCCGGCGTGAGCTTCGCATCCGCAGGCATTTCATAGGAGGCTGGCACGCCATGCGAAAAGCTGGCGCGCAGCTCGCTTTCGGTGATGTATCGCATCAATGACAGTCCTTTCCACCCGTTTCACAGCACGCAAAGCATGCCGTGAACGGCGCTTGAAGCGCTCATTCCACCGTGGGCAAAATGCTGTCCACCTCGCCATGCGGCCTGGGGATCACGTGACGGGAAACCAGCGTGCCAACGCGCTCGGCAGCCGCCGCACCCGCGTCCACAGCAGCCTTCACCGCGCCCACCTCGCCGCGCACCATCACGGTCACCAGTCCGCCGCCAACGTGTACCTTGCCAATCAACGTCACATTAGCCGCTTTCACCATCGCATCCGCCGCCTCAATGGAGGCAACCAGCCCGCGCGTTTCAATCATTCCCAACGCAACCAAGTCCTGCATGCGCGTTCCTCCTACTCATTTATCCTCGTTCAGATGGGGGAGAATGCTTTCTAGCTCCTCATGGGGGCGCGGAATCACGTGTACCGATACCAGCTCGCCAACACGCTGCGCCGCTGCCGCGCCAGCGTCCGTTGCCGCCTTCACAGCGCCAACATCCCCGCGTACCATCACGGTTACCAGCCCGCCGCCAACGTGTACCTTCCCTACCAGCGTCACATTCGCAGCCTTTACCATGGCATCCGCCGCCTCAATGGAGCCCACCAAGCCTTTGGTTTCAATCATACCCAACGCGATTTTCTCATGATCCATTATGAATTCCTCCTTTGTTTTTTGGAAAACATCAGGTTTTTATTTGGCGGCGCGCACCTCGCGCAGCACCGCCTGCACAATGCGCTCCATATCGTCCTGCGGCATTGATAGCCCCCCATACGTTTGCTCGGATGGCGCTTGCACGCCCTTAGCCACCTCTTCTGGCTCGATGAGGCCATAAGCCGCGCGGCGAATTTGGAACATGTGATAGACCGTTACGTTATCGCTGGTGGCGCTGCCGCCCACCGCGCCACAGCCCAGCGTGAGCGAAGGCATGATGCCTGTGGTTGCCCCTAAGCCGCCCTGTGCAGAGGCCGTATTCACCAGCAGCCGCGAAACGGGCTTTTTCAGCAAAAAGGCGCGCACAATATCGGGGTTGTTGGTATGCAAGCTCAGGCTGTGCCCAATGCCCACAAAGCGAAGCAGCTCTAGGCAGCGTTCGCACGCATCATGCCAATCCCGGCAGGTATAGAAGGCCAGCACAGGACAGAGCTTTTCAATGGAATAGGGGTAGCCCTTGCCCACGCCATCCTGTTCGGCAATCAACACCTTAGCATCCTGCGGAACACGAATACCCGCCAGCTCCGCGATCATCTGCGGGCTGCGACCCACGATGCGCGGGTTCACCGTATCGCTGCCGGGGCGCAAAATGATCGATCCGAGCCTTTTGGCATCCTCTGCGGAAAGGAAGAACGCGCCCTGCTTTTTAAGCTCCGCCACCACCTCGCCCTTGATGCACTCCTCCGTTACGATGCTCTGCTCGCTTGCGCAGATGGTGCCGTAATCAAAGGTCTTGCTGGCGAGAATATGCCGCACGGCAGCGGGGATATCCGCCGTGCGCTCGATATAGGCGGGTACGTTGCCCGGCCCAACCCCAAGCGCCGGTGTTCCGGACGAATAGGCCGCCTTCACCATCGCCGACCCACCCGTAGCGATAATCAGGTTGGATAGCTTCATCAGCTCATTTGTACCCTGCACGGTGGGCAGCGTCATCATGCTCACAGTACCCTCCGGCGCGCCTGCCTGTGTGGCGGCCTGCGCAAGCACGCGCACCGCCTCGCCAATGCATTTCAGCGCCGAGGGATGCGGGCTGATGATGAGCGCGTTGGCAGCCTTTACAGCAATCAGCGCTTTGAAGATGGCTGTGGAGGTCGGATTGGTGCTTGGTACAAGCCCCGCCACAATGCCCATGGGTACGGCGGCATCAATGACCTGCTTTTCCCTATCCTCGTGAATAATACCGACCGATTTGATATTCTGAATGGATGCATAAATAGCTCGAGAGGCAAAAACGTTCTTGACAATCTTATCCTCTACCTTGCCAAATCCAGTTTCCTCCACAGCCATCTTTGCCAGTGGCTGTGCCGCTTGCTCAGCGGCGCGTGCCATGGCTTCCACAATCGCGTCAATCTGGCGCTGATCCATCTCGGCAAGCTTTGCCTGCGCCGTTCGCGCCTTTCTAACAAGGTCGCGCACCTCTTGGATGGAGGCGAGATCCCTGTCTAATTCCACAGCGATAACCATCCTTTCAAAACCACAAGCATATCATGAAAAAGCCTTTCAGACTGTTTCCATCTTTACTTTCCATGCAGCAAGCGCATCCAATAGCTGGCGCTTGTTGGCATAGCGTATTTCGTTGGTGCTCATCGAAAATCCGGGAAGCTTGCGCACCATCTGCCGCAGCTGAACAACCTTTAAGCCCTCGCACAGTGCCAAATCAACGGTGCTTGCCACAATCGGTTGCGTGCTCGGCTTTGCGGGCGCAGAGCCACCGCTCCCGCTTTGCGCCTCCAACCGGCGCAGAGCCTCGCACTCGCGACGGCCACCCTCGCAGCCGCCGCACTGAGCACAGCCGCCGCCATGCAGCTTCGCCGGTCCCTCGTTGACGTCGGCAGCAAGCATGCAAAAAACCTCCGGCATCGCGCGCGGAATCACATGGGCGCTAAAAACGTGACCCACACGGCGCGCGGCATCCGCACCAACGTCCACTGCCGCCTGCACCGCCGCCACCTCGCCCTCAAAGCGCACCATCACCAACCCGCCGCGCACATAATCCGTGCCCAGCAGACGCACGTCCGCCGCCTTGAGACCCGCATCCGCCGCTTCAATGGCAGAAACAAGCCCGATGGTTTCAATCATTCCCAATGCGGTAACAACCACAGCTTATCCCTCCCCAAGGTCAATGGGTACATCAGCAATCCGGAGCACCGCTTGTTCAAACGCGGAGCACGCAGCCATACAATCGCTCTGCGTGCCGGTGAGCAGAGCACCGCCAAAGTTGGTGTTGGAAGGCGGGCCATAAAAATCCACCACCCGCACGCTGGCGGCTTTGAGCGCCTGATCAACCCCATATACGCTTTCCAGCGGAGGCGCGATCAAGTAAGCGAGCGGCGCACCCGTCGCAATCCCTGCCACGCTGGATAGGTAAAGCCCCGTGCGCGAAATACAATGCGCGTAATAGAGAATGGAATCGTCCTCGTTGGCAGAATAAAAGCACGCCTCGTGCTCCACAAAATGGCGCGCTGCGCGCAGTCCACTTTCCACCTCTGCCGGGGTCGCCCCAGCCAAAATACCCAGAAATTCGCCCGCCAGCTTTGTGGAGGCGTTGGAAGCGCCCGCATACATGGAGGTTGCGTAGCACACGCTGACCTCTGCCTTCTTGGTGGCCTCGTCGATGGCGGTATAGCCGACGTCATCGCTATCGCAGGTGAGAAGGCCAATGGAGCGTGCTCCAGCAGGCAGCCGTAGGCGCTCGCGAAGCTCGGGTTCCAAATTCGCAATCACGCGGATGGATAGCACCTTCGCAGGTATGCGATCACCGCGCATACGCTCCCCCTCCTTTGCGGCACACGCCTTTTATATGGATAGCTCAATGCCGGAAATCTTCTTTTCCAGAATCAAGCGAATCAGATCCACGATATGTGCGCCCGCCTCCACACAAGGAGTGCCGCCCGCATGGATGTTGGCAAGCACGGTGCGTCTGCTTTCCTGCATGCCGCTGCGTGGGCGATAGGCAATGTAGGCGCTCATGCTATCGGCAGTTACAAGCCCCGGCCGCTCGCCAACCAGCAAACAAACCACATCTGCCGCAATCACGTCGCCCAGCGCATCCATTGTGCCCACGCGACCATATTTCACAAAGAACGGATCGTTGCAGGAAATTCCATAGCCACGAAGCCCCTCGCAAATCACGGGCAGAATATCCGCCGCGTTCGCGCACACCGCGCTGGAGGATAGGCCGTCCGCCATGTACAGGAGCACGGTCGTGTGCTCCGGCACAGCTTGACGGATGGTCTGCAATGTTTCCTGCGCAAAGACGCGCCCCTTATCTGGGCGAGTCAAAAACTCATCGCGGCTTTGGCAGGTGGTCTGATATGCGGGGAGCGAAAGCGCCCGCAACAGTTCCTCCGGCACGTCCGAAAATACGGCGTCCTGCGCGGCGGCATGGTCGGCCTGAAAGCGAAGCATCGTTTCGGTACGGTGGCGTGCGCCTGCGTGCCCGACTCCTACGCGCGCAGGGGTGCGCAGCTTCATAGCCAGAAACGCTTCCCCATCGTGCGGATGCTCTACTAAATATTCCCTACGCAGGTCAATGGCGCCAATATCGGGCAGCAGTTCCCCCGCGGGGATCATGGTTGCTGCCGCTGCGCCATTCGCCAAGGAAGGCGCGGGCTGAGCGCTAAGCTCTTCCACCACGCGCCGCACAAGGCGCTCAAGCTCCTGATCGTTCAAACCGTTCACCGCCCTTCCGCATCAGGATAGAAAGATGGAAGCATCACCCGCATTGGGCCCAAGCTTCCCATTCTTCCAAATGCCCCACTTTTCCAGCCATTCCTCAAACGCGCGTATGGGGCGCAAGCCAAGCGTTTCGCGGATGGCCGCAATATCATGATAGCTGGTGGATTGATAGTTGAGCATCACATCATCCCCATGCGGCAGCCCCATAAAATAGTTACAGCCCGCGCTTGCCAGAAGCACAGCAAGATTTTCGTTATCGTTTTGATCGGCCTTCATGTGGTTGGTATAGCAGCAATCGCAGCCCATGGGCAGGCCGCTGAGCTTGCCCATGAAATGATCCTCCAGCCCCGCGCGAATAAACTGGCGATTATCATACAGGTACTCAGGCCCGATGAAGCCCACCACGGTGTTGACCAAGAACGGGGAAAAGTGTCGTGCGAAGCCATAGCAACGCGCCTCCAACGTAAGCTGATCCCAACCGTTATGCGCATCGCTGGATAGCTCGCTGCCCTGCCCGGTTTCAAAATAGAGCACATTGGGGCCTTTTGAAGTGCCCTGCTCAAGCATGAGCGCCTGCGCCTCGGCAATCAGCTTTGCGTCAATGCCAAAGGCTCGGTTGCCCTTTTCTGAACCGGCGATGCTCTGAAACAGCAGGTCACAGGGCGCACCCTTGCGGATGGCCTCCATCTGCGTGGTGACGTGCGCGAGCACGCAGTTCTGCGTGGGAATGGCGTAGCGATGCTTGATCTCGGCAAAGCGATCCAGAATAGCGTGTACGCTGGCTTCGCTGGCATCCACGGGGTTCAGGCCTATCACCGCGTCCCCAATACCATAGCTAAGCCCCTCTAGCACCGAGGCCGTAATCCCCTCCACGTCATCCACCGGATGGTTGGGCTGTAGGCGCGCCGAAAGTGTGCCCTCCTCCCCAATGGTGGTAACGCAGGTGGCGGTTACGCGTATCTTGCGCGCGGCATAGATCAAATCCAAATTGGTCATCAACCGGCATACTGCAGAAATCACCTCGCTGGAAAGGCCGCGGCTCATGCGCGCAAGCTCCGCAGCATCAGCAGCCAAAATGCACTCGCGCAGCTCGCCTATCTCCATACGCTGATACTCGCCATAGATGCGCTGATTGAGGTCATCCAAAATGAGGCGTGTCACCTCATCCTCCTCGTAAGGCACAGCGGGGTGCTCGCAGATATCCTGCACCGTGAGGTGCGAAAGCACCACGCGCGCAGCCACGCGCTCCTGCGGCGTATGTGCCGCTACGCCCGCCAGCTGATCGCCGGATTTTTCGACGTTTGCCTTGCCCATCACCTCGCGCACCGAACCAAAGGTGTAGTGATGATCAAACAGCTTGGTGGATAAATGCACGCCACCGCCTCCTTAGGATAAAAATGCGAGTGTCTTTACAACAATAGGGAGCACGCGCCCCTCTGAAAGCGGTGCGCCGATATCCACCATATCGCCATGCGCCAGAGGAATGCCATCGATGCACACAAGCGGCACATCACCCAGCCTGCGCGTGAGTGCCTGCCCTAGCGCCTTCGCCATATCACGCTCCATGATGAGCACATGCAAAGGCGCTATGCGCAAAGCCCTTGCCAGCTCGTCCGCCGCCGCCTCAATCTGCTGAAAGGTTGGCTGCTCCAAGCCTGTAAAGGCAATTGCGCACTCGCCATCAAAGATGCGGCATTGCTCCAAAATACGCTCGCAAAGGGCGGGGATATCCTCAGCGCTTGCAAAGCGAATTTTGCCGGCGGGCAGGTTCTTGATGGGAAAGGTTATCCCGCCATACTGGATGGTGCTCCCGGATACGGTCATGCTGTATGCGCCCGCACCGATCACCGTGGCTTGCTGCGTTTCCTTTGGCCTCAGCACGCGCCCTTCCCCAAAACAAGCCGTCGCGCGAATGGCCGCGCCCAATGCCATGCCGATGTCCTCAAAGGCAATCCCCTTTTCCGCCGCGCCATATACGCAATCCGCAACGCCGCCGGAAAAGGTATAAACATCCGCGCGCATATCGGGTGTAAAGCCGCGCTCCAGCACCAGCCGTTCGTAAAGCCCGGTGCGTGGGCGCAGATTGAGCGCCTCCTCCAGCACGCGCGCCATGCGCGCCGACAGTAAGGAAATTTCTACATCGGAAAGCCGCTGGCCGATCCGCAACCCGATATCCTCGGCCACCAGCAAAAGCTTCGGACTAACGGAGAGCACCGTGTGCATATCCGGCTCAAACCGAAGCAGACGCCCCCCAATATCCAGATTGGCGGTCTGCTCCGGCTCGCCTTGCACAAACAAGCACATATTGGTTGTACCGCCGCCAATATCCATGTTGAGCACGCGCTTGCCAAGCTCGCTGGAAAGCGCCGCCGCACCTGACCCACGCCCAGCAAGGATACTCTCCAGATCTGGTCCGGCGGTCGCCACAACGAACTCCCCCGCCAACGCGGACAACGCTTGCGAAACCGCGCGCGCGTTCTGCTTACGCGCTGTTTCGCCCGTTACGATGATGGAGCCACAGCGGATGTCCTGCGGGCGCATGCCCGCATCGCGGTAGTCCTCCTCAATCATCGTTCGCAGCTTTTCCGCATCAATTTCATCCATTCCCCGCAGCGGAGTAAGCCGAAGCTTACAGCGGCAGAGCACCTTTTTTTCGGTTATTTGCACCTTGGGCATCGCAAAGGCTGGCGCCATGTTGGTTAAGCAAAGCTCGCTGAATACACACTGCGTGGTTGATGTACCCACATCGATACCAACGCTCAGCAGGTGCTCCTGATGCATTCGCCCACAGCCTTTCCAGCGTGCTTTTCCCTTGCTACTATTGTACCGCCGGTGCTCCTCGTTAGCAAGCCTTATTGTGCGATTTGCAAAATGTTCTTTTCATTGATATACATGGTCACCTGCTCGCCAAGCTCCAAATAACGCGCGTCATGGTTAACGATTTCTACATTCATCTCAATGCCACCACAGTCCATCCCATAGCGTGTGACGCTGCCAAGCATGGAAATGCGCTGTACCTTGCCTGTGATGCTCTGCTTGTTCTGCCCGTGCTCAAACGTGAACGCCTCCGGGCGGATAGCCACCACCTTGCAGTCAAAGGGCGTTATTCCCAGCAGCTTGCCTGCCTCCTGCGGGGTAAATACGTTGTAATGGCCGATAAAGCGAGCCACAAAATCGGATTGCGGGTTTTTGTAGATATCCACCGGCGTGCCCTGTTGCTCAATGATGCCGTTGTGCATAACACAAACGCGATCGCTAATCGCCATAGCCTCTTCTTGATCGTGCGTTACAAAGATGGCAGTGATGTGCATATCCTGCTGAATTTCACGGATTTGCACGCGCAAGCTTTGGCGAATCTGCGCATCCAGCGCGGAGAGCGGCTCATCCAACAAAAGCACCTTAGGCTGCATGATCAGCGCCCGGGCAAGCGCCACGCGCTGCTGCTGACCGCCAGAAAGCTGATTGGGACGTTGGTTCTCCTTGCCCTGCAAGCCAACCAGCGCAATCATTTCCGCAACCTTTGCGGCAATGGTCTTTTGATCCTGCCTTTGGATGGACAGGCCAAAGGCGACGTTCTGCGCGGCCGTCATGTTGGGAAAAAGTGCGTAGCTCTGGAACACCATGCCCACCTGACGGCGGCGCGCATCAATGGCGGTTACATCCTTACCATCAATCCATACGCTGCCCGAATCAACGCTATTCAGACCTGCCACCGCGCGTAACAGCGTGGACTTGCCACAGCCAGAAGGGCCAAGCAGCGTCACCATTTCACCCTGCTCCACATTCAGATCGATATTCTTGAGCACGGTATTATTTCCAAAGGATTTCACTACATCGCGAATTTCAATATAGCTCATAGCGGTTTCCTCCCATCAAGCTGCATTCTTTTTTTCGCCAGTCAACTTCATGAGCGCTCCGCAGATGATGGTCATGATGATGACGTAAATAACCACAACGGCGCTGGATAGATGCCCCGTCTGCTTCATGATCAGGTATAGATAGATCTGCACCGTTTCATAGCTGCCGCCAATGAGCATATTGGCGATGACAAACTCGCCAAAGAGCGTGGAAAAGCTGAGCAGCGTACTAACCAGAATACCCGGTGCAATGGCTGGCACAATGATTTTCAAAAAGGTCTGCCATGTTGATGCGCCAAGTACGCGCGCGGCCTCCGTAATGGGCACAATATCAATCGCATGCATCGCGTTGGTAAGCCCGGAATACACCAGCGGCATGATGAGCACGAAGTACGCGCACGAGAGCACCACCACCATCGGCAAATCGCTGCCGCCATAGGCCTGCAAAAGAGCGGCTGCACTAATGACGCCCGGAATGGCGTATGGCATTAAGGTAACGATTTTGAGCACGTTTTCAAGCTTTGGGCTGAAAGCGGCCACCGCAAACACGAGCGGGATCATGATCACCTCAGCCAGCATAACGCCCACCACGCTTACCAGCACGCTGCGCCCAATTGCCATCCAAAAGCGCGCGCTTGTGAACATCTGATAGTAGTAATCCGCTGTATAGGCCTCCGGAAACACGGTATTGCTCCAGTTAGAAGCCACCGAGTACAGCCCTGTAATCAAAAAGGGCGCAAACAGGTAAATCATGAGCACAATAACGATGACCTTTGGTCCCACGCCTGTTTTTTTCATTGCTTTAGTCCCCTCTTTCCCGCCATGCGCGATGCCCAATCGTTCAGGAGCATCACCACAATCAGCACCATGGCCAAGGTGATCGCCAGCGC
Organism: Clostridia bacterium; assembly: GCA_036652695.1. Taxonomy (GTDB): domain Bacteria; phylum Bacillota; class Clostridia; order Christensenellales; family Aristaeellaceae; genus Limiplasma. The sequence continues at coordinate 14,866 of JAVVVJ010000025.1, read as the reverse complement.
GCTGCCAAGCTCCGGCTTCGTGCGGATATCACCGCTCATCATGGCGCTGATGCGAATAGGAACAATGTTGTAGCTGGACGATACCAGATAATAGGCAGTTGCGTAAGCGCCCATCGCGTTTGCAAAGAGCACCGTAAAGGTAGAAAGGATGCTCGGCAATAACGCCGGAATGCCGATTTTTGCCCAGAACTGCGCGCTGGTGGCGCCTAAAATGGCAGCTGCCTCCTTCCAATCCTCGCGAACGCCGCGATAGATTGGGTAGAGCAGCATGATGCCCAGCGGAATTTGAAAATACGTATATGCGATAATCAATCCCTGCACGGAATAGATGGAAAAAGACTGCGTAATATCAATGCCCATTTTTTGCAGGATAATGACCAGCATGCCCGCGTTTCCCAGCATGAGCGTCAGAGCAAAGCCCAGCGGAATGCCGGCGAAGTTGGAGGTCATATTGACAATCACAAGCAGGTTGTTCTGCGTTTTTTCAGCAGCAAAGCGCGTAATGGCATAGGAGCAAATGAGCGCAATGATCATGCCATACAGGCTTGATTGCAGCGAGAGCAACATGCTGTTGGCAAAGCTCTGCCCATAATAGGCGCTGGTAAAAATTTTTTGAAAGTTTTCCAAGCTGAAACCGCCTGTTTTGGGTGCGGAAAGGGATGAAACAATGAGCTTGACGAGGGGAACCCCCATAAAAGCGGCTACAAAAAGCAAAAAAACCGTCAACGAAAGGGCGAAAAAACCGTTAAAGCTCCGCTTTTTTTTCACGGAAGGAGACCTCCTTCTTTGTGAATGAAACCGAATGCGGGGCTGCACACGGCAACCCCGCATTCGGCTATCCAACCGCTGCTTAGTTCATATAAATGGCAACGTTTTCAGCCCAGAGATCCGGCAACGCGGCAACGGTCTCGCTAAACACGGCCCAATCCTTTACATAGTAAACGTTCTTGTACATGTCTTCGGGCAGCAGGGCAGCCTTGGCTTCGTCGGTCAACTTCACGTCACTGCGGATGGGCTTTACATGACCCAGCGCAAGGAAGTTCTGTCCAGCGTCGCTTAGAATGACCTCACGCACGAGCATGGCAGCATAGGGGTTGTTCGCGTATTTGTTGATCACGGAGGCATAGCCGAAGGATGCGGAGCCATCCGTAGGAATCGTAACGGCGAAACGATCCAGCAGCGCCTGATCCTTTGCGTTGTCGGCGATGGTCTCGCGGTAGCCCATGGCGTTGAAATCAGATACGATGGCTACGCCAACCTCGCCCTTTTCAAGGTTTTCCACATAGGGGTTGGAGGTGATCAAGCGACCCTGCTTTGCCAGCGTCGCGAAGAATTCCATGGCGGGCTCAAGGTTCGTTTCATCGCCGCCAAGGGAGTACGCGCAAGCCAGCACGCCGACGTACGCCTGCGTTGCCTTCTCAATATCGCCGATCCACACAGGGTAGTCGCCTTCCAGCAGCTCAGCCCAAGTGGTGGGGGCAGCCTTCACATTGTTGAGGTCCGTGATAAAGGCGATGTTGCAGGTATACGCCTCTACCCATAGGCCGTTGGGATCTTTTGCATATTCGGGAATGGAATCCCATGTGCTGGGCTTGAAGGGCAGCAACAGATTTTGTTCCATCGCGACGCCGGTCATCATGATGCCGATATCACCGATATCCGCATCCGCTTTGCCTTCCAGCGCGAAGCGTGCCAGCTCCTCAGCGGAACTCATATCCGTATCGGAAGTCTTAATGCCCAACCCTTGGATGTGCGCCCACAAATCTTTCCAGTTCGCCCATTCATCCGGCATGCCAACGGAGAAAACCTTGCCCTCGGTTTTTGCAGCTTCCAGTAGCTGATCGTAGGTCATGGTGGCGGCCTTCTCAGCAGCCTCCGCACTTACAGCCGCGTCCGCAAGTGCGCCAGAAGCAACGCTCATCACCATCAGGATAGACAACAACAGAGCCAGCATCTTTTTCATAGACCGATTCCTCCTATAAAGTTTATTGGGAACGAACACGCACCACATGGTTTGGTGATGCATTCATTATGCGCCATCTGCGCATATATGTCAAGCGTTTTACAAGAACCTTAAACAAGCTCCGCCCTGCCGATGCAGCGCTTGAGCCAACTTCCTTTTAGGTAATAAATCACAAACATCAAAGAGGTCACTGTCCATGTAATAGGATAGCTCAACAGCACCACCGGCATGCTATGATAGCTGGGAGCAATCCCCATCACCCACACCATGCGCAGCAGGCACACGCCCGCAAGCGTCATGAGCGTAGGAAGCAGGGAATCCCCCGCGCCACGCACCGCGCCGGAGAGCACCTCAATGCAGACATAGGTAATGTAGGTGGGCACCAACAGCTTTAGCATGATCATGCCTTGACGAATCACCTCTTCATCGTCAGTAAACATACGATACAGGGTTTCGCCAAACAGCAGGAGCGAAACGCTCAATATCACCGTAGCCACAGCCGCCATGCCAAGGCATATGGTGACGCTCTTTTTCATGCGGTCATACTGCCCCGCTCCGAAGTTTTGCCCAACGAAGGTGGTAATGGCCACGCCAAAGGCACTGACCGTCATCCAGAACAAGCCGTCCAATTTGCCGTACGCAGTCCAAGCCGCAAGCACATCGGTGCCAAAGCCATTGACGCTGGCCTGAATAATCACGTTGGACAGGGCATACATGACCGATTGCAGGCCGGCCGGAAAGCCGATTTGAACAATGCGACCCAGCAGGCTGCCATAAAAGCGTATTTTCTTAATGATTAGCCGATAGGAGTAAGGCGAACGGCTCAGCGTAATCAGCACCAGCACCGCGCTGATCGCTTGCGAAAGAATCGTAGCCAAAGCCGCGCCCGCAACGCCCCACTCAAAGCCTACTACAAAAAGAATATCCAGCAGGATATTGACCATGCAGGCGCAAATCAAAAAATACAGGGGGCGGCGCGAATCGCCCACCGCGCGCAAAATACCAGAGCCGATATTGTACACCAAGGACGGAATCATGCCCGCAAAATAAATGCGGATATACGTCACCGCATAATCCATAACCTCCGCGGGCGTGCCCATCATCGCAAGGATGGTTGGCGAGAAGGTGATGCCCAGCACCGAAATAGCCAGTCCACCCGCCAAGGCCAGCGCGATGCCCGTATGCACTGCGTGGCTGACCTCCTGATCCCTGCGGGCGCCAAAAAATTGGGAAATAATCACCGTTGCGCCAGAGGAAAGGCCGACGAAAAAGCCCACCACAAGGTTGATCAAATTTCCCGTAGCACCGCCTACGGCGGCCAACGCTTCCTTGCCAACAAACTTGCCTACGATGATTGCATCCGCCGTGTTATATAGCTGTTGAAAAAAAGTGCCCAAAAGAATTGGAAAAAAGAAAACCAGCAGCTGCTTCCAAATGACGCCCTCGGTAATGCTGTTTTCAGCGCAGACGCGCTCGGTATTGCGGCCGTTTAGGTTTCGAGCCATAGTTAATGATGCTCCTTACTCATGGGCTTTTGTTTCTTGTGATTCTACGCTTAGGGTGCACATTTTCGCCTTGTTGCGTGCCACCCATTGTGTCTGTACCATGGATGTGCTCCACTCAAACAAAATCCGCTTTGACATCCGCAACATTATATATCATATCCTGTCGTGCTTGTCCATAGCCGGGTTGGCAGGGAAAGCGCGTCTGTGGGCGGCAAAAAGAGATCCGCCGCACGCTGGAGCGCGTGGCGGATCTCTACGTTCATGGCACGTTGCCCCATCAGCTTCCGCTGATGGATAGCTCGCCTACATCCACGCTCGCGCTGCCCATGCCCCCATCCGGGAAACGAAGGTCGCACGCGAATGCGCGAATGGCTTTCAAAAGCTCGTAAAAATTGCCAGCAACCGTCACTTGCTCCACAGCGCGCTCACGCTTGCCGTTTTTGACGATGTACCCCTTGGAGAGCAGGGAAAAATCCCCGCTGATGGGATTTGCGCCCGCGTGCAGGCCGGAGACCTCGGTAATCACAACGCCATCGCCCAGCTCGGACAGAAGCGCTTCAAAGCTCTTTTCGCTAGGCTGAAAGTACAGGTTGGAGGGCGAAACGCGCACAGGCGCGGAGTATCCCGCCTTGCTGGCGTTGCCGGTCGTTGCGACGCCATCCTTGTGCGCGGTTTTCAAATTGTGCAGGAAGGTTTTGAACACGCCCGCCTCCACCAGCGTATGCGCCTTGGAGGGCACGCCCTCAGCATCGAACGGACGGCTTTCAAGCCCCTCGCAAAACAGCGGGTCATCCACAAGCGTCACGCAGGGCGCGGCGATGGGCTGGTTGAGCTTGCCAGCCAGCAGGGAAAGCCCCTTCTGTGCCGTTTCCGCAGAGAAGATCGTTGCAAACACCTGCATGAGGCTGGTAATGACCTCGTTAAACAAGACCACGCGATACTTGCCGGAAGGCACGGGTGATGCGTGCAGCCCCTCAATCGCACGGCTGGCCGCCTCCCTTGCCACCTTTGCCGCATCCATTTCGGCAAAGCTATGCGCTGCCAGCATATAGCTTCCCACCGCTACAAAGCCGTTCTCCTTCGCGGTAGCCTCGGTACACAACAGACCCAGGTTTTCGGTAAAGGAGCGATCCATGCCGTAGGTGTTGACAATGCGGATGGTATGCTTTGCGGTTTCAATGGCGTTGCTTGCGACCTTGTCAATGCGCGGATCATAGGCCTTGGTCTGCTTTTCCATATCCAGCACCAAAGCAAGCTTATCCTCCACGGATACCGCATCCAGCTCGGGATGGTAAAGGTTCATCTCCGGCGCAGGCTCCTTGCCATCATACAGAAACTCCTCGTCCGTATCCTCGCAAAGCAACGCGCTTTCCAGCACGCCCTTAACAAGCTGGCCAATCGCCTCGTCATCGAAGGCTTCGCTGGAGGCGTAGCCCATGCGCCCGCTTTTCATTCCGCGAAAGCCAAGCCCGCGCGTGATATTGCTCTTATATTCGGTAATCTCGCCCTCGTTGGTCATGGCGCTGAAGCTCTCGCGCTCCACGAGGTATGCCTCTGCCGCCTCAATTCCGGCGGATTTGGCGGCCCGCATCAGGTGATCGATAAATGCTTGCATCTTGATAACCATCCTTTTCCAAGCTTAAGCCCGTCCGCCGACGGTCATAGATTTTACGCGGATCATAGGCTGCCCGACGTTTGTAGGAACGCTGCCGCTGACGCTGCCGCACATGCCCTGCGCCATCTGCATATCGCGGCCTACGCGATCGATCTTCACAAGAACCTCCGTGCCCTTGCCGATGAGGCTCGCGCCGCGCACAGGGGTTGTGATCTTGCCAGCCTTTACCAGATAACCCTCGTTGACAGCAAAGTTAAACTCGCCCGTCGTGGGGTTCACCGAACCTCCGCCAAGCTTTGCTGCATAAAGGCCGTCGCCCATGGTGGAGATGATCTCCTCGTTTTCATCCTCGCCGGGAGCGATGTAGGTGTTGCGCATGCGGGAGGTAGGCGCGTAGGCGTAGCTTTCGCGCCGCGCGCTACCCGTAGGCGCCATGCCCATGCGCTTGCCGTTGAGGCGGTCAACCATGTAGTTTTTCAAAATGCCATTTTCAATCAGCACAAGCCGCGTAGTGGGCGTGCCCTCGTCATCCACATGCTCGCTCCCCCACTGGTTAGGCATTGTGCCATCATCAATGGCAGTCACGCAGGGCGCGGCGATCTGCTGACCCAGCTTATCGCAAAACACGCTCAGGCCGAAGGCAACGCTGGTGGCCTCCAAGCTGTGGCCGCACGCCTCGTGGAAAATAACGCCGCCAAACCCGTGGTCAATCACCACAGGCATGATGCCAGCGGGGCACACCGGCGCATGGAGCATCTTCACTGCCGCCTGCGCAGTCGCGCGCCCCACCTTTGCGGGGTCAACATGGTTTTCAAACAGTTCAAAGCCGCAAAGCGCGCCGGGCGCCTCATGCGCCATCTGATTTTCGGAGCCATTGGCCGCCACGGCTTGGCAGGACATGCGCGTATAGGTGCGGCGATCCGTTGTAAACAGACCGTCGCTGTTGCAGATGAGCACATCCTGCTCGCTATCGCGGTAGGTGCAAATCACCTGCGCAATCTCCCCGCTTGCGCCACGCGCGGCGCTGTTTGCAGCGCGCAGGATATCCGCCTTCTTGCGCGTATCCGTGGCAGAGGGAGCAAGCGCGACCGGGTGCCGGTTTTGAAACTGCTGCACCGTAAAGGGCACGGAGGTCACAAAGCCCGTCCTGTGCGCCTTCACGGCAGAAGCCGCCTGCTTGGCACAACGCAAAAGACCTTCGCGATCCGTATCGTTGGTATAGGTATAAACGGCGTTCAAGCCCACATATACGCGGATGCCCGCGCCATGTGTGCGTCCTGAAAGCACAGTTTCCAAGCGGTCGGATTGCAGCACAAGGTTATTTGAGCGCCGATCCTCCATAAATATTTCGGCAAAATCGCCTCCGGTGGACAGTGCAGCATCCAGCACGTCCTTTGCAATGGCTTGATCGAGCATGGTCATCCTCCTCATTCAGCCAAAATGGCCGCAAAATCAAAGCTTGCCAAATCCTTGGCGGTATAGGTCGCGGTGGGATTCGCGGCGGCAGCGCCAACACCCAGCACGCGCATGCTGCCCGCCAACGCCGCCTCGACGCCCGCATCCGCATCCTCCACCACAAGGCAGCTTTCCGGCGCAAGGCTCATCAGCCGGGCGGCGAGCAAAAACACCTCCGGATCAGGCTTGCTTCGCGTGATCTGGTTTCCATCCGCCACTGCGTCAAACGCGCCGTTCAGGCCAATCTGTTTGAGGATTAGCGGCGTGTTTTTGCTTGAGGAGCCAATGGCGATTTTGATGCCGCGCCCTCGCAGCATTTGTAGCGTGGCAAGCGCGCCGGGCAGCACATCGCCCTCCGTCAGGCTTCCAATCAGCGTTACGTAATATGCGTTCTTGCGCGCGGCCATGGCTGCCTTTTCATCCTCCGTATACGGCTTTGCAGCGCGCTCCAGAAGAATATCGAGGCTTTCCATGCGGCTCACCCCGCGAAGGCGTTCGTTAACCTTGCGGTCAAAATCAATGCCCTCTTCATCCGCCATCCGCTTCCACGCAAGGTAATGACAGTTGTCCGTAGAAACCAGCACGCCATCCAAATCAAAAATCACGCCCGCGATTTTTTCGTTCATCGCTTCCGTTTCCTTCCTTTTTGGCGTTATAACGCCCGTTGAAATTCTGGAACAGTATACCACAGCTTGACGGCTAGGTACAGAGCGTAGAGAAGCGCTTTCGTTGGGATTTCCAGTTGCTTCGCGGCCTTTTACTCATCGCGCTCCATGCGCCTACGCGCATCGCGCCGCTTTTGACCCGCCGCAAAATCCGCACGCTCGGCGTCTGCTTCGCATAGCAAGCCCGGCACGCGCGTGGGCAAGCCTTCCTCATCCAAGGCCACCATCGTAAGGTAAGCGCGGTTGGCATGAATGCGTTCGTCCATGTTTTCCATACGCTCCACGTAGGTATCCACGCAGATTTCCATGCTCGTGCGGCCTACATAGGTCACACGCCCCAGCAAAGTGACTGTGTCATTGAGGTGCGCGGGCGCAAGAAACGCCAAATGATCCACCGCGGCGGTAAGCACTTCACAACCCGCGTGCCTGCGCGCCACCACGCCCGCCACCACATCAATCCATTGCATCAGCATGCCGCCAAAAAGATTGAAGCTGGCGTTCACATCCGCCGGCATGATGATATGCACCTGCTCCGCGCGGCTGGCGGCAACACGTTTCATGGGGCGAGACTCCTGTGTGTCGTTCATCATGATGAGGATAACCATCCTTTCAAAAATGCGGCCTGTTCAAGCCATTCAAACTTTTTCTCGCATTGGTTTGTCCTGTGCGCGCACAGCAGGGCGCAGGTTGCTGAGCAACCTATGATAGCGCGTTTCCAAAAGCTGCTGATCCAGCATGGTGTAAAACAGCAAATGCTTGCTGGGCATGGGGTGCAGCATAAAAAGCTCCGGCATCTGCTGCACCAAGCGCTCCCACAGCCGCTGTTCGCCAAAGCCGCGCTTCAGCTCCGCGTCCAAATCGGTGATTGCGGCGGCCTCGCGCACCAAAAGCTTCACCCGTTCCACCGGCACCACCACAAAGGAAAGGTCCGGCACCGCGTTCACCGTTGCCAGATGCACGCAGCCATCCATCAGCGGCGTAAAATTCGGCATTGCTTGCGCACAGATGGGATGCGTTAATAAGTCGATATTCATCCACAGCACATGCGTAAATTCTGGGTGATTACGCGCGGCGCGCTCCAACAGCCACAGCTTGCTGCGGCGAAAGTGCTGCTCCGCCGTGATGCCCTTTTGCAAAAAAGCCTTTGGCAGCACCGCGTTATCTGGGTAGCTCCACGCATTGGGAAACGCCACGCGCAAAAAGCGTTCCTGCGCGCCGCCAGTGTACAAAATGAGCGGCATGTTCTGCAACGCCCGCAGAAACCCGAAGCGCAAAATGTAGACCGGTATGGGTTTGGAAGGGGCTGGCAGATCAATGAATGCCGTTACGCTAAGCGGCACGCGATCCGCTCTGGAGCGTGCAACGATGGCTCGCGCCCGCTGAGCGACGGCAAGCCCCGTGGGCAGCTGCTGGGCATAGGCATTCTCGGTGGTAAAAAGCCCCCATGTTGTTCTTACGCCCGCGCGTTTCTTTTCATACCGAAACCCGGCAAGCTGTTCAAAACGCGCGGGCGTTGTACCGGGCAGCGCATCAGGTGCGGGGCGGGCAAGGCGGCGCTCCGCAAGGCGCTCAAGCGGCCACAGCGGCGCCCGATCAAGGGCGTACACTTCCACATCCGCCGCGTAGGCCGCAAAAGAGAGGTTATCCACACGAAGACCGGGCAGCCGCAAAAAATCCATAGAGCCAAGCACCAGCGCGGGATCAATGGCAAGCGTGCGTACAGGCGCGGTGCTGCACACCAGCGGCAGCCCATGCTCAATCAGCACGCCGTTGTCTGCAAAGTCCTCCGCAAAGGCAGGCAGGTAGGGCTGCGGCGCAAACTCCTCCGCTTGCGCGCCAATGCAGCCGGTCAGCAGCGCACCCTTGCCCGGCGTCTTGCGCATGCGGGCAAAAAGCTCCTGATCCCATTTTTCCGCAAAGCCGTATTCGCCCATCAGCAGCAAAAAATGTGTTTCGTCCGTCCGCAATGCACCAATCTCACCAAGGGACGCGCCATCGGGATAGAACTTCACATCATTGCTCCGCAGAGCGACCCCTGCCGCCATGGTTTCCGCAGCGGCGGGCGCAAAGGAGGCGGGCATGGCAAAGCGGATGCCATATGGGTTTGCCGCCATCGCAAGCGCACGAAGCACCATTCCCACGGCGTGCTCCGCATCCAACCGCCCCATGCACACAACCAGCAGGCGCACTGTCAGCATTGCATTCCCCTCCCTTTTTTCCAAAGCCCAGCTCTCGTATTATAAATTGACTCTGTCTATGCGTCAAGCGTTGACACACCCAATCGATTCCTGTAAGATAACATTGTTTATCCCAGTGTCCTATTTTAAGGAGGTCTATGCATGCGAATTCTCATCACCGGCTCAGACGGTTTCATGGGGCGCAACCTGCGTGCAGCGCTAGAAGCTGCCGATGCTGGCGAGCTCTCGCTGATCGATCTGCGCAGCCCCGATGGCGCGCTGGAGCAGGCCGCGCTGGAAGCGGATTTTGTGTTCCACCTTGCCGGAATCAATCGTCCGCACGATCCGGCGGATTTCATGCGCGGCAATGGGGACTTTACACAGCGTCTGCTGGGGCTGTTGGAGCACAGCAAAAAGCCGCCCGTCCTGCTGAGCAGTTCCACGCAAGCGGCGCTTGACAACCCCTACGGGCAAAGCAAGCGCGCTGCCGAGGAAGCGGTGCGCGCCTACGGCGAGCGCTGCCACACGCCCGTGGCCATTTATCGGCTGACCAACGCCTTTGGCAAATGGAGCCGTCCCAATTACAACAGCGCTGTAGCGACCTTCTGCTACAACATTGCGCACGGGCTGCCTGTTACGCTGAGCGATCCAGCCAACCTGCTCAAGCTCGTATACATCGACGATATCGCGGATGAATTTCTGCGTGCGCTACGCGGCTCGCCCACCCGCGAGGGCAATTTCTGCGTTGTGCGACCTGAGCACGAAATCCGCTTAGGCGCTCTTCAGGCGCTGCTAGAAGCCTTCCACAGCGGGCGGGACAGCCTGAGCGTGCCCGACCAGAGCGATCCGCTCACACGCAAGCTCTACGCCACCTACCTAAGCTTTTTGCCGCCGGAGGATTTTTCCCGTTTCCCCACAACCCACACAGACGCGCGCGGCTCCTTTACGGAGCTGCTTCATATGGGTGGTCACGGGCAAGTGAGCCTAAACGTGAGCAAGCCGCATATCGTCAAGGGCGAGCACTGGCATCACACCAAGCATGAGAAGTTTATCGTGCTGACAGGCGAGGGCGTCATTCGCCTGCGCAAGATCGGCGATTCCACCGTGCTCAGCTACCGTGTATCCGGCGTGACGCCCACAATTGTGGACATTCCACCCGGATATACGCACAACATTGAAAACCTTGGCGATACGGACATGCTCACCTTGATGTGGGCCAACGAGTGCTTTGCCCCCGAACATCCCGATACCATGCGCCTAGCGGTGCAGGAGGAGAGGAGCCAGCCGAAATGAGCAAGCTGAAACTGATGACCATCCTTGGCACACGCCCCGAGATCATCCGGCTATCGGCGGTGATCCGGTGCGCGGATCAGTATTTCAATCACATTCTGGTGCATACCGGACAGAATTACGATCCCACGCTAAACGATGTTTTTTTTCGTGATTTGGAGCTTCGCGCACCTGACCTCTACTTGGACGCGGTGGGCGGCGACCTTGGCGAAACGATGGGAAATATCATTGCAAAGAGCTACAAAGCGCTCCAGCGCGAGCAGCCGGACGCGCTGCTCATTCTTGGCGATACGAATTCTGCGCTCGCGGCCATTTCTGCCAAACGGCTCAAGATTCCCATCTTCCACATGGAGGCGGGCAACCGCTGCTGGGATTGGAATGTAAGCGAGATGATCAACCGCAAGATCGTGGATCATATTTCTGATATCAACCTGCCTTATACCGAAAACAGCCGCCGCTATCTGTTAAGCGAAGGCGTGGATGGCAAAACCATCTTTGTCACCGGTTCGCCCATGCGTGAGGTGCTTGAGCGTGCCATGCCGCAGATTGAAAGCAGCGACGTGCTCACCCGGCTTGGCCTTGAGCGCGGGCAGTACATCCTAGTATCCGCACACCGCGAGGAGAACATTGATCTGGAGCAGAATTTTCTTTCTTTAATGCAGGCCATCAACCACATGGCTGAAACCTATCAGGTGCCCGTGATCTACAGCACTCACCCACGCAGCATGAAATACATCAAGCAGCGCAACTTCACCTTCCACCCGCTGGTGCGCAATCTGCCGCCCTTCGGCTTTTTTGACTACAACTGCCTGCAGCGCAACAGCCTTGTGGTGCTTAGCGACAGCGGCACGTTAAGCGAGGAAAGCGCCCTGCTGGGTTTTTGCGGCGTGCTGATCCGCACCTCCACGGAGCGTCCGGAGGTGCTGGACAAGGGCGACATCGTGCTTGGCGGCATTGCGCAGGACAGCGTGCAGCAGGCGGCGGAGCTTGCCATCGCCATGCAGCGCAACGGTGCGCCGCGCGCCCTGCCCGCCGATTACAGCGATACCAACGTAAGCATCAAGGTTGTGAAGCTTATCCAGAGCTACACGCCCATTGTAAACCAAACGGTGTGGTTGAAGCGGTAACGCGTGGCTCTTGCCTGCGTTCAGACATCAAAAAAGACATTTTACACATACAACGCGGGGATTTCTGCCAAAACCATGACAAGCCTCCCCCGCGCATGGTATAATCACACCCGTACAAGATAGCAACGCGTGATCTTACACAATAAAGGAGGAACCCCACATGCTTCGTAAAAGTATTACATTGCTCCTATGCCTGCTGCTTACGCTGCTGGCCCCACTCGGAGCGCTTGCCGCAGCCCAGTATACGTTCACCATCGTACCCGGCGATGATCTGGCCGCCATTCCCGCAGTCAAGGATACCTTAGATATCCTATCCCTGAAGCTTCTGCGTGGCGAAGGCGCCTATCGCTTTACGCTTAACATGGGCGATGAGGACGTTATAAGCGCGGCCATGCGTGCCGATGACAAGGGCATCTATGTGAAGAGCGACGCTTTCAGTGCCGATGCGCTGTTCCTTGCTTGGGCTGATATCGCCGCCATGGCGGAAAAGGCCTTCATAGCCATGGGCAACGACGCGCAAATCGCTGCCGAGTTCAAGCAGCAAATTTTGGCCTTTGGCGCTGCCATGGGCAGCTTAAGCACAGAGGTTGCCAATGCGCAGGAGCCTGCCAGCGCTTTGCTACCCCAAACAGCGGACGAAAAGCTGGAAATTCTCCATACCGCTTTTGCCGACGACGCTGAAATGATCGCTTGGATTACCGACATCGCCAACCGCGTTGTCACTACCGACGGCGATTTTACCGACGCGACGCATGACGCGGCCACCCAAAAGACTGTGTTGGCCTTCACGGGTGAGGATTATGTAAAGCTGCTAAATACCCAGTACTGCAAAAACCTTATTGCCACCGCTGCCACGGAAAGCGGCGAACCAGACGATGTTGTGGAATCTGAAAAGCTGATTGATTCCATAAAAGATTTTTTTACCAAGTCCACCTTTGAACTGCCTATCACCGTCTATACCGCCGACGAGGGCAAGACGCTCATCTCCATATCGATACCTTTTGCCATGAAGGGTGTCATCACCCTAACCGATGACGATGGCGAAGTGGAGAACGAGAACGTTGATATTGGCATGCAGATGTCCTACAACCGCTTGACCACCGAAGCTGGCGTGACCCACAAGGGTGAGGTCAAAATGAGCGAAGAAGGCAAGTCGCTCGCAACCGTTGTAGCGGACTTGCTCTCCAAGCCCGACAGCAGTAAGACGGGTAGCCTGATGATGCTGGTTGACGATGGTATGCAGATCACGCTTGCCTACGACCAAACCCCCATCGAGGGTGGCTTTGACCGCTCGTTTGCCATCTACAGCCGCGCCGACGCCACCGCGCCTGTCGCGCCAAGCGCCTCCGACAGGCCGCTGATCACCTTCAACCTGCAAACAGCCACCGTTGACAGTGATGCGGACCTAAGCGCGCTTGCCGCAGCCACCGCCGAAACCGCCACACAGCCCTTGACGATGGATGACGACGCGCTTAAAGCTTTCCTTACGGACGCAACCGCCCGCCTGTCGCAGGTCATGTATTCCATAATGGCCAACGTGCCCTCAAGCTTACTGACTTTTGTAAGCGGAATAAACCAAGCGACAACGCCAACCGAAGCGCAGTAACAAAAAAACATTCGAATTGCAACGGAGGCTGGGGATTCAATCCTCAGCCTCCTGCTTTCTCACATTCTCCCGCGCAATTTGATTCAGTTGCCCATGCCGGGCGCACCATTAAAAATTAGCACTCATTTTAAATGAGTGCTAAAACTGTTTGGGGAATAGCTTGCGCTATTTGGAGACGATCATCGCAAATTCTTGGTGCTGCTCAAAACGTCGCCGTTGCTCCTCATCAATCAGCCTGAGAAGCTCCCTGGCCTGATCCTTGGATCCCTCCAGCCAGAGTTGTTCTGCCCGAGCTTGCATAAACAAGTGCCAGTCTTCTTCCCCTGTTATCTGTTTCGTCATACGACCCCTCCCCTTGTCGACAAAAGAAACATGTATATCGAGGACGTTCTTAGCATAAACTATACACTGCGGGTTTGCAAGGTAGGTTTTTGACGAATGATGTCAATTGTACTACAATGGGACAAACAGTGTCGGTGGTTCAGAACAAAGTCAATTCCGGGCGTTCTCCAACGCTTGCGCCGCTTCCGAATCGCTCTTGCGCCATGGTGCGCAGGGTGTATAATAGCAACATCAAAGCACCCACAAAGGAGGCTTCCCCTATGAAACCCACATGGCTCATCACCGGTGCAAGCGGGTTCTTAAGCAGCAGAATAATCGATACGCTCGCGAATCAAATCACCTTTATCGCACCCACGCACGCGCAGCTGGAGATTACAAACGCGAAAAGCTGCTCTCTTTTTTTAAACGAATATCAACCCGCTGTTGTGGTGCATGCCGCCGCAATTTCTCAAATTGACGAATGTGAACGCGATCCTGCCCGATCCATGCTGGTAAATGTGCGCGGTGCGGAAAACTTGGCTCGCGCATGCACCGCCTGCGGCGCAAAGCTGCTCTTTTGCAGTACCGATCAGGTGTATAGCGGTTGCGGCGGCGATGAGCCGCTAAACGAAGCCGCGGAGCTTGCGCCTACCAACACCTATGCGCGGCATAAGCTGCTGGCCGAGGCGGCCGTAGCCGAGCTGTGCCCAAACAGCGCCTCGCTTCGGCTCACGTGGATGTTCGACCTGCCCGCACGGGGAAAGCACACCAACCCCAACCTCATCACAGGGCTTTTGCACGCCGCCGTCACAGGCGCGCCGCGCAGCTATGCGGCTAACGATCACCGTGCCATGACCTATGTGCGCGAGGTAGCCGAAAACCTGCCCCTCATAGCAAAAGCTCCGGCGGGCGTGTACAACTATGGCGCGGAAAACGAACTAAGCTCCTATGAAACGGCGCGCGGCGCACTGCGGCTGCTGGGCGCGCAAGCGCGGATGAACGAGCTTGTGACGCCCGCAAGCGGCGCAGCGCCACGCAACCTGTGGATGGATACCACCAAGGCGCAGCGCGTAGGCTGCCGCTTCTCCCGCACGCTGGCGGGCGTGGAACGGATGCTGAAGGAATATGGCTGGTAGACAAAA
>JAVVVJ010000024.1:0-34240 GCA_036652695.1 Clostridia bacterium | reverse complement strand
AAATACATTTCCAAAAGTGTCATGCGATGGAACGCCATGTGGTAACGCTAAAAACGGTTTTCATTCTTCATCATGTGTTTCACCAAACAATTCCATATCAGTAAAGGTTTCACCATTGCAAAGGATACACAGCAAACCTATGAGGAGCACGTCTTTCAAATTGTGTTTAATCGCATTCCCTTTCCTTGGCTCTGGCATTTTCTAGAGTAGCTTCATCAGTTCTGCTGTGTTCATTGCTTTACCCCTTTTTTAGAGCTAATTTTACCTTATTATGCCCTCTTTGTCATCTACTTCCTACGTGATTGCCATGCCAAAAACCCCCGGGAGTCACAGCCCCACCTTGTGACTCCCGGGGGTTTTCTTTGCCGCCCAAGCACCGCTTCCTACAGCAAAATGCAAATCATACCGCCATTGCCCTCATTGATAATTTTGCTCAGCGTTTCTTGCACCTTGACCTGCGCATCAGCGGGCATGCGCATCAGCTTGTTGCTCAAGCCCTCGCGCACCAGCTCGTGCAGGCTCTTTCCAAAGAAATTGGTGTTCCAAATCCGCTGCGGATCGTTCTCGAAATCCTCCAGCAGATAGCGCACCAGCTCCTCGCTCTGCTTTTCGGTGCCCACCACAGGGGAAACCTCCGTTTCGATATCCACGCGTATCATGTGCAGGCTGGGCGCGTTAGCCTTGAGCTTCACGCCAAAGCGGCTCCCCTGCTGCACGATCTCCGGCTCCTGCAAGGTCAGTTCGTTCATGGTGGGCGTTACCAGCCCGTAGCCCGTTTCTCGCACGCTCTTGAGCGCCTGAGCCACATGGTCGTATTCCGCTTTAGCGGCCACAAGCTCCTTCATCAGCTTCAGCAGATGCGCGTCTCCCTTGATCTCCGTGCCGCATTCCTCGCCAAGCACGCGGTTAAACAGCCCCTCCTTGAGCGGAAGGGTGTAGCGCAAACGCCCCTGTCCAAGCTCGATGCCATCGTTTTGCAGCCCATCGGAATAGGGCGATTGTGCAAACGCCGCCGCAAAATCGTTATGATCGCGCATGCGGCTCACGGTTTCCCCGCCCTGCTTGACGCTGTTGAGCACATGCTGCACCAGCCAGTGGTTTTCATCCAACGCATTCAGCCACCCCGGCACGCTCACGCGAATCTCGCGCAGCGGGAACTGGAACAGCACCTCCTCAAACATGCTTTGGATATCCGTAAGCACCATTTCCTTTGCGTTGAGCGATAGCACAGGCACTGCGTAGCGCTCCGAAAGCTTATCGCGCAGGCGCATGGTTGCCTCCTCGGCGGGATGCTTTGAATTGAGCACCATGATAAACGGTTTGCCAAGCTGCTTGAGCTCCCGCACCACGCGCTCCTCAGGTTCCGCATAATCCTCGCGGGCGATTTCCGCAATGCTGCCGTCCGTGGTTACAACGATGCCGATGGTCGCATGCTCCGCAATCACCTTGCGCGTGCCAAGCTCAGCGGCTTGCTCAAAAGGAATGTCGTAATCAAACCAAGGGGTGTGTACCATGCGCGCCTCTCCATTTTCTTCCGTACCCAGCGCACCCTCCACCAAATAGCCCACGCTGTCCACCATGCGCACGCGCACGGTCGCCTGATCGCCCAGCGTAACCGTGACCGCCTCGCTGGGCACAAACTTCGGCTGTGTGGTCATAATCGTGCGCCCGCTGCCGCTTTGGGGCAGCTCGTCCGAAAGCCGATCGCGCTTGGGTCCCGGCGTCATGCCAGCCAGCACAAGCTCCTGCATCATGCGGCTGATCAGCGTGCTTTTGCCCGTGCGCACGGGGCCGACCACGCCAATGTACACATCGCCGTCCGTCCGCTCGGCGATATCGCGGTATAGGTTGAACGTCTGTTCTTTCAAATAAAACCCTCCTCACGTTGCGCTTGCGCAAGGATATGCGAGGCTTCTTTGGCATATGTACAGCCCACACGTACCCACTCGTCAAAAAAGGGAATGAAATTTTCTTCTTTTTGCGTTATACTAGGAGCACCACCTTTGAAAGAGGAGGCATTTTGATGCTTACACCCGCCATTGAACAGGCAGCCGACCGGCTCCTAAGCGCCCTTCGGCAGACCGATGAATTTTCACGTTACCAAGCCCTTAAACAAGCCGTGATGACCGATGAGGTGAACAGCGCGCTGCTCAAGCGCTTTGCGCATGCCCAAACCGCGTTGCAGATGGCGGCGCTCGCCGGCACAGAGCCGCGCGAAGCCGACACGGCGGAGTTTGAAAAGCTCAGCACGCTGCTCTATGACAGCGACGAGCTTTCCGATTACCTGCTTGCGCAGATGCGCGCCCAGCAGCTGCTTGGCGAAACCATGGAACGCCTGACCCGGGAGGTTGATCTTTCCATAGAGCTTCCCGAACTGTAAGGAGGAACGCAATTGCGATTCAAACGCGACCGAAATAAGGATTACGATCATGAGTCCCTGCGCGACGAGCGCGAATATGGTTTTTTTTGGTACAGTGGTCTTTGGAATATGCTGCGCCCCATCCTCATTGTGGCGGCGTCGCTGGTGCTTGTGTTCGGCGTGGTATCCACCGTATACGGCGTGGTGAACGATAAGTTTCTAAGCCCGATCAATCCCGCCGATCCAACCGAGTTCGCCTTTACGGTGGAAAGCGGCAACAGCCTCACGCGCGTGGCGAACAACCTAGAATCCCAAGGCCTCATCAAGAACCGTTCCATCTTCAAATACTACTGCGACTTTGCGGGTCTAGGGCAAAAGATACAGGCTGGGGATTACAAGATCAAGCACAGCATGAATATCTTCGAAATCGCGGAGCTGCTCACCACTGGCGATGGACAACCCATCACCGCCAAGCTCACGCTCATCCCAGGCCAAACCATCGCAGGCCTTGCGGCGTCGCTTAAGGAGCAAGGGCTGCTCAAGGATGACACGGAATTTCTCAACATCTGCCGCACAGGCGAAGGGGTCACAGACTACTATTTTGTTCAGGACGCGCTGAAAACAGGCCGCGTCAGCGAACGCAAATATCTGCTGGAGGGCTACCTCGCACCCAACACCTACGAAGTATACACCAACGCCACGCCCTTGCAGCTCATCAAAAAGCTCCTCGACCAGACCGATTACGTGTTTACTTCCGAATGGCAGGATCGCGCGGCGGAGCTGAACATGACCATGGATCAGGCGCTTACGCTTGCCTCTTTGATTGAGAAGGAAGCCAAGAAGCCCGATTTCGCAAAGGTGTCCGCCGTGTTCCACAACCGTGTCAAGGATGGCATGAAGCTCCAAAGCGACGTCACCATCCACTACATCACAGGCGAGCGGCGCATGTCGCTTCGCAACAGCGATCTGGCGGTGGAATCGCCCTACAACACCTACAAATACGCGGGGCTGCCGCTGGGCCCCATCTGCAATCCCTCGCCTGAGGCCATTAACGCCGCCCTCTACCCAGATGAAAGCTATGTGGCGGAAAAATACCTCTACTTTTGCAGCAAAGATCCGGATACGGGCGAACTGTATTTCAGCAAGACGCTGGATGAGCACAACCGCGCCGTGGCGATCTACGCGCCGCTCTGGCAGGCTTATGATAAGGAACGAGGTATGTAATGTGACACAAAGGATGGAGCTGCTCGCGCCCATAGGCGGCATGGAGCAGCTGACCGCCGCCGTGCGCTACGGCGCAAACGCCGTGTACGGCGGCATGAAGCAATACGGCTTACGCGCCTTTGCGGGCAACTTTGGCCCGCGGGAGCTTTCTGACGCCGTTGCCTACGCGCACGCGCACAGCGTTCGCTTTTACCTCACCATGAACGTGCTCCCGCGCGATTACGAGCTTCCCGGCTTCGTTGCCGCCGCGCGGGAGGCGCATGCCGCCGGTGTGGACGCGGTCATTGTGAGCGACCTCGGCGCGGCGCTTGCGCTGCATGAGGCGCTTGCGCAGCTCCCCATTCACATCAGCACCCAAGCCAACGTGCTGAACGCACGCACCGCCCTGCACCTGCACGAGGCGGTCGGCGCGGAGCGAATCGTGCTTTCGCGCGAGCTTTCGCTTGCGCAAATCGCCGCCATGCGCCAAAGCCTGCCGCCCACGCTGGCGCTGGAGGCCTTCGTGCATGGCGCGATGTGCGTCGCCTATAGCGGCCGCTGCCTGCTGAGCGCCGCACTCACGGGGCGCAATGCCAATCAGGGCGCGTGTGCCCAGCCCTGCCGCTGGCAGTACCAGCTGGTGGAACAAAAGCGTCCGGACGCCCCCCTACCCATCTGCGAGGATGAGCACGGAACTTATCTCTTCTCCGCGCACGACCTATGCATGCTCCCCCATCTGCCCGAAATGCGCTCCGCTGGCATTTGCAGCTTGAAGATTGAGGGGCGAATGAAAACGGCATACTATGTGGCAACAGTGGTGGGCGCTTATCGGCGTGCGCTGAACCTGCTGGAGCTTGAGGGCGAGGCCGCCTTCCGCGCCGCTGTGCCCGAGCTGCTTTGCGAGCTTGGCAAGGCCAGCCACCGCGCGAGCGACACCGGTTTTTACTTTGGCGCGCCCGCACAGCCCGCCGGGGTCAACGGCTTTAGCCAAACCATGGAATACGCCGCCGATGTCGTGGAGGACGCCGCGCCCGGCACGCCCGCGCTCCTGCGCCTCAAGAACCGTTTCAACGCGGGCGACGCCATGGAGGCACTCACCCCGGACGGTTCCAAGCCCTTTACGGCAACCGCGCTTACGCTTGCGCAAACCGGTGAGGTGGTGCAAACCGCGGGCGTGGCCGGAACGTTGCTACGCATGCCGTTCCCCTTTGCCGTAAAGGCGGGCGATATTCTGCGCGGCCCTAACCGCAACCACCGCTCCGCGTGATAAATTGCTGCAATTGTCGCGCAAGGCCTTGTGCTTTGCGTGCGGATTTGCTATAATCCCGACATACCGATTTTGGAAAGGGGTACCGAATGATGAACTTTCTCTCACATGCTATGATGACCCTAACGGATGCCGCTGCTGGCGCGGCCGCTACCACCGCGACGGCTGCGGGCGCTCCTGTGCAGGGCGCTCCTGTGCAGGGTGCTGGTCTTGCTGAAATACTCAGCATGATTATCCCGTTGGTGCTGATGTTCGTGGTTTTCTATTTTCTGCTAATCCGTCCCCAGCACAAGAAGGACAAAAAAGTCAAGAACATGCTGGCAGCGCTGAAGGTGGGCGATCGCATTTGCACCATCGGCGGCATTTATGGAACCATTACCAGCATCAAGGATGACACCATTGAGCTTTCCGTTGGCAAAGACAACGTCAAGCTGATCTTTGCCCGCTGGGCCATCCGCAACGTTGAAGAAATCGCCATCGAAAACGATAGCGAAGTGCTTAACTAGTTTCTTTGAACGTCATGAAACCTCCCCCGTTCGCATAGGCTGTACAAAGCGAACGAGGGAGGTTTTCATATGTCCGCATATTCCGCATCCGGTGGGGCCAAGCCGACGCGCAGGCGCGCGGGACGGCACCGCCAAAGCACCTGGTCCGGCCTTTTGCGCGGGCTGCTCACAGCCATTGGCGTCACGCTTGGCTGTGTGCTGATCTTCGCGCTGCTCATGCAATGGCTCAAGCCCAGCGACACGGTCATCCGGGTGGTAAACCAGCTGGTAAAGCTCCTATCCATCTTTGCAGGCACATGGGTCATGCTGGGCCGTGGCGGTGAAAAGGGTATGCTCTATGGCGCGCTTCTGGGGCTTGTGTACATGGCCATCGGAGTAGGGCTATACGCTCTGCTCTCCGGGCAGCAGCTGCCGCTAACGGCATACCTAAGCGATATCGCGATGGGCGTGGCCGGCGGCGGCATCGCGGGCGCCATCATCGGCGGCATGCAAAAGAAATAACGGTTTCAAAAACCCCAAGCCCTCATTTGGCTCACAAACGCACAGCCAACTACGAGCTTGGGGTGTTTTTCGCTTACTCCTCCGTAGGGATCAGCGTAAGAATTTGCTTGATGGGCATGCAGTACTCGTCTGCCTCCTTGCTGCGTCCGCTTTGCAAAACGCGCTCAGCCGTTCTTTGCATGGCGGGGAAAGCACTGCGCAGCAAGTGATTGGCATGGATCACGATATTCGCGCCCGCCTGCGCCAGCTCCGCCTCGGTCGCGCCGTTGTAGGTGGTGGGCACAACCACGACCGGGGTGGTCGCGTCCGTTTCGCGAAAGCGCCGCAGAAAGTCAAAAATCTCATCAGGCGTTTTTTGACAGCTGTGGATCATCACGCCATCCGCACCCGCGCATATGTAGGCGCGGCAGCGCGCCAGCGCATCCTCCATGCCTTGGTTGAGGATCAGGCTCTCACAGCGCGCGAAGATCATAAAATCCCGCGTGTGCTGGGCGCGTTTTCCTGCGCGGAGCTTATCGCAGAAGCTTTCCACATCGCACTGGCACTGGTGCGCATTCGTGCCAAAGAGCGAATTTTTCTTTAGCCCCATCTTATCCTCAATAATGATGGCGGAAACGCCAAGCCGCTCCAGCGTGCGCAGATTATAAACAAAATGCTCGGTTAGGCCGCCGGTATCGCCGTCCAAAATGATGGGCTTGGTGGTGACCTCCATGATCTCCTCCAAGGTGTTGATACGGCTGGTGATGTCAACCAGCTCAATATCCGGCTTGCCCTTCGCGGTCGAATCGCACAGGGAGCTAACCCACATGGCATCGAAGCTTTTGAAGCCGCCTTCCACCTCCACGCGCGTATTCTCCACAATCAGACCGGTCAGGCCGTTGTGTGCCTCCATCACGCTTAGGCAAGGCTTGATGCCCAGCAGTCTGCGAAGCCTGCCGCGCCGCACCTCAGGCATATTGAGCGTGCCCTGCAAAGCGCTTAACGCATCATCCGCGGCGCTATGGGTATACGGCCATTCCACCAGCTCCCCGCCATAGGCGTGAAGCAGGCAGAGCACCTCGGCGCGCACGCCGCTCTGCACGCCCGTACGCCAATCGTCGCCATGCACTACGATATCCGGCTTGAGCTGCTCAATCGTCGCGCGGTAGCTGAGCGTTTTTTGCACGATCACCCGATGCACGCCATTGAGGCTTTCAAACAGCCCAATGCGCTCCTCCAGCGGGGTGAGCGGATAGCGCCGATAGGTGGCAATCACCTCATCCGTAAGCACGCCCACGGTGAGCTCGCCAAGCGCCGCCGCCCGGCGAATCATGGCGATATGCCCGCTATGCAGGATATCCGTAGAAAAACACATATAGACTGTTTTCATGGAATGCGCCGCCTTTCTAACAGTTGGGCAGAAGCGTCTCAAAGCGCGCGCTGATCTGCCGCAGGTCATCCGGGTTGTCAATCTCACCGCAAAGCCGTCCGCAAAGCTCCATCGGCCACAGTGGAATCGCACCATCCTCGGCATTGAATGCGTTTTCAGCATATACGCCCCGCTCGCCGCGCGCCACAAACGCCGCGAGCGCATCCAGCCAGCGGGCAAAATCCGCTGCAAGCCATTTATAGGCGGGCTGGCAGGTCACGCAATCCGCGCCAAAGCGATCTACGCCCACAGCCACGATGCGCCCCTCCCGAAGCTGCGCCTTAAAATCCTTCTGCGGCAAGGGCAAGGAGGAATCCACCGCCATCACGCTGCCCTGCGCGCTGAGCAGCGCGCCAAGCGCGGCGTCCTCCATAACCAAATCGCCATGGGTAAGGTAGACATCCGCGCCGCGCAGCAACGGGGCGGCAAGGTGCATGCTCACGATATAGTTGCTGGCGGCATAGTCTGGGTTTTGCACATAGCTCACCTCTAGCTGTAAGCCCAAGCCCTCCACATACGCGCGGAGCTGATCCGCAAACGGGCCGGTGGTAATGACCACCTCACGAATTTCCGTATGCGCGAGCTGCGTGAGCTGATGGCTCAGGATGGTGTAGCCGCCGCCGATCTCCGTCATGCACTTGGGCTGTGTGCGCGTAAGAGCGCCCATGCGGTGACCAATGCCAGAATTCAAAATGAGCGCCTTCATATTTTACAGCATTCCTTTCGTTCTTCCCTACGCGCCATGAACGTTCTCATTTTTGTGGCAACGCTTCGGTATTTTGCTGCACGGAGCCAATCGTGCGCATCAGGTCATGCAAATTTTCTTTCGGCTGCTGTGTGGGGCGGCCCAGCTCCGCACGTGAACCCTGCCGCAGCATAATCTCCACCATGCGCGGCCCTTTTCCCTCTCGAAGGGATGCAATCAGCGTGCGAAGCGCCTGTGCGCTCCGCACCGTATGGCACTGGAAGCCAAGCGCCTCCGCCACAGGCGCAAAGCAAAGGCCGCCGCCCGCCACAGGCATGCCGCCGACGCTTTCATGCGCGCCATTGTTGAGCAAAATATGAATGAGGTTATCCGTGCCCTGCCGCGCCTCCACCGCCAAGCTGCCCATATGCATGAGCGCCGCGCCATCGCCATCCAAGCACCACACGGTAAACTCCGGCCTTTCCCTAGCGATGCCCAGGGCGATCATGCTCGCGTGCCCCATGCTGCCCACAGTAAGAAAATCGTGCGCATGATCCTGATGCAGCGCCTCGCGAAGCTCAAAGACCTCCCGGCTGGTTTTGCCCGTTGTGGCCACAAATAAATCTCGCTCGCCGCTTGCCAAAAGCAGCTCCCGCAGCGCGTCCTCACGGGAGAGTGCGCCGGGGCTTGGGTAGCTCACCTCCGGCGCGCCAGTCAGCCCGCCTTTATGCACCAAGAACACGACGCTCCGCCCCTGCGCAAGCAGCGGCTTGCATGCGTCAAGCATCGCGCAAAACGCCGCCTCATCCGTCAAGGCATTCAATTCAAACACCGTAAGCCCCAAAAGCTCCAGCAGCTCCCGCGTGATGACGCCTTGAAAGGCGTGCTGAGGCTCATCCTTTACGCCCGGCTCGCCGCGCCAGCCCACCACAAATACGCACGGAATGCCATAGACCCGCTCGTCAAGCAGCGATGCAATGGGGTTAACCGCATTGCCAATGCCGCTGTTTTGCAGGTAGCAAAGCGCGGGTTTGCCCGTGGCGATATAGTGCCCGGCAGCCAACGCCACCGCGCCGCCCTCGTTGGCGGCCACAATATGTCTGGTAGGCGCTTTGGCAGCGCTATGCTTATCAATCGCATCGAACTGCGCAAAAAGCGTATCGTTCAACGGCTTCAAAAGCGAGTCGGGCACACCCGTATAAAAAGATATGCCCAGCGTTTGCACACCCTGCAAAAAATCGGTTGTTCTCATTGATCCATGATCTCCTATCCTGTGCCGCTTTACTCCTGCTCCACGCGAATCATGCTTTCCACCGTGGCAAACTCCGCGGCAATCTCCTGAATGGCCTCCTGCATGCTGCGCTCGCTCGCCACATGCGTAATAAACACCACCGTCGCGGCGCCATCCGCGTGCCGTTCTCCCTTTTGCTGCATCGCAGCAATGCTCACGCCATGGTTGGCAAACGTCTTTGCGATATGGCTGAGCACGCCCAGACGATCCTGCGCCAGCGTGCGCACATAGAACGCGCATTTCCAATCCATGTTGTTTTCCAGCGCCACGGAGGGATACAGCTCATTTTCAAAGGTTGGATATAGATGCTTCTGCGCCGTGGCAGCGCGCACAAGATCACTCACAATCGCGCTCGCGGTAGGCATATCGCCCGCGCCATGCCCCATGAACATCATCTCGCCACAGGCGTGCCCATGCAAAAACACCGCGTTATACGCGCCGGATACGTTCGCCAGCGGATGATCGTTGCGGATGAAGGTCGGATGCACACGCGTTTCCACACGAAGGCCATCCCGCTTTGCAATGGCAAGCAGCTTAAGCGTATACCCCAGCTCCTGCCCACAGTGAATGTCCTCCGCCTGTACGTTGGTAATGCCCTCCACATAGACGCTTTCAAGCGGCACGCGCCCATGAAACGCCAAGCTTGCCAAAATGCTCAGCTTGTAGGCCGCATCCAGCCCTTCCACGTCCGATGCCGGATCTGGCTCCGCAAGCCCCAGCTGCTGCGCATCGCCAAGCACATCCGCATAGCTCTCGCCCTGCTTGCTCATGCGGGTGAGGATATAGTTCGTGGTGCCGTTCACAATGCCATAGATGCGGCTGATGCGGTTGGCCTGCAAGCTTTCCTCCAGCGTATGGATGATCGGGATCGCGCCGCAGACCGCCGCCTCGTAGTATAACCCCGCGCCGCTCGCCTTCGCCGCCTTTTGCAGCTCGTGCCAGTGTAGCGCAAAGGCGACCTTGTTGGCGGTTACAACCGTCTTGCCGTGCTGAAGCGCCTCCTGCACCCAGCGAAAGGCGGGCTGTTCGCCGCCCAAAAACTCAAGCACAATGGAGATTTCCTCATCGTTTAGGATATCCTCCACACAGTCGGTCAGCACCCCTTCTGGGAAGGCAATCTCGCGCTGCTTGCGCAAGTCCCGCACCAGCACGCGCTTCACCTCAAACCGAAGTCCTGTACGATGCTCAATCTCTTTGGCAAAGCTGTCCAGCAGCCGCCAAACGCCGCTGCCAACGTTGCCGCAGCCAAAGAAACCAACCTTCACAAGCTTCTCCATCATCCCGTACCTTCCTTTCGCGCACGGCAGCAGCACGCCGCCCTGCCGCGCGTTCTCCCCCCATGGATTACCGGTTTCGCTCGTAAATGATGCGCAATCCCTTGAGCGTCAAAAGCCCATCCAGCTTGTTGATGATGTGATCGTCATCCGCCACCAGCCGAGCCATGCCGCCCGTTGCCACCACAAAGGCATTCGGCGCGCCAAGCTCCCGGCGGATCTTGGTTACCAGATAATCCACCTGCCCAATATAGCCGTAGATAAAGCCCGCTTGCAGGTTGGATACCGTGGTTCTGCCAATCACGCGATCCGGCTTGACCAGCTCAAAGCGCGGCAATTTCGCCGTACCGCTGACCAATGCCTCGCTCGTCAGCTTCAGCCCCGGGCAGATGCAGCCACCCAAAAAAGCGCCCTGTGCATCAATCGCCCCAAAGGTCGTTGCGGTGCCAAAATCGATGAACACGCAAGGCCCGCCATATTCAGCCTGCGCTGCCACGGCGTTGGCGATTCGGTCGCTGCCCAGCTCGCGCGGGTTTTCGTATTTGAGGTTGATGCCTGTTTTCAAACCCGGCGCAATCAGCATAGGCGATTGATCGAAGTAATTGTTGCACATATGCTCCAGCGTGAAGTTGATGGTTGGCACGACGCTGGAAATCACAACGCCCTCCACATCGCGCATGCTATACCCCTCATGCTGAAACAGCCCAGCCAAAATCAGGCCGTATTCATCCGAGGTATAGGTTTTGCTGGTAGAAATGCGCCAGTACTGCTTCATCTGCGCACCCTCGAAGAGGGCGGTTTTGATATTGGTGTTGCCCACATCCATGGTAAAAATCATTGGTTCGACTCCTCCGCATCGTCCCGCCCGGTAGGGGGCTTGGGATCCCAAGGCTTACCGCGCTTGATTATCGCTTCCACTGCCGTTTTGATCATCGGCACCAGCAGGGCGGCCACAATGGCCTCGCCAATGCCGTTTGGCAATCCCACCACACCCACGAGCCACGCGCCCGCATGATTGAGGTAAGCCGCCTCCGTACCCCCAGTAGAGATCATCTGATTGAGCAGAGCCGTTAAATCCGCGCCGTAGATCAGCATGATCATACCCAAGCAAGCCACCGTATTCACCACCGAACCAAGCACGGCGGCAATCGTCGCCCCTAGCTGATCCACCAGCTGATTCTGCTTTGCCAATTGGTTGTGCTTCGTCAGCTTCTTCCATAGTAGATAAAAGCCTGCCGCCGCCAGCGGCACCAGCAGCCGTGGCAACACGCTCACCAGCGGATTGCGGAAAAACAGCGTCAACCCCACAATCCCGGTTTCCCATGCGCGAATAAAGCTGCAAGCACCAAAGACCAACCCAACCACCAGCCCAACCCACGGCCCCTCCACAAGCGCGGCCAAAATCACGGGCACATGCACCGTGGTGGCGGCTGGCAGCGGCGGCGGCAAGGGGATCATGCCAAAGGGGGTAAAGGTCAGCAATGCCGTAATTGCGCTTAGCATTCCCGCAATCACCATTTTCCGGATCAGTTCGCTCTGTTTCGCCCGTTTTTGAATGATTTGATTCCTCGTCATTGCAGACGCCTCCGTTCGAGTTCTTTTTCTGATACCCGACGTTCCATTGCTCCGTTTTGCCCAAGGCATGTCCGATTCCATACGGATATCGGCGTGCCTTGGAAGCATTATAAAGCCTAACGTATGGAAAGTAAAGGCGCGCAAACGTAAAAAAGGGCGGCATCGCGCTTGACTCGCGCCATACCGCCCTTACCCGTACATGTTTTTTCTTTGTTTCCGGCACGCTTGGGTTACTGTTTTTCATCCTCGTCCGGCTCAACGCCATCCACAAAGAAGGGTTTGCCGCAGGACTCGCACACGGGGCTGGCGTCAAAATCGATATCAGCGGCCTTGAGCATCACGGAATGGCCGCAATGCGGGCAATCGAAGGAAAGCTCCTCCTGATCGTTATACTCGCCGCATTCCTCGCATTGAGCGTCACCGCAGCTGCAACCGTCTTCGTCCTCATCCTCGTCCTCGTCGCCAAAGAGCGCGTCCTCAATGTCCGCCAAATCGGCGTCCACATCGTCCACATACTCCTCCAGCTCGCCAAAGTCCTCCTCAATGGCCGCGATTGCTTGCGCCATTTCATCCATGACCTTTAGCATTTCAAGCATCAGCTTGTTTTCGTTCTTCTCTTTATCCAAGTTCATGCCCTCGGCAAGGCCGCGCAGGTAAGCCGCTCGATCTGTCAAATTGCTCATGATCTTGCTCCTTTCGCTATGGGGAAGGCCGCTCCGTTTGCTTAGCAGCGCTCCATGTATTCGCCCGTGCGGGTGTCAACGCGGATACGATCGCCAGTGTTAATGAACAGCGGCACCTGCAAGCTGTAGCCGGTTTCCAGCTTGGCTGGCTTGTATGTGTTGCTGGCGGTATCGCCCTTAAAGCCAGGCTCGGTATCAATGATCTCCAGCTCCACAAAGTTGGGCGCGGCTACGCTAAAAGCAGAGCCCTTGAAGAAGCGCACGGTCACGTTGCTCCCTTCCTTTACAAAGGGAATGGCATCCTCTACCTGATCGCTGCTCAGGGGAATCTGCTCATAGGTTTCCACATCCATAAAGTAGAAAAGGCCGCCATCGCTATACACATATTGCATTTCCTTGGTTTCCACGATTGCGCGGGGCATTTTGTCGGTGGGGTTGAAGCTGCGCTCCACCACCGCGCCGTTCATGATGTTCTTAATCTTGGTGCGCACAAAAGCGGCGCCCTTGCCGGGCTTCACGTGCTGGAAATCCACCACGTTCCATACGCCGCCGTCCCACTCAATGGTCAAACCCTTTCTAAAATCGCCTGCTGTAATCATCGTTGTGTCCTCCTCATTTGATTGGTTCAAAGATCAGTATGGCTGGTTTGTCAGAGGATAATGAGCTCCCGTGTGGGCGTGGTCAGCACATCGCAGCCGCCTTCGCGAACGATCACGGAGTTCTCGATACGCACGCCCCCAATACCGGGCAGGTACACGCCGGGCTCCACGGTCATCACCTGACCGGCGCGCAGAACGGCGCTTGCCGTTTGGTTAAAGCGCGGGCTCTCGTGAATATCGATCCCCACCGCGTGCCCAAGCCCGTGACCGAAACGGCCCTCATAGCCATGCTCGTAGATGTAGGAGCGAGCGAGGGTATCAATCTCGCGGCAGTTCTTGCCCGCCGCCACCGCATCCTGCGAGCGCTTTTGCGCCTCCAGCACCACGGTGTACACGCGCTTCATCTCGGCACTTGGCTCGCCCAGTGCCACGGTGCGCGTCATATCGGCGCAATAGCCGCCCACCAAAGCGCCAAAGTCCATGGTAATCATGTCGCCGCAACGGAGCTTGTAATCGCCCGGAACCGCATGTGGCAAAGAGCCGTTCACGCCCGCCGCCACGATGGTGGAAAAGGAGGGCTTTGACGCGCCATGGCTCATCATGTCAAAATCAAGCGTCAGGGCAATTTGCTTTTCCGTCACGCCCTCGCGGATGCTGCCAAGCACGCGCTCAAACGCCTCGCTGGTAAGCTTGCAGGCCTGAGCGATCAACGAAAGCTCCCGCTCGTCCTTCACCTCGCGCAGGCGCTCCACCGCGCCGTCCACCGTGCGCCATTCCACGCCGCGGATGCTCTCGCGGCATTTTTCAAAGGCGCGCACCGTCAAATAGTCATCCTCGTAATACAGGGTGTCCAAACCATGCTTGCGGCAGAGCGCATCCACGATATTCTCGTGCGTTTTCCCCACCTCGGTCATTTCCACCGCAAAGCCCTTTGCCTGCTTCTCCGCTTGCTCGGTATAGCGGAAATCCGTCACAACGGCACAAATGTCGGCCGCCACCAGCACCAAGCCCTCGCCCGTGTAGCCAGACACGTAGAACATATTGCTTGGGTTGTGCAAAAGCACGCCCTCATGCTCGCCCAAATGCATTGCATCCATCAATCGCCGTGCTCGTTCCATGAAGATCATTCCTCGCAAACGGTAAAAGCCGTTATATTTTGGCACAAAGCCGCTTTTTATTTTACCATAAACAGAAAAATCACGCCACCCCTTTTTTGCTTTCGGCGCGATTTTCCGTTTTTTATTTTTCAGTAGCCCAGCGCTTCCTCCACAAAAACCACGGTAAACTTGCGCCCGCGCGGCAGGCGATCCACCACCAGCGTTAAGCAGCAGATGGAGTTTTCACACGCCTCCCCCGCACACGCGCCTGTGCGCGCGCAGGCGGTATCAATACCCAAGCGCCGCGTATTCTGCGGACAGGCGGTCTTTTTGATGCGCGCCACCGCTGTGTTGATGCCGCCATCCACCACCTTGGAATGGCTAATGACAAAATAGATATGCTCCGGTCCATCGCAAATTGCACCCACACGGTTGCCCGCACCATCGATCAGCACAAGCTCCCCCGTTTTTGTCACGGCGTTTGCCGATGTCAAATATACCTGCGCGTCGCGGCTGGCACGGCGAAGCGCGGGAACGTCCTGCGGATTCGCGCCCCAGCTGCTATATACCTTGCAACCCTGCTGCGCGAGGGGATTCAAAACATCGATGTCCCGCACGCTCACCGAGCCGCCCACGCCAACGCTCATGCCGGGCGTGATCTGCGCAAGCAGATAGGTGCGCGCTTGCGCTGCCGTACGCAGCTCCACCACCTCAAAGCCTTTTTTGCGCATCCCCTGCACGGCCTGTTCCAGCAATAGTTCCATTCTTGATGCCCCCTCTACCTTTCATAGCGGATGGTTTGCTCTGCCACGCCGCCCATTTTTTCCACCACGCGCGCCGCATCCTCGCCGGTAAGCAGCACAGGCTGGAAGTTGTTGCGCTTGCGCTCCCCGCTCACGCAAATCGGGTGCAGCTTCCATGTGAGCGACGCGGGCGCACCATCCTCAAACGTAAATACCGCCCGCA
This sequence comes from Clostridia bacterium, assembly GCA_036652695.1. Taxonomy (GTDB): domain Bacteria; phylum Bacillota; class Clostridia; order Christensenellales; family Aristaeellaceae; genus Limiplasma. Next base: position 18,826 of record JAVVVJ010000024.1, on the reverse strand, counting down.
AAAGCGCCGCGTCATAATCCCGTGGATCAAGATTGCCACCAAAGCTGCAATTGCCGAGGCTGTACACAGCGGGTACATTCCCCAGCAGCGCAACGGGCTGCACCACATGGGGATGATGCCCCACCACCAGCGTCGCGCCATGCTTCACCGCCGCGGCAGCGGTTACGCGCTGGCTGTGGGAGGCATGCTTTTGATACTCAACCCCCGCGTGCATGGTATGAATGATCGCCACACAGCCCAAATCTTTCAAAACCGCCATCTGAGCAGCCAGCCGATCCTCTCCCGTGGCGCCTAGGCCAAAGAGCGACGCCGTAAAGCCAATGCGAACGCCGTCCTTTTCCAGAATTGCCACCTTGTTCTGGTCAAAGAACGCGATGCGAGCCGCCTGCAACGCGCCGATGGTATCGTCCAAGCCGCGCTTGCCATAATCCAGCGCGTGGTTGTTGGCAAGGTTGACGCACTCCACGCTTCCAGCTGTCAATATGCCGGCATAGGCGGTGCTACCCAAAAAGTTGTAGGTCTTTTTCACCTTGCCTTTGCGGCTGTCGGAAAGCACGCCCTCCAAATTGACGATGGTGCAATCGTCCGTAGCAAAAAGCGTTTGCAGCTCTGCAAAGGGATAGCCCATGCCGCCCACAGCCACCCGCGAGGCAAAGCTGTTACGCGAGCTCTGAATGGAGGTTTCGCCACCCAACGTACAATCCCCTGCAAAGGTCAAGGTGATTGTGGCAGTTCCATCCGCTACCGCATGCGCGGTAATCGTCAGCTCCTGCGGCGGATCGTTTGCCGCAAAGGTGTACAGCAGACACTCCGCCCACGCGGCGGCGGGCGGCAGGTTCAAGGCAAGCACAAGCGCAAGCAGCAGCGCGAGCCGGTTAAAAAGCGACCTACCGTAGCGATATCCCTGGTTCATCGGTTCATGCATGCGTCACACCTCCCTTGCTACAGTACGGGTGCAGTATAGCACAGTTCTTGCCCGATGTGCTAGAGGCAAACGCAGGAATGCAGCAGATCATAAAAGAGCGGCGTATCATAGCGCGCGCTCCTGTACCGCGAAAGTGCTCTGATCTGATTGAAAGCACAATTCCGCAATCTATGAATTTTTGGAAGGGCGGTGCCGCCATCAACGCCATAGGATCAAGAGGCAATTTGTATCTCTTTTCCCTAGCGCTTCTCTTGCGTAAACATCGGCACATTCACACGCACTTCGGCGGCGCTTCGCCCGATGGTGACCTTCATTTCCGCCTCAAGCCCCGCGTCGCGCATCTGCTCCACAATACCGCGTATGGCATTTACATACAGCCGATAATCGCGCATCAGCGGCTTCATTCTGCGCCCGCCCTCCATGGGTACAGGCATGCGCGTGAGCACATCGTCGATCAGCTTTTCCGTATCCTTCATGTTCAAGCCACCCTCCACGACATGCTTTAAAACGCGCAATCTCCCCTGCAAGCCGGGCACGCGCAGCAATTCCTGCGCATAGCGCTCGCATAGGTCGTGCTCGCGCAAAAGCGCGCACACCTCGTCGCCCAGATTCAAAAGGCGCAGCTTTCTGCGCACCGTAGCCACGGAGCGGCCTATGCGGGTCGCAAGCTCCTGTGCCGTCAGGCCGTCGCCATGAATCAATCCCTCATAGCGTTCCGCCTCGTCTATATAATGCAGCTCGCCGCGCACCAGCTCGTCCAGCAGCACGGAAAGCCGACCATCAAGGCATTCCGATGGGCTTAGCACCGCATCCACGCAACCCTGCCCCTGTGCGCGCAAAAGGCGTAGGCGTTCCCTGCCCGCGAGCAGCGTATACCGCCCATCGCCGCGCGCGGCGAGCAGCACCGTTGTGCCGTCCTCCTGCGGCAGCTGCACATCCTCGTGCGCTTCCACAATATCCTTGATCGGAACCCAGCATACCTGATTGACCGCAGATCGCATGGCACGGCCTCCCTTCCGTAAGTGAACGCGCCCGGGCACTCCGCGTGCCCTCCCCCTTGACACGCGAAACCCACCGGGCGCGTCCATGCTGCATTGAATTCCCCATGGGATACGTAGTTCCTTCTGATACGGCAAGGGTTTCGTATGCCATAAAGCGACAGGCGCACCTCAGCATGAAGTGCGCCTGTGGGCGAGCTTTGTCGGTTCAGCGCTGCGTTGTGTCGAAACTACCAAGCGGCTCGCGGCTAGGAGTGCCGGCTTTTCGCGGATACTGTCGAGCGGTTCTTTGTATTTTTTGACTTGCCAGCACGCAATGCCGCCAATCTGGTTGAGCAGGGATCCTCACAGGTAAGGCGCGCGGCGCGTCGCCGCCTAGCAATAGCGCGGCTCTGCGCCCAGCGGCCATCTCCTCCGCGGCTGCCGGACCCTTATAGCAAAGCATGCTGCCACCGGGCCGCACAAATGGCAACAGAAGCTCGCAAAGCACGGGCAGCGGCGCAACCGCGCGCGCAACGGCAATGTCGTACTGCTCGCGGTGCGGCGCGGCGCGACCGCCATCCTCTGCACGGGCGTGTACAAGGCGCACGTTGCGCAGTCCCAACGCCTCCACCACAGCGGCAAGGAAGGCCAGCCGCTTATTGAGCGAATCCAGCAAGGTGACCTGCAAATCCGGCCTTACAATAGCCAGCGGCAAGCCGGGAAAACCCGCGCCACTGCCCACATCAATCAGACTGGCGCGTTCAGGAAAAAGACCCTCCAGCGCAAGCGGCGCAATGGAATCCACATAATGCCGATCCAGCGCAAGCGCAAAGCTCGCGTCCCCCGTGAGGTTCACGCGCTCGTTCCAATCCTCCAGCAGCGCGTGATAAGCCGCCAGCCTCTCCGGCGCGGCGCAATCATAGGCAATGCCCAGCCCATCCATACGCCCGCGCAGCTCCTGCGCCCGCTCCTCGCCGATCACAGCGGCAGCCCCAAATACTTGATGCCCCAATATTTCACCCATGCCAACGCCTCACGCATATGATTTTTGAGCCAAAAGTTCCATTCCGGGCGGCACAGGCTGCCCAGCCCCTGCGGATCAAGCCCCGCATCCCGCGCGATGGCCAAGGCGCGCGGTAAATGATAATCGCTGGTAATAATGAGCGGCCTTTGACATCCGCGTTTCTGCAAAATCGTCCACGCGTTGCGGATGTTCTCCTTGGTGTCCATGCTGTGCGGTTCGCTAATCACGCGCGTTGGCGCAAGCCCGTCCGCAATCAGCAGCTCGCGCATGACATCGCCTTCAGGCGCGGGCTCGTTTTCGCCCTGCGCGCCGCAGGTCACCACATCGCACGGGTTGGCGCGGTAGGCCTCTACCGCCTTATCCAGCCGCCACCTCAGCTGTACCGATGGCTGACCGGAGGGCAGCAGCTGCGCACCCAGCACAATAACGCAGTCATAATCCGATGGCAGAGGTACGTTTGTCTCCTGATGATATACCCAGCCAATCAACCCCGCATAGCACAGCATGCCTCCCAGCAGCAGCCACAAAATCACCCGCAACACCTTTCCCACCCACGAACGCTTCTTTGGAAGCCTTTTTTCTTGTTCGTTCATATGTCCATCATCCCTTTACCATCGCGAGCAGCCGCAAGTCCGCTTATCCTACCTGCCCGCCCTTTGCGCCGCTCCGCTTTTTTTCCAGTTGATGGCGAATGCGCGTTTCACCGGAGGAATCGGCAACCTTGGTCAAAATGCCCCCGCCTACGATGCTTTGCTCCATGAACCCGCTTTCCACCATGCTCAACGCCTGATCCTCCGCCACAATGATATGATCCGCCAGCACCACTTCGATGCCGCTGAGCAGCTCGCCCAAACGGCGCGTTGTTTCCATATCCCCCTGCGAGGGGATGCACGATCCGCCGGGATGGTTGTGGCAAAGCACCACGGAATGCGCGTTGTGCCGCAGCACCGCCTCCGCCACCAGCCGCGGATAAGCGGGCACCTCGCCAAGCGACCCGCGCGCGATGAGCGCATCGGCAATCACCTGCATTTGACCATTCAAGCAGATCGTATAAAAATGCTCCTGCCGAAGGCCGCTCAACAGCCGCATGCAATAGCGCTGCGCGGTCACGCGGTTGGAAAGCGTCGCACGCACGCCCGCGCGGCTTTGCTCAAGCTGCTGAGCCACCTGCCCAAAAAGCACGAGCAGCGCAGCCGCATATTCACCCACGCCCTGCACCTTTTGAAGCTCCACCGCGTCAGCCTCCACTACGCCGTGAAAGCTACCAAAGCGCTCCAGCAGCGCGTGCGCCAGCGGGTTTACATTGCGCTGAGGAATGGCGTAAAACAGCATGAGCTCCAGCATCTCATGCGGCGCGAAGCCTGCGAGCCCCTCTTTCAAAAAGCGCTCTCGCATGCGCTGGCGGTGCCCATCGTGGCGATGCGGTTCCTGTGGCATATGTCCGCCTCCCCTTGCGTTCGCTGCATTCACAACCCTTGGTAGTATAGCATAAACCCGCCGCCGCGTACAACCGTAGCGACGAATTCGCAACGCATGCACGCTTTTCCCCTTTTTTTGCGTTTGATCATTGGCAAGCGGTTTGACTTCGCCGCATTTCGCCGTTTTTTTGCACACCTTTGTAGGTGAAAAAAAACCGCAAGGGGTTTAATCCATCCGCTAAATGTAGTATACTAATCACTAGAGGCTTTTCGTCTTATTTTACCATCAACAGGCAAGGAGGGGAACGCATGCAGACGCTATGGGCGCAGGTACAAAACATTCTATGGAATGTGTTTAACCGCCCCACCATTGCCGATTTTATTGATATTTTCATTGTTGCGTTTTTGATTTATGAGCTATTGATGCTCACGCGGGAAACGCGTGCCAGCGCCGTGCTAAAGGGCTTAGCCATGCTGGTGCTTGCTAGCTGGGTGAGCGATCTGCTCGGCCTTACGGCGCTCAACTGGGTACTGTTAAATGTTGTTAACAATGGCGCGCTGGTACTGGTCATTTTGTTTCAGCCGGAGCTTCGCAAGGCGCTGGAGCAGATCGGGCGCGGCGCTATTCGCGATACCTCCCATAACACCAACTGCGAGGAAAGCAGCCATATCATCCACGAGATCACCAGCTGCATGCTCAATTTGAGCCGCCGCCGCGTGGGTGCGCTCGTTGTGATTGAGCAACGCATTGGGCTGAAGGATATCATTGAAACGGGCACCTCGCTCCAATCGCAAATTTCTGCCGCGCTGTTGGAAAACATCTTTGAGCCAAATACCCCCCTGCACGATGGCGCAGTGGTCATCCGCAGCACGCGCATTATGGCGGCGGCCTGCATTCTCACCCTGAGCGATAGCAAGGGCGTCAGCCGCGAGCTGGGCACGCGCCACCGCGCGGCGCTTGGCATTACCGAAACCACGGACGCAATCACCTTGATCGTCAGCGAGGAAACGGGCATCATCTCCATGGCGCGCAACGGTCGCCTGACGCGCCACCTTGACCGCGCCGCGCTAGAGGAGGTACTTACCTCCGTATATCATCAAAAGGAGCTTGGACTCTGGTCCACCCTGATGGAAAAAACAAAGAAGCGCAAAGGAGGGGTGGCATGAACACGGAGCCAACCAAAAACGGCCAGCCCGGCAATCACCCCAGCCTCCGGCAAGCCATCCGCCACCTGCCCTCCCGCCTGTGGGGGTTCATGACCCACAACTGGGGTTGGAAGCTGCTCTCCTTATTGTTGGCCATCGGTCTATGGGCCGGGCTGATCACCCAGGATCCCACACTCACGCGTGAGCACGCGTTTGACGATGTGACCGTGACCATATCCGGCGCCGATATCCTGCGCCGCAACGGCATGGTGGTGCTCTCCGGGCTAGACGATGAATCGCTCAGCGTGCGCTTGCGCGCCAATGTGCCTCAACGCGAATACAACACCGTATCCGCAGCCAACTTTAACCCGCGCGTCGATCTGAGCCGCATTACGGAAACCGGCGAGCAGACGCTCAAGGTTCTCACCACCCCCACCACAACCTTTGGCAACATCAAATCCATTTCGCCAGATAGCATCAACGTAGTGGTGGATTACTATGTAGCCAACTACCGCGTGCCCGTTTCCATCAACCCGATTAATGAGTATCCCGTTGGCTTTTACGGCTCTGCCCCAGCGTTAAGCCCCTCCACCGTTACTGTAAGCGGCCCGCAAAGCATTGTGGATCGGGTTGCGCGCATCTATGTGGACTTCGATCTTTCCCGCATCCCGGCACAGGCGGGGCAGCTGCGCTACGCAATGCCCATGCGTTTCGCGGATGCCGATGGCAACACCATTGAAAGCGATCTGCTGGAAATTTCCAGCGCGGGCGTTGTGCTGCGCAGTATCATTGTGGAGCAGCAGCTTTACCCCACCAAAACGCTCAGCCTCTCCTCCCTTCCGCTGATCATCGGCCAGCCCGCGCAGGGGTATGCGCTCAAAAACATCATCGCCACGCCAAGCACGCTGCTTGCCGCCGGGGATACGGAAGCGCTTGCCGCGCTGGATACCCTCTTCCCCGATACGCCTATCGATTTGGATCATCGCAGCGAAACCTTCACCGTGGAGCTTGCCCTTCGCAAGCCCAGCGACCTTGCGTACCTAAGCGCGGAAAGCGTCACCTTCACTGTGGAAATCGAGCCTGTCACCATCACGCATACCTACAGCGGCATTAAGCTTTCCACGCGCGGCCTGCGCGACGGGCTTTCCGTGAAGCTGAGCCAAAAGCTAGTAAACGTTTCTCTCACAGGCCCACAAGCATTGATTGCGGATATCAAAAGCCCCGCGCTCCACGCATATGTGGATGTGAGCGGCCTCACCGCTGGCGAGCATGAACTGCCCGTGCTGTTGCAGGTGGACGATGTGGACATCACCAGTTTGAGCCATACCCTGAGTTTTGGCACCGTCACCGCGATCCTCACGGAAAATGGAGCTTCATGAAAGGAGCCGCTGAATGAACGGCTTTACCAATACGATTCTTACCTTGCTCCTGAGCTGGCTCAAGGCGCTATTTAACAGCCTTTGGCGTCTTTTTACCAGCGAAAGCGGCGGTAGCATTTACAGCTTTCTTTCCAACCACTGGAAGACGATCTTTTTGATTCTCTGCGTGGGGGGCTTTGTGCTCGACCGTGTCGTTTATTTCATCCGTTGGCGTCCCTATTATGTGTGGAGCAGCAGGCTGCACCGTCTGCACCGGCTGCGCGGTGCGCGGGGCGATACCGCCGATACGCAAGCGCCAGCCTATGCGAGCAAGCCGGAAACGCCTGCCCCGCAGCCCGCGACGGAGCCGCCGGAGCGCCCCGCCTATGCCGACGCATCCACGCAAACCGCCGTTTATCAGCCTGCGCAGGCATTCTATGCCCCCATCACAAGCGTGCAGCCGCAAGCCTCCACTTTTGCGCCCCCCGCGGAGGTGGATGCCGCCGCTCCTTTTTTGGGCACGCAGATTCAAAAGCAGGGCGTGCAGCCCATCTTTGTAGAGCATGCGCCCGCGTTTGTGCCGCACGCCGAGCATCCGGACGATTATGCGCAAGCGACCGTTCACTACGCGCCCATCGCGCAGAGCATACCCAAAGAGCATGTCCCCTATCACCAGCCCTATGTTCCTCCGCATGATTTAGAGCCTGTATTTGACGATGAGCTGGGCAGCTGGGAGCAAAGCGCCGCCTTGGTGCGCCCGCTTGCGCAGAGCGCCTACCGCGACCCCGCCGAGGGCATGACCCGCACGTTTGGCTCCTCCAAACCGGAGCCCGTTGATTATATCCGCGATATGCAGGCGGGCTTCGCGCCCATGCTGCCGCCAGAGCAGCTCTATGCCCCGTTGCGCGCCGCACAGCCCACCATGGAACCGCTGGTTGCGCCCTCCCAAAGCGGGCCGATTCATCCGGGGTTGGATAGCAACGCATTCCGTCACAGCTTTGGCCTATCCCCCGCCAAATCGCTCAGCGTGGGGGAAATGGAAGCGGACGAGCCTGCTATGCAAGCCGCCGCCCATGTGCCTACCTTCATGCCCTACGCGCCCGGGCAAGGCACAGCCGCAGTGCAGCAGCGCCGCAATCCCTTTGCGGGCTTTGCCAAAAAGGCGCGCTCCCTCGTTGGTGTGGAAAACGAGGATCACCGCGCCACCATCCATGATTTGCAGCCCACTGTAGATATGCGCACGGCATTCCATGAACCAGTCTATCCCAAGCAAAACGAGAATGAAAGCAGTGATCTTTGATGCACCCTTTTGGCGAGCGCTTCACCGTGCTGGTAGGCAACTATGGAAGCGGCAAAACAGAGCTTGCAATCGCTATCGCGCGCGCAAAAAAACGTGAAATGCAGAGGCGCGTCGCGCTGGTGGATCTGGATATCGTTAACCCCTATTTTCGCAGTGCGGAGCAGGCAGAGCTTCTGCGAGCGGAAGGCATTGAGGTGTTCATGCCCTCTTTTGCCATGTCCACGGTGGATATCCCTGCCCTTCCCGCACAGATACAGGGCGTTTTTGAGCAGGATTTTGCGCAGGTCGTAATCGACGTGGGCGGCGACGATACCGGCGCGACCGCTCTTGGCCGCTACGCGCCCTATATCGCGCCCATTAGGGATCAGATGCGCGTGCTGTACGTAGTGAATCCCAACCGTCCGCTTTCAGGCACGGCGGCAGATATTCAGGAAATGTTCCGTCTGATTGCCCAGCATGCCCGCCTTCAACCCGATTTTCTGGTAAACAACGCAAACCTACAGGAGCAAAGCACCGCTGCGGATCTCATCCGGGCACAGGCTTTGCTCACGGAGGTTTCTCGCGCGCTTGGCGTGCCCATTGGCATGGTCAGCGGCAGCGCGGCGCTGCGCGAGGCTTTGCCACCCGAGCTTCAGGCGCTGTATTTTTCCTTTCAGCCGCTGATGAAACCAGAATGGCTGGTGGAACTGCCGTGAGCGAACGCTATCCCTTGCCGCCGCGCTACGCGGAGCACATCCGTGAGCAGCTCGGCGTGAATGCAGACGCCTATTTTGCGGCATTGGAACAGCCCTATCTACGCGGCTTGCGCCTGAACCCGCGCAAGCTGCCTGTTGCCATGCAAGGCATGCTTTCCCCCATTCCTTGGTGTGCGCAAACGGGGCGGTATCTGGCGTTGGAAAGCCTTGCGGGCGCAAGCCCCCTGCATGAAGCGGGCGCATACTATCTGCAAGAGCCTAGCGCGATGGCTCCCGTTGCGGTGCTGTGCCCTCAACCGGGCGAGCGCGTGCTGGATCTTTGCGCCGCGCCGGGTGGAAAAAGCACGCAAATCGCGGACGCGCTGGCGGGCAGAGGGCTGCTCGTGAGCAATGAGCCAGTGCCCAGCCGTGCCCGCGTCTTAAGCCGCAACGTGGAGCGCATGGGCGTGTGCAACGCGCTTGTCGTGAGCGCAGAACCGGAAAAGCTAGCTGCTCGCTGGCTCGCGGCGTTTGACGCGGTGCTCGTGGACGCGCCTTGCAGCGGTGAGGGCATGTTTCGCCGCCATCCAGAGGCACGCGCCGAATGGAACGAGCAATCGCCCGCTGGCTGTGCCGTTCGCCAGCGCCACATTCTAGCCAGCGCATGGCGCATGCTCAAGGCTGGAGGACGCTTGGTGTACAGCACCTGCACCTTTAGTGCCGAGGAAAACGAGCAGGTCATCGAGCATCTGCTTGCAACAGAGCCAACTGCGGCGCTCATCCCCTTCTCGCTGCCCATTGGCGATGGGCGGGTGTTGGAAGCGCCCAACGGCACGCTTCGCCTCTATCCGCACCAAATCAAGGGGGAGGGGCATTTTATGGCGTTCCTGCGCAAGCGCGGCAATCCGCAGGGCGAGACCGCCTTTTTGCCCGCCGCTGAGCGTTTGCACGCGCCGACGCTTCCGCTGCTTGCAGCCTACGCCGCCTTTGCATCGAGCTTTCCTGCAAACGGGCTGCCCAAGCCAACCGCTCAGCTTGGCGACACGCTCCTTTGCGCGCCGGAGCTTCCTTCGCTTGACAGCCTCACCGTGCTTCGCGCAGGCTTGCAGCTGGGCACGCTGAAGGGCAAGGTTTTCGCGCCCGATCACGCGTTGGCTATGGGGCTTGCACTCCCCTATGCGTTACCCACCGTGCCGCTTGATGTTGCCGGTGCGCACGCCTATCAAGCTGGCGAGACGCTGCCCGTACCGGACACGCTTGCAGGCTACGCGCTGCCCACCTACTGCGGGCTAGCACTCGGCTTTGGCAAGGCGAGCGGCGGACAGCTCAAAAATCACTACCCCAAGGGACTTCGCCGTCCCTAGCATGTACAGTGTAAAGAGAGGTTCATGATGGATACAATTTTGTTAAAGGGCATTTCCCTGCCTGTATCCCGCCTATGCGTGGGCGGCTGTCCCGCTGGGGAATACGGCTGGGGCGCAACCAATCATGAGGAAATCGAAGGCGCGCTCCGGCGCGCGGTAGAGCTAGGGCTCAATTTTTTTGACACCGCGGACACCTACGGCCTAGGTCGTTCCGAAAGCAACATGGGTGAGGCGCTGCACGCCTGCCGTGATCAGGTTGTGATCGCCACCAAGTTCGGCGTGCGCGTGGAAAACGGAAAAACCTTCTACGACAACAGCCCCGCCTACATTGAGCGCGCGCTTGGCGAAAGCCTCAAGCGCTTGCGCACCGATGTGATCGACCTCTACCAAATACACTATTTGGACGGACACACCCCGGCGGCGGAGGTCATGGAGGCGCTCTTGCGGCACAAGCGTCAAGGCGATATCCGCGCCATTGGCCTAAGCAACGTAACCCCCGAACAGGCAGAGGCCTTTTTGCCCTACGCCAACGAGATATCGACCTTCCAAAACCATTTTAGCCTCGCCCATCGCGCCGACGAGGCGGCCATGCGGCGCATCGCCAGCGAGCTTGCCATTTCTCCGCTCACATGGGGCAGCCTCGGGCAGGGAATCCTCACCGGAAAGTACGGCGCAGATCTGCATTTTGACGCCAGCGACCGCCGCAGCCGCGCCATCTACGATAACTTTTACGGCGAGAAGCTAGCGCACAACCTGCGCATTGTGGAAGCCATGCGCCCAATCGCCCAAGCCCACGATGTGCCAATCGCCGCCGTAGCCGTGCGTTGGATTTTGGATACCATGCCGCAAAGCATCGTCATCGCGGGCATGAAAAACCCAAGTCAAGCCCAAAGCAATGCCATCGCGCTCAACTTCTGCCTCAGCGCGGAGGAAGTGCGGCAGCTAAACGAAGTTTCCAGCGAGAAATGAATGAGAGCGTTTGGCAGCTCGCCACCCAACGTCACCGCCAAAGGGTCAAAATCACATGATGCGCAAGCGCCGGGCAACCTTCGTTGCCCGGCGCTTGCGATACAAAATAGGCTTCTCTCCAACGCTGGCATTTCCAAGGGCATTCGCCCATACGCGCGCAGCCCCCAGCGTTCCCCATCAATCCAAGCGATCCCGGTTGCGGATCAGCTTTCGCTGAATCTTTCCGCTGACGGTCTTGGGCAGTTCCTCCACAAATTCAACGATGCGCGGGTATTTATAGGGAGCCGTCACCTGCTTTACATGGTTTTGCAGCTCTTTTTTAAGGGCCTCGCTAGGCTCATAGCCGCGATTGGGCACAAGCACCACCGTTGCCTTGACCACCTGCCCCCGATCAGGGTGCGGCACAGCCGTCACGGCGCACTCAAGCACGGCGGGGTGCGTTAGCAACGCGCTTTCCACCTCAAACGGGCCAATGCGGTAGCCGCTGGACTTGATGACATCGTCCCCACGACCAATGAAGTAAAAATAGCCATCCACATCGCGCCAAGCCATATCCCCTGTGTGATAACAGCCGTCATAAAAAACCGCGTCCGTCTGCTCCTGATTGCGATAATAGCCCACGAACAGCCCGGCGGGGTGGCCGTGACCCAAGCGAATCACGATCTCGCCCTCCACGCCATCCTCAACGTCATTGCCCTTGTCATCCACCAGCGCAATATCATAAGCGGGCGAAGGCTTGCCGGTGCTGCCGGTTTTAGGCTCCATCCATTTGGAGGTCATCAGCAGCGGTGTGGTTTCGCTCTGCCCAAAGCCCTCATGAATCTTCACGCCCGTCTGGCGCAGAAATTGATCGTACACCTCAGGGTTGAGCGGCTCTCCCGCGCAATTGGCCCAGCGCAAAGCGCTCAGATCATACTCGTCCATGTCCTCCTTGATCATAAAGCGGTACACCGTCGGCGGCGCGCAAAAGCTGGTCACATGGTGCTTTGCAAGCATCTCCAGCATATCCTGCGCCACAAAACGGTCAAAATCATATACAAAAAGCGTCGCGCCGCAAATCCACTGGCCGTACAGCTTTCCCCAGCCCGCCTTTGCCCAGCCCGTATCCGCCACGGCAATGTGGATATCGCTATCGCTCAGGTTATGCCAGTAATAGGCCGTAACGGTCTGTGCAATGGGATAGATCCAGTTATGAGCGGCCATCTTGGGCATGCCGGTGGTACCGCTGGTAAAATACATCAGCATGATATCCTCATTTTGAGGAAGCACGGCCGGTTTTTCCCAATGCTCCGGCGCTTGCGCAAGCTCCGCGTCAAAGTTGAAAAAGCCCTCCGCATCACCCAAGGTGAACATCATATCCAGCGTATCGCATTCCGGCTGGGAAGCCAGCACGTGGGCGAGCACCTCCGGCTCCTCCACGCAAATAAGCGCGCGGGCGCTCGACGCCTGTACGCGGTAGACGATATCCTTCTTTTGAAGCTGCGCCGTGGCGGGAATCAGCACGCAGCCCACCTTCAAAAGCGCCATCGCCGCAATCCAAAACTGATAGCGGCGCTTGAGCATGAGCACCACGGGATCGCCCTTTTTGAGGCCGTGCGCGGCAAAAACATTCGCCGCCTGATCGCTCAGGCGGCTGATTTGCCCAAAGGTAAACGTGCGCTCATCACCCTTCACATCACACCAAATAAGGGCGCGTTTTTCCGGTGTGCGGCGCGCGTATTCATCCACAACGTCATAGGCGAAATGGAAATGCTCAGGCACATGAAGCGCGAAATTCTGTTCAAAATCCTCTTGGGAGGTCAAATCGGTACGAATATATCGGTCGGCAAGCATATTCACAAACTCCTTCAACTGCGACTGGCCTGAACGCCGATGCATGCTTATGGGATCACCATCGCAAGAAAATGTACCGGTTCTTCGCCCAGCGCCTGCATCGCATGCGGCGCGGTCGAATCGTAATAGACGCTATCGCCCGGGTGAAGCACAATATCCTTTTTGCCGATGACGATGCGCATCGTGCCGGAAAGGATATAATCGAACTCCTGCCCATCGTGGCTATTGGGCACAAGATCCTTGTTGACCTCAGGCGCCACCGTTACATACAGCGGCTCAATCTTGCGATGAACAAAATTGTACGCAAGGTTTTTGTAGACATACTGATCCCGCCGGTTGATCTCCTGTCCCCTGCCTGAGCGTGTAACGCTAACCATGTTCAGGCGCGGGGTTTCGCCAGTGAGCAGCTCCGTCATGTCCACATGAAAAACCTCGCCAATCTTCACCAAAAAGCTGATCGGCATATCGACCTCGCCGCTCTCATATCGACGATAATCGTCTACGCCCACGTGTAATGCCTTGGACATCTGTTCGACGGTGTAGTCCGAGATTTCGCGAAGGTCCAAAATACGCATTGCGATTTGCTTCACTGAATCGGACATAACGGGTGCGCCTCCTTCGTTGACCCTTTGCGGGCGAACTTTAGCGCTCATTATACACGAAAGCGCAGGTTGGAGCAAGCGCAAAACAGCGCCAGTACACTGCTGCCTAACCGCGTAGGATTCCCTCCAGCATGAGCAGCGCAGCCTCCGCGCAACCGTCCTGCGCCATTTTGCCACCCTTCATATCAAACTCAAGCTGCAGCAGCGCGTCATACGCACTGCGCAGGCGCTCCCGGCTGAATTGGCGCGCCTGCTGCTGCGTGCGCCCCACCGAAAACGGTGGAATGCCCAGCACGCCAGCCAGCGACTGCTGAGGCACGCGTTCGTCCAACAGGCCGCGCATATGGTACAAAATGCGGTATTGCCTCAAAAGCATCGCCAAAATCACCATGCGGTTCTCTCCGGCACGCACCATATCGCGCAACAGGCCAAAGGCCACATCGTTCTTGCCCGCCACCTGCGCGTCCACCATCTGAAACACCGTGCATTCCGTGGAGCGTGTGCAAATCGCGTCGATATCCTCGGCAGTCACGGCTTCGCGGTCTTCAAGGTAGCTTGCAAGCTTGTCCATCTCCTGCTTCAAAAGTGCCGCGCTTCGCCCCACGGTGAACACAAGCCTTGCGGCGGTATTCGCGTCCAGCGCCTTCCCATTGCGGCGCATGGTGCGGCGCGCCCAATCCGCGCATTCCGCATCGCTCATAGGTGAAAAATCCACAATGGCGTTCTTCTTTTTAAGCAAGCTATAGAGCTTCTTGCGCCCGTCCGCCTTGCCCTTTACATAAAAAACCAAGCAGGTGGAGGGCGAAATATGGGTTATATATTCGCATAGAGCGTCCGCCTTGCTCTCGCTCTCCGCCTTGCTCTCGTTCACCAGCAGCGCGCACTCCCGCACCACCACCACGCGCTTTTCACCCATGAAGGGCAAGGTCTCGGCGGCGGCGATCAGCGCATCGGCGTCCGGGTCGGACAGCTCGGTGCAGTTCATTTCCTCAAGCCCGGCGGGCAAGAGCTTTGCGCATAGCTGCGCCAGCGCCTGCTGCTTGATGTATTCCTCCGCGCCCTCAAAAAGATAGGCGTCCGCGATCTGCGCGGTCTTTACCACCTCAAAAAATGCGGTATGGTTCAATTGCTTATCCTCGCTTTATAGGGCGTCACGCATAGCTGCCCGCCCTTGATGGTCATGGTAATATCGCCGCACTGATCCGTGCGGCAGACGAGCACGCCGTGCGCCCCAAGCCGTGCAAGCGTATCCGGGCTGGGCAGGCGTTTGTTTGTGGAGGAGCAGCTCACCAGCGCCACGCGCGGCCGTACAAAGCTGAGAAACGCATCGCTTGAGCTATCGCCGCTTCCGTGATGCGCCACCTTGAGCAAGTCGCAAGGCTCGGCGGCATAGGCCTCGTAATGCCCGGTGATATCGCTCGTGCTGAGGATCACATAGCCGCCAAAATCGATAGCCAGCACCAAAGGCAGGTCGTTCGCGTCCTGCCGCCTGCGCACCGTTTCGCGCATAGGCCACAGCACGCGTATCCCCGCCGTGCCATAGCGCCGCTCATCTCCCGCGCCAAGCTCCGCAACCGGCACGCCCGCCGCGCACAGTTCGCTCACCACAGCGAGCGAGTCCGACTCCAGCTGCTGTTCCCGCGCGTTCACAGGCAGGTACGCCTGCCGAATGCGTATGCCGCCATCCAGCAGTGCCCGTACCCCGCCGACATGGTCAAGGTGGAGATGCGTCAGGTACAGCGCATCAATATCGCGCCCTTCCGCCAGCAGGTAATCCAATACCGCCAAGCCATCGCTGCCCACATCCACGACGATGGTCTGATCACCGTCCAACAGGAGCGATGCGTCCCCCCGCCCCACGGAAAGCTGCACATAGCGTAGCTCCGCCGGGCGCGCGACATACGTACCCGCCACCGCGAGCACCCCCACCAGCAAGGCCGCAAGCGCTTTTCTGCCCATGCCGCCGCGCATGCGCCGGGAACAGATCAACGCAACCGCCGCGCCGCCAGCCACGATCATCATCGGCGCAGCCGCCACACGCACGGACGCGCCCGGCAAAGCGGAAAGCAGCTCTACCGCCCACAAAAGCAGACGCACCAGCGCGGCGGCAACAGCGCCCACCCCCATGCCAAGCAGCGGGATAGGCGAGCAAAGCAGCGCGAGCGCACAGGCGGGAACCAGCACGCCCATATAGGGAATCACCAGCAGGTTCACCAGCACGCCGTACAGCGGCAGCTGATGGAAATAGATCGCCGTGGGCAGCAGCACGCCAAGCTGAGCGGAAAGCGAAAGGCAGAGCAGCTGCCTCGGCGTGCCAAAATGGCGGCTCAACCAATCCAGCATGCGCCGCGCGGGCGAGCGTCGCGCATAGATATTCCCGCGCCAGCGCGGAAGCCAGCGGTTGCAAAGCCCAAGGAACACGGGGTTTAACAAAACAATGCCAAGCACCGCCGAAAACGAGAGCACAAACCCCGCGGAATACGCCTGCAAGGGGGTTACCAGCAGCACCACAAGCGCCGCCGTGGCAAGGGAGGTCAAAGCATCCGGTGCGCGCGTCAGCAGCCGCGCACCCAGTACGCCCAGCATCATGACCGCCGCGCGCATGGAAGCAGCCGAAAAGCCTGTCAGCGCACAATATCCCGCCAAAAACAGCGCCACAATGGGCAGCTGGCGCTTGCGCCGCACCGAAAGCGCATCCAGCAGCGCAAGCAACACACCGCCAAGCAAACCCACATGCAGCCCCGAAACCGCCATCACATGCGCGATGCCGAGGGTCTGAAAGGCTTTGGTCTCCTCCTCGGCTATGCCCTCGCGATCGCTCAGAAGCAGCGCAGTAGCGACGCGTGCCTCCTCCCCCATCACGCGGCGAAGCGCGTTGCGAAAAATGGCTCGCATGCGCGACGCGACATCCATCCATGGGGCGGTTTCAGGCGTGCCACAGACCTCTATCCCCTTTGAAATAACGACGCCATAGCTCATGCCGTTTTGCAGCATCCATTGCCGAAAGTCAAAGCGATGCATGCCGCTCTTGCCCTCCGGCAGGTAGACGCGCCCTGCAAAGCGCAATGCTGCCCCGTCAAACAGCGTCGGCAGCGCTTGCCCATGCTCATACGCGGTGCAGTAAGCGCGACCCGGCTGAGCCTTTCCATTGAGCGTCACCCTTGTCAGCGTGAAATTCAGGCGACCGTCCGCGCGCGACCGTGGTTCACCATATACATACCCGGTCAGCTCATACTTGCCCGCCAACGGCTGTACGGGATACAAGCACGCCTGCGTGCGCAAAATGCCCAGCGATAAGGCAATCAGGAACAGCGCCGCCGTGCTCCGCATGCCCGCGCGGCGAAGCAACGGAATCAGCGCCACGCCAAGCGCGCACAGCACCCATTGCCACGCCCCGTCGCTCAGGTACGCCGCCAACCTACAACCCACAAAAAAAGCCGCACCCAGCGTCATAAGCACGCTATTACGCTCCGGCGGCGCGGGCAAAAAACGACGCATGGCGGCTTCATCCTCTTTGGTTGATCGGTCAGCGGGTGGTCAGCAGGCATACCGCTTGCGCGCTCATGCCTCTCTCCTCGCCCTCGTAGCCCAGCTGTTCGGTAGTGGTGGCCTTCACGCTCACCTGCCCCAGCTCCACGTTCATTGCATCCGCAAGGCGCGCGCGCATTTCGTCAATATAGGGGCGCAGCTTCGGCCTTTGCGCAACAATGGTCACATCCGCGTTGCAAACCGCATAGCCATGCGCCGCCAGCATGTCCATCACCGTGCGGAGCAGCGCTATGGAATCCGCGCCCCGGTAGCGCTCATCCGTATCGGGGAAGAGCTTGCCGATATCCCCCAGCGCCAGAGCGCCCAAGAGCGCGTCCATCAGCGCATGCACCGCAACGTCCGCATCGCTGTGACCCAGCAGCCCCAGCGAATGAGGCACCTCCACGCCGCACAGCACGAGCCTGCGCCCCTCCACCAGCCGATGAACATCCATGCCATGCCCGATGCGCATCATAGCACCGCCTCCCGCTCCACGCGCGCGGCGAGAATCGCCTCCGCAAGCACGATATCCATGGGCGTGGTCAGCTTCAAATTTTCACGGTCGCCCGGCGTAAGGTACACCGGCATGCCCGCGTATTCCAGCAACGCCGCATCGTCCGTTGCCAGATAGCCATCCGCAGCCGCCTTGGCATGCGCCTCCAGCAGCAGCTTTAACGCAAAGCCCTGCGGGGTCTGCATGGCATAAAGCTCCTCTCGCTTCGGCGTTTCAAGCACCAAGCCATCCTGCGTCGCACGCTTGATGGTATCGGTCACCGGCACGCAGGCCACGCCCGAACCGCGCCGCTCAACGGATGCAAGCACCGCCGAAATCACCGTCTCCGTAACGAGCACCCGTGCGCCATCGTGAACCAACACAGCCTCCGCATCCGGCGGGAGCGCCGCAAGGCCGTGCGCCACTGACGCCTGCCGCGTTGCGCCGCCATCCACAACCGTGCGCACAAAGCTGGAAAACCCATAGCGCGTGAGGAGCGTCTGCATTTGCGCGCGCTCCTCCGGCCTTGCGACCACCACCGCGCCCGCACAAAGCGCCGAAAACGGCGCAAGCGCACGCACGATGGCAGGAACGCCGCGCAGGGGCAAAAACACCTTGTTCACACCGGTGCCCATTCTCTCCCCGCTGCCGCCGCCTAGCACCACCACATAGCTCGTCATCATTCCTCGCCTCGCTCTGCCTTGGTCTGTGCGTCCTCCTCCAAAACCTCGTACATGTCCTGCGCACTTTCCTTGCGCACAACTTCCCGCACGCTTACAATGCGGTACCGACCCACGCGGCTACCAAAGCGGATCTCCAGCAGATCGCCTTCCTTGACCTCCGCTCCGGGCTTGGCGGTTTTGCCGTTGAGGCTGACGCGCCCGCCGGAGCATGCGTCATTGGCGACGGTGCGCCGCTTGATGATGCGGGATACCTTCAAAAATTTATCTAAACGCAAAACGCTGTCCCCCTTTTTTTATCGCTGTCGCGCGGTAGGGTTATTATACTTGAAATCTCCCAATTTGTAAACAAAGTCAACCGTTTAGGCAGAGCCATCGCCTTACGAAAATCCGGTGACGCGACTCCCCGGCGTAGATTAATCATACCCACGACGAAGGCGCTTTGCTCGCACGCTAGCCTTGACGGTTGTTTCAGCCTTTAACCATTGCAGGAAAAGCTTGCGAAGGATGGCTGGTTTTCAATCGCCCCATG
>JAVVVJ010000023.1:0-34775 GCA_036652695.1 Clostridia bacterium | reverse complement strand
CGGTCTGTTCTTTTTGCTACTCCACATCGCCGACGAAGTCTCAACCTCAGGCTTTGGAGGTCGGCCCAGCGGCCGTGGAGCGACTTTCTCACGCGTTATATTAAGTGGGTATGAATAGCAGAGTATCCAGAAGATATTTGCCGATTCAGTGCGCTTTGGGCGCTGAAAACGAACGGGTTGGTGTCCGTTAAAGCGGGAAGGGCTCAAACCGCCGTGTACCCAACGGTGCGTGCGGCAGTGCGCAAGGTCGGCTAGGGCATTAAGCCCTAGCCTCCTGCTCGTTTAAAATCCCTGCATAAAAGGTCATAGGCGCGTATGCACAACAACGTTTTCTTCTGCGGAGAGCAATAGCGCTTCCATCAGCCGCATGCAGCGCAGAATCTGCTTGTGCGTTACCAACTGCTTTGCGTTGCCTTCCAGCGCCTCCCCAACGTTGCGGTAAAAGTCTCGCACGTCGGAGCTTACCTTGGGTAGGGGATAGGTCTGGATGGTTTCCTCCGAACGCGGAGCCATCGTCTTGGTCAAGCCGGCTGCCGTTACCACAGGCACGGCGTCGCGCTTTTCCCAATCGGAAACCATAACGAGCTTTCCATCGCAATGAAAGTTGTCAACCTGCGCAGAACCGTTTTCACCCCATACGCACCAGCGCGGCAAGGCGATAAAGTGGCTTGTGCCCACTTCCACATGCGCTACGAGGCCGCTTGCAAAGGTCAGCTGGCAAAGGAAGCCGTCGTCCACCTCGTCATTGGTTACATGCTGAATCTCACAGTGAACCGCCACAATTGGCTCTTGCGTCAGCTGTAGTATCTGATCCAGCAAATGAACGCCCCAATCCAAAATCATGCCGCCGCCTTGCCGTTTGGTGTTGCGCCAGTCTCCGGGGATGCCGCGCGAACCATGTACCCGGGATTCGATGCGGAAAACCGAACCCAGCCGCTTTTCCTGTAAAAGCTGCTGTACAATCAGGTAATCCTCATCCCACCGCCGGTTTTGATGAACCGTAAATAGCATGCCGGTTTGACGGGAAACGTCGATCATCTCCTGCACCTCGGCGCTGGATAGCGCGACAGGCTTTTCGCAGATGACGTTCTTGCCCGCGCGCATGCATGCGCAGGCAACAGGCCTGTGCTGATCGTTGGGAATGGCGATGGTTACCAGCTGCACGCTGGGATCATTCAGCAATGCATCCATGCTTTCGTATGCGTGCAGACCGGCTTTCTTAGCGGCCTCCTGCCTGGCACTGTCAATATCCCATATGCCCGCGATTTCGAATTCCTGCATGGTTTGCACTTTCCCTACATGCCAGCCGCCCATACCCCCGTACCCGATTAAGGCCCAGCGAATTTTTTTCATATGGCTATTTCCTCCTTTTGTGGGTTGCTTTCATTTGCTACGGCTCGTTGAGCCTGCGTCTGAAACGGTCTCGCACTATTATACACAAGCCGTTGCACGAGCGCAACGGCAGAAGTAGAGCGGCGTGCGGGCGTTCCTCCCCGTCTGTTACCACCTTGTTACAACCTGTTGTGGACTTCGTTACACGGTTGGATGTATCCTATCCTCAGGAGGTGGATGAAACATGAATTGTAAGCCCATCCTTTGGCTGCTTACGTTGCTTGCTTTGCCGATGGCGGCTATCGCCGAGAACGAGATTGTCCTTTTGCCCACGCTTGCGCCCATGGTAACGGTGCGCGTAGAAATCAACGAATACGCCGTTGATTTGGAGGGGTACTACGCGGAGATCAGCGCCGATGACGCGTCGAGCCAGTACCCCTCGCTTCGGAGCGCGGAAAAGGCACGCGTGCCTGAAATACAAGCCCGGTACGATGCGGGGGAGCGCCCTGCGCAAAACGTGCTCAACAAGGAAACGGATGTGGTGGTTGGCGTCTATGCGCTCAACCCAGAGGAGTATCAGGGTGAAAGCGTTTATGTGCTGCTGCCAAGCATACCGGGCTGCGATTTGACGGATGAGGAGCTGCTGGAAATCATTGATGCCTACGCGCAGCTAGGCCTGCGGTTTGATGCGGATGGTTTAAGCTGGCGCAACTGCATGCGCGGCGGCGGGCTTGAAGGCAACCGCGCCTGCGCGGGGGATGAACGGGAGCGAAGGGATACGTTGACGAACCTGTACAAGCGGCAGAATTTGCGCCCGGTGCAGCCCTTCACCGCCATACCGGGCGATGATGGCATTGGCGAGATCGGCCTTCGAGAGGCCGCCTATAGCGGCTTGCCCGGCTACCGCCTGTACCCCTGCCGCCGTATGACCGATGAGGAGCTCTTGCGCCTTGTGCAAAACGATGTTGGCGATAACGTTCCCGCTCCGTTGGCGTATGGCGAATATGAGCGTCAAGCCCGCGAGCAGCTTCATGCGCTCTTTGACGCGCCGCCCGCGCTGAAGCTCGCTAGTGAGGAAATGGCAAAGGCAAGCGATTTTAGCGTTTTCAATGACGACCGTGAGGTGTATCAGGTCTGCTTTGCATCCGCCGCTAGCGGTGCGGACGCGCTTGCGTACCGCCTCTTGCTGGATGTGAAAACGGGCTTGATCTATGAGGCTGATCTTTCCCCCATACAGTACGATGCGTTGCTGTACAGCGACCTGCGCTGCGATCCGTTTGATGAAAAATGGCTTGCCATTGGTCGCGAGGCGGTAAGCGCCATGCGAACCGATGGCATGGCAATCACCTCTGTCGAGTCCTTTGGCGAAGAGGGGCTGCAATATGGCGGCTACTGCGCGGTCATTCTCGTGACGATGGCAGATGGGAGCGCCTACGATCTGCGCATTCCATTTCAAACGGAGCGGATGCTTGATTGCGTGTACCGTCAAATACCGACAACACCCGAGCAAAGCGCCGAAAACAACTGAGGAGGAAAGAACATGAAAAGACTGTTGATGGTTACGCTGGCGTTCTGCCTGCTGTGTACGGGCGCGCTGGCCGATACGGCCTATTCCGTTTTGCCTGCAAAGATTGATGAAAACGCCTTGCTGCAGCTCGCCTTTGGTGCGCGTGCCAGTCAAGCGGCAAGGGAAATGCGGGATGATGGAGAAGCTTTTTTCACGCTGGATACCTCCGGCCCGTCCTTTTGTGGGTATACCGTTGGGGCGATACAAACAGCCTTTAGCCTATGTGGAAGCGCCATGGAGAGTGGCCCAAGCGAGTACATCGGCTCCGAAAACGTATGGCCAACGGGCATCGCGGAATGTGCGCTGACCCGGGAGGCGGCACAGACGCAGGCGGCTGCAATGCTGGAAACGCTTGACCTTGGCGAATACGCGCTGCAAGCCGTTACCGCTTATGGGCGCGTGCCCGGCTATCGGGATGAGTACCAGCTTGCGTTTTTACAGCGGCTGAATGGGCGGGCAGCGTACTGGTCATGCAGCATTCAGCCCGCGGATGACAATATGGCGAGCGTGGGTTCGCCCATCCAGCGCAGACCTCAAACCAACCGTGTGGAGGTCACGCTGGATGAACAAGGGCTTCTCCGCCTAAATGGCGCTTGGTGCCGCTACGAGGCTACGGGCGATGAAATCACACCGATGGAGGAAGCGCAGGCTGTTGCCGCATTTGCGGAGCTGGGCATAACGGTGGAAAAGCCCGAGCGCTGTTATTACCTGCAATACGATGGGAACGCCGCAATGGCGATTCCAGCATGGCGAGCTTTGAACAGCTTCCTTCACGCGGAAACTGGAAAGCAGCTACAGTAAAGGGCTGTCCACACATAAGCGGCGCGGTGAAATGCACCTGCGCCGCTTGCCTTCCCCTTGCATAACTCGTCCGCTGGTGCTATCATGCCCTTGTTTCAACAAGGAAAGGGGGAGCGTATGATGAAGCGCTATGATGCCGTCATCTTTGATCTGGACGGAACGCTGCTGGATACCTTGGAGGATTTGACCGCCGCCACCAACCACGCCATGCGCGAGAATGGCTATCCTGAGCACACGCCGGAGGAGGTTCGTTATTTTGTGGGCAACGGCATTGGCCGCTTGCTTCGCCGCGCCTTGCCGCCCGAGGCGGACGGTGATGAAGCCGTTTACGAGGAGGCGCTTCAGGCGTTCACCGCCTATTATGCCCAGCATCATAATGATACCACCGCCCCCTATCCGGGTGTGGTGGCGCTTTTGCGCACGCTAAAGGCCAGCGGTGTGCGGCTGGCGATCGTCTCAAACAAGAACGCTCCCAACGTGCGCGCGCTGGCCGAAGAGTATTTTGATGGCTTGGTGAGCTTCGCCGTTGGCGAGCAGGCGGGTGTGCGCCGAAAGCCGCACCCGGATATGGTGCTCCGCGTGATGGAAGCATGGGGCTGCGACCCGAAGCGAACCCTCTACGTGGGGGATAGCGATGTGGACGTGCAGACCGCGCAAAACGCGGGCATTGATTGCGCCGCCGTGCTCTGGGGCTTCCGCGCGGAGCACGAGCTTCGCCGCGCCGGGGCAACCGTGCTGATCCGTATGCCGGAGGAACTCAGCGCGCTTGTGCTGGGGAGCACAAACGCGCCGTGCCCCTGCGGACATTAGTCCATTCTGGAATAATTGGGGCTTTCCTTGGTGATGGAAATATCGTGCGGGTGGCTTTCCTGCAAACCCGCGCCGGTGATGCGGATAAACTCGCCATCCTTGCGCAAGGCTTCAATGCTTGGGGTGCCGCAGTAGCCCATGCTGCTGCGCAGACCGCCCACCAGCTGGTATACCGTATCGGACAGCGCCCCCTTGTAGGGTACGCGCCCTTCTACGCCCTCAGGCACAAGCTTCTTATCCGCCTCTTGAAAATAGCGGTCGCTGGAGCCTTGCGCCTGCGCCATGGCGCCAAGGCTGCCCATGCCGCGGTAGACCTTGAAGCTGCGCCCTTGGTAGATTTCCATCTCTCCGGGGCTTTCGTCCACGCCCGCGAACAGGCTGCCCAGCATCACGGCGCGCGCACCCGCCGCAATGGCTTTGGGAATATCGCCCGAATATTTGATGCCGCCGTCCGCAATGATGCTGACGCCATATTTGTCCGCTTCGGCGGCGCAATCCGCCACGGCGGTGAGCTGGGGCACGCCGATGCCCGCCACCACGCGCGTGGTGCAGATGCTGCCCGGCCCTATGCCCACCTTTACGCAGCTCGCGCCCGCCTCAATGAGGTCGTGCGTGGCGGCGGCGGTGGCGACGTTGCCAGCGATCAGCACAAGCGAGGGGTATGCGGCGCGGATTTCACGCACCATGCGAAGGACGCCGATGTTGTGCCCGTGTGCCGTATCAATGGAAACAACGTCTACCTTGGCGTTGATGAGCGCCTCCACGCGAAGCATGGTATCCTTGGTTACGCCGACAGCCGCGCCGCAGAGCAGGCGACCGTTGCTGTCCTTAGCGGAGTTGGGATATTTGGTGGTTTTTTCGATATCCTTGATGGTAATCAGCCCGCAAAGCTCGTACGCGTCGTTGACAATGGGAAGCTTTTCAATGCGGTGCGCGGCAAGCAGCTTTTTCGCATCCTCAAGCGTGGTGCCAACCGGCGCGGTAATGAGGTTTTTGGTGGTCATGACCTCCTCAATGCGGCGGCTGTCATCGGTTTCAAAGCGCAGGTCGCGGTTGGTGAGGATGCCCACCAGCGTTTTGCCGCGCGTAATGGGCACGCCGCTGATGCGGTAGCGTGCCATGAGCGCCTCCGCGTCGCGCACAAGGTGGTCGGGTGAAAGAAAGAAGGGATCGGTAATCACGCCATGCTCGCTGCGCTTGACCTTGTCCACCTGCGCGGCCTGCGCCTCAATGGTCATATTCTTGTGGATGATGCCCAAGCCGCCCTCACGTGCCATGGCGATGGCCAGCCGCGCGTCCGTTACGGTATCCATGGCCGCGGACAGGAGCGGCACATTCAGCTTGATGGTAGGGGTAAGCATGGTAGCGGTATCCACATCACGCGGCAGCACACTGCTTGCGCGAGGTACCAGCAGCACATCATCAAACGTCAGCCCTGTGCGAATGTTCTCGTCAAACATCTACTTCCACCCTTTCAATATTAAGATTGCGCCTATTTTACCAGCGCCCATGGGGAATGTCAATTCATAATGAAAGGGAAATGCCTTTCTTTTGATAGGGCTATGGTTTTTTGTTTTTCCAAAGCGTGGTTGCCCTGCAAAATAGCGAAAAAAAAGGGGCGAAAATAGCAGGAGACATGCTTTGAACGAGGGCTGAATAGTCGCCATACGGAACATTGCATTTCGCCGCGCGTCCACGTATAATAAAAAAAAGCTCTACAAAAGGAAGGATCTGCGTTCATGAAAAAACACCTTGTCGTGCTGCTTGTGACGTTGCTGCTGGCTGCTCTTCCGATTTTTGCGTTGGCGCAAACGGCGGAGGATTTCACCCCAAGCTGCAAATTCAAAGCTTCCGCAAACGCTGGAAAGCTTAAAAACCTGCGGGACGGCAAATATACCACTTCCTGGCGCGCAAACGCTTCGCTCAAGGCATATGTGGAGATTCACGCACCCAAGGGGCAGACCATCGGCGGGGTCTATGTGAAGTGGTACAACGAGGCGCCCAAATGGCGCGTCACCGTAAAGCGCGGCGATCGCTGGGAGGACGTGGCGCAGAGCGAAACCGGCTTTTTGGCAGAATACCTGCCCGTGCCCGGGGATGCCGCAAGCGTGCGCATCTGCCCAGCGGAAGGCGAAAAGAGCAACCTACGCATGTCGGAGCTACGCGTGTACGGTGCGGGCGACCCGCCGCCGGATGTGCAGCGCTGGAACCCTGTGCCGAGCAAATGCGACCTGCTGGTCATCGCCGCCCATCCGGATGACGAGCTGCTCTTTATGGGCGGTACGATTCCCTATTACGCAGGCGAGCTGGGCAAATCCGTGGAGGTGCTCTATCTTGTGCCCTCCTCCGTGGAGCGTCGGCTGGAGCTTTTGGACGGTCTCTGGCTCTGCGGAGCAAAAAACTACCCGATTTATGGCGTCATGCGCGACAACTTTGCCATGAGCCTCAAGGTGATGTATCGAAAATGGTCTAAAAACAAGCTGGATAACTTGGTGGTGGGCGCTATACGCCAGTGTCGGCCGGATGTCATTGTGACGCACGATGTGAAGGGCGAATATGGCCATGGCGCGCACCGCGCGGCGGCAGATGCCAGCAAGCGCTGCATTACGGACGCGGCAAACCCCAAGAAATACCCCAAGAGCGAGGCGCTCTATGGCACTTGGCAGGTTTCTAAGCTTTACCTGCATCTCTACGACAAAAACCAGATCACCATGGACTGGCGCGTGCCGCTGAGCGCGTTTGATGGCAAAACAGCGTTTGACATGGCGCAGGCGGGTTTTCGGCTACACCTTTCTCAGCAGGATACCGAATATGTGGTGCGCGATGACGGGCCGTATGACAACCGCAAATTCGGCCTGTACTATACCAGCGTTGGTGAGGACGTGCTCAAAAACGACTTTCTCGAAAACGTAAATGGCGCGCAATGACCGCTGTGCCTGTGGGCGCGTATGAATCCGTTTTTTTCCGTTGAACTTTAACGGCGTGTGATGTATAATTAAGAATAAAAGCGGGGAGTGATCCCGCTGGAGGTGTCTTTCATGAATGCGGCGCATACGATTATTACCATTGGACGGGAATATGGCAGTGGTGGGCGTGAAATCGGCGAGCTGGTGGCGCGCAAGCTAAATCTGCCCTTCTATAACAAGGAAATCCTCACCCGTGCCGCTGCGGACAGCGGCCTTTGCGCGGAGCTTTTTGAGCGCAATGACGAAAAAGCTGCCGTTGGCAGCATGCTCACCGGCAGCGTGGGTGCGGGCGTACACCTGAGCGGCACGCCGCTGGGGCTGCAAATGCCTTTGAATCAGCGCGTGTTTCTGGCGCAGTTCGATGCCATCACCAAGCTTGCGGCGGAGGGCTCTTGCGTTATTGTGGGGCGGTGCGCGGACTATGTGCTGCGCGAGCTCAAGGGCGTGACGCATGTGTTTATTTATGCTTCCATGGAGGCGCGCATTCAGCGCATCATGCGCGTGGAAAACCTGCCCTATGATAAGGCGAAGGAGCTTGTGCGCACGGTGGATAAGCAGCGCAAGAGCTATTACAATTTCTTTGCCGATGGCAACTGGGGCATGCGCAGCAATTACGACCTGATGCTCTGCACCGATGGCCGCGATACGGATGCGCTGGCACAGAGCATTGTGGATTTTGCCGCGATTCACAAGGCGGAATAATCGCCTGATGCAGTGCGCCAGGCATTGCCTTGAACAGCGGCGGGTTTAACGTGCGGAGCGGGAGGCGCGCATCCTTTGCGTACCCCATTTACAAACTGCCGCCGATATGCTATCCTTTTTAGCACAGCCCCCTTTCCAAATGGATGTCATGAAGGCATCGCGCTCCTTCCGAAGAAGGGGCAGGGCGGCCCTCTTGACAACCATTTGAAAGGATGATTTTCCCCATGAAAAAATCTCAAATCATGCGCCTTGTGTTGGCGGCGCTATTTCTTGCCATTGGCTACGTGCTGCCCTTTTTAACCGGTCAGATCCCGGAAATTGGCAGCATGCTGCTGCCACTGCACCTGCCGGTGCTCATCTGCGGCTTTGTGTGCGGTTGGCAGTGGGGTCTGCTGGTGGGTTTTGTGCTACCGCTCACGCGAAGCTTACTCTTTGGCATGCCGCCCATCATTCCCACCGCGCTTGCGATGGCGTTTGAAATGGCGGCCTACGGCGCGGTTTCCGGCCTATTGTACCAAAAGCTTGCCAAGAGACCTGCGAATGTATACGCTTCGCTGATTGGCGCGATGCTTGCTGGTCGCGTGCTCTGGGGGCTTGTGAGCATTCCGATTTACGCCATGTTTACCCAAAAGACCTTTGCCCTTGCTGCCTTCTGGGTCGGCGGCTTTGTGAACGCATGGCCGGGCATGCTCCTACAGGTGGTTCTCGTACCGCTGATCGTATTTGCATTGGAGCGCGCCAAGCTCCTCCCCATCCAGCCCGAGGCTGCGCGGGTTTCCCACGCAAAGGCCAACTAACGCTTGATTAAAGAAGGAAAACAAATGAACGCGGCACTTTTGAAAAAGAGACTGGCCGAGGCTCCGCGAATGGAGCCTGTGGACGCAGTCAAGCTCGTTTATCAAAGCGAGTTTGGCTGCGGCCATCTTTTATCTGACGAAACGGATTGCGCCGCGCGTGTGCGAGCCGAGCTGGACGCTACCGCCCTCTGCGCGGACGTGCCAGCCGCCGTGCCCATTGGCGGCAGGCTATGCCGCCTGAACCTCGCCGCGCCGCAGGTACGCGCGCTTTTGCCGGAGCAGATCGCCCGCATGATGCGCGTGACCGCTGATTTTGTACATGGCGATGTGCTACATTTTGAGCATGCTCTTGATGCTCTACGCGTGCTCTCACGCGAGGAGGCCACGCCCTTCCCGCCCGAGGCGCTGGAGGACTACCTTTGCGCATACCGCGCCCAAGGCTATCCGCCCGTTAGCCACAGTGCGCGTTACCGTGCCGCCTACGCGCCCGCCTATCGTGTGGTGCTCAGCGATTATGCCGTGCTCCTGCCCGTGCTCTCTGCGGTGAATGAGCGTCTGCGCACCCATGAATTTGCGCTGGTTGTGCTGGATGGCGATTGCGGCTCTGGCAAGACGACGCTTGCCAACCTACTTGCCGCGCTTTGGCGGACGCAGCCGCTGTGTACGGACGATTTTTTTCTTCCCTTTTCCCTACGCACGGAGCAGCGGCTTCATGAACCGGGTGGAAATATCCACTACGAGCGCTTTGCGGACGAAGTGCTATCCGGCCTTCTTCGTGGCGGCGATTTTAGCTTTCAGCGCTACGCTTGCGCCACTGGCGGCTACGAGGCTGTGCGCCACTCTGCCGCGCGTCTCACCGTGATTGAAGGCAGCTACAGCCACCACCCCTTCTTTGCGCAGGCGTATGCAAAGCTCGATGCCATCCGCGTATTCCTCTGCGCCGAAGGGGGCGAGCAGCTTCGGCGCTTGGCTTTGCGAAGCCCGGAAAAGCTTGCCCGCTTTCAAAGCGAGTGGATTCCCCTTGAAAAAAACTACTTTCAGGCGTATGATATCAAGGGCGGGGCGGATCTTGTTGTGCAAAGCCAGCCATGGGAGAATGAAGGGTAAAAAGATTTTCTCATAACTTGGAAAGGATGTTGATCCAATGAGGAAGCTGCTGGTGATCGACGGGCAGGGTGGCGGCGTTGGCCGGAGCCTTGTTGCGGCGTTGAAGCAGGCTATGCCTGAGCAGCCGATTCTGGCGCTTGGCACCAACGCGCAGGCGACCACCGCCATGCTGCGTGCGGGCGCGGACGCAGGAGCTTCGGGGGAAAGCGCCATCCGTTATCAATGCCGGCAGGCGGATCTCATCCTGGGCGTGACTGGTTTATTGCATGCCAACGCCATGCTTGGCGAAATCTCCCCCGCGATTGCTGCCGCCATCAGCCTTAGCGAAGCGCAAAAGATTCTTGTGCCGCTTGAGCGGTGCGGGCTGCTTATCGCGGGCGTTGGCCCCCAGCCGCTGGACGCGCTGATCCACGAGGCGGTGCGCATGGCGTGCGAGCTATGCATTCAGCCTGATCCTCCCAAAACAACTGCCATGAAAGGACTATGAACATGAGCGAATGTACACACGATTGCTCCACTTGCGAGCAGAGCTGCGGCGAGCGTGAGCAGCCGCAAAGCCTTCTCAAAGCGCCGCACGAGTTAAGCCACATCAAAAAGGTGATCGGGGTATGCAGCGGCAAGGGCGGCGTCGGCAAGAGCCTCGTCACCGCGATGCTTGCTGTGCTTGCACAGCGTCAGGGGCTGAAGGTTGGCATTTTGGATGCCGATATCACCGGCCCCTCCATGCCTCGCGCCTTTGGCCTCAAGGAAAAGGCCATGGGAACCGATACCGGCATTTATCCCGTTAAAACCAAAACCGGCATCGATATCATGAGCCTGAACCTACTCCTTGAAAACGACAGCGATCCCGTTGTATGGCGCGGTCCCGTAATCGCCGGTGCTGTTGGCCAGTTCTGGACGGATGTCATTTGGGGCGAGAAGGATATCATCTTCATCGATATGCCCCCCGGAACGGGCGATGTCATGCTCACCGTGTTTCAGAGCATTCCGGTGGACGGCGTCGTGCTGGTTTCCACCCCGCAGGAGCTTGTGGGCATGATTGTGGAAAAGGCCATCAAGATGGCTGGCATGCTCAACATTCCCGTGCTTGGCTTGGTGGAGAACATGAGCTATGTGCAATGCCCGGATTGCGGCCTCAAGGTGGAGCTTTTTGGTCAAAGCCACCGCGACGAAATCGCTTCGCGCTACAGCATTCCCCTCACCGCCGCTTTGCCCATTGACCCCAAGCTGGCTGGCGGCGTAGACAAGGGCATGATTGAGCTTTTCAACGGCACTTGGCTGGATGCCATCGCTGATGCGATTTGCGACCTTGCGCCCAAGGCGCGCGGGTGAACCATATGGAGTGCGATCTTGCACAAGAGAAGGCCGCGCGAGCGCGCGAGCTATTCCTATCCGGCTACAACTGTTCGCAATCCGTGGTTGCGGCCTTTGCCCCTGAGCTTGGGCTTTCGGAATCCGTGCTTCTCAAGCTTTCCAGCGGCTTTGGCGGCGGTATGGGCTGTCTGCGCGGTACCTGCGGCGCCGTTAGCGGCATGTGCATGGTGCTCAGCGGCTTAGAGGGCTACGATACGCCCGACGATCCTGCCGCCAAGAAACGTCTTTACGCCCGCGTACAATCGCTCGTTGCCGAATTCACTTCGGAATTTGGCACCACGAACTGCCGCGAGCTCCTTGCGCTCAACGGCGAGCTTGCCAAAAGCGAGCCGAGCGAGCGCACCCCTGCCTACTATCTCCAACGCCCCTGCGCACGCTACGTATCCTTTGCCGCATCAAGGGCTAAAGCCCTTGACCCATAACCGCGCGCAACGCGCGGGGGATAGCGTGCTTGGCGGGATGGGGAGGGAGAACGCCGGATGACGAAGGTCATCCGGCTTTTCTTTGCGGAGCGATGGGGGACGCGCTACGCGCTCTGCGCTACGCGCTCTGCGCTACGCGCTCTGCGCTACGCGCTCTGCGCTACGTGCTCCGTGCTCTTTTGGTGCTCTTCG
Organism: Clostridia bacterium; assembly: GCA_036652695.1. Taxonomy (GTDB): domain Bacteria; phylum Bacillota; class Clostridia; order Christensenellales; family Aristaeellaceae; genus Limiplasma. Next base: position 22,705 of record JAVVVJ010000023.1, on the reverse strand, counting down.
CATGGTGCTGCCCGGAGGAGGGCTTATTTTACGTTTTTCGCTTGTCGAGCGGTTTTGTTGTTGACAATCACAAACCTAAATTTTTCATTGTCGCCGAAAAGGGATATACATTTTGCTATTCATGTGGTACAATCGCCGCATCCTGTTACTAGCGAGGACCAAAACCAAATTTTAGGAGGTTTCCCGCAATGAAAAAGCTTCTAGCCCTGTCCCTTTCACTCATGCTGCTGCTGAGCATCGTTCCCGCCTTTGCCCAGGAACTCCAGAGCGCTGAAATAACCGTGGAAAGCATCGACGGTGCCCCAATTGCCTTTGAAGACCTTGGCTTCTCCCTCATCATTCCCGAGCTTCTTGCGCAGACCGAGGTCAGCGAAGAGGAAGCTGCTGCTGGCGCATTCGATTGCTACGCCGTGGCTGATGGCAGCGCGTACTTCTACATGATCGCTCAGCAGATTGAGGGCGAGGGTGCGTTGGAGAACTACATCACCACCGTGCAGAGCACCGAAACCGTGACCGATCCCGGCATGCTGGTCATCAACGGCATCACATGGTTTGTCTATACCCTTGCTGAGACCAACCAGCAGATCTTTTCGACTGACGTGAACGGCACCGTGCTCCTGTCCGTGCTCTGCCAGCCGGCCGATGACGCGGGATTCATGACCGCTATGACCCAAGTGCTTGGCACGCTCAAGGCGCTGGAAGCCGCGCCCGCCGCGTAAGCAAAGCAATAGCAAAAGACCGCGTCCGCCTTGTGCGGATGCGGTCTTTTGCATGGGGATGCGCCTTTCGCGTATGTGAGTACAAAGCTGCCAAACCGCTTGATGAGCGTCATTGTAGCTCTTGGAAGCGGCTGCTTAGGTCAATCGCCCGCTGCTGCAGCACATCAGGCTCACCTGTAACCGTATAGCCCGTGCTCCACATTTCCGCAAAGACCCTTGCGAAGCTTGGCATCCTGCGATGATTCCGCGATTCGTGGCCCGAGCGCCACACGAAAGACGTCCCCTTTGCATTCAGCTTCTAGTCCCGCGCCATCAGCGCCACGTTTTCCACACCGCCTGCGTAGCAGAACATGTCCACGGGCTGGCAGGCAACAAAGCGATAGCCGCCTGCCTTTAGCAGCGCCAGATCCCGCGCTTGTGTGGGCACGTGACAGCTCACATAAACCACGCGGCTGGGCGCGGCGGCGAGCACAGCCTCAATCACCTCAGGCTCCACGCCCTTGCGTGGCGGGTCGAGGATGATGACATCCGGGCGAAGGCCGTCGCGCACCAGCTTAGGTAGCAGCTCCTCCACGGTGGCTGTGAAAAACTCCGCGTTATGGATGCCGTTGCGCGTGGCGTTGCGTTTGGCGCTCTCCACTGCCTGGGATACCACCTCGATGCCAATCACGCGTGCGGCCTTGCGTGCGGCGCAGAGCGCAATCGTGCCAGCGCCCGCGTAGGCGTCCACCACCACGTCTGTTTCTCGTACGCTCGCATAGTCGATGGCCTGCTGATAGAGCCGCTCCGTCTGCGCGGGGTGTACCTGAAAAAACGAGAGCGGCGAAATCTCAAAAGTAAGCCCCAGCAGCGTTTCAAAAATCGCATCATCGCCAAAAAGCTTTTGGCAGCTCTTGCCTAGGATGGCGTTCGTGCGCGCGCGGTTGACGCTTAGGTGCAGGCCACAAAAGCCGTGAACCCGTTCGCTGAGGCGCTTTATCAAATACGGCACATCCGGCAGCTTCTCGCTTGTTGCCACCAAGAGCACCATGGCGCTCCGCTCCCGCGTGGTGCGAAAAATCACATGGCGCAAAAGCCCGTTTCCGGTTTCCTCGTCATAGGGGGAAACGCCAGCCTGCCGCATCCAATCCGTCACTACCTCAATTGTGCCGGAAAGATCGCCCATGGTTACGGGGCAGTCCGCAATGGGAATGATGGCGTGGCTACGGCGTCGGTAAAAGCCGAGCTGCGGCTCGCTCGCAGTGCCGCCCACGGGCAGCGCCGTTTTGTTGCGCCAGCGCCACGGGTTGTCCGCGCCTAGCATGGGCGGCACATCCGCATCGCTCAGCGCAAAGCCGCCTATGCGGTTCAGGCAGTCCAGCACCTGCATTCGCTTGGCTGCAAGCGTAGCCGCATAGCGCATATGCTGACCGCTACAGCCGCCGCATTGCGCATATACGGGGCAACGCGGCTCCACGCGATCCGGGGAGGGCGCAAGCACGCTTTGCAGCTTTGCAAAGGCATAGCGTGGCATCACCTTGAGGGCAAGCGCCTCAATATCCTCTCCCGGCAGCGCGCCGGGCACGAATACCGCCTGTCCCTCCAGCTCGCAAATGCCCTCCAGCTCGCTTCCCAAGCGGGAGCAGCGCAGGGACAGCTGTTGATTCCTAACGATCATAGATTTACCAACCTTTACCAAAGATAGGTGGGGCTTGCGTCCTCCGCATTTCCCACAACGGGCAGGGGGCAATCGCCCCGGCGCTGTAGCCACAGCTCAAGAAGGGCGAGCGCAAGCGCGCTTTCCACCACCGGCACGGCGCGCACCGCCACGCAGGGATCATGACGCCCATGCACGATGAGCTTTTCGGAGCGCATCGCGCTCAAGGAAATGGTATCTTGTTCCATGCCAATGGAGGCGGTGGGTCGAAACGCCGCTCGCGCGATGATGGGCATGCCGTTTGTCAACCCGCCCAAGAGGCCGCCCGCGCTGTTGCGCGAGGTTGCCACGCGGCCTTCCACCACAAGATAGGGATCGTTGTAGCTGCTTCCGCGCATCTGCGCGGCGGCAAAACCCGCGCCAAATTCCACGCCCTTCACGGCTGGAATGCTGAACAGCTGCTGGGCGGCCACGGCCTCCACCCCTTCAAAGAAGGGCGAACCTAGCCCTGCGGGAATGCCTGTTGCCGCAACCTCCACCACGCCGCCCAAGGAATCGCCCTGCCGCTTGGCCTCCAGAATCGCCCGCGCCATGCGCTCGCCCATTGCCGGATCAAGCGTCGGCACCGGCTGGCCGTGACAGCCGCGCAGTGTCTGCATATCCGGCGAGAGCGCGTCTAGCGCCTCATCCTTTATGCTGCCCACACAAAGCACGTGAGCAGCGACCTCCACGCCAAGGAGCGCCAGATACTGCATGGCAATGCCGCCCGCGTACACATAGGGCAGCGTCAGCCGCCCGCTATGGTGACCGCTGCCGCGCAAATCGTCACAGCCGGCACTTTTGACCAGCGCGGGGTAATCCGCGTGGCCGGGGCGCGGGCGGTCGGGCAGAAAGCCATAGTCCGAGCTGTGGGTGTCGGCGTTTTCAAAAATAGCGGTCAGCGGCTGGCCAGTGGTCACGCCGCCGCACACGCCGCCGAGCACGGTTGCGAGATCACTCTCCCGCCGCCCGGTCGCAAGCGCGCTGCCCGCCGCCGCGCGGCGTTGCACAAAGGCGTTCAGCGCGTCCTCGTCAAGCGCCAACCCCGCCGGAAGGCCGTCCAGCGTTACGCCTACGGCACGACCATGGCTTTCGCCAAAAATCTGAATGGAAAGTGCGCGTCCCATGCGGCTGCTCAAGCAATCACCCCGCCAAGCGCCCGGTAGGTAGCCAAAAAGCCGGGCCAAGATTTGTTCAGCGCATCCGCGCCGGAAACGGTAATGGGTTTTTCACAGAGCAAAGCGGCAATGGCCAGCAGCATCACTACGCGGTGGTCTCCGCGCGCGTCGGCGGCAAAGCCGCCCGTCAGTTTCGCGGGGCCGTACACGGTTAAGGTATCGTCATCCGCGCTTACCTCTGCCTTTGCGCCTAGCCGCGCGAGCAATTCAAGGGTAGCCGCCAGACGGTCGCATTCCTTGAGCCGCAATCTTCGCACGCCAGTGAGGCGGCTGCGTCCATGCGCCTGCGTACACGTGAGCGCAAGGATGGGCGCAAGGTCGGGAATATCCGTGCAATCAATCTCCGCAGGGATCAGCCCCGCGTGCGACGGGCACACGGCGTACAGCTCTTCGCCGACTTGCGCCATGCGCAGCCCCATCGCGCCGAGCACGTCCACCACGCGGCTGTCACCCTGCGTGCTATGATTGGATAAATTGCCGACCATTACGCCGCTGCCCATGGCGTTGGCGCATAGGAGCACCGCAGCCTGCGACCAATCGCCTGCCACGGCAACGCTTTCGGGCGATAATTCCGTAGCGGGGCAAAGCGTGAATACACCCTCCTCGCGTTCCTCGCAGGGGACATGGAAGCGCTCCATCAGCGCCTGCGTCATGGCAAGATAGGGGCGGCTCACAATGGGCTTGGTAACAGTGAGCGTGGAGGGGGCGGGCAGGCCGGAGGCATCCCGCGCATGCGCAAGCGCAATCAGCAACCCAGATGCGAATTGGCTGGACTGCGACCCGTCCATGGCGTACATGCCCGCCCGAAGCGTGCCATACAGCTCCACCGAGGCGGGGGCGTCCTTCGTGGCGGCGGTGCGCACCATCCCGCCGCCGATTTGCGCAAGCAGCGGCGCAAGCGCATCCAAAGGGCGGTTGAAGAGCGCGGGCTCCATGGTGAAGCGCACGCGCTGCCCACGAACCAAAAACGCGGGAATCAGCATGCGGAGCGCCGCCGCGCACGCGTGTACATGGCAGGTCACAAGGTCGGCGTGGAGCGGCGCGTCGGGCGCGGGCGTCACCACAAGCGCATTTCCGTCCGGCACGGCGGTAGCGCCTAGCGCTTGGATGCCGTTGAGCATTGCGCGTGTATCATCGCATAGGGAAGCCAGCCCGTCCAGCGCTGCTTGCGGCTTTGCGGCGCTGCTCAGCAGCCCATGAAGGCGGCAGGCTCCATGTCCGAGCGCAGCCAACAGCAGCGCCCGATGCGCCTCGCTTTTGGCGGGCGGCACGAGCGCCGAACCTCGCAGCCGAGCCGGATAAAACGTAACAGTTTGCATTGAAAATGTCCTCCGAAAAAAAATGAGGCATGAAGCCGAAATATCTGATTCGCTCTTGATTATAGCATACTGAACCCCAAAAGCAACGGCTGGCGAAGCACGCCAGCCGTTGCACTTTTAACAATTCGATTTCAAAATGATAACAAATTTAAGATGCCGTTTTTGGAAGCTTTTGCATGCCTTTAGCACAGGAATCCGCCGCTCTTGAGCACAAACACCCACAGGAACACCGTGAGGATGGAGAGCGCCGTTGTAAAGACCACCTGCGCACCCGCAAGGTCGGCGTTTCCGCCCATCTGCTGTGCCATGGGGAAGCTGCTCACCGATGTGGGCGAAGCGTAGGCAGCAATGAGCGCCGCCAACGATACATCGCGGATGCCCAGCAATATCGCGATGGATAGAAAGCACAGCGGCACCAGCACCAGCCGCCCAAGCACGCCAATGATAAGCAATCGCCGGTTGGCGCGCGCCTTGCCAAAATCCAGCGATGCGCCTAGCAAGAACAGCGCCAGCGGCGTTGCAAGCTCCGCAAGCTTGCGCAGGGGGGATTCGATCATCGCTGGCCAGGGAATTTGCAGCTGCCACAGCACAAAGCCCGCAAGCGTTCCCAAAATGAGCGGGTTGAGCGCGATGCCCTTGAGCAGCTTGCCAAGGTGAGGGCGCTGCCCGCTGTACATCATCAGCGCGATGGTGGAAAGCACATTGAAGGTGGGCACAAGCACCACCACCAGCAGCACCGCGATGGAGGTATCCGCATCCGGGTACATGGCCAACACCAACGGAATGCCAAAGATGGCGTAATTGCTACGCGCGATGCCCTGAATCAACACCCCGCAGTCAGCGCGCTCCTTGCATAGCCGCGGCGCAATCAAAAACAGCACGCCAAAGCAGCAAAGCGTCGTCAGCAGCGCATAGATCGGCGTGAGCAGGTCAAAGGTCGCGCCAAGCTCCGTATCCATAATGTTAAAGCACAGCAGCAGCGGCAAAAAAAGCTTGAACACGCAAGCGTTGCATTGGCGCACGGTCTTTTCATTTACCCAGCCTACCGCGCGCGCTAGAAAACCCGCCGCCATCATCACCAGCAGCGGGAAAACCGTATTGAGTGAAAAAAGCAAATCCTCCACGTCAACTCTTCCTTTTTTACAGCGCAGGTAACGTGCTAAGCCCCAGCAGGAGCTGCGCGGTGTAATAAATGCCAAGGCTTACGTACTGCCACGCGGGCGGCTTATCGCGGAGCATGTTATGGCAGAGCGTCAGGTCGGATACCACAAACAGCGCCGAGCCTAGCGCCGCCAGCACCGTCGCCTGCGTGCAGGCCGCAAACGGCAGCGGCAGGCTAAAGCCAAGCAACGCCGCGAGCGCCGCCGCGTAGACGCTTAACCCAAGCGAGATCAGCTTGCCCGGCACCTGCTTGCGGTAATGCGAAAGAAACAGATGCATCAGCACAAACGCCGCCGCAAACACCGCAAGGCTCCACCAGGAAAGCAGCCCATACAGCCCCAGAGCGGCAATGTAGAGCAAATGCCCGCAAAAGAACAGCGCTCCGCCCACCTCAAAGCGTATGCCGATCATCAGGTCGGCTAGGGTACACACGCAAAGCCCCGCAAAGATCAGCATCGCGTAATCACTGCTGTTGTGCGCCGCAAAGCAGCCATAGGCCGCAAAGCCAGCGGCAAGCATCGTGGGGAGCACCTTGCTCACGTGCTGAGCAGCCCGGCGCTCCGGGCTTTTGGAGCGAAAATGGATGGGCATAAAAACAAGCCATGTGAGCAAAATGGTTGCAGCGACAAACAGGAACATAGATACCTCCATCGTTTCATCTTTGAATAAGGAGGGAATGGATGCTTGGAAGCAAAAAACAAACGCGGCTGCTTGCTACGCACATTATAGGGGATTTGGACGGCGATGTCAAACCAGCGCGGCAGCACGCGCGCTCTTTATTTTCTCTCCCTTGACAATTCTCATTTGCACCTGTTATAATGCGCCCAAGGCAATGAAGGGAAGAGTAGCCCCTCAGCCGGATCTTGCAGAGAGCCGCTGTTGCTGGAAAAGCGGTAGATCCGAGGCGGCGAAGAACATCCCCGAGCATCCGTCCCAAAGGGCCAGCGCCCGAGTAGGCACGGACGGGCGCGCCCGATATAGCGCTAGGAAATCGCGGCATGCCGCCGTTTCCAGCACAAGTGGAACGCATAGCGTTCAACGCGGGTGGTACCGCGGAAGGCAGCATATTGCAAGCCTTTCGCCCCGACAATACGGGGTGGAGGGCTTTTTTGTACCCCTCCACCTAACAAGGAATGGGGAGGTCTGGCATGGAACGGACACAGTATTGCGGCACGTTTCGCCGCACGCACATCGGCCAGCAGGCCACGGTTTGCGGCTGGGTGCTCACACGCCGCGATATGGGCGGCATCATCTTTGTTGACGTGCGGGATCGCGAGGGCACGCTGCAAACGGTTTTCGACCTGCGTCAGGCAGACGCGGAGAGCTTTGCCGCGGCAGAGCGGCTCAAAAACCAAAGCGTCGTGCAGATCACGGGCGAAATCCGCCTGCGGGACGAGAGCACCTATAACGCCGCCTTGCCCACGGGCGAGGTAGAGCTGGTCGCCTCGCGGCTAGAGGTGCTTTCCACCGCCGATACGCTTCCTTTCTCCCTCACCGATGACGAACCTGTGCGCGAGGAGCTGCGCCTTAAATACCGCTATCTTGACCTGCGCCGCCCGCAGATGTACCAAAACCTGCGCTTTCGCCATATCCTGATCCGCGAGGCGCAGCGCCTGCTGGATGACGACGGCTTTTTGCAGGTGGAAACCCCGGTGCTGTGCATTTCCACGCCTGAGGGCGCGCGCGATTACCTTGTGCCAAGCCGCGTGCATCCCGGCACGTTTTACGCGCTGCCGCAAAGCCCGCAAATTTACAAGCAGATTTTGATGGTTTCCGGCATTGATAAGTATTATCAGGTCGCCCGCTGCTTCCGCGATGAGGATTTGCGCGCCGACCGCCAGCCGGAGTTCACGCAGGTGGATATGGAGCGCAGCTTTGTGGATCAGGAGGATATGCTGAGCTTCCTTGTGAAGCTCTTTAGCGACCTGTTCCAGCGCGTAATGGGCAGGCCGATTCCCCACCCCTTCAAGCGCATTACATGGTACGAGGCCATGGATCAATACGGCAACGATAAGCCCGACCTGCGCTTTGACCTGCCGATTGTGGATGTGAGCGAGATTGCCGCAAAAAGCCAGTTTGCTGTGTTTAACGCTGCTTTAAAGGCGGGCGGCGTGGTGCGCTGCATCAACGTCAAGGGCGCAAACAGCGTCTTTACCCGTTCCACCATCGATCTGCTCACAAGCCAAGCGCTTATGCTTGGCGCCAAAGGCATGGCATGGGTTTTATACAAGGAAAATGGCGAGATCAACTCCATTATGCCCAAGTATTTCACCCCCGAGGTTTGGGCAGCGCTGGAGCGGCGCATGGGCGTGGAAAACGGCGATTTCCTGCTTTTCTGCGCTGACGAGCTGGATGTGGTGCGCCGCGTGCTCAGCGGCCTGCGCGTCAAATGCGGCGATCTGATGGGGCTGATCGACCATGATGATTTCCAGTTTGCCCTTGTGACCGAGTTTCCCATGTTTGAGTATAAAAAGGATGAGCAGCGCTTTGCCGCCATGCATCACCCCTTCACCATGCCTTTTTTGGAGGATATCGACCTTATGCAGGATGACGCCACCAAGCCCCGCGTGCGCTCGCAGGCCTACGATGTGGTTCTCAATGGCGTGGAGCTGGGCAGCGGCAGCGTGCGCATTCACCGTAGCGATATCCAAAGCAAGGTCTTTCGCGCCCTTGGCTTTTCCAAGGAGGACGCAAAGGAGAAGTTTGGCTTCCTGCTGGATGCGTTCCGCTTTGGCACGCCGCCGCACGCGGGCTTTGCCTTCGGCGTGGATCGCCTGTGCATGCTCCTGTGCGGCGCAAGCTCCCTTCGCGAGGTCATCGCGTTCCCCAAAACCAAGGATGCCAGCTGCCTTCTCACCGGCGCGCCGGATTATGTGGACGCCGCTCAGCTTGAGGCGCTTAAGCTGGGCGTGAACATGGCCGAAAGCGGAAAGGCCGAGCACGAGGAGCGCATGACGCGGGAAACCGTGCAAAACACCGCTCTCCTTTCCATGCTCACCTTAACCCCGGAGGAGGAGCAGCGCATGGATAAGGAATTCCTCGCCATTGTGGATTTTGCGGGCGAGCTGGCGGGCATACAAAAAGAGGCGCCTAAGCAGCCGCGCCGCCCCTTTGCCAACCTCAGCCTGCGAGCGGACGTCCCCGGCGAAAGCTTCACCATTGAGCAGGTGCTGATGAACGCGAAAACAACGGCTTCCCGCTGCATCACCGTACCCAAGACTTTCGAATAATCAGGCAAAGCGCTTGCCATAAGCCGCGCGCGCGGCTTTACAGGAGGAAGGAATTCCAAAGGGCATTGCCCTTTGGCGGTGGGGTTGGGAGGGGAAGCCTTCCAAGCAGCCCCCCCACGTTCCGACCCCGTAAAAAGGAGGTTTTCGTATGGGCTTTCCATTGCTTCCCGCGCTTTGCGGGCGCACGGTCGCGGAGCTTGCCGGGCTGCTGGCGCGTGGCGAAACCACGTCTGCCGCGATTGTGCGAGCCTATCTGCGCAGCATCGAGCTGCAAAACGAGCTGATTCACGCCTATTTGGAGGCGTACCCGGAGGACGCGCTTCGCGAGGCCGAAGCATCGGACGCGCGGCGGGCTGCGGGCGCGCCGCTTTCGCCGCTGGATGGCGTTCCGATTGCCGTAAAGGATAATATGGTGATGCAAAATCGCCTGTGCTCGTGCGCGAGCCGGATGCTGGCAGATTTCCGCTCGCCCTATGACGCGACTGTGATTACGCGCGTGCGCGGGGCGGGCATGCCCATCCTCGGACGGCTCAACATGGATGAATTTGCCATGGGCGGCAGCACCGAAAACAGCGCCTTTGGCGTTACGCGCAATCCATGGGATACCACGCGCGTGCCGGGTGGCTCCTCTGGCGGGTCGGCGGCGGCAGTGGCGGCGGGCATGGCTCCGGCGGCGCTGGGTAGCGATACGGGCGGCAGCATTCGCCAGCCCGCCAGCTTCTGCGGCGTGACGGGCGTGAAGCCCGCGTATGGCGCGGTCAGCCGCTACGGGCTGGTGGCGTTTGCAAGCTCGCTGGATCAGATTGGCCCCTTGTGCAAAACGGCGGAGGACGCGGCGCTCGTGCTGGATGTGATCTGCGGACACGACCCGCGCGATTCCACCAGCGACCCCGCGTTGCTGGGCGGCTATGCGGCGGCGCTCGCGAACGTTGACTTGCGCGGCTTCACGCTGGGCATGCCCAAGGAATGCTTTGGCAAGGGGCAGAGCGGCGAGGTTCGCGCAGCCATTGAGGGCGCGGCAGAGCGCTGGCGCGCGCTGGGCGCAACGGTCAAGGAGGTCAGCGTTCCAACGCTTCCCTATGCCCTTTCCGCCTACTACGTCATATCAAGCGCGGAGGCGTCCAGCAACCTCGCCCGGTTTGACGGGGTGCGCTACGGCTATCGCACCAAGGAATATGCCGATTTGGATGAGCTTTACCGCAAAAGCCGCCGCGAGGGCTTTGGCATGGAGGTCAAGCGCCGCATTTTGCTAGGCGCCTTCGGGCTGAGCAGCGGCTATCAGGATCAATACTACCTCAAGGCGCAGCAGGTGCGCGAGCTTTTGCGCTACGAGGCCGGGGAGGCGCTTTCGCAGTGCGACGCGCTGCTTTCCCCAGTCGCGCCCACGCCCGCGTACCGTTTGGGCGAAAAAACAGGCGACCCCATGGAAATGTATCTTGGCGATATCTATACGGTGCCTGCCAATATCACGGGTCTGCCCGCGCTCTCCGTGCCGTGCGGCCTGTCGCGGGAGGGGCTGCCCATTGGCATGAGCCTCATGGGCGCGCGAGAGAGCTTGCCGCGCATGCTGAGTGCGGCGGCGGTCTATGAGCGTGCGGAGCGCGTGGCGGCGGGCGCTCATCCCTATGACAGCGTAGAAGGGGGCGAATGGTGATGGCAAAGCAAACCGCTTACGAAATGGTCATCGGTCTGGAAACGCATGTGGAGCTTCGCACCCAGAGCAAGATATTCTGCTCCTGCAAAAACAGCTTTGGCGCGGAGCCCAACACCTATGTGTGCCCCGTGTGCATGGGTCTGCCCGGTGCACTTCCCGTGTTTAACGAGCAGGTGCTGCGCTATGCGGCGATTGCGGGCATGGCTACCAACTGCCATGTGCATCATCGCAGCCGGTTTGATCGCAAAAACTACTTTTATCCCGATTTGCCAAAAGCGTACCAGATCAGCCAGTTCTATCGCCCACTTTGCGAGCGCGGCTATCTGAGGGTGCAGACCAGCGAGGGCGAAAAGCGCATTGGCATTACGCGCATCCATATTGAGGAGGATGCTGGAAAGCTGCTGCACGACGCTAAAAATGGCACGGCGCTGGATATGAACCGCTGCGGCGTGCCGTTGATTGAGATCGTATCCGAGCCGGACGTGCGAAGCGCGGAGGAGGCCGTGGCCTACCTGCGCAAGCTGCGCGCCATCCTCACCTATACGGGTGTGAGCGACTGCCGCATGAACGAGGGCAGCCTGCGCTGTGATGTGAACCTGAGCATTCACAAGCCGGGCGAGCCGTTTGGCGTGCGCACGGAAATGAAAAACCTCAACTCCTTCCAAAGCGTGGAGCGCGCCATCGAGGCTGAATATACGCGGCAGCTCGCGGCGGTGGAGGCGGGCGAGGCCATTGTGCAGGAAACCCGCCGCTATGATCAAAAAACCGGCAAAACCACCAGCATGCGCCGCAAGGAAAACAGCGCGGACTACCGCTACTTCCCCGACCCTGACCTGCCAGAGGTCTATCTGAGCGATGCGGAGATGGCGGAGCTTTGCGCGCGGATTCCGGCGCTGCCGGACGAGCGCCGCGAGCAGTATATGCGTGAATACGGCCTGACTGCCTACGCCGCCGAACAGCTTACTGCGGAGCGGTGGCTGGCGGAGTATTTTGAAAACGCGGTGAAGCAGGCGGCAAGCCCGGTTGGCCTTGCGAATCTGCTGCTGGGCGAGGTCTTTGCGCAGATAACGGCGCGCGATACGGCGCACACCGGCGAGCGCGATGAGCGCAGCTTACCCGTTGCGCCCGCGCACCTCGCCAAGCTCAGCGATCTCATGAGCGAGGGGCGCGTGAACAGCTCCACCGGTAAAAAAATTCTCTCCGCGTTATTTGATACGGATTGCGATCCCCAAACCTATGCCGCCGAGCATGAGCTTTTTACCCTTACCGATGAAGGCCAGCTTAACGCGGCGGTAGAGAAGGTGCTTGCCCAGAACCCCGATATGGTGGCAAGCTTCCGCGCGGGGCGCACGAATGCCGAGCGGGCGCTTATGGGCAAGGCAATGGCGGAAACGCGCGGCAAGGCCGATGCGGAGCGCCTCAATGCCCTGCTGCATGCGCGCCTCAGCCAGGCCGACGCATAATCAACAAACGAAGGAGCACGCTCGCTTCCCTGGGTGGAGGCGGGGCAAAGAAAGCGCCCATGAATATCATAGACAGCCATGTTCACATCTACCCGGATGGCATCGCCTTGCGTGCGGCGGCCTCCATTGGGACGTTTTACGATCTGCCAATGGACATGGACGGCACGCTGTCCACGCTGCTCGCCCATGGGGCGGCGGCTGGCATCTCGCGCTTTTTGGTGCATAGCGTGGCGATTACGCAGGAGCGCGTCCATTCCATAAACGACTATCTTCTGCGCGTTGCCGCCGAATATCCGGATAAGCTCATTGGCTTTGGCACCTTGCACCCGGATTTGCCCGATATTCCCGCAGAGCTTGCGCGGATCAAGGCGAGCGGCCTTCGCGGCGTGAAGCTCCATCCGGACATTCAGCGCTTTTGCTTGGATGACGCGGGCGCTGTGCGCATGTTTCATCAAATCGCGGATGCGGGGCTGCCCGCGCTGGTGCATACGGGCGATTACCGCTACCCCTTCAGCCAGCCGGAGCGTATGGCGCGCGTGCTGGATCAGGTACCCGGCCTGCGGGTGATTTGTGCGCATCTAGGCGGCTGGTCCGTATGGGAGGAGGCGTGGCGCGTGCTGGCGGGACGCCCCGGCGTGTGGGTGGATACGTCCAGCAGCCTGTACGCGCTGGAGCCGCAAAAGGCGGCGGAGATCATCCGCCGCTATGGTGCGGAGCGCGTGCTCTTTGGAACGGACTACCCCATGTGGGAGCCTGGGGAGGAGCTTGCGCGCTTGATGGCGCTGCCGCTTACCAATACAGAGCGCGAGGGTATTCTGCACGCGAACCTGGAGGCCTTCCTCGCCACGCTAGGCTGATACGGGCGCAAGGAATTCGCGCATCATAAACCCGGTGGTGCTTCCATAGCGGATGCACCACCATGTTGTATTTGTAAGCTCCGTTACGGTAACCGCGGAGCCAATGGGCACGCGCAGGAGTACCGCGTCCCCTTTGCTGGCCGAACGGCGGAGGTTCACAGTGCTGCCCTTCTGCGCCGTTACCTTGGCTTGAAAGGGCAGGGCGGGGAGAGCGCCGGGCGTGCCGCCGCCCGTGCCGGGACAGGGTGGGCAGGGCGGGGTTGAGGGATCGGGGCTGCCGGAATCGGGGCTGCCGGAATCGGGAGAGCCGTCCGTGCCGCCGCTTCCGTAGCTGACCGCGTTCAGGTAACCCGCGCACCACCATTTGCTGAGCACGTTGTCGATGCGCGCCTTGGGCGTTGTGGCGTTGACAATTTCCAACGGGCTTACGCTCGTTACAAGACCGATGTGGTAATAGTCCATCGGGAGCTCGGGGTTATAGTATCTGCCGCCCGGCCTGTAAGCCGAGCTCATTTTGCTTACATCTTCCCGCCCCTTGAAAATGGCCATGCCCACCTGAAGCTGGCTCAGGCTTGTTACACGCTGCACGTTACGGCAATGGACGCGGACGATGCGGTTGGAGCCGTGATAGATGCTTTCGCCGAATTTTTTATACGAATAGACAAACGCGCCGGAACAGTCGATTCCGCGCGAATTGTTGTAGCCGGGAGATGCGTAGGGCCAGCCTAGCACGGTGCGGAATACCGTGACCAGATCATTTACTTGGATCATCTTGACAGCCATCCTTTCATTCCTGATGTGCGCAGCCGCGCACATACATAGGATATGCAAGCAATGCCAAAGGGTACGGGCGGGGCGGTGCTGCTTCGGCGTTTTGCAAGCCGCTCTTTGGCGACTTGACGAATCGGTCAACAAGCGGTACAATATGGACAGCCCCCGTGCGCCGGTGCTGTGTTTGATTTTGCTATTATATGTTTTGTGCTTCTTGCCGGTGGCCGCGGGGCGAAGCAGAAAGGAAGGAAAGCCATGTTTGGACGCCGCCCTGAGGGTATTCGTGTGAAGGGGATTGACCCCATTGTGCAAGTCACCCCGTACCTAATGCCAATGCGCTGTGACGCGCAGGTTTTTCTGGATCACGACGTGGAATACGAGCCGCTCATGCGCTACATTGCGCAAAAAAGCCGCGAAGGCGTAAAAATTACCTTTATGGAAATTTTGATTGCGTCCTATGTGCGCGCGGTTTCACAAACGCCTGAGGTGAACCGCTTTGTGATGAACAAGCAGTTCTACAACCGCAAGGAAATCACCGCAAGCTTTACCATGCTCATGGATACGGAGGATGGCAGCTTGGAGGAAGCGGCGGTCAAAATACAGTTTGACCCGACGGATACGATTTTTGACGTGAGCGCTCGCGTAAAGGCTTGCATCGCCCGCAACCGCAAAGCGTCCGATCCTGAATTTGTGGTGAAGCTGGCTTCCACCATTTTGAAGATTCCGTTGCTGCCCAATTTGGTGGTGGGGCTGTTAAAGCTTTTTGATCGTTACGGCCTTGTGCCCAAGGTACTGCTGGACGAGCTTCCCTTTCACACCAGCATGTATGTGACCAACATGGCCTCCATCGGCATGACGCGCGTATATCATCACATCTATAACTTCGGCAATACCAGCCTGTTTTTCTCCATCGGCAACCCGCAGCGCAGTTATACGGTGGATGCGGGCGGCAAGGTGATCCGCAAGTGTACGCTGCCCATTGGCATTACGGCGGACGAGCGTGTATGCAGCGGCGCGGTATATGCGCTGCTCTTTGCCACCATGAAAAAATGCCTGCGCCAACCGCAGCTGCTGGAAACTCCCCCGGAGGTTGTGCATTACAACGCGGGCTGCGAGTTCCATGTACCCAAGCCCGAAAATGTGGTTTTGCCCACGGCGGAGGCAGCGCCCGTGACCGCCAAGGCCGTGCCCGCCGTATAGCCGCCGCACATAATTGCGCGCTAGGGTACGCATGCTACCTCCGTTACCACGTTTGTAAAGGAGGGCGTATGAAGCGATTCATTTCAGACCTTGATCCCAAGCGCCTGTGCGATTTGGCGCATATGGCCGATGAGCCGAATAGCACCGATGTGCTGGGCAGCTATACGGGCATGGCTCAAAACGAGGAAGACCCCGTGCAGGACGCGGATGACCTGTAGCTGATTGTTTTTTTTCGTACAGTACAAAGGAATCAAAACGAGTGCAAGGCCGGGACGTTAAGCCCCGGCCTTGCACTTGCTTTGATGTTTTGCCTGCGATTTATTCCTCGATACCCGCCATATGCTCCAAACCGCGCTTGAGCGCTTTGTCCCAAAACTTCCAGTTGTGTTCGCCCGGCCATTGCTCATAGCAAAGATCGTAGTGAAGCGCTTGCAGCGTATCGCGCATTCTGGTGTTTTCTGCATACAAGAAATCCTCGGTGCCGCATGCGATATAAACGCGGGGCTTTTGAGCGCGCTTGCTGATGGCGGCGGCCAGCTGATCCAAATTGTTTTGCTCCGTTACGGCAAAGTCATTGCCAAAAATGCCGGTCAGCTCTCCTTTTGAAAAGAACAAATCCATCAGCTGCTTTGGCTTTTCCAGCATGTAAAACCCGGATGAAAAGCACAGCGCGCCCGCAAAACGCTCAGGATAATGGAGCGCCAGCTTCAAGGCGCCAAAGCCGCCCATGGATAGACCGCCCACATACAGGCGCTCCATCGGCAAATGGAAAACATGCTCCATAATCCAAGGAAGCTCCGTGGACAGGTAGGTAAAATAGTTCATGCCGTTGACCATATCGGAATAGAAGCTGCGCTGAACCTCGGGCATAACTACGTGATAGCCTAGTTCGTGCGCGTAATACTCCATCATGCTGTAGCGCGACCAAGAATCCGCATTCTGCTTGAGACCGTGCAGCAAGATAATGGTCTTATCCTTTTGCATACCCGGGCGCAGGGCAATGTTGGTTTCGAACGGAATCGCAACATTGAGCACAGTATCCATCATGAGGGTGTCGGAGCGGATGGTTCCCCGAAAAAACGCCATATTTACCTCATTTCAAATGCCCGCAGACATTTCAAAAATTTCTGTGACCTTTTTGGATACCGCGGTAGCGAGGGACAGGTGAGAAGCTTTTGTTAAATGAAGCCCATCGGCTACATCTGGCTGCCCGTGCAGCGCGCCATTTAGAAAGAAGCAACCTTTTTGGGCGGCTACCTTCTCATAGGCAGGTGCAAACGCTTCTGCCATGGTGATGCAGCGTTGCCCGCCCCGGGCGGCAAAATAATCCTTGCGCCCCTGCGGCGGCTGAATGCCAATGGGGGAAAGCAGCAGAACTTTGGGCGGCTGGTGATTTGCGCCGCATTCGCACAAGCCAAGCGCGATCTCCGCAAGCCGGCTGATCCCTACTTCTGGCCCCAAATACTCGTTTTCAAAAACAAGCTTCAAATCATTGGAGCCAAGCATAATGATAACCAAATCCAGCGGGCGGTGGGACAGCAGACAGGGCAGAAAATAGGGGCTGCCGTTTTTATACTCAATGCCCGGAGCATCGTAAATTGTGGTGCGCCCGCATAGGCCTTCCTCAATGACGTGGTAATCCGCTCCTAGCTGTTTTTGCAGCAGGCAGGTCCAGCGGGTGTTTTCATCATACCGCTGAGAGGGGATAGACGTTTCCTTCCACTCTGAAACGCTGCCCCAAACATTGGAGTCTCCGTAGCATAAAATGCTGCGACTCATGGGGATATCATCCTTCCTTTGTCAAAATCGAAAGAGAAAACAGGAAGCCGATGAATGGTCGGTAAAAGCACCTGTCAAAAACGGGGAGAGAGCGCAAGGCCCTCTCCCCCGGCAATGTTATTTTCTTACGGGAAAATAATGGCCGCTTCGTCCTTCATCATTTGCAGCGCTTCCTCGGGGGTGATGCTGCCATCCTGAATGAGCAGCGAGGTTGCGTTGTTGAGCACTTCCATGAAGTCGGTGGAATAATCCGAATAGTTGGTTACGATGCTGCTGCCCAGCAGCTGCTCGAACGAGGTTTGATAGGTGGGGAATTCCGCCCACAAATTCTTGATGATATCCGTTTGCGCGGCGGCTTTTGTGGCGGGCACGTAGCCGGTGTTTTTAGACGACAGAGCCGCTTGCGCGGGCTGTTCCAAGAACATGAGAAATTCCCAAGCGGCGTCCAGCACTTCCTGAGAATTGCCGGGCTTTACAATGCCGACGTTGTTGCCGCCGATGGGGGGATTGGGAATACCGAAGGTGGGGATGTACGCCACGCCAACTTCGAAAGGCTTTTCGGATTCCGCCACTGCGGAGAGAATGCCGGACATAGAGCCGCAGGAATAGCACATGGAAGCGATGCGACCCTGCACAAAGTTTTCGCGAAGCACGGAACCGGTATTGGTGATGGCGGGGATGGAGCACCAGCCTTCCTCAACCCATGATTTCCAAGCTTTGAGCACGGTCAGCATGGTGCCATCCTCAAGCGCGGGGCAGGAAAGCCCATCGGGCGAGAAACAGTTGGAACCCAGCTGAGCCAGCATGTTGACCAAAATCCACTGTCCGCCGCTCATGCAATACATTTCAAAACCGTAGATTTCGGGCTTGGCTTGGTGTACCGCGCGGCCTACCGTTACCAGCTCGTCAATGGTTTTGGGCGCTTGCAGCTTCAGCTCGTCAAAGAGCGTCTTGTTGTAATAATAGACCGCGCAGGAGCGCATGTAGGGCAGAGCAATCATGTGACCTTCGTTATCGTAGGAATGCTTCATGAGAATATCCACGAAATCGGTCAGATCCAGATTGGAGGCCTTTGCGTAATCATCCAGATAAACCAGCGCATCGTTGGATGCCATGGTGGGAACGCCCGTTGTATGCTCCAGCATGACCAACGCGGGCTGGTTGCCGGCTGCGATTGCGTTCATTGTTTTGGCCAAGGTTTCATCGTAGGTTCCCTGAAAGACGCCGGTTACTTCAATGCCCTTTTCCAAGCCGACGGTGCTGTTAAAGGCGGCGATTTCCTCATCGATGGTGGTTCCGACCACGCTTGCGCCAGCATGCCAGAATTCAATCCCGATCGCCATTGCGCTTGAAGCGGATGTCAGCAGCAGTGTGAGGGCTAGTAGACAAGCCAATCCCTTTTTCATAGAAGCCTCCTGTGTGTATTTTATTTCCTCAGGTTTTTCCCAACCTGATGGAGAGCAAGGGGAGCTATTTCATGCCATTGTAGGTAAACGCGGCGATGATGCGTTTGCTGGCAAAGAAATAGATGATCAAAACCGGTACGATCAGCAGCATGTTACCTGCCATGATGCTGTTCCAACGCATGCCCATTTCCGCATCCTTAATCCGCTCAATGGCAATGGTTAAGGGGCGATAGAGATCGCTGGTGGTCATGACCAATGGCCAAAAATAAGAGTTCCAAGTGGAAATGAAGGAGAACAGAGCGATTGTAATCATACTGGACATGGACATGGGCACCATGATGTTCCAAATGATTTGCCCCTCGGTTGCGTGATCCAGCTTTGCGCTTTCGATAATCTCATTGGGGATTTGGCTAAAGCCTTGCCGTAGCAGGAAAATGCCAAAGGCATTAGCGCCGAACGGCAGAATCTGCGGCCAAAGCGAATTGATCATCTGCCAGCGTGACATGAGCAAATAGACGGGGATGAAGGTTACCTGCACGGGAATCATAAAAGCGATCAGCACAATGCCAAATAGGAAGCCGCGCCCGAAGAACTGAAATTTCGCAAAGGCATAGGCGGTAGGCACCATCATGATCAGCTGCAAAACGATCACCCCAGCGGTAACCAAAACGCTGTTCAGGCCGTACCGGCCCATATCGATGTTCATATCGTAGAGGATGGAACGATAGGCATCGAAGGTAAATACCTGCGGCCACATGGTCGGCGGTGTTCGAATCGCTTCGCTGTAGGTTTTAAAGGATGTGACAAACATCCAGAAAAATGGAAAAACAAAGCAAAGCACAACCGCAATTTTGAGCAGATCCCACAAGAGATGCGGTAAGTAATTCCGCACGCGGCGGCGCAATTGATCTTTACGGATAAGCATTCCTATCTCACCTTTCTACTATTGATAATGAACCTTGCGTTCCAAGCCCCGGAAATAGACGATGGTGAGCAGAATCAGCACAAGCATCAGCATCACGGCGGCTGCGGAACCGATGCCTAGCGTATTGGTGCGTTTGAAGGCATAATCATAAATGTAGCGGGCGAGCACCTCGGTTGAGTTTCCTGGACCGCCTTCCGTCATTACGTTGATGGTATCGAACACCTTAAAGGAGCCGATGGTGATGGTAATCAACAGAAAGAAAAGCTGAGGAGAAAGCAGCGGCAAGGTAATCTTGAAAAAGCGCTTCATGCTTGATGTGTTATCAAGCTCCGCCGCTTCATAGATTTCCGTAGGAATGGATTTCATTGCGGCCAAAACGATGAGCGCGTAATATCCGGCGCTTTTCCATACGGTGACAATCACGATGGACATCATAGCGGTATCCGAGCTTTCAAGCCATCTCACGGGCGCTTGCCCAAAGAAGCCCAGCACCGTGTTCAGCAAGCCATAGGAATTTTGGTTCATCAGCCATGCCCAGATAAAGCCGCTGCAAACCGAGGCGATTAAATGGGGCGTAAAAATGGAGATTTGCATAAATCGGTTAATTTTGCGATCCTTAAACATCCAAAGGGAAAAGAGAATCGCAAAGACGATGAGCAGCACCACCACGGAAAGCGTATAAACGGCCGTGTTGCGAAGAGCCACCAAAAAATCGGTCTTTACAAAGAGAATCGCGTGATAGTTTTTCAGCCCCATAAATGCTTTTGTCGGTTTCATTAGATTGCCCTGAAACAGGCTCAGGTAGAGCAGGCTAAACATGGGGTAAATCACAAAGACCAGCAAAAAGATAAATGCGGGGATGATCAGCAGGTAGGGAAAGAAGTCGCTTGCACGGCAGCCCTTATGGGTGGCTACGTTACCCACAAACAGCGAGGCAACGATCAGCAGCACACCAAGGCACAAAATCGGCAGGCCGTACTCCGTCATTAAGGTGAGCCATGGGGTTTGCGGCAGCTTTGCACCGTCGACGGACATTTTTTGACCGAAAAACCCTGCGATTGTGAATAGAATTCCCAGCGCAGCACATAGGATTGCCGGAAATTTGAGCTTTGCCAGCTTAGGCATCCGTCATTCCTCCTATTTCATGCATGAAATGCGCGTGTACACGTTCGTTGCTGCGGCGAATGCGAATGCCACTGTGGTCAAACAGATAAAAGGCCTGCTCCGGCACATGCAGAATAATGCTTTCCCCGGAGGCAAAATGGCTCTGCGTGCTTTTGACCATCACAAACTCTTGATCAATCGCGACTTTGTACAGCGTCTCGGAACCCAGCATCTCACGGGTTACGATGCGGCCTTTGCGGCGATAGAAGAAATCCAGCGGCTGATGATCCATGACCGCTTTTTCCGGACGAAAGCCAAAGCTGTTCCCTTCGGGTGCGGAAAGGATATTCATTGGCGGCGTGCCGATAAACTGCGCGGTAAAAACATTGTTGGGATCGTTGTAAATCTCCTCCGGCGTGCCTTCCTGCTGAATAATGCCCTTATCCATCAGCACGATTTGGTGCGCCATGGACATGGCCTCTACCTGATCGTGGGTTACATAGACGAACGTTGTGCCGAGCCTCTTTTGCAGCTCGATCAGCTCTACGCGCATGGCGACCCGCAATTTCGCATCCAAGTTGGACAAGGGCTCGTCCATCAAAAAGACCTTCGGTTTTTTCACCATCGCCCGCGCCAACGCAATGCGCTGCCGCTGGCCGCCGGAAAGCGTGGAGGGCTTTCTGTACAGGTATTCGGTTAATCCAACAATTTGCGCGTACTCATCGATCAAAGCATCCCGTTCGGCCTTGGGAACACGACGGTTTTTTAAACCGAACTCTATGTTTTCGCGAACGGTCATGGTGGGATAAATGGCATAATTTTGGAACACCATGGCAATATCCCGCTTCGCTGGTGCTAAATCGGTAATGTCCTTGTCATCCAAAAAGAGATGCCCGGAGGTTGCAGGGCCAATGCCTGCGATCATGCGCAAAAGCGTTGTTTTCCCGCAGCCGGACGGCCCGACCAGCACGGTGAATTTACCTTCACCAATGACCAGATCAAGGTTCTCGATCACCTTTGTTGCACCAAAGAATTTGCATACCTGCTCAAATCGTATTTCAGCCATGATTACACCGCTTTCACTCACCGTTGGATAACGTATTGTTTTGATGCCACAGCCGTGCGTGCGACATAGCTCCAAGTTCAATCTGGTTTGCATTATACCAGCGTTTCAACAGCTTGTCAAGGAATAACTGTGGAAATACAATAAATTATAATTGATACAATAGCAAATGAAGAAAATATTGCGATTGCAAAGCAAATAAGTTTTTGTTTCAACATATTGCTTGACAGCGTATGCATTCAACAGTATACTGTTGAATAGACCCAAATTTCTATTTTTTTGTTGGGGAGCAAATATGAGAGAGCCAAGACGGACACAAATTACAATGGCGGTGAACCGCGAGGAATTTATCACTTTCGAACAACTCATGGCGCTCTTTCCGGAAATCTCCGAAATGACGCTTCGCACGGATTTGCGTGATTTGGATCGGGAGGGGAAAATTGTTCGCGTGCATGGCGGCGCAAAATCCATTGAAACAGTGGTGCGCTCTGACGACCTGTTTTTTAAAAAGGCAACGCGCAATATGGAAAACAAGAAACAGATTGCCCGAAAGGCCGTTTCTTTTTTGACAACCACCGGTTTGATGTTTTTGGATTGCGGAACGACAATGATGGAGTTTGCCCGCGTGTTTCCGGATGATAAATATCATGTGATTACCTACAGCATCAGCAGCATCATTGAGCTGGCGCGGCTTTCCAACCCGCAGGTGATTATGCTTGGTGGAAGGTTAAACCGCTTTAACCTGAGCACGATTGATTCCAGAAACCGCTTGGATTTGGAGAAGATGAATTTTGAGGTGGCATTTATCGCCGTTTCCGGCTACAGCAAGGAGCAGGGCTTTACCTGCGGCATGGAAACGGATGATGAGCTTCGCTATGCGGCCATCAGAAAAGCCAAAAAGGTTGTAATGCTGATGGATTCCTCCAAGGTGAACCGTGTATTTCCCATTACCTACGCGACCCTTGAGGATATTGACGTGCTGATTTCCGATGACGGGCTGGACGCGGAAACCGCCGCGTATATGCGCTCAAAAGGCGTGGAGGTATATTAAGCACAAGGCGGTCTTTTTTTCACAGATTCGAAAACGAACTTTGTGATGATTGCTGCGCTACCCATTGTTCATTTCCTCCAAAAGGATGCATAAGCTTGTTTTCATCCACGTAAGCATCTCCGCTAACGGCCACAAGAGAATCAATTTCTT
>JAVVVJ010000022.1:0-36628 GCA_036652695.1 Clostridia bacterium | reverse complement strand
ATGCTACGCCCTCAAAGTCATTGGTGTCAATGGATTTTCGTAAGCGATTGCCCTGGGGGGGGAATGCAGAGCGTCTTGACATTTCTATCATCAAATGGTAGTCTTCCAGCGGCGCTTGTGCTAAAGGGGATAGAATGTAGATGTTGACCATCCTGCTGCTATTTTTGGCCTTTTCGGCGATCAGCGTGCTGTGCTGCGCTCTTACACGGAAAAGCTATGGGGAAACGTTGCCGCTTTCCATTTTAAGCATCTTGTGTGCTCTTTACTGGTTTGGTATCTTTGGTTGCCTGCGCGTGGGCGTATATGTGATTTGCGGCCTGCTGGCGGCATGCTACCCCGCCGCGCTTGTGGTGGCGCTGCGGAGGGACGGCGTGGGCGCATGGCTTAGGCGGGTTGTTACCCCCGCGTTTGCGGTGTACGCGTTGCTCTGCGCGATGGTCTATGTAACCACGCGGGGGATGCTTGTCCACTACACGGATGAATTCACGCATTGGGCGGATGTGGTGAAGGTCATGTGCCAGCTGGATGCTTTTGCCACCCATCCGGAGTCTTATTCATGGTTTTCCACCTATCCGCCCGCGATGGCGGTGCTGCAATATTTTGCACAGGGCTTGCATCAGCTTGTCACGGGCAGCGCGGCCTTTCAGGAGCCGCTGCTTTACGTAACGTATCAATGGGCGCTGCTTTCGCTGCTCATACCCTTTTGCAAGGGGCTTTCGTTCAAACGTCCGCTGGGGCTGCTGGCGGCGGCTAGCTTTGTGCTGCTAACGCCCATGCTGTTCTTTTTTGATGCGCTGGATTCGCTGTATATTGATCCGTTTTTGGGCGCGTTGGGCGGCTTTGTATTTGCATACGCGTTTCATATGGATCGGGACGATCCGCTGGATGCTGCCACGGTTTGCGTGGCGCTGTTTGCGCTGGTGCTTGCAAAGGATGCCGGATTGCTGTTTGCGCTAGGGGGGCTGGGCGCGTATCTTGCCATGCTGTTTGTGGGCGATACCACGCGGCGGACGCGGTTGGAGGAAGCGGCCGGCAGCGGCGGCGTGCGGATGGCGCGGCAGAGCTGGCTGCACATTGGCTTTGCCGTGGCTGGCGTGCTGGCGGTTGGGCTGGCAAAGCTGAGCTGGATGGCGAATGTCGCCGCGCAGCATGCCGAGCTTGGACGAACCGTTCTATCGCAACCAATTGAGCTTGGGGAACTGCTTGCGGTGTTTACAGGCACTACGCAGCTGCCGTGGCGGCGCACGGTGCTGAGCAATTACGCCTATCGACTGTTGAATCCGCTCTATAAGCTACAGCCAACCACCGCGTATCTTTCCTACTTTGCGGTTTTTGGATTGCTAACGCTTGGCTTTTACTTGCTGTGGTGCCGCTACAAAAAGGAAGCGCTCGTATGGCGCAGACGCTTTCGCTGGCTGATGGGGATAGTGCTTGGCACAACGGCTGCTTATGTGGCGGGGCTGGTTGTGGTATATATGTTTAAGTTTACACAGAAGGAAGCATTGGATTTGGCTGCCGTGGCGCGGTATTGGCACATCATCTGCACCATGGATATTGTGGCGCTGGCGGCGTGCTGCTGGCTACCAAACGGCGTGAAGCCCAGATCTTCTCAATGCAATGCCTTGCTGCTGGCGGCTTTGCTGCTGCTCTCACCATGGCAGAGCCTGCTTGACGCGTTCAGCATGACCAATGTGGCGGATGCGCAAGACAAGCAGGCGGAGCTCATCGCCTACACGGATGAAATAAAGGCAAAGCTGCCGGACGATGGCCAGCGCATCTATCTGCTGGCGCAGGGTGAAACCTATACTTGGTTTTGGAATGCCCGTTATCGCATGCGACCGCAGCTGGTGGTGAATGATAGTTGGAGCACCGGCTTTTATGCGGATGATAGCGTGAACGAGGAGGCGGCGCCCATCGGCTTGGAGGAGCTTTCCAAGAGCCTTTTTTCCAGCTATGACTATCTGGCGCTGTACAAGGTGGACGAAGGCTTTAAAGAGCGCTGCGCGCCCTTGTTTGAAGCGCCGGAGGCGATACAGGAGGGTCATCTGTATCAGGTGGATCGTGAAAGCGGTAAGCTGCGCGACTTGGGCTGAAAACGTGAAAGAACCAAGAAAATCATACAGTTTTTGGAGCGTTTGCCATTCCTTTTTACACTGTCACCCCCTTCCATTCACGCTGAAAACAGTGTATACTATATAGGTTTAAGACACAAAATCCCGATATTCGCATATCGAGCATACTAAGGGAGGAAAGTACTATGTCCGCAATTGAAAAAATCAAAGCAAAAGCGAAGGCCGACCTCAGGCATATCGTGCTGCCGGAGGGCACTGAACCCCGCACCGTGCAGGCGAGCGCGAAGATCGCTGCGCAGGGCATCGCAAAGGTGACGCTGCTTGGCAATCCCGATGAGATCAAAAAAGTTGCCGCCCAAACCGGTACAGTATTGAACGGCGTTGAAATTCGCAATCCCATGACCTGTGAAAAATCCGAGCAGTACGCAAACCTGCTTTATGAGCTGCGCAAGGCAAAGGGCATGACGCTTGAGCAAGCGCGTGATTTGATCACCAAGGATTCGCTCTATTATGGCGCCGTGATGGTGAAGGCGGGGGACGCGGACGGCATGGTCGCGGGCGCAATCAATTCCACGGGCAGCGTTCTGCGCCCGGCACTGCAAATCATTAAGACGGCTCCGGGCATCAAGGTGGTCAGCGGCGCTTTTATTATGGAAATGCCCGATAAGCATTGGGGCGACGATGGCGTGATGATCTTTGGCGATTGCGCCGTGATTCCCGATCCCACCGCCGAGGAACTGGCGGCCATCGCCATCTCCAGCGCTCAGACGGGCAAAGCGCTGCTGGATATGGAGCCTCGCGTGGCGATGCTTTCCTTCTCCACCAAGGGCAGCGCAAAGCACGATCACGTTACCAAGGTGCAGGAAGCTACCAAGATTGCCAAGGAGCTAGCGCCCAACCTTCAGCTGGATGGCGAGCTACAGGCGGACGCGGCGCTTGTGGAAAGCGTTGGTCAGCTCAAAAGCCCCGGCAGCACCGTGGCGGGCAAGGCCAATATTCTTATCTTCCCTGATCTACAGGCGGGAAACATCGGCTACAAGCTGGTGCAGCGCCTTGCTGGCGCGGAGGCTGTTGGCCCGATTATTCAGGGTCTGGCAAAGCCGGTAAGCGATTTGAGCCGCGGCTGCTCGGTGGATGACATCGTGAGCGTTGTGGCCATCACCGCCGTTAAGGCGCAAGCGTAACAACGCTTCAATACAACGAAGGAGTATGGCCGAATGAAAGTTTTAATTTTGAACGCGGGGTCCTCCTCTTTGAAATATCAGCTTATCGATATGGATGGCGAGAAGCTGCTGGCAAAGGGACTTGTGGAGCGCATTGGCATTGAGGGCAGCAAAATCAGCCAGAAGGTGAACGGTAAGGTCTTTGAGCTGGAAACGCCCATGGAAACCCATACCGATGGCATTCAGCTGATGCTCAAGGCGCTTGCTGACCCCGATAAGGGCGCTGTGAAGAGCATGAGCGAGATCGGCGCGGTGGGGCATCGCGTGCTGCATGGCGGCGAGCGCTTTACCGCGAGCGTTCTGGTGAACGATGAGGTCAAGGAAGCCATTCGCGCAAATATCCCGCTAGGACCTTTGCACAACCCCGCTAACCTGATGGGCATTGAGGCCTGCGAGAAGGTCATGCCCGGCACGCCCAACGTTGCGGTGTTCGATACGGCTTTCCATCAAACCATGCCGCCCAAGGCTTTCCTTTACGGTGTGCCCATGGAATATTACGAGCGCCTCAAGGTGCGCCGCTATGGGTTTCATGGCACGAGCCACCGTTATGTTTCCAAGCGCGCATGCGAGTTTTTGAACCTTGATCGCAAAACGACCCGCGTGATCACCTGCCATTTGGGCAACGGCTCCAGCCTAGCGGCGGTGGAAGGCGGCAAATGCGTGGACACCAGCATGGGCATTACGCCTTTGGAGGGGGTGCTCATGGGCACCCGCTCCGGTAGCATGGATCCCGCTGTGGTGCAGTTCATTGCCAACAACGAGAAGCTCACGGTCAATGAGGTGCTCGACATCCTCAACAAAAAGAGCGGCCTGTTGGGCATCAGCGGGTTGAGCAGCGATATGCGCGATGTGGATGCTGCCGCGGACAGCGGTGATCGGCGCGCAATCATCGCGCGAGATATGCTGGTGGCTGGCATCCGCAAGTACATCGGCTCCTATGCTGCGGTGATGAACGGCGTGGACGTGATCGTGTTCACGGCGGGCATTGGCGAAAACAACGCAGACCTGCGCGAGCGCGTGATGCAGGGCTTTGAGTTCCTTGGCGCGAAGCTTGACCCCCAAAAGAACAAAACTCGTCAGGAAGCGATTATTTCCACGGACGACAGCAAGGTAAAGATCGTCGTGATCCCCACGGATGAGGAGATCGTGATTGCGCGCGATACCCTATGCATCGTGGAGGGACGGAAAATCGAGGACTAAGCGGCTGGGTTCATTGAGCCGACCATGGGATGAGCACGCGCGCTCTTTGCACGCCGAGGCGCCCGTGGTCGGCCGTTTTTGATGACGGGTAGTAGGGAAGCTTGCGGCGTATGCTGCGGCAGGGGAGCAAAGC
Organism: Clostridia bacterium; assembly: GCA_036652695.1. GTDB lineage: Bacteria > Bacillota > Clostridia > Christensenellales > Aristaeellaceae > Limiplasma. The sequence continues at coordinate 32,000 of JAVVVJ010000022.1, read as the reverse complement.
AAGGCTGCGCTTCCCTGCACGGTTGAGGAAAAAAACGCGCGTCAATAGCCTTTCCGCCCGTGCGGGCGTAGTGTATCATAATATTAATCTTGCGCTAAAACGCAAGCATCTATGGCATCTTTTGCCCGTGGTCCGCGTCTGGCAATCTTGCATTTTAGATTTAGATTAGTATAACGGGTGGAGGGGATGCTTTGTTTACCTTATTTGCGGTTATATCGGGTGTGTTGACTACGCTTACCGTGGCGCAGAATGGCCAGCTGGCTGATTTTTACGGCAGCTATTCCGCTGCAATGCTGATTCATGCGGTGGGCATGATTACGGTGCTTTGCTGGCGTTTTTTTCAACGGAAGTCTTTGCCGCCTAAAAAACCCGCTCCGCCTTGGATGTTCATGGGCGGCGTGATCGGCGTGGCAACCACGGTCTTTATCAATAGTGCCTTTGGCGGCGTAAGCGTAACGGCGATTATGGCGCTTGGGCTGCTAGGGCAGCTGATGACCAGCATTGTGGTGGATCAGCTTGGTTTTTTGGGCACACAAAAAAACCGCTTTTCAAGCAAGCGGCTGCTGGGGCTTACGGCGGTGCTGGGCGGCGCGGCCGCAATGCTCTTTCCACTGGGGGAAACCTCGTGGGTGGCGGTGCTGCTGTCGCTGGTATCGGGCGTGACCATCGTGTTTGCGCGCATGATCAATGGACAGCTGGCCGAGCGGCAGGGCGCTATGCGCAGCACCGTGATGAACTACATCACTGGGTTGACGGGCACAACGCTCCTGATGCTGCTGGTTGGGCGCGGAGAGCCGTTCTTTACGGATTTTCGCTTCTCGCCCAATGTCTTTATCTACCTAGGCGGCGCGGTGGGCGTGGTGCTGACCATGCTGCTGAACCTAACGGTGCCGAAGCTGCCCGCGTTTGCGTTTACGCTGCTACAGTTCGTTGGGCAGATTTTTACCGGCCTTGTGCTGGATGTGCTGTTGCAGGGCAGCTTTTCGTGGCAGAGCGCGCTTGGCGGCGTGTTGGTGGCTGCTGGGCTGTGCCTGGATAATGCCGTAACCAAGGGCGCGCAAGCAAAGGGACGCTAAACGCACAAAAAAAGAAGCAAGTATACAAAGCCGGGCGACCTGTGTCGCCCGGCTTATTGCGCGCTTCGAGCGCAAAAATTTAGCCCTTGGATAGGCGGCCTGCCGAGTTCTTGCATAGGAAGAAGAGCGCTACCGTTCCGGGGCCGGAATGCGCGCCGATGATTGGGCCGATGGAGGAAATGAGGGTTTCTGGTACGTGTAGACCAGTGCGCAGCTCATCTGCAAGCCATTGTGCTTCCTGAGGCGCGTCGCCGTGACTGATGAACATGGTTTGCGCCTCGGGATGGTCGGCATATTTTTCCGCCATTTGGTATAGGGCGCGTAGGCTTTTGCGGCGACCCTGCACCTTCTCGCGTGGAATCAAATGCCCCTCCGAATCAACGTTGAGTATGGGTTTGATTTTGAGAATTCCACCCAGATAGGCACTGGCGGCAGATACGCGACCGCCGCGGCGTAGAAATTGCAGATCGTCCACAGTAAACCAGTGGTTGATCTGCGTAACGGTTTGCAGGGCAAAATCGCGGCATTCCTCAAAGCTTTTGCCGCTGTCGCGGAAGCGGAGCACATGGTGTACGAGCAGCCCCTCGCCCATGCTGGCGCTGAAGGTATCCACGGCATAGAGCTTTTGACCGGGGTAGGCGGGCGCCAGCTCCTGCACGGCAAGCTGAGCGGCCATATAGGTGCCGCTTAGACCACTGGAAAAAACAAGCATGAGCACATCGTGCCCCTCGTTCATCAGGGGTTTCACCTGATCCATCCAGTTTTGTTGGTTGATTTGCATGGTGGTGGCAACGCCGCCTTCACGCAGACTTTCGTAAAAAATGTGCGCAGTTTCAGCAGGATGATCATCCAGCGGATCGATCATTTTGCTTTCGCCGTTCAGCTGATAGGCCATGGGTACGACTTTGAACGCTGTTTGCGCGTTAATGTAGGAAACGGGCAAATCACAGCACGCGTCGCTGACAATCCATAAGGCCATGGGTAATCACTCCTTTGTTACAATACATACTGCTTTTTGTGGAAATGCAGCAAAAAACATCATACCAAAACATATGCAGACCGTCAAGACCGCTTTTTTTTGGTTTTTTTCAAAACTTTATGGAAAACTGAAATCCGGCAAAAAACATCGGCTATGCAATTGAAGCACCGTGTGCCCAAAGGCATGCATGCTGGCGCGGGAGGCGGGGCAGAGGGCGTTCATCCCAACCTTCTACACTGATTGCATTTCATCCAAACCTCTGTTACAATAAGCACAGCGGTGAACCGCATTTTTCCGGCTCGCCGCCGCGTTCATGATCAAAAATGGAAACACATGCAGGAGGCGTAACGCAAATGACCAACCAACAAGGCAATATTTCTATCCATGCGCAAAACATCATGCCCATTATCAAGCGGTGGCTGTATTCCGATAAGGATATTTTCATCCGCGAGATGGTATCCAACGGCTGCGATGCCATTACCAAACAAAAGATGCTTCGCCCCGGTGACAGTTGCGATTATCGCGTGACCGTCACGCTGGACAGCGAAGCTGGAACGATTACCTTTAGCGATAATGGCATTGGCATGACCGCCGCCGAGGTGGAGAAGTACATCAATCAGGTGGCCTTCTCTGGCGCGGAGGAATTCCTCAAGAATTACGAGGGTGAGGACAAGGGCGGTATCATCGGTCACTTTGGCTTGGGCTTTTATTCCGCTTTTATGGTGGCGGATCGCGTGACCATCGATACCCTGAGCGGCACCGAGGGCGCTGCAGCCGTGCGCTGGACGAGCGAGGACGGCATGGCCTTCACCATGGAGGATAGCGCGCGCGCCGAGCGTGGTACGGATATCACCTTGCACATCGGCGAGGAGGAAAAGGATTTTCTAGAGGAATACCGCGTGCGCGACGTGCTGCGCCGCTACTGCGGCTTTATGGCTACGCCCGTGTACTTTGACGTTGTTAAGAAGCCCGAGCCTGTGAAGGATGAGGAGAAAGAGACCGCCAAAGAGCCTGACGAAAATACCGAGGCCGACAAGGAGCTCCAGAGCGACGAGCCAAAGACCGTCGGCCCCGAGCTGATCAACGACATGCCCGCCCTATGGCTCAAGGCTCCCAAAGATTGCACCGAGGACGAGTATAAGGATTTTTACAAGCGTGTGTTTCACACCTATGAAGATCCGCTGTTCTACGTGCATCTCAATGTGGATTATCCCTTCAACCTCAAGGGCGTTCTGTATTTCCCCAAGATCACCAACGATTTTGGCACGCGCGAGGGCGAAATCAAGCTATTCAGCGGTCAGGTCTTTGTGGCGGACAACATCAAGGAAGTCATCCCCGAATTTCTGATGCTACTCAAGGGCGTCATTGACTGCCCCGATTTGCCCCTTAACGTGAGCCGCAGCTTTTTGCAAAATGATGGCTATGTCAAGAAGCTCTCCGCTTACATCACCCGCAAGGTGGCCGACAGGCTTACCGGGCTTTTTGCCAGCGAGCGTGAGACGTACCAGAAGTACTGGGACGATATTCATCCCTTTGTGAAGTACGGCTGCATGCGCGATGCGAAGTTCTTTGAGCAGGTCAAGGATACGCTGCTTTTCAAAACCACCAAGGGCGAATATCTCACTTTGCAAGAATACCTCAGCAAGAACGAGGACAAGCTTGGCAAGAAGGTCATCTATACCAACGATCCCACCCGTCAGGCCGCAAGCGTGGCGCTGTACAATGCCGAGGGTGTGGATGTGATCGCTATGGACGCGCTGATTGATTTGAACTTCCTGAGCTTTATGGAGTATTCCGCAGGCATGGAGGGCTTGAGCTTTGCCCGCGTGGACGCAGACAGCGCTACCTTTACCAAGGAGCAGAGCGACGAGGAAAAGAAGAAGGGCGAGGATGACGAGAAGGCGCTCGCCGAGCTTTTCAAAGCCGCCCTTGGCAAGGATGATCTTACCGTGAAGCTCAATGCTTTGAAGGATGAAAGCCTTTCCGCTTTGCTGGTGCAGGATGAGCAAGGCCGCCGCTTTAGCGAAATGAGCAAGATTTACGGGCAGGATTTCAAAATGCCGGAGCAGCATACCTTGGTGCTGAATGCCTCCAACGATATTGTCAAGAGCCTCCTCCATGCGGAGGCGGGTGAAAAGCGCGATTTGATTGCCGCGCAGCTTTACGATTTGGCGCGCATGAGCACCCGTCCCCTTGAAAAAGAGGAAGTCACCACCTTCCTTGCGCGTAGCAATAAGCTGTTGGAAATGTTGAGCAAATAACACAACGGAAATATATTCGTAACAAATTTACGCGCTTCGGCAGGAATTCGAGCTTGAAGCGCGTATACCTTATATGGATGCTTTTGCAACCATATAAGGTTTTTTTCGATAGAAAGGGAGAAGCACATGTTCAAACGCCTGCTTACCTGCTTGACTGCTCTTGCGCTGCTATTTTCCGTGTGCCCCGCTGCGCTGGCCGATCAGCCCCGCGATATCATCCCGCTGACTCAGGAGGAGATTCCACAACCGCCGCAGGGGCAGCACCACTACCTGCTGGCCTGCGTGGATAACTGGCAAGGGAACGCAAAGAACCTCGGCAATACGGATGGCGTTGTGCTGGTCACGCTGGATGTGGGCGCGAAGCGTCTGCTGTTTACCACCTTCATGCGCGAAATGCTCATCAAGCGGCCGGATGGCGGCATTGGCCGCATTACCTACATTGCCAAAAACTACGGGCCGGAAGCGCTCATGAACATCATCAGCACGCATTTTGGCGTAAAGCTGGATAAGTACGTTGTGTTCAGCATGGATAACGTTCAGCAGATCATCGATGCCATGGGCGGCGTTCCCATCACCGTGACCGATGCGGAGGCTAACTACCTCAACCGCTACCGCATCAGTCGCGATAGCACCACCCCCAGCATGGACAAGGGGGGAACCTATCTCTTTGGCGGCCATGCCGCCGTCATTTACATGCGCATCCGCAAGGTGGGCAGCGAGGGCGACGCGGGCCGCACGCGCCGTATTCGCACCGTGCTAAGCACCCTCGCGCTCAAGTACGAGCAGATTTCCCTGACCGATGCGCTTACGCTGCTTACCACCGTGAGCGGGCACACCGTAACGAGCAACATGAGCATGTCCGATATGCTGGAGGCTTTGGGCTACGCGATGCAGCTGCGCGGCGTGGAGCCTGAGGGCATTCAAATGCCCGCCAATAACGCCATGGAGCCCATTTTATACGCTGGCATGACAACCCGGCAGGTGGATTTTGAAAGCTGCCGCGAGCAGCTCTCCGCCTTTTTGGATCCGGAAGGCAAAGCAAAAAAGCCGGCCGAAAATCCAGAATATAGCGTTGAGGACTGAGCAAGGCGCTGCCCTGCATTTGCCGTTGCGCGCGCTTGACTGCTTGATGCAGGGCGGGTTATTCCCCCAATGCTTTTTTCATAAAGCGGGCGGTGGAGATGCCAGCCGGGCGATTGTAACGCCCCAGTGAAAACAGGCAGCCCGGGTTTCGCGTGATGAGGTTTTTCCGTTCATAGCAGGCCAGCGTTGCCCGAAAGCCCAGCTCGCACAAAATACGCTCCGCATCGTGATCCACAAAGCCAAATGGATAGGTAAAGGTGTTGGGCGTCAAGCCCGCGTTGTCATGCAGCGCTTGCTGCATGCGCAGCACATCGCAAAGCAGCACGCTTTCATAGTTGGCTAACGCTTCGCCTGCTTTGCGGGTGATGCCCATTCGCCCTTCCACTTGGTGCATGTTGTGGGAATGGTTTTGAATTTCAAAGCATCCGGACGCCTGCAACGCGCGGATGTCTTGCCATGTGACATATGCGTATTGCGGGTTTGGATCGTTTTCACACTCGGCCTGCTCCACATACGCCCCCACCACGGAGAGCACTGCCTTGGCATGGCGTTCCTGCAAAATGGGCAGCGCATAGGTGAGGTTATTGAGATGCCCGTCATCAAAGGTAATGATGACGGGCTTTTTTGGCAGAGCTTTGCCCTCGTATACGTAATCAATAAGCTCCTGCATCCAAATCGTCTGATATCCGTGCGTGAGCAGGTATTCCAAATCCGCCGCAAACACATCGGGCGAAACGGTGTAATCGTTGGCGCGAATTGGGTGCTTGAGCAGGCTGTGATACATGAGTATGGGCAACGTGATGGGCTTTTCCGTAGCAGAGGCAGGCAGCGCCTCGTGGGCAAAAACCTGCATGCACAGGCCAATCGCGCAGCAAAGCGCCAATATCCACCATTCCCAAGAAAGTCGCCTTTTTTGCATGCTTCCATTCACCGCCTTGATGTTACTCTATGCGGCAAATGGATCAATATGAAAAAATAGCGTTCTCATTCTCGCTTTTAAAGATGAAACTTCTTTTGGAATTCCCGGCTGAGCGGCTTCCAAAAAAGCGCCAGCAGCACAATCAACAAGCCCAAGCTGACGCTGCCCGCCACAAGCATTGGCCAATCCAACCGCCCAAGGCCAGCCAGCGCTAGCACGCTGGCGATCACACCCGCTAACATCAGCTCAAACAGGGGTAGAAAATTCCGCTTCTGCTTCTTAAAAAACACCCCAAAATAAGCGCCGATAATGATTAAATCCCCGAAATAGACAATGGGTACCACAATGGCGCCCCAGCCGCTGCCCAGCAGGCTATCCAGCAGAAAAAGGTATAGGCAGACCGCGATCAGGGAATCGCAGAGCTTTTTGATCACGGTGTTTTCCACCTGCGGGCGGTAGAGCAATATGATCCAGCCTACCACAAGCCCGCCAATGGCGATCAAGCTCCACAGCGAGCCGCCGCCTAGCAGGTTGATGAGCAGGCAGGTATAGCCGACCAGCAGAAACAGGCTACGCCAAAGCTCGCGCCGGTTGCGTAGCCAAAAGGAGCGGGCTGTTTTGGGTGGATAGGTAACGTGCACGCGCATCGGCTTCAAGCTACTCAGTCCCTTCCATGTACGGCTCCAGTCCGTTTTCCATTAAATGACGGTAAAGCGCATCCTCAAAAAGCGGCAGCGTGGTGTTTTTGACCACGGTGAAAACCGCGTGGTCGCCAAAGCTGCAAAGCGAGCAGCAGGCGCGGTTTTGGATGGGCGGGCCAAGCACAAAATCAAGCTTGTCAATGTGGCGGGTAAGCTCCGGCGAGGCCTTGACCGCGCCAAGGTTGCTGAAAGTGGTGGTAAATACGCCGTCTCCCAGCAGACCATAAATAAAATAGGCCACGGGGCGCTTCAAAATCAGCGGCACAAAGCGCAGATATTTTACCAGCTTGCGCGAGAGCTGCATGGTTTGATCCAGCGGCTCCTTGGCAGTACCAAGCTCCACCTGACGCGCGATTTTGGGAAGAATGTGATCTAGCGTGGTGATTTGGGAGGGCTGTAGGCGAATGCCGCAAAACATGGAAAAGTTGCGCAACGTGTGGCTGGGGTAGAACTTGCGCATGTTCACAGGCAGCTGAATTTGGATTTTTCGCCGGGTTTTGCGCGTAGGGCATGCGTCACGGCAGGCGAGCATGATATAGCCAAGCAGCAGCACCGTGAGCGTTACGCCCTTTTGGTGTGCCTGATCAAGCAGCGCTTGGGTGCTGAAATTGTAGTGAAGCACCCGATTGGGCTGCTCATAGGGCAGCATGCCGCGCATTTGTAGCGCGGGCTTATCCGCAAACCCATGCGATTCCCCGCATGGGTCGCCGATGGTAAAATCATCGCGCCATTCCTCGGGCGCAGGGGTCTGCGCGATATCGAACATGCCATCGGAAATCGGAATCTCTTCGCCCAGCAGGCGCAAATAGGTAGCCATCAGCGTGCGCAAAAAGATGACGCCGCCCGTGGCGTCTGTTAGGATGTGAAAAAACTCTACGCTCACGCGCTTTTGGTAGTATACCACGCGAAAGGCGGGCGAGCTTGTGGCGCCTAGCTTGAGCACCGCGCAGGGCAGCTTGGTTTCCGGCTTTAGCACAAAGCGGCGCGTGACGCTATCGATATAGTGCCAAAAGAAACCGCATTTGATGGTGGTGGCAAAGTAAGGAAAGCGTTTCACGGTATAGGTGAGCGCCATCTGCATCAGCTCCGGCACCACAGGCTTTTTTAAGTAGCACGACACGCGAAAGAGCATCATGCGTTTGAGGCTCATGCTTAAAGGGTATATTTTGGCGGCGTGATCAAGCGGATACCAGTCCTCGCGCTCTTTGAGGTAAAAATCGGATAGCTGGGCGGGATCAAGCGCGTGCATGGCTGCGCTTAACGTAAGTCCGCGCTGGCGCAGGCAGTAAAGCGCCGCCACATGATCCTCCAGCATCAGTTCCGTGTGCTTATGGCTGAGGGACAGCCGTGCGCGCACATCGGAAAGGTACGCCTGCACCTGTGCCTGCTCGGCGGGCGGGAAAAGCCGCTGCGCCTTACGCGAGTGCTGCCGAGGCACGCTGTTGGTTGCTGTATCCATCTTCACTCCTTGGTGACGTGACGGCTAGCGCTTGTGTGCTCCGTCACGGGCGGGTTTGCTGGCCTTCGCGCTTTTGTGCCCGCGGCTTTTTGGAACGGGCGCTTTGCCCTTTTTTGCCCCTTTTTTTGCACCCTTTTGCGCGGCCACCTTGCTGGTGTAGCTGTAGCTGGGCTCTGGCGTGGTATGCTCCACCACTGTGTTGAGGCTGGTGTAGCAGCGCTTGTCAAAGCCCACCGTGAACAGGAAGAGCAACTTGGTCATCGGCTTTTGCGTCTTGTAGATGCGCATGAAGGTTTCCTTCGCGCGGGCGGTTTGCTCCGCGCCGGGCTTCATGCGGCTGTAGTTGCTCAGCGCCAGCATGCGCCATAGGGGCAAAATGGGCGCGGCGAAGGCCTGCTGCTTATCCATGCGCCGCGCAAAGCGCAGGGGTGTTTCACCGGGGCGCGGCTTGCGCTTGAGCAATTTCAGCAGGGCATATGTTGCGCTGCCGTAGATAAAGAGCTTTTGTTGATCGGTCTGCTGCTTTTTAATCATCTGATCCGGCATGCGCAGATGCATGCGCACCGTCACGGCTGCGGCGGCGGCCAGCACCAGCAGAATCCACCACGGGAAGGGCGGCTGATCGGGTGGCGGCTCTTCATCCTCCATATCCGGCTCTTGCGACTCTTCCGGATGGTTGGGGCTGGGGGTGGGCGGTTGCTCCTGATCGCTGGGCTGAGGCGAGGGCGTTGGCTCTGGGGTGGGCGAAGGCTCCGGCTCTTGGGCTTGTTCGTCCTCCGGAGGATTGTCTAGGTTTTGCCGCGCGGGCGTGGGATCAAAGGGAATCCAGCCGAAGCCTTCAAAATAGACCTCCGTCCACGCGTGCGCGTCCAGCCCGGTGACATAGGCCAAGCCATCGCCCGTGGGCTGTGCCAGAAAGCCTTCCACATAGCGTGCGGGCAGATCCGCCATGCGGCACAGCACCGTCATGGCAGAGGCAAAATAGGTGCAATAGCCCTCCTTGCCAACGTAGAGGAAATAGGTGACAAAATCCTGGTTTTCCGGCGGACTGGCCGGGGTGAGGCTGTAGCGGTAGTAGCGCTGCAAATGGCGCATGATAGCGCACGCCTTGTCATAGGGCGTGGTGGAGGAGGCTACGATGTTGTGCAAATCGTCGTATACGCGTTGCTCCAGATGATCGGGAAGCTTGGTATATTGCTGCTTCAAGCTTTGATAGCCTTTGTCATCGCCTTTTGGGGCGGCGTCCACCAGCGCGCCTAAAGCCGTGCTGCCGCCCTCCAAAACTGGCGCAAATACAGTGTAGCGGTCGCCGGAGATGAGGTCGCGGGTGATGAAAAGCTCGCTTGCATCGTTGAAATAGGGCACCATATCGCTCTGCATGCTCGCGCTGCGCAAAAAGACAGGCGTGAAGACGGTGCTTGCGGCGGTGTTTTGCATCTGCACGGCGATTGCCTTTTGATCCAGCATCGGGCTGGCTGCGCGCACGGCATCCCCCGGAAGCTCTTCCTGAAAGACGCGCGCGCGCAGGTCTGCCCAGCGCGGGTTTACGTACAGGTAGCGCTTGCCCGATGAGGTGTCGCGCCAGCTGCGCCCTGTATATTCATCCTTGGATACGGCGCGCAGGAGCGTCTTTTGTTCCGTTTTTACCATCATTACGGGATATTCGCTGGGCGTTGCCTCGCCCCCTAGCTTGCCACTGCCCATGGGGTAGTAGCCATAGCTGCCCAACGTAAACACGTTGCGCGGCTCTGTGAAAAACAAGTAGTCCGAAATGGCCTGCTTGAGATCCATGGCGGCGGTGTACAGGGGGCGAATGGTGGTTTCGCCCTGCGGCAGCAGTAGCATCCCCAAGACCACCACAAGGGCGGCCATGGGCAATACTTGAAAGAGGTTGATTTTTTCATGCGAGCTTTGGGAAATCAGCAGCAAAAGCCCAACGAGCGCGGGCAGCGTGTTCCATAGGTAGAGATGCTTGCCAAGGCTCCACAGGCCAAACAGCATGAGCACCACCAACACCGTGGCGGGCAAAAAGCCCACCGCCTTGGAGGAAAATACATAGCTGAGCAGCGCGAGCGCAATGGTCAGCAACAGCGCAATCTGTGTGTGGAACAGCAGCGCCGCCGAGGTGACCCCTGTAAAATAGAGCGATAACGCTTTGATCGCCTCAAACGCCGCTCCAAAAAAGCCCATCGAAGGCAAAAACAGCTGCACTGCCGCCGCCAGCGCAAGCGCGCCAAGCAGCAGCAGCCGTCCCTTTTTGCCGTTGGGCAGCAGCGTAAGCGCGGTAAGGATCACAGCGGAAGCGGCGATTGCCATGGGCGCGTCACCGGGCAAATCAAAGGCCAATAGCAGCGGCCACAGCATGCCGACGCACAAAAGCAGGCTGATCATCAGGCGGCTTGTGTGCTCATTGGCGAGAAACGCGGGTTTTCGCATGCTGGGCCTCCTTTCGCTTGAAAATGACGCGGTGCTCAGCCGCCCTGCGGCGTTACGTAGTTGACCTCCACACCGGCCTGTTGAAGCTTGCCAACGAGGGGAACGGTTTGCTCGTCCTCGGCTTGAAAGGTGACGAGGTACAGCCGCACGTTCGGCCCCATGCGCTTCATGCGGATGACGAGATCGCTTAACGTGGAGGTGAGCCGCGTGGTGATGATCACGACCGCGCCGGTTTTGCGAAGCTCTGCCATCTGCATCATCAGCACGCGCTCAAAGCGCTCCGTTTCGTTAAAGGTACAGCGCGAAAGCTCGTCCAGCAGCAACGCAAGCCCCATGCGGCTGGAATATTCCATCGGCCGGTCGCCCACCAGCGGCATGCGCACGGGGTTATCCTGCCGGATTTGGCACGCCACCACGGAGGCTGCCGTTTCCAGCAGCGCATCCTGCAAAAAGGGGGCGCTATCCGGCGGCGGCTGATTGCCCAGATGTGGCGGGGAGGTGTCCAGCAGCACCAGCGCGTCTGGGAGCGCTGGCTCCTCAAACTGGCGCACGATGATTTCACGCTTGCGCGCGCTCATCTTCCAATGAATGCGCTTGAGCGGATCGCCCTGCTGATAGCTGCGAAAATCGCTGGGGCTGGAGGGATCCTCCATGGCGCGCTTCATGGTTTCAACGCCCATATCGCCCGCCGCAAAGCGCAGTGGCTCCACATCAAAGGGCACAGGCAGCACCAAAAGCTCCTGACCTGCTAGGTCAGGCTTGTGCTCGCGCTTAAAAAAGCCAAATACATCGGCAATGATATAGCTGTCCACGCCGGGGAACATCGCGCCGACGTGATCCGCCGCAAATTTGTGCGTCACGCGCTGCTTGCGCTTGCCAAGCTGCGTAAGGTGAATGGTGCCCGCCGGGGTGTTGCTGGTGGCGCGCATGCGAAGAGCCACCGGCGCGATGGGCAGCGCCCCGCGATGGCTGACGGCGATGTCCATGCTGACCACATCGCCCCGGTTGACCTTGACGCCGCTGAGGGCGTTGGTGACCTTGATGGTTTTTTCTGCCAGCCGCACGCTTACGTAGCTAAAGACCCATGAAAGCGCGATGATGATGGCGATCAGCAGGTACATGCGGTTACCCATGGAAAGCGCGCACGTCAAAAAGAAGCCAAAGCATATGCCTAGCGTGACGTTCGCGGATCGCATGGCGGCATCTCCTTTCAGTTCCATTACGAGAGCCGCAATGGAACAGGAACGTTTTCCACCACAGCGATCAAGATCCGCTCAGCAGAAATGCCCTTCATCTTGGCCTCGGGGTTAGGGGTGATGCGGTGCGCGAGCACGGGTAGCACCATGCGCTGCACATCCTCGGGGAGGATGTAATCACGCTCGTTCAGCAGCGCACAGGCCTGTGCGCCGCGGATCAGGGCGATGGAGCCACGCGTGGAAACGCCAAGCTGTAGGCTTGGATGCGCGCGCGTCATGGCGGAGATGCTGGCGATGTAGTGGCGCACCTCTTTGGAGCAATAAACGCTGCCGATCATGTTTTGCATTTCGATTACGTCCTTGGCGCTGCATACGGGGACAAGGCTCGCCTGCGGCTTCGTGGTGCCGCTGAAACGCTCCAGCACGGCCATTTCCTCCTCAAGGGTGGGATAGCCCATGGAAATGCGGATAAAAAAGCGGTCCATCTGCGCCTCGGGCAGGGGATAGGTACCCACAAACTCACTGGGGTTTTGGGTGGCAAGCACCATAAAAGGCTTGGGCATCGGGCGGGTTACGCCGTCCACGGTCACCTGAAACTCCTCCATGACCTCCAATAGCGCGCTCTGCGTCTTGGGGGAGGTACGGTTAATTTCGTCGGCAAGGGCGATCTGGCACATGATAGCGCCAGGGTGAAACTCCATTTCGCCGGTTTTGAAATTGACCATGGTAAAACCCGTTACATCGGAGGGCACAACGTCTGGCGTGAACTGGATGCGGTTAAAGGTGCAATCCAGCGATTTGGCTAGCGCGCCCGCCAAGGTGGTTTTGCCCGTGCCGGGCACGTCCTCAATGAGCACATGACCCTTGCAGAGCATGGCGATCAGCAGCAGCTCAATCACCTCATCCTTGCCGACGATGACCTTGCCAATGTTTTGCTTGAGCGACGAGATGACCTGACGTGGATTGAGCATAGGCACGCTCCTTACTGATGGATCAATGGTGTGACGCCGCGCTGAACGCGGACAACCATTTTGTATTATAGCTGTTCTTCAATGTTTTTACAAGTCTGTGACGGAAGTTTTACGAGGATGCGCCGTCTGTGGCGCTCGTCCCGTTTAGCTGGATGCGGACAAGCTCTGGCGGGTTGCAAAAGCGCGGCGGTGCGGGAAGGCCGTTGGACATCCATATATAGGAGGAAAGGCCGCGCGTAATCAAGGTGGGAATGCCGTTGATGAGCGTTGCGCCGTCCAAGTAGGGGGTGAACCAGCCCAGATGCGTGGAATAGAAGCCGCCCAGAAGGGGCAGGCGAACCTGACCGCCGTGCTCGTGACCGCACAGCGCGAGGTCGATATCCCAGCGTGCGTTGGCCTCCTCATTAATCAGGTAGTTGGGCTGGTGGATCAGGAGCAGCTTGAACGCATCGGTATTTTCAAAGGCCGTAAGAAAGCGGTAGGTATCAGTGGCGCGGTAGGCCGCGTCGTCCAGCTGATTTTTGTTGAAGACGTAATCATAAAGCCCGCCAATGCGCAGGTGTTGGCCGCGAATCACGATGTCCGCATAGCTGCCGTTCAGCACAACCGCGCCCGCGCGCTCCACGCTCTCCAGACGGCTGGATACCTTATGAACCACCATGTAGCGAACATCGTGGTTGCCAACGGTAAAATAGACGGGCGCGATCTGCGAAAGCTGCTGCACAACGTTTAAAAGGTATTCGTCGCTTTCGCTGTAATAGTTAAGCACATCGCCTGTGATGGTGATCAGGTCGGGCTCCTCCTGCCGCACGCGGCGAATCAGCTCCGCGTTGTTGAAGCCAAAGAGGTGGCAGTGCAGGTCGCTGAGCTGTACGATGGTGATGGGTTGGGAAAGCTTGGGGGTTTCATAGGCATAGGAGGTGGTGGTGATCAAGGTATAGGAAAGCCAGACGGATAGGGCGCTTGCGATGAACAGCGCGAGCAAGCTCCACAGGATCATCCGCCGGGCGCGGTGCGGCTTCTTTCTTTTTTGCTCGCTCATGGCAGCGCCTCCTCTTGAAGGATGAGCGGGGCGAGGTTGCACAGCAAGCGGATATCGGTCAGGCGGTTTGTCGCGTGATCCAGATAAAAAACAATCTCGCTATTGTCCGCAAGGTCGAGGCGGCAGAGCGTTTGATCGCCCGCACTTTCGGCCTTGCAGCGCTCGCCGAGAGCGGCGAAAAGCGCTTCGGAGCTTATGCCCAACACGATATCGCCGGGCAGGCGCAGCAGCTGCGCACCGAACTGCTCGTTGACGGCAAGCTCATCGATAAAGCAATCGCCGATATCGGCGGCGTTCTTGCTCACGTTCTGCACGGAAAGCGTGATGAGACGCTGACCGTGCGCGAGCGTGACGGGTTCGCAATCGTAGCCCGCCACGATGCGGCTTGGCTCCGTGCCTTCAAAGGCATACAGGCCCCAGCCATTGGCTGCGAGCGCGCTCACGGGTACGGGGAGCTGGTAAAGCTCTCCGTCAAAGGCAAAAATGCCGCTCTCCGGCTTCGTGCCTAGCTCGCCCGGGGCGCGGTAGGCCAGCGCATGCGGCACGCGCGCCATGCCGTAATCCCCGGCGTTGGCGGCGGCGGGGATGTTATAGGATTCTATGCGCGTGAGGCGTTGGGTTGCGTGGTCGATGTGCAGGTTGAGGGTGCGGTAAAGCCCCGTGCCGTAGCAGTATACATCAAAGCCGTCCTCGCTGAACGCCTCATCAGGCTCGCCAAAATCTTCCAATAGATCCGCCCATGGCGTGCCAAAGGGCATGCCGGTTGGCAGACACGCGGTGATTTCGCCCTCTGACGCGTCCAGCCACACGAGCGGACAGTCGCTGACGCGCTGGGTGCTCATGCTGTTGTTATATAGATTTCCGTGAAAAATGCCATTTTTGCCAACAAAAACAAAATCGTCGCTGAATTCCGAGGGCGCGAGCGTGCCGCTTACATCCTCCAGCGGCGTGAAGCCAAGCTTTTCTAGCGCGTCGCAGGTGATGGGCGGGTCAATCGTAACACCGGCGAGGATCAGCGGATAGCCGCCTCCCTCCATGCGCGGAAGCTCCGGCGCTTGTGCGCGACGCCCCGTGTTGCCCGGCGTTGGAATGGTGCGCTCCTGTGCGCAGGCGCTAAGCAGCAGCAGCGCCGCAAGGAGCAAAGCGGCTAGGCGGAATTTTCTATGGTGCATAAAGCCCTCTTTTCTGGTGCGGCCTCAGCCTGCCACGGCGTAGGCGTAGTTTCTTGCAAAGGTTGCAAGGCAGAGTATACCATTCTTTGTTTCCAGTCGCAAGAATGAAAACGGGAAAAACAGGAAACCATAGGGAACGATGGTGAATATCCAATGCATAAAAACAATTTAATTTCCAAAACACTTGACAAACGAGCAGTGAATATGCATAATATATGAATATTCATACACAAGGAGGAAGGCACCATGGCAATGAAGACCAAGAAAGATATCAAGAAGGTAGTGCTCGCATATTCCGGCGGGTTGGATACTTCTATTATTATCCCGTGGCTCAAGGAGAACTATAACAACTGCGAGGTCATCGCGGTTTCGGGCGATGTTGGGCAAGGCACGGAGCTGGACGGGCTGGAGGAAAAGGCCAAAAAGACCGGCGCGAGCAAGCTCTACATTGAGGATTTGAAGGAAGCGTTCATTACCGATTACATCTACCCCACCATGCAGGCGGGCGCGGTCTATGAAGGGGAATACCTGCTGGGCACGAGCTTTGCCCGCCCCATCATCGCAAAGCGGATTGTGGAAATCGCAAAGCAGGAAGGCGCGGACGCAATCTGCCATGGCTGCACCGGCAAGGGCAACGATCAAGTGCGCTTTGAGCTGACCATCAAGGCCTTCGCGCCGGAGATGGCGATTATTGCCCCGTGGCGCGAGTGGGAAATCAAGAGCCGTGACGAGGAAATTGAGTACGCACAGGCGCATGACATCCCCCTCAAGATCAGCCGGGAAACCAACTATTCCAAGGATAAGAACCTCTGGCACCTGAGCCATGAGGGGCTGGACCTGGAAAACCCCGCCAACGAGCCGCAGTACAACAAGCCCGGCTTTTTGGAGATGAGCGTAAGCCCGGAGCAAGCTCCGGATAAGCCCACCTACTTGACGCTCCATTTTGAGAAGGGCGTGCCCACAACGGTTGATGGCAAGGCCATGAAACCCGTTGCGATGATGGAATACCTGAACAAGCTTGGCGGGGAAAACGGCATTGGTCTGTGCGATTTGGTGGAAAACCGGCTGGTGGGCATGAAGAGCCGCGGCGTGTATGAAACGCCCGGCGGCACCATCCTCTACCGCGCGCATCAGGTGCTGGAAACCCTTTGTTTAGATCGCGATACCCAGCATTACAAGGAGCTGCTCGCTAGCCGCTATGCGGAGCTTGTGTACTTCGGGCAGTGGTTTACGCCGCTGCGTGAGGCGCTTGCCGCCTTTGTAACCGAGACGCAAAAGACCGTGACCGGCGATGTGACTTTGAAGCTCTACAAAGGCAACCTGATCAACGCCGGGGTTACCTCGCCCTATTCGCTCTACAGTGAGGAAATCGCTACCTTTGGTGAGGATCACGTGTATAATCAGCAGGACAGCGCCGGGTTTATTAACCTGTTTGGCCTGCCCATCGCCGCCCGCAGCTCGCTGCTCAAGGGCAAGCTGTAAGCGCGGCGGCATACCGATCATCAAGCGGGAGAGCGAATTGTGAAGGGCTTTGAAAGGGATGGAAATCAATCATGAGCAAACCAATGAAGCATCTGTTGAAGCTGGGTGATCTGGAGGGCGAGCAGATCCTTGAAATTTTGAATTTGGCGGATCAGCTCAAGGACGAGCGCAAGCATGGCGTGAATCACCCGCTGCTTGCTGGCAAAACGCTGGGCATGATCTTCCAAAAGGCAAGCACGCGCACGCGTGTGAGCTTTGAGGTGGGTATGAGCCAGCTTGGCGGCGCGGCGTTGTTTTTATCCAGCCGCGATCTGCAAATTGGGCGCGGCGAGCCGGTGCAGGATACCGCGCGCGTGCTGAGCCGCTATTTGGACGGCATCATGATTCGCACCTTCTCCCAGCAGGAGGTGGAGGATTTGGCGGCGTATGGCTCGATTCCGATCATCAATGGGCTGACCGATTATGCGCACCCCTGCCAAGTGCTTGCCGATTTGATGACCATCCGCGAGCGCAAGGGCTGCTTGAAGGGCTTGAAGCTCTGCTTTGTGGGCGATGGCAACAATATGGCGAACTCGCTTATTGTGGGCTGCATCAAGGTGGGCATGGCCGTGCGCGTTGCCTGTCCCGCCGCCTATCAGCCGGATGCGCAAATCATGCGCTGGGCGAAGGAAAACGGTGATTTTCTTTGCGAGCCGCATGTAATGGCCATGTCGGAGGGGGCTGACGTGCTCTATACCGATGTGTGGGCCAGCATGGGGCAGGAGGAAGAGGCCGCCAAGCGCCGCATGGCCTTTGCAGGCTATCAAGTGAACGCAGAGGTGATGCAGGCGGCGCAAAAGGACGCCATGGTGCAGCATTGCCTGCCCGCGCACCGCGGCGAGGAGATTACCGAGGACGTGCTGGAAGCGCACGCCGATGAAATTTTTGAGGAAGCGGAAAACCGCCTCCACGCACAGAAGGCGGTCATGGTAACGCTCATGAAATAGACCGCTACACGCAGGCTAAGACCTCGATCAGGGCATACGGCTTGCCGCCCGCCTTGATGCGTTCCATCAACAGATACGCGCTGTCCACCCCGCGCACGGTGGCAGCGCGTATTTCTTTGCCCTCAATGAACACGCGCACCTCATGGGCAAAGGGGATGCCGGGAAGCGGAAAGGTTTGCAAGGCCGGTGCTTCTGGCGTGCTTGACTGCGTACATTGCAGGGCGTACCGCAAAACGGCGAGAAGCTGACTGCAACAAGGGGTGGCTGCCTCCCGGCGCAAAGCGCGGGGGATGCATATCCCCTCCCGCGCCAACCACAGCGCCAGCTCGCGCACTGTCAACAGACGCTCCCCGGGAAGCGCCGCCGCGCGCAGCGCTTTTCGCTGCGCGGGGCAGTTCACCACCAGCATATGCGTCATGGGCGGCAGATCACGCTTTGCGGCCTCTGCTTGCCCGGGCGCAAGGGATGGCGCACCGTTCCACCGAGCGGCGCATTGGCGGGAGGCGCTTGAAAAATGGGCGCTAAACTCCGGGTGCTCGCTCTCCACGGTACGCGCCCAGCGCGGGCAGGTCAGCATGAGCTGGGGCAGCAGGGCATTTTGCCGCAGACGTTGCACAAGCTCGCGCGCCTCCGCCAGCGCCGATCCATCGCAGCCGCTGGTTAGCACCTCATGCGCGCCGAGCTTGCGCAGCATGGCGCATAGCACCTCGTGCCCGTGCGCGTTCGCCTCCAGCCCAACGCGCGCAGTCAGCGCGCGGCAGGCGTTGGGCAAGAGCGTGAACACGATTTGCGGATTGCGTATGGCGGCAGGCGGCAACGCCGCTTGAAACTCGCCCGGTACTTCCATGCTGCTTCCCTCCGCTTCTCACTAGTCTGCTATTCATATAAACAGCCATTGCCATTTTGAAACAGGGCAAAGGTTTGGCGTATCCTTTGACGCACTGTGTCCAAACTGTAAAAACGGACATTTGGCGCGAAAAATGGACGGATGACCCTTGACAGCGAATGTTAGCCGACTTATTATGATTGACGTCGCCCCAATGATACCGCACGTGAAAGGATGGAAATAGATGAACAAGAATGAACAAGCTGTCATGCCAAAGCGCCGCAAAAAGAGGAAAAAGTGGCCATGGATTTTGGTGGTGGTTCTACTGGCAGCGATTGCGGGTCTTTATTTTGCCGCGCGTGGTCAGGTGAGCGCAATGGCGACCGAGGAAAAGGCAGAGCAGCGAGATTTGACCACCTATTATAGCTTCTCTGGCAATTTAACCCCCGTGACGGATGAAATACAAACGGCGAAGGATAGCATCAAGGTCAAGGAGCTCTACGTTAAGGAGGGCGACGTTGTGGAGACCGGAGCGCCGCTCCTGCGCGCTACGGATGGCACGCGCATTTATGCGGACTATGCGGGAACCATTGAGGAGCTTTTCCTTGTGGCGGATGATCAGCTTCAGCCGGGGAGCCAGATTGCGCATATTGTAGAATACCGGGAGCTGGAGGTGAGCGTGGATGTGGATGAGTACGACATCAGCGCCATCACCATTGGCAAGGAGGGCACCGTTTATCTAAACGCCCTTGACCGTACCATCACCGGCACAGTGAGCGAAATTGCGCGTGACGCCATCACGGATGGCGGCGTGAGCTACTTTGCCGTGAAGATGCGCGTGGATGCGGGCGATGATGTGCGCAGCGGCATGAGCGTGGAGGTGAACATGCTCAACAAGGAAGCCCGCGGCGTGGTGAGCCTCAGCCTGAATACCATCAGCTACGACGAATTCAACCAGCCGTACGTGCGCGTGAAGAGCGCGGAAGGCAAATTAAGCATGCGGGCGATCGAAACCGGCATGAGCGATGGCAAATATATGGAGGTGCTTTCCGGCCTTGCGGCGGGTGAAAGCGTATACTACAACGCAAACAACATGGCGCGTTTTTATGAGATGCAGCAGGAAATGATGCAGACGCGCTCCGCCATGATGGGGAGTAAGTGAAATGCCGAACCAAAGCGAGACTCCTTTCTTTGAAATGACGGGCATTACCAAATCCTATTGGATGGGTGATGAATGGCAGCCCGTGCTGCACACGGTCAACCTGCACATTGACAAGGGCGAGTTTTTAAGCGTGCTTGGGCCGAGCGGATCGGGCAAGAGCACGCTGATGAACATCATTGGCTGCCTAGACACTCCCACATCGGGCGAGTATATCTTGCACGGCAGGCGTGTGGACGACTTGGACGCGGATGAGCTGGCCGCCATACGCAACAAGGAAATCGGGTTTATTTTTCAGGCGTTCCAGCTGCTTCCAAGGTTGGATGCATTGAGCAATGTGGAGCTTCCGCTGATTTACGCGGGCATGCCGCAAGCCAAGCGGCGCGAACGCGCGGCAGAAATGCTCGCGCGCGTGGGGTTGGAAAAAAAGATGCTCCATCGGCCAAACCAGCTTTCCGGCGGTCAGCAGCAGCGCGTTGCCATCGCGCGCGCACTGGCGACCAATCCCACCATCCTGCTGGCGGATGAGCCAACCGGCGCGCTGGATCAAAAAACCGGCAAGCAGGTCATGGCACTTTTTCAGGAGCTGCATGCGGAGGGGCGAACCATCATTATGATTACGCACGATGTGGGCATTGCCAAAAACGCCTCCCGCACGGTGCGAATCTTGGATGGCGAACTGAGCGAGGGGGTGGCGGACGATGCTTAGAGAAAGCCTGCGCATGTCGATTGCGAACATACGCGGCAATAAGATGCGCACCTTCCTGACCGTGCTGGGCATTATCATTGGCGTGATGGCCATCATTACGCTCATCACTGTGATGGAGAGCGCCACAGGCGAGGTGACGGCGCAGTTTGAGAGCTTGGGCACAGGAAAGCTGACCATACAGGTTACGGGCACGCCGCTGAAGCGCGGCCTGAGCGAGACGGACCTTGCGGGCATTGAGGAGCTGGATAATGTCAGCGGTATTTCGCCCACCATCAGCACAAATTTGAGCGTGGTGTACGCGGGAACCGTGCTGGAGGATGTAAACGTCAAGGGATATGGCTACGCTTATTTTCGCCGGGAGAACGAGGCGGTTTCGCGTGGCAGGCCGCTGCTTTTGACGGATAGCCAGGAGTACAGCCGCGTCTGCTTGGTGGATGGCGACCTTGCGGCGGCGCTGTTTTCGGGCATTGACCCCATTGGAAAGCAGCTGCTGGTAAACGGCGTGCGCTTCACGATTGTTGGATTGCTGGCAGAGGCAGACGCGAGCGATGTAATGAGCCAAATGCAAATGCAGCAGGGCAACCAAAAGGGTGGCGTCATCATCCCGTATACGACCTACATGCGCCTGTTTGGGGTGAAGGGCGTGTCGGCGCTGGAGGTTTACGTGCGGGATACCGATCGCACGCAGGAGGTAAACGACGAGCTGGCGGCGTATCTGGATCAGGTGTTTAACTACAAGGACGATAGCTATAACGTCATCAACATGGAAAGCCTGCTGGATGTGATGAACACCATGATGGGGTTGATGACCAACCTACTGGTGGGCATCGCGAGCATCGCGCTTTTGGTGGGCGGCATTGGCATTATGAATATGATGCTGGTCAGCGTTACGGAGCGCACCAATGAAATTGGCCTGCGCAAGGCGCTTGGCGCGCGCCCGCGCAGCATTCAAATGCAATTTTTGATGGAGAGCATCATACTATCGCTTATCGGCGGTGTGATCGGCGTGGCGTTAGGGATCGTGACAAGCGCCTTGCTGAGCCAGATGATGACGATTGCCTTCGTGTTCTCCCCGGGCGCGGTTACGCTGGGCGTGGGCTTTTCGCTGGGCGTGGGCGTGATCTTCGGCTGGGCGCCCGCACGCAAGGCAAGCAACCTCAACCCGATTGACGCATTGCGAAGCATGTGACCCAATTGATCATGAAAAGGATGGGAATGAACGATGAAACGAGTGTTGAGCATTTTGTGTATGGTGGCGCTCTGCCTAAGCCCCATGCTGGCGCTGGCGGCCTTTGCGGAAACGGCGAATGCGCCGCAAACAGCCGTGGGGGAGGAGCTTCTGCTTTCTGCCACGGTGCAGGCGAAGGAAACTTTTGTGCTTCAAGCGCCTGCCAGCGGGGTGCTCGCGCCGTTCACGGTGCGCGTTGGCGACGTAGTGCAGGCGGGAAGCACGCTCTTTGCGGTGGAAGCAAAGCGCGTATATGCGGATGTGGATGGCGTGGTGGCCGATGTGTACATCAAGCCAGGTGATGTGGCCGACGCGGCGGTCGCGCGCTATGGCGCGGCGCTGAAGGTGGAGTATGCTGATCGCTATGAGCTGCAATGCAGCACCGCCACAGGCTATTCCAGCGCTGAAAACCGCGATCTGTACGTGGGTACGAAGGTTTATCTGCGCTCGGCTAACGAGAAGCATTTTGCAAACGGCGTGATTACTGCGGTGAGTGGGCGCAGCTTTACGGTGCAGGTGCTTGGCGGCGATCTGATCTACACGCAGGATGTGAAGGTCTACCGCACGGAGGATTATGATAGCAGCGCGCTGCTGGCTCGCGCGAGCCTGAGCGTGGTGGCGCCCTACGCGGTAAGCGCGGCGGGCACGGTGACTGAGGTTGCGGTAAAGGCGGGCGATGCGGTGCGCGCTGGCGACTTCCTGTTTGCGTATGTGCCCGATGCGCTTGATTCGCAGCTTCGGGGCAAGGCGGGGGCGCTGCTGGTGAAGGCGGATGAGGCGCTGGTTGTGACGGCGTTGAACGCTCAGCAGGGCGCGAGCGTGCAAAAGGATCAGGCGCTTGCCTCGTACTGTGTGCTTGGGGCGTATGAGCTTGTGGCGCAGGTGGAGGAGGGCGATGTCAATGGGCTGCATGTGGGGGATCGCATGACGGTTCGTTTTGAGGAGCTGGCACTGGAGCCGATGCAGGCGGTGGTGCGCGCCATTGGTGCGCTGGGCAGCGCGGAGGATATGAGCAGGTATAGCGTATATCTTGACTTTGAGGCGCCGGCAGGCGTGATGCTTGGCATGCACGCAACGGTGGAACGCGTGCAGTAGGGGGAGCGTGAAGGGATGGGGTGCATGAAACCCCATCCGAAAGGTGCAGCCCGGGTGGCCTTGGGGTGAAGGAGCCATAGCAGCTTTGCCTTTGGGAACGGGAGCAGCCATTATTCTCCATATTCCGACAATCCTTTTGACTGCGGAAGCGATTGACAATTCTTCGAAACCCGGCTATAATACTGCGGTAACTTTGAAAAAAGGCACGCACGTTGCACCGTCGGCGGCCCTAGCATTGGCCGCGTCGCGGTGCGCGTTGTGTTATTTCAAGGATTTCTCATTTTTTTTTCTGGGTAAATGGCTTTGTAAGCCGATGAAAGGAGAAGCGACTATGGCAGATCAGGAAAAGAAGGTTATTTTAACCCGCGATGGATATCACAAGCTGGAAAAAGAACTTGATTATTATATCAGCGTGCGCCGTAATGAAATTTCGGAGCAGATCGCGATTGCCCGTGGGTTTGGAGATTTAAGCGAGAATGCCGAATATGACGAGGCGAAAAACGAGCAGAGCCGCATTGAGGCGAAAATCGTCGAGATGGAAAACGCGCTGCGCAACTGCGTAATTGTGGAGGATGACGAGGTCAACACGGAAATGATCGGTGTGGGAAACACCGTCAAAGTCAAGAACCTCACCATGAAGGTCGA
Source organism: Clostridia bacterium (assembly GCA_036652695.1). Classification (GTDB taxonomy): domain Bacteria; phylum Bacillota; class Clostridia; order Christensenellales; family Aristaeellaceae; genus Limiplasma. The sequence continues at coordinate 8,575 of JAVVVJ010000022.1, read as the reverse complement.
TCAGACACTCACCATCGTAGGCGCAAACGAAACCGATGCGAAGAATATGAAAATCAGCAGTGAAAGCCCGATTGGCGCGGCGCTGCTGGGCAAGCGAACCGGCGAAACAGTTGAGGTAAGCGTGCCCGCGGGCGTGATGAAGCTCAAAGTGCTGGAAATCACGCGATAACCCAAGAAGCAAGGAGGAACCCCTATGACCCCTGAGCAACGCAGCGACATCCCCGAAATGACCGACCAGCAATTGAGCGAGCAGGAGCAGATCCGGCGCGAAAAGCTGCAAAAGCTGGTGGAGGCGGGTCACGACCCTTATGCCATTACCCATTTTAACCAACAGTATGAAAGCGATGAGATTTTTGCCCGCTTTGAGGAGCTGGAGGGCAAGGAGGTCAGCGTCGCTGGCCGCATGGTGAGCAAGCGTGTAATGGGCAAGGCGAGCTTTGCGCATATTTTGGATAGCAAGGGAAATTTGCAGATTTACGCAAAGCGTGATGATGTGGGCGAGGAGCCGTACATTGCCTTTAAAGATATGGATATCGGCGATGTGATCGGCGTAAGAGGGATGGTGTTCCGCACGCAAAAGGGCGAGATCAGCGTGCATGCGCTGGAAATTACGCTGCTTTGCAAGAGCTTGAAAGTGCTGCCGGAAAAATTCCATGGCCTGAAGGATCCAGACCTTCGCTACCGCCAGCGCTATGTGGATATGATTGTAAACCCCGAGGTGCGCGATACCTTTCGCAAGCGCAGCCAGATTATCAACGCTGTGCGCGAATTTTTGGACGCGAGGGGCTTTCTGGAGGTGGACACGCCAGTTTTGCACACGCTGGAAATCGGCGCGGCGGCGCGTACCTTCAAGACCCATCATAACGCACTGGATATCGATATGTTTTTGCGTATCGAAACGGAGCTATATTTGAAGCGCCTGATCGTGGGCGGTTTTGATCGCGTGTACGAGGTGGGTCGCCTGTTCCGCAACGAGGGCATGGATGCCACCCATAACCCGGAATTCACTAGCGTGGAAACCTATCAGGCCTATGCCGATTACAACGAGGTCATGAGCATGGTGGAGGAGCTGTATGCCACTGTTGCGCAAAAGGTCTGCGGCGCCACCTGCGTGCCCTATCAGGGGCAAATGATTGAGCTGAAAGCGCCGTGGAAGCGCATCACCATGGCGCAGGCCGTGGAAGACGCGTGCGGCGTACGCTATGCCGATTGGCATAGCGCTGACGAGGCGCGCGCGGAGCTTGCCAAGCGCGGCGTGCATGCCGAGAAGGAAGCCAAGCGCGGCGATTGCCTTGCGGCGCTTTTTGACGAATATGTGGAGGCAACGCTCATTCAGCCGACCTTCGTGATGGATTATCCCGTGGATATTTCCCCGCTCGCCAAGCGCAAGCCAGGAAATTCCGATCTTACGGAGCGCTTTGAGTTTTTCATCAATGGGCATGAGATGGGCAACGCCTTTAGCGAACTGAACGACCCCATCGATCAGCGCCGCCGGTTTGAGGAACAGGTTCGCGTGCGCCACGCGCAGGGCATACTCACCGCCAAGCTGGATGAGGACTATGTAAACGCGCTGGAATATGGCCTGCCGCCAACGGGCGGCCTTGGCTTTGGCATTGATCGCATGGTGATGCTGCTTACGGATCACGATTCCATTCGCGATGTGCTGCTTTTTCCCACGATGAAGCCAAGGGACTAATCAATCAGAGACGAGCCGCGCGGGTTAACGCGCGGCTCGCGTTGCAATAATATGCATTGGAGTGAATGATATGAACCTAAAGATGCCCATTACCAAGCGCCGCATCAAAAACCACTTTACCTACGCGTGGTGGCAGTATGCGCTGCTGCTTGGGGTGGCGATTTTCGGCTGGAATTTGCTGCATACCTCCACTCATTATCGCAGCCCGGAGGCGCTCAAGGTGGAGTGGTACGGCGAAGGCCTTTTGATGAGCGAGCAGGAGACGAAGATGAATGCGCTGATGGAAACGCTGCGAGCGGAGCTTTTTCCGGAAATGGAGGAGGTCGCCTATACATCCGTGGCGTATGACGAAACCTACGGTGATATGCAGCTCATGGTATGGGCGAGCGCCGGACAGGGCGATCTCTATATGCTTTCCAAGGAGCGCTTTCAGGGCATTGCTCAGGGCGGCGCGATGATTGAGCTACAGGAGTATATCGACAACGGAACGTTGAACGTGGATGGAATTGACCTGAAAAATGGCTATGTGATGGATCAGGAAACGGGAAAGAAATTTCTTGTCGGCATCCCCACGGATAGCCTGACGGGCTTGCTGGAATATGGCATTGTGCCGGAGGGCAAGGTGATCAGCATATTGGCAAACGGTGGAAATACCGAAAATACACTCAAGCTGATGCAATGGTTGCTGACCAATATGCGCTAGGCGCATCGGAGAAAAAAACAGCCGGCGGTCATCAAAGCGCGCGCAAAGGCGCAAGGCGATTTGATGACCGCCGGTTTATTTCATGCACGGGGAGCACGCCGCTGCATAGAATGAACCCATCCCGGGCACCCTGTGAGTGGAAACTGTTGCCATGTGCGGGAAGGGATGATTTGATTGAAAATGAGACAGCAAAGGTGCCTGCTCTGCGGCCAAGAATATCCGGCGGGCTTACATGTAATGGGTTGTTTGATTTGCTTTCCTTGTGAAAAGCGGCTCTTAAGCGCCACGGTGGAGGAGCTGCCGCCGCGCGGTCAGCGCCTGCGGCTCATGAGCTTATACCATCAAGGAGGAGCGCTGGAGCCGTGCTCACGCGCAAGGCGCGTGCATGCGGGCGGGGCAGCCACGGCAGGGGATTGCTGAGGCGGCTTGCGTTCCTGTGAAAAAAGAGCTTCAAAAAAAACGAGGCAGGCCAAGCTTGATTTCAACGCTTGACCTGCCTCGTTTGATATCCCGGCTTATTTCGTTATCGCCGCTTTGATCAGCGCGTTAAACAAGGGGTGCGGCTTTCCAGGACGGCTCAAGTATTCCGGATGGTAGACAACCGCCACGTAAAACGGATGGTTCTCCTGCTCGAAAACCTCCGGATAGCCTGCCTCCATGCTGGTGCCAACCATCCGCATGCCCTTTTCCTCCAGCGCCGCCAAATAGGCGGGATCTACCTCATAGCGGTTGCTATGCCGCTCGCCCACGATATCCGCGCCATACTTTTCGCGCACTAGCCCCGGCAGCAGCTTCACGCCGCTGCGACCCATGCGGGTTGCACCGCGGCTGTCGTTTTGGCAGATGCGATCCTCGGGGATGCGCACCACGGGGTGAGCCGTTTGCGGATCAACCTCGGTGGTGTGCGCGTCCGCAATGCCTAGCAGATTGCGTGCGGCCTCCACCACAGCCAACTGCATGCCAAAGCCAATCGCCAAAAAGGGAATGCGGTTTTCGCGCGCAAACTTTGCCGCTACGATCATCCCATCTGTGCCGCGGTCGCCAAAGCCGCCGGGGATCACGATCGCCGCATGCTTGCTCAGCAAATCCGCTACGTTATCCTCGGTAATCGCCTCCGCGTTGACAAGGTCGATTTCCATGCGCCGCCCGTTTTCAATGCCAGCAGCACGCAGTGCCTCGTTCACGGAGAGGTATGCATCCGGCACGGTCGTATATTTGCCCACCAGCGCCACGCGAAGGGGCAGGGCGGCCTCGTGTGCGCGTTTGACAAACGCGCGCCAGTGATCCAGCTTCGGCGCGGTATCCGCAAGCCGAAGCTCGCTTAACACAGCTTTTGCCAGCCCCTCTTTTTCCAGCACCAGCGGAAGCTCATAGAGCATGTCCACATCTAAATCCTGAATTACGTTGCCAGCTTTGACGTTGCAAAACAGCGCGATTTTATCCTTCGCCTCGCCAGACATCGGCACCTCCGTGCGGCAGATGATCACATCCGGCTGAATGCCCACCGAGCGTAGCGCCTTTACGCTGTTTTGCGTCGGCTTGGTTTTCAGCTCTCCGGCAGCGGCGATAAACGGCATCAGCGTCAGGTGAATATAGCAGCAATCGCAAGGACGGTCGCATTCCAGCCGCATCTGCCGGATGGCCTCCAGATATACGGACGCTTCCATATCGCCCACCGTGCCGCCGATTTCCACAATGCAGATCTCCGTCTGCGCTTCCCGCGCGACCTCGCGGATGTTGCGCTTGATTTCATCCGTCACGTGTGGGATGGCCTGAATGGTGGAGCCGCGATAGTCGCCGCGAAGCTCGCGTTCCAGCAGGCGACGATGGATTTTGCCGGTGGTGCAGCAGGCGCTGCCCTTCAGGGTAACGTCTACAAAGCGTTCGTAATTGCCCAAATCAAGGTCGGTGGCTGCGCCGTCATCCGTGATGAAGGCTTCGCCATGCTCCAGCGGGCTTAAAAAGCCAGGCTCGGCGTTGTAGTATAGGTCAAGCTTTTGCAGGCTAACGGAATATCCGCGCGCCTTGAGCAGGCAGCCTAGGGAAGCTGCGGTCATGCCCTTGCCAAGCGATGAGGTAACGCCGCCGGTAATAAACACATATTTCATACAATGACTCCTTCAGGCTTTTCTTACGGGTTGATTGTACAGAGGCATTCGCGAATTGTCAAGCCGTGGCAACGGGCATATAGGGTAGCAGCGTTACAATGGCGGGAAGCTCGCTGATATCCGCCTGCGTAACGCGCAGCAGCGGCATGGGCTGTGGGTGTACGCCCGTGAGGGCGAGGTATTCCGCAAGCGGCGCAATGGGCATGTCGGGATTATAGCAGGTGCGGTAATGCATGGGGATGGTTACCTTGGGCGCAAGCAGCTTTTGCACGTCAAGCGCCGTTTTTGCGTCGATGGTGTAGTAACCGCCCACAGGGAGCAGCAAAAGATCCAGCTTGCCGATTTCCTTCGCCTGCGCGGGTGTCGGCATATGGCCAAGATCGCCCGCGTGGGCAACGCGCAAGCCATCCACCTCCAGTACAAAGAAGGTGTTTTTGCCGCGCAGAGCGCCGTTTTGATCATCGTGATAGGTGAGGATGCCGGTGGCGCGGATGCCGGAGGCGGTGACATATCGCCCGGCGGCGTCAATGATCTGCGGCTCTCCCGCAAGGCTTTGCAGGCTGTCATGATCGTGGTGGTGGTGGCTGATGAGGCAGAGATCCGCGCGCTCGTGCCTTGGCGGGTACTGGTAGAAATCACCATAGGGATCCATCGCGATCACGGTGCCATTTTCGGAGGTCAACAGAAAAAAAGAATGTCCCATATGCTTGAGGATCATTTGAACAGCCATCCTTTCTTCACCCGATACAAACCGTGCAAAACGCGCAAATTTTATGCCGGGCTTTGCTCGCGCAGCCATTCGGCAAGCACAAGCCCGCTCAGGTGCGGCAAGGGCTGGCGGGTGCGCAGCCGCGCCGCGCAGGCTTCGGTGAGCCGCGGCACTTCGCGCACAAGCATGGCGGCGTCTCCCGCGCAAAGCTTGAGCATGGCGCGAGAAGGTTCAAGCGGCTGCTCGCATAGCGGCGCGGGGTGCAGCAGCAGCAGCCTGCAAAGCGCGTAGGCGGGGTGCAGCGCGTTGCTTGAGGGCATCTCCGGCTCGGTGGCAGGCGTTAGCTCGCGCACTAGCCACGCGTAGCGCTCCATGGTAAAATCCAACCGCCACAGACCGTCCGCATCTGCCACGCAAGCAATTTGCCGTGCGCGAAGCGCCGCCAGCGCGCCCTCCGCATTGGCGCAATAGCGGGGATAGTCCGTTACCCAAAGCGCGTCCGCCTCCGCTGCCCTGCGCAGAAAAAAAGGCCGCTTCGCGAGGCGGCGCAGGCCTTCCAGCGCCTCTGCCTGCGCTGCGGCCAGCCTATTCATTTTGCGGGATCAATCGGATTTCCAGCTCGTGTACAGCGGCGAACTGGCCGTTGAGGTCAAGCTGGTAGTTCACGTTCAGCGTGCCACCCTCGCGGTTAAGGTCGCAGCGCAGGCGGGTGCAGTAGACCGCGAGCGCGATGCTGCCATATGGCGTATGGTATTGCCCCTCAAAGCGTTGCCCCTTGCGAAAAACCATGCTCGTGCCATAGTTGCCTGTACGCACCATGGTAACGGCATTGTCCGCCACGGTGATTTCCACGCCTTGCGGCGGCTGGCTCTCGTCAAGCGTTTCCTCATATTGGATAACAATGCTGTCCTGATCCAAAATCAGCGTGCCGGATGTTAGCAGAGACATGGGTTCCTCCGCATCGTCATCGCGGTGCGCGTTGGCCTGAATTGCAAGCAGCATTGGTATGGTTTCCATTGGCGTTCCACCCCCTTACCGGTTCGCGAAAAACCTGTTATAATAAACCATGATACCATAGGAAAGGTTGCGTTGCAATGCTCTACCTTGATGCATGCGCGAAGATTAATTGGACGCTGGATATTTTGGGCACGCGCGCGGATGGATACCATCTGATGGATATGCTGATGCAGTCCGTAGCGCTGCACGATACGCTATGGCTGGAGCCTGCGAAAGAGCTGGTGCTGGAGGCTGGGGAGGAAAATGCTGGCACGCGTCCGCAGGTGAGCGCTGCTTGGGACACGCTTAGCGCGCCGCCCGTGCCCTTTGACCGGCGCAACCTCGTGTACCGCGCCGCTGAACGCCTACGCGAGCGTGCGGGCAGGCCGCTTGGAGCGCGTATTCGCCTTTTCAAACGCATTCCGGCGGGTGCGGGCATGGGGGGTGGAAGCGCCGATGCGGCGGCGGCGCTCATTGGGCTTAACGAGCTGTGGGGGCTTGGCCTTTCGGCGGCGGAGCTTGCCGAAATTGGGCTTTCGCTTGGCGCGGATGTGCCCTTCATGCTTGCGGGCGGGCTTGCGCGGGTTGGCGGCATCGGCGAGCGGCTCGTGCCCCTTGCGCCCGCGCCGCGGGTATGGCTGGTGCTGCTTCAGCCCTGCGATGGCCTGAGCACCCGCGAGGTGTTCGCGGCCTTTGACGCGCAGGATCGCGCTGCCCTTCAGCGCCCGCAAACCGAGCTTGCGCAGGCGGCGCTCCTGCGCGGCGACCTTGCCGCGCTTGGCACAGCCATGAATAACGTGCTGGAGGGCGTAAGCGTGCGCCGACGCCCGGCGCTTTTGCGGGCGATGGAGGATCTTTGCGCACATGGCGCGGTGCGCGCAATGATGACGGGCAGCGGATCGGTGGTCTATGGCGTATTTGAGGGGCGCGGGGCTGCCGAGCGTGCGCTGGAGGACCTTGCGCAGGCGAGGGCATATGGATATTGCGCCCTCACGTGTACGCAGGGCGTTGGCTGCGTGGTGCAAGATCAGCCGCTTTGAAGGAAGCATGCCTTTTTGCCGCGTTTTTGGCGCTCTTTCCCTTATTGCAATCATTCCGCAAACCGTCTATAATGGGAAACAAGCAATTTGCTTGGATTGACTTGGGAAAGGAACCGATCGCTATGCCAAGAACCGCTGCGGGCAAACGAAAAAATCCCGTATTTGAAATCGTGATGGAAACGGATGCCGTGATGCGCGGCGAACTGTACCCCGCCCACGCGCCGCAGACAGTGGGGCATTTCATCGCGTTGGCAAATGCGGGCTTTTACGATGGGCTTACCTTTCACCGCTGTATTCGGGGCTTTATCGCGCAGGCTGGAAAGCCGCCCGCGGGAAAACCTCCCTACTGCATTCAGGGCGAATTCGAGTTTAACGGCTGCAAGCTCAACCGGCTGCCGCAGGCGTACGGAAGCCTTTGCCTTTCGCGCGGCGGGCATTACAATTCCGGTTATGCGCAGTTCTTCATTGTGGTTGCCACGGATAAGCGTGAGCTGAGCATGTTAAACGGGGCATATGCTGTTTTTGGCAAGGTGACCGAGGGGATGCGGGTGGCGGAGGCTCTTTCCGAGGTAAAGACCAACGATGCCAACGAACCGTTGCATTCGCAGATCATCCGCCGCGTGCGGGTGGAAACGTTCGGTGAGGAATATCCGTTTGAGCAGCTTGTGCCGCCCACGTTGGATATTAACCTGCCAAAGATCAAACACCGCGCCGGGCGCACGGCACCGGCAGAAAATCAAAAGGAAGAGGGTTTTATCAATGGCTAATCCAACCTTTACCATCACCATGAAAAACGGCGGCGCAATGCAGGGCGAGCTTTATCCGGATATCGCGCCTCAGAGCGTAGGCAACTTCGTATCACTGGCAAACAGCGGCTTCTATGATGGGTTGATCTTCCACCGCTGCATCCCTGGGTTCATGATTCAGGGCGGCTGTCCGCAAGGCACAGGTACAGGCGGCCCCGGCTATTCCATTAAGGGTGAGTTCAGCCAAAACGGCGTAGCCAACCCCATGAAGCACACCCATGGCGTATTGAGCATGGCGCGCAGCATGGCAAAGGACAGCGCTGGCTCGCAGTTCTTTGTGATGACGAGCGATAGCCCGCATCTGGACGGCGCTTATGCCGCGTTTGGCAAGGTGCTTACGGGTATGGAGGTTGCGGACGCGATTGTCGCGCAGAAAACCGACCGATCGGATCGTCCCTTGCAGCCGCAGGTCATTGAAACCATCCGTGTGGAGACCAACGGCGAAAGCTATCCCTTTACCAAGCTGTAATACTAATCTTGCGCTAAAACGCAAGCATCTATGGCATCTTTTGCCCGT
>JAVVVJ010000021.1:0-36652 GCA_036652695.1 Clostridia bacterium | reverse complement strand
TTTACTGGACTCCTCCTGCATAGAGAAGGTTCTGGGGCAAAGTTGATTTCCGTGCAGTATCCGCCACCCTCGTGACAGCACCGCGCGAACGTGCTATAATATCCACGCTTCAAAAAACAGGGAGGGCTGGATACATGCAAAAACAAAGCCCTATGATCAGCAGGGACGCACTCGCTGGCAATATGGATACTTCCTTTCTCAAGCTACTCGCGTTGGTGTTTATGATGATCGATCACATGGGTGTGGTGATTTTTCCCGGTGTGAGCGAGCTTCGCGTGATTGGACGCATGGCGCTACCGCTGTATGCGTGGTGCATGGTGGTGGGTTGTGTAAAGACACGCGACCCATGGAAATACGGCATGCGGATGCTTCTGCTGGCGGTGGTTTCTCAACCGCTGTATATGATGGCGCTCAGCCATACATGGACGGATTTTAGCATTTTGTTCGCGCTGCTGCTGGGCATTATTGCTATACAGGGCATACGCGCACGCTTTTTGGGCAGCGAGATTTGGGCGCCTGCGCTTTGCTACATCGCGTTGGGCTTTATGAATGTGGATTACGGCTGGCGCGGCCTCACCTTCATGCTGGTGCTCTACGGAGCACGGCAGACACGCGGGGGGCTGATTGCGGCATACCTAGCCTATGCGCTGTTTTGGGGTGCGCCAAGCTCGCCGGTGACATCCCTTTTTGGGCAGGAACTCAAGTTTTTGACATGGCCGGGACTGGGCACGGTCTTCTCTGCGTTCTTCCGCCTGCAGGGCATGATCTGGCTCTCCTTGCCGCTCATTGTGCTCAATACCCGTACGGGCTTTACCATGCCTAAGTGGCTTGGGTATGCGCTGTACCCGATGCATTTGGTGGTACTGATTGTCTTGCGGTTGCTGATGGGCGGGGCAACTTGGGCAACGCTGGTGAGCGGTTTTTTGAAATGATGGAGCAAAACAGGAAGGGATAGAAGACTGATGGATAAGTATAAGCTTTATGTGGACGCGGCGGCAGATCTCCCCAACGAGGCGCGCGAGCGCTACCAAATCGGCGTGCTGCCCATCCCCGTGTCCGTAGGGGATAAAACATGGCAGAGTGGCTTGGAGCTTACGAATGATGATTTTTATAAGCTCATGGAGGAAAGTCGGAGCATTCCTGTGACATCGCAGATCACGCCCTATGTGTTTGAGGAGCTTTTTAAGCATGAGCTAGCGGAGGGCACAAACGATCTTATTGTGATTTTGATCAACGCGCGCGGCTCGGCCACCTATCAGAATGCCATATCCACACGCGAGCGTTTTTTGGCGAAAAACCCGCAGGATGAAAACGGCATGCGCATTCACCTTTTCGATGGCGCAAGCTATTCGGGCGGTTACGGTTTCGCGGCGCTGCTTGCGGCACAGAAGCTGGAAATGGGCATGCCAGTGAAGGAAGTGCTTGCCCAAATAGATGCGCAGCTCAAAAAACAACGCATCTATTTTGGACTGTATACGCTGAAATACGCAGGCAAATCGGGTCGCATTCCCAGCGCTGCCGTGTTTGTGGGCGAGACACTGGGGATCAAGCCCATCATGCGCGTTTGGGATCATGAGATTTCCACCGCCGGAAAAGCGCGCGGCGAAAAGAAGCTCGTGCGGGAGATTGCCAAAATGGCGCTTGCGGATATGGAGCCAAACACTCCGTATGGGCTGATCTATGGCAACGATAGCGCCGCCTGCGATGAAATGAGCGAGGAAATGACCAAGAGAATCGGCTATCCGCCGATGTACCGCTTTCAGGTCGGCGCAGCGGTGGCAATCAACGCGGGACCACGCATCGTGGGCGTTGTGCTGGAAATGCGAAAAAAGAAGCTGATCAAGGGCGAATAAGCATTTCACGTTAGAAATTTTTTGAAGAACGGTTGACAATCGCGCCGTATGGTGCTATCATCACACCCAAGCACATAGGAAGGGAGGACGAACCGATGCTCAAAGCCATTACGCTTGTTATGCTCGGCGCGTCCTATGCCTTTTATTTTAGCTTTGCGTTTACGCGTAAGGCTATTTTGCGTTGTGCTGTGGTGTAAGGATTGTTGCAAAGCAACACCCTCGCGGCTCAATGCCGGGAGGGTGTTTTTTAATGGAAAGGAAGGAACTCGCATGATCGTCATCCTCAAAAAGAACCCCGATGAAAAGCAGCTCAATAACCTCATGGCATGGCTAAAAAGCCTGCATATCACAATCCATCCTTCGGAGGGGGAAACTCATTTGGTGCTTGGCTTGGTGGGGGATACGTCCGTTGTGGATATTGACCTGCTGCGCGCACTGGATATCGTGGAGGACGTTAAGCGCGTGCAGGAACCCTACAAAAACGCGAATCGCAAGTTTCACGAGGCGGATACCGTGATTCCAGTGGGTTCCACGCAGGTGGGCGGCGATGTGTTCAGCGTGATCGCGGGTCCATGCAGCATTGAAAGCGAGGAGCAGGTTTGCCTGATTGCCACAGCGGTGAAGGCCAGCGGCGCCACCATGCTGCGGGGCGGCGCGTTCAAGCCGCGCACGTCGCCGTATGCGTTTCAGGGTTTGCGCGGTCATGGGCTGGAGCTTTTGCTGATCGCGAAGCGCCTGACGGGGCTGCCGGTGGTTACGGAGATCATGGATCTTTCACAGCTCAGCCTTTTTGATGAGGTGGATGTGATTCAGGTGGGTGCGCGCAACATGCAAAATTTTGAACTGCTTAAGGAGCTTGGGCGTACCAACAAGCCGATTTTGCTAAAGCGCGGGCTTGCAAATACCTTGGAAGAGCTTTTGATGAGCGCGGAGTATGTGATGGCGGGTGGCAACAGCCGCGTCATCCTCTGCGAACGCGGCATACGCACCTTTGAAACGGCGACGCGCAACACGCTTGACCTGTCCGCCATTCCCATGCTCAAAAAGATGAGCCACCTGCCGGTGATCGTTGATCCCAGCCACGCCACGGGCATCGCGGCTTTGGTCAAGCCCATGGCGCTCGCCGCTACCGTGGCAGGCGCGGACGGCCTGATGATTGAGGTGCATAACGATCCTAAGCGAGCGCTTTGCGATGGCGCGCAATCCCTAACCCCGGATGCGTTCAGGGATCTGATGGCGTGCGTGCGCGCGGTGTTGCCGCATGCCTGCCGCACACACGGGGAGGCGAGCCTATGAACATTGCGGTCATTGGGCTGGGGCTGATTGGCGGCTCCATCGCAAAGGCGCTCAAGCGGCGCACTCCGCATACCGTGCTGGGTACGGACGTAAGCGAGCAGGTGCTTTATAAGGCCAAGCTGCTGGACGCAATCGATGGCGAGCTTACCCCGGAGCGGCTGGGCATCTGCGATTTGGTGATTGTGGCCACATGGCCGCTGGCGGCGGTGGAATATGTAACGGCGCACGCGGCACAGATTCGCAAGGGAGCGGTGGTCACGGACGTGTGCGGCGTGAAGCGCGCGGTTTGTGATCCGCTGTGGCAGGTGGCGCAGGAACATGGGTTCATGTTCGTGGGTGGGCATCCCATGGCGGGTATCGAATATTCGGGCTTTGATCACGCGACCGCGAACCTGTTTGAGAATGCTTCCATGATTTTGACCCCGCCGCGCGGCACGGATATTCAAACGTTGGATACGCTCAAGCATTTCTGGCGGGAACTGGGCTTTGGGCGCGTGGTGATGACCACGCCGGAAAACCATGACAGGGTGATCGCATACACCTCGCAGCTGGCGCACGTGGTATCCAGCGCGTATGTGCAAAGCCCAACGAGCTTGGCATATCACGGCTTTTCGGCGGGCAGCTTCAAGGATATGACGCGCGTAGCGCGGCTGGATCCCAAGCTGTGGACGGAGCTTTTCCAGTGTAACCGTCAGCCGCTGCTGGAGGAGCTAAACACCCTGATCGCCAACCTGACGCAGTACCGCGACGCGTTGCAAGCCGGAGACGCGCCCGCCATGGAGGCGCTGCTGCTGGCGGGCAGGCAGCGCAAGGAGCAAGCGGACAAGGAGGATGACCTGCCATGAAAAAGATCACCATAACGGCAGCAAAGCCTTATGAGCTGTGCATCGAGCGTGGCCTGCTTGCGCAGCTGGGCGCGGAATTCCTGCGCGTGTTGGGAAAGCCCTGCACCGTCGCCATCCTGACGGACGATGTGGTGGACGCGCTCTACGGCCAAACCGCGCAAGGCTCGTTGGAGGCGGCGGGATTCCGCTGTTGCCGTTATGCCATGCCACATGGCGAAAAGCACAAGAATTTGCAAACGTGGCAGGAGCTGCTTTGCTTTTTGGCAGAGGAGCAGCTTACGCGCACGGATTGCGTGCTTGCGCTGGGTGGCGGCGTGGTGGGGGATATGGCGGGCTTTGCGGCGGCCAGCTACCTGCGCGGCGTGCGACTGGTGCAGGCGCCTACAACGCTGCTGGGTATGGTGGATAGCAGTGTCGGCGGCAAGACGGGCCTGAACCTGCCGCAGGGCAAGAACCTTGCGGGCGCGTTCTACCAGCCTCGCTTGGTGCTGTGCGACTTAACTGTGCTAGAAACGCTTTCGGCGAACCTTTTTGCCGATGGGGTGGCGGAGGTGCTGAAATACGGCGTTTTGGGTGACGCGCCGCTCTTTGCGCTGCTTGGCGCGGACGGCTGGCAAGCGCAGCTGGAGGAAGTCATTGCGCGGTGCGTACGTGCAAAGGCAGCATTGGTTGCGGCAGATGAACGGGATACGGGCAATCGTCAGATGCTCAACCTTGGGCACACGTTTGGGCATGCGATCGAGCGCCTGAGCGGGTACGAAACGAGCCACGGCCACGCGGTGGCCATTGGCATGGCGTATGCCGCGCGCCTAGCGGAACGGCTGGGGCTGTGTAAGGGCGAGGTGACGGGCGCGGTGCTTGCGGCGTTAAGCGCCAATCATCTGCCATGCTCCGCGCCCTATACGGCGCGGGAGCTAGCGCAAGCCGCGCTTTGCGATAAAAAGCGCGCGGGCGATACCCTCACATTGGTGCTGCCAAAGGCCATTGGCGAATGCGTGCTGTATCCCGTTGCAATGAACGAGCTTGAGGGTTTGATTGCGAAAGCTTTGATGTGAAAGAGGGCGGTTGGATGGACATTCAGACCTTGCGCGAGGAGATCAACCAGATTGATGAGCGGCTTGTACATAGCTTTGACGCGCGCATGCGCGTGGCGCTGGAAATTGCCAAGTACAAGCAGGAAAACAACCTGCCGGTGTGCGATCCCGGGCGTGAGCGCGAGGTGCTCAGCCGGCAGACCGCCGCCGTAGGCGAGGACATGGCGATGTATGTAAAGCTTTTGTACAACACGGTTTTTGATATCAGCCGCAGCTATCAGCAGCGCTACTTGACCGTGCCTACGGAGCTTAACGACCGCATTGCCCGCGCGATAGCGCAAACGCCGCGGGTATTTCCCAAACAGGCGGTGGTGGCTTGTCAGGGTGTGGAAGGCGCGTACAGCCAGCAGGCGTGCGACAAGCTTTTTGCGTTGCCCAGTCTCATGTATTGCAAGCGCTTTGAAGGCGTCTTTCAGGCGATTGAAAGCGGGCTGTGCCGCTATGGCGTGCTGCCGATTGAAAACAGCGCGAACGGCTCCGTTACCGAGGTGTACGATCTCATGCGCAAATACCGCTTCTCTATCGTGCGCGGCGTGCGGCTGAAGGTGGATCATCGCCTGCTGGCAAAACCCGGCGTAAGCCTCGCGGATATACGCGAGGTGGTGAGCCACGAGCAGGGTCTGGGGCAGTGCGGGGAGTTCCTCAAGCAGCTCAAGGATGTGAGGCTCACCGTGTGCGAGAATACCGCCATGGCGGCGCAGCTTGTGAGCCAGAGCGTGCGCACGGATCTAGCCGCTATTTCCTCGCCCGCGTGCGCGGAGCTGTACGGCTTGAGCGTGCTCAAGGAGGCAATCGCCAACAGCGATAGCAATTTTACCCGCTTCATCTGCATTGCCAAGGAGCTGGAGATTTACCCGGGAGCGGATAAGATCAGCCTGATGCTCAACGTGCAGCACAAACCCGGCGCGCTGTACAGCATGATCGCTAAATTTGCGGCGCTGGGGCTCAACCTGACCAAGCTGGAAAGCCGACCCATTGCGGGCACGGATTTTGAGTTCATGTTCTATTTCGATCTGGATGCCTCGGTTTATGACGAGGCGGCGCTTCGCCTTTTGAATGAGCTGGATGCTGGGCCGGAAACCTTCACCTACCTCGGCAGCTACACTGAGCTGTGAGGCGCGGCATGAAGCGATATGGTTTGATCGGCGAGCGGCTGGGGCACAGCTATTCCAAAACGCTGCATGGCCTGCTGCAAACCTATGCGTATGAGCTACTTCCCATGCCGCCGCAGGAGCTGGACGCGTTTATGACCGCACGGGCGTTTGACGGCATCAATGTGACGATTCCGTATAAGCAGGCGGTGATTCCCTACTGCGCGGAGCTGAGTGCGTGTGCGCGGCGTATCGGCAGCGTGAATACGGTGGTGAAGCGGGCGGATGGCTCGCTCTATGGCGATAACACGGATGCCTACGGCTTTGCGATGCTCGCGCGGGGCGCGGGGATGGATTTTCATGGCGTTAAGGCGCTGGTGCTGGGTAGCGGCGGCACAAGCCTCACCGCTTGCGATGTGGTGCGGCGCGCGGGCGGCGAGGCGGTGGTGATCTCCCGCAATGGCGAAAACCGCTACGAAGAGTTGGAACGGCATGCCGACGCCGCTTTTTTGATTAATGCTACGCCTGTGGGCATGTATCCCAATACGGATGCGGCGGCGGTTGACCTCGTGCGTCTGCCCAACCTGCGCGGCGTGCTGGACGTCATTTATAACCCGCTGCGCACAAGGCTTTTACAGCAAGCGGAGGCGCTGGGGATTCCCCGCGCGTGCGGGCTTTCAATGCTGGCATGGCAAGCGGCGCGCGCGTGCGAGCAGTTTACTGGCACGCCTGTGCCGCCAGAGCGTGTGCGCGGCGCTTTGCGCGAGCTGCGCAAAGCGGCTATGAACCTTGTGCTGGTGGGCATGCCGGGCTGCGGCAAGAGCACCGTGGGTGCAGAGGCCGCGCGCCTGATGGATCTTCCGTTGGTTGATTTGGATGCGGAAATCGAGCGCGAGGCGGGCATGGACATTCCATCGATCTTTGCAAAATGGGGTGAAGGCGGTTTTCGCACGCTGGAGGCGGCGCTTGTGGAGCGCTTTGGGCGCGAAGGCGGGCGCGTGCTGGTGACAGGCGGCGGCGCAGTGAGCACGGCAGCAAATCGCGAGCATCTGCGCCTCAACGGCTTTGTGATTCACCTTACGCGCGATATCAGCCTTCTGCCTATGGCGGGCAGGCCGCTTTCCCAAAGCCGCGAGGCGCTGGAATGCCTTTGGCGGGAGCGTGCGCCGCTGTACGCGGCTTGCGCGGATGGGACGATTGAAAATCAAAATACGCCTGCGGCCTGCGCGCGGGCGGTTGTGGAGGCCTATCATGAAGCTCTTTGTAATCAATGGCCCTAACTTGAATATGCTGGGTGTTCGCGAGCCTGCAATCTATGGCGCGCAGACGTATGAGCAGCTGGTGTGCTACGTGCGCGCCGTGTGCGAGCGGGAAGGGCTTGAGGTTGAGTGTTTTCAATCCAACCATGAGGGCGAGCTTGTGGATCTGATTCAAAGCGCCTATGGCAAGGCGGATGGCATTGTGATCAATCCGGCGGCCTATACGCATACGAGCATCGCCATTTTAGACGCGCTCAAGGCGGTTGCCCTGCCCACGGTGGAGGTGCATCTAAGTGATGTTTCCGCACGGGAGGCTTTTCGGCAGATCAGCTACCCCGCCATGGCATGCCTCGCGCAGATCAAGGGGCTGGGCTTTGCCGGTTATGAAAAAGCGATTCTGCGGTTGAAGGCGGAATGCGAGAAGAAATAGAGCGTTCGCGGCTGTTTGCATTTCTCCTGCAAACCCGCTATAATACGATTGTTCATTCAAGCAGGGGTGGAGCGGCTCATTTTCATCGGGTTGTGTACAGCTCAAGTTTCCGCTTACGGAATGTGCTGCGCACAATTCCACAAAAAACGAGCTTTCGACATCCACGACAAATATACGTGAAAGGCAGAGAAAGATGGATATTTTCAGCTATCTGGAAGGCATGACCACGCAGCTTGGTCCAAGCGGGCAGGAGCGCGAGGTTTCCGCATGGCTCCGGGAGCGCTTTGCGCCGCTGTGCGACAGCGTAACCACCGATGCGCTCTACAATGTAATCGCCCTGAAGAAGGCAACGCTGCCCATGCCGGACGGCTCGCCCGCGCCGAGGGTGATGCTTTCCGCGCATCAGGACGAAATCGCCCTGATGGTGGCGGACATACTGCCCGATGGCACGTTGCGCATGGGGCAGGTGGGCGGTGTGGATCCGCGCATTCTGCCTGCCAGCACGGTGACCGTGCACGGCAGGGATGCAATGGGTCAGCCTGTGCATTTACTGGGTGTGGTGGGCGCAACGCCGCCGCATTTGCTGGCTTCCGCAGATCGGGAAAACAACTACAAGCGCGAGGATTTGTTCATTGATTTGGGCATGCAGGCAGAAAAAGTGCGTGCGCAGGTGCATATTGGCGATCTGGTGACGCTCATCGGTCCTGCTACGAGGCTGCTCAACGAGCGCGCCGCCGCCAAGACGATGGACGACCGCGCCTGCGTGGGCGTGCTGCTGGAGGCTGCCGAGCGCCTCAAGCGCATGAGCCATCTTTGCGATGTGTATTTCGTTTGCTCCTCGCAAGAGGAGGTAGGTTCCAAGGGCGCGGCAACCGCCGCCTACACCATCGATCCGGATCTTGCCGTGGTGCTGGACGTGAGCCACGCTACCATTCCAGCCAGCCGCACCGATACCACCGTGCCGCTGGACGCGCCCGCCGCGACCTATGGCCCCTTTATACAGCATAAGCTGCTGGAACGGCTGAAGGCTACCGCAAAGGCGCATGGCATCGCGCTTAACACCGAGTGCGCTGCGAGCCAGACCCATACGGATACCGATAGTATCCAGATTGCGCGCGCAGGCGTGCCCAGCGTGCTCATTGATCTGCCGCTTAAATACATGCACACCACGGTGGAGCTGCTGGATATGAACGCCATTCGGGAATGTGGGCGGCTGCTTGCCCATTTCCTTGGCGAGCTTGACGAAGGGTGGGACAAAGAGCTATGGAGCTGAAACAACTTTGCGAGCTGCAAGGCATTAGCGGGCGCGAGGAGCTTGTGCGCGCCGCCATCTATCAGGCATGCGTGGAAAAGCTCGGCAAGGCGAGCGTGCAAATTGATCGTATGGGCAATGTGATTGCGCATAAGGCGGGCAAACGGGCGGGCGCGCCGCGCGTGATGCTCAGTGCCCACATGGACGAAGTGGGTCTCATGGTGCTTTCCGCCACGGACGATGGCCTTTTGCGTGTGCGCGCCATTGGCGGCATCGACGCGCGGGTGCTGGTTTCCAAACGCGTTAAGGTTGGCTATGATGTGCCCGCAAAGGGTGATCAGCCTGAGCGCAAGGCGCTAAACGGCGTGATTGGCGCAATGGCGATTCACCAGCAGACAGCCGAGGATCGTAAGCATGTGTTGCCCATCGACCAGCTCTATGTGGATATTGGCGCCAAGGACAAGGACGAGGCCATGAGCAGCGCCCCCGCTGGCACGCCCATTACCTTTGCGACTGTCTTTACCCCCTTTGGCGATGGAATGTTGCTTTCCCGCGCGTTGGACGATCGTGTAGGTTGCTATAACATGCTCCGCTTGCTGGATGCCGAGCCGTGTGGCGATACGGATTTCGTGTTTGCAACGCAGGAGGAAGTTGGCTGCCGGGGCGCGGCGGGCGCGGCCTTCCGCCTGAGGCCTGATGTTGGCCTTGTGCTGGAGGGCACCACGGCAAACGATACCGGGGATATGCCAGAGGCGCGGCAGGTATGCAAGGCTGGGGCAGGTGTGGCCATTAGTTTTATGGATAACGCCTCCATTGCTCAACCGGAGCTTTTTCGGCAAATGCTGCAAACCGCATGTGATGCGGGCATTGCTCATCAGGTAAAGATGAGCGTTTCTGGAGGCAATGAAGGCGGCGCCATTCAGCGCGCCGGCACGGGCGTGCGCACCTGCGTGCTCAGCGTTCCCTGCCGCTACATCCATAGCCCTTCCAGCGTGTGCGCCGCGAGCGATGTGGAGGCTCAATACCAACTTGCAAAAGCGTTTTTGGAAAAGTGACAGGGAAACCAAGGGCATAACCCGTGGGCGGGGTATGGGGGCAGAACCCCATTTCCTCTGTTCTGTTTCCTATAATTTGGAAGGAGATAGGCTGTATGTTTGATTTGATTCGGCAAATGGTGAATTTGTACGGCGCAACCGGGCGCGAGCACGGCGTGGCCGATGCTGTGGAGGCGTTGGTAAAGCCGCATGTGGATAGCGTAACGCGCGATGCGATGGGCAACCTGATCTGCGAGAAAAAAGGCAGCGCAAAAACCGGCAAGCGCGTGATGCTGTCCGCGCATATGGATCACATTGGCTTTATCGTGGTGGCGGTGGAGGCGGAGGGCTTCCTTCGCGTGATGCCCGTGGGCGGCATTGGGCTTAACGTGAGCAAGACCCGCCATGTAAGCTTTGAAAACGGCGTGCAGGGCGTGATTGCGCAAGAGCCGACGCGCGAGGGCGAAACGCCCGCTATGAAGCATATGTTCATCGATATCGGCGCGGAGAACCGGGAGGAAGCGCTTGGCATGGTGCAGGTGGGCGATGTGGCGATCTATAGCAATGATTGCTTTAAGCTGGGCGAGCATCGTGTGGCAGCGCCCGCGATGGATGACCGTGTGGCCTGTGCGCTGCTGATTGCGGTGATGCAGGCGTTGCCCAAGTGCGAGGCGACTGTGGTGGCGGTGTTCTCTGTGCAGGAGGAAGTGGGTTGCCGGGGCGCGAAGACAGCCGCCTATGCGGTTGAGCCGGACATCGGCATCGCGCTGGATGTGACTGCCAACGGCGATACGCCGGAAACGAAGCTTCCCGCCGTCAAGCTGGGCGAAGGCGTTGCGGTGAAGATCATGGATCGCGGCAGCATCTCCTGCCCAGAGGTGGTGGAGGAGCTGCTGGCGGCGGGCAAGCGTGCGGGCGTGCTTACGCAGCGCGAGGTGCTGCCCTTTGGTGGTACGGACGCGAGCGCCATCCAGCTGACGCGCGGCGGCGTGAAGGTCGGCACGCTCTCCATCCCCTGCCGTTACGTGCATAGCGCGTGTGAGGTTGTTGACTTGCGGGATGTGGAGGCGGCAAAGGCGCTGCTGATCGACTATCTAAAGCACGCCTGACCGAACGGCAAGCAGGAGGCTTCCCAACCCAAGCGGGGGGGCCTCCTGCTTTTGCCTATAGCCGTGCGCGTCCGCGCTCGCATAGGCGCATGCCGCCTAGCACCATGGCGCTCAGCGCGCACCACGCCAGTGAAAACGACAGGCAAATTTGCCCCTGCACGTTGTACGGCGTGCGGCGATAATCCCAAATGCGATAGTGCCGGTTGAACAGCAAGCCAAAAACAAATTCGATGCCCGTGATGGCCGCACCGCCCAGCAGCGCGTTTTGCCAAAGGGAGCGTCTGCCGCCGCCGCGGTGCAGGCCAAGCAGTGCGCATAGCGCTGTGCCGCCCGCCAGCGCCATGGCAAAGTGGGTGCGGCGGCGGTAGCAAAGCTCAACGCCGGGGTAGAGCAAGCTGCCAAGAAGAAACGCGCGAAGCATGGCTGTCCTCTCTTTCGGGGTGGAATGCGTGTAGCTTGTGCGGCTGAAACGCGAATGATGCGCTTCGGGCGATGCGGCTTGCGAAATTGTTCCGGTTGAACACGCCCTTGAAAACCCGCCCACAATAGTGTATAATAACGTTTGTTAAGGTTATATTGAATTGGAGGAATGCCCAATGAAGCATATCAAAACCATTTCCGAACCCTGTCTGCGTCAGTCTCTTGCTCATGGCGGCTGCGGCGAATGCCAGAGCTCCTGCCAGAGTGCCTGCAAAACCAGCTGCACCGTGGCGAACCAGAGCTGCGCTAATAAGGAAAACAAGGTGATCGCTGGCCGCGAGGGCAAGCTGAACCATTCCTTTGGCAAGTAAGGAACTGCAGAAGGTTCAAAAGCAACCGCGTTTGCCCATGTGGCGATGCGGTTCTTTTTTGCAAACTCCCCTTTGTTTTTTAAAAAAGCAGGCCAGAAAGCTTTTTTCATGGCATGCTTGCGATTTTGAAAGGATGGTGGATTCATATGATTCATCTTTTTCGTGCATTGGATCGATATATGGCACTGGATGTGGGCAGCGGCGCGGTGCATGCGCTGGACGAGCTGGCCTATGAGGCGCTGAGCCTGATGCTTGCGCAGGAGAACGCGGAGGATGCTGCCATTGTGCAGGCGCTAGCGGAGAAATTCCCCCGCGAGGATGCGCGGGAGGCCGTGGCGGAGCTGCGGGAGCTGATGGACAAGCAGTACCTGAACACGCCGGATGATTATAGCGAGGTCTCGCCTGCGGACAGCGGCGTGGTGAAGGCCATGTGCCTCCATGCGGCGCATGATTGCAATCTGCGCTGCAAATACTGCTTTGCGGATACGGGCGAGTTTCATATGCGCAACCGCACCTTGCTTTCCACCGAAACGGGCATGAAGGCGCTGGACTGGCTGGTTGCGCATAGCGGCAACCGCAAAAACCTTGAGGTGGATTTTTTTGGCGGCGAGCCGCTCATGAATGTCCCCGTGATCAAGGAGGTGGTGGCCTATGGCCGCGGGCTTGAAAAGAAACACGGCAAGGTGTTCAAGTTCACCACCACCACCAATGCCCTGAACATGACGGATGATGTGATGGATTTCCTCAACCGGGAGATGGATAACGTAGTGATCTCCATCGACGGCCGGCCCGAGGTACACGATCGCATGCGTCCCACCCCCAACGGCGGCGGCAGTTACGCCCTGATGATCGATAAGGCGAAGAAATTTGTAAGCCTGCGCGGACAGCAGCGCTATTATCTGCGCGGCACGTTTACACGCTACAATCTCGATTTTGCCAACGATGTGCTTCATCTGGCGGATTTGGGCTTTGAGCAGCTTTCCATCGAGCCGGTGGTGACCGATGCAAAGAATGATTATGCCATCCGCGAAAGCGATCTTCCACGCGTATATGAGGAGTACGAGCGCTTGGGGCGCAAGTACCTTGAATACCGTGCCAACGGCAAGTGGTTCAACTTCTTCCATTTCATGGTGGATCTCACTGGCGGACCATGCCTCAAAAAGCGCTTGACGGGTTGCGGCTCCGGCAACGAATATGTGGCTGTGACGCCCGAGGGCGATATTTACCCCTGCCATCAGTTTGTGGGGCGCGAGGGCATGCGCATGGGTTCCGTGCTGGATGGCAGCTTCAACACGGATATTCAGCACCAATTTCAGCAAAACTACGTGCTTCATAAGGAGAAATGCAGCCAGTGCTGGGCACGCTTCTATTGTAGCGGCGGTTGCGCGGCTAACGCGCACGCCTTTAACGGCGATATTAGCAAACCGTATGAGATGGAGTGCAAGCTGGAGCAAAAACGCTTGGAATGTGCCATGGCAATTTATGCCATAGAGCACGAAAACGAGCAGGAATAAGCGTTTTTGTTTTTCTCCTTACGATATGTGAACGAATTGGTAGCATGGGTTTATTGAATTTCCAAACAATATTCATGACTCGTTCACGGTGCTGACAAAAATGAATGGTACGATAGCAGCGTAGTAAGGAGGGACACTACATGAAGGAAAGCAAAAAAAATTTCTTTGGGTATATCGCGATCGCGGTGGCACTCGCAATGGTGGTTGTAAGCTCGGTTTCCCTGTTTCAGATGAAGGCGACGGCGGGGGCAGAGGCCGTTCAGGTAACGGAAAACGCGACCGTTGTTACCAATCCCTTTACCGGGGCTGTGCAGAAGGTGATCGGCAGTGTGGTGGGCGTGAACAACTACACCAAGTATAGCAACAGCAACCAATTCAACGGCTTTGGTTTTGGCTTTGGCAGCGGATTCGGGTTTGAGGACGGTCAAAGCTCACCGGACAGCGAAAGCAGCAACCGTGAGGTGCTGCAAGGTAGCGGCAGCGGCGTGGTGGTAGCCAAGGGCTATGTGCTCACCAACTACCATGTTGTGGAGAACGCCAGCTCCATTGAGATCACCAGCGGCGATAAGGTCTATCCCGCAGTGGTGGTCGGAGCGGATGAGAACAAGGATATTGCTGTTGTCAAGTGCGAAACGCTCGATCTGGAGCCTGTTGTACTGGGGGACAGCGACGTGCTGAACGTGGGCGACTGGGCGATTTGCATCGGTAATCCCCTCAGCTTTACGGGCACAACCACAGTGGGCGTGATTTCCGCCTTGAACCGTGAGGTGGCCAACTCTACCACGGATGTGTACGGTCGCCGCACCAAGAGCATGAACACCATGATTCAGACAGACGCGGCGATTAATGCGGGCAACAGCGGCGGCGGCATGTTTAACGTCGCTGGCGAGCTGATCGGCATCCCGAGCATGAAGTACACTGGCTCCTTTTATTCCAACACTGCCGTGGAAGGCATTGGAATGGCGATCCCGGTGAATGAAGCCAAGGATCTCATCCAGCAGGTGCTAAGTGGCAAAGGGAATGTAAACGCTGACGCGAATGGCAAGAGCAGCAGCGAGCCCACTGCGGATATTGCGTCCAGCACGCCGCGCATTGGCGTTACGGTGGGTAACATGAATCCCAGCAATTATGCGGTGGCGAACGGTATTCTGCCCAATGGCGCCTATGTAAAGGGCGTGGAAAGCGGCTCTCCTGCTGAAAAGGCTGGGCTGAAGGTTGGGGATATCGTGGTGCAGGCGAATGATACCATCGTGTCCACCGCCAATCAGTTTGTAAGCGCCTTGCAGGGTAAACAGGTGGGCGACGTGGTAAAGATCAAGGTATACCGCGTGGAGGGTCTTGATACGATCCAGAACTACGAGGATATCCCTCAGGGTACCTACATCGATATGGATGTAACGCTTGCGATGCTGGATAATGTAAAACAGTAATAAGGCTTACAAAACGCGGGAAGGCAGATTCGCCTTCCCGCGTTTTGTTGTGCGCATGGCGATCCTGCCGCCACAACAACGGTTTTTTTTATTACCGTTGGGCGGTTTACAATTCAGTCAAATAGGCTTAATTGTTTATCAGATTGCTTTTCTTCAAATGTATTCAAATACTCAAATAGCTTCCTGTTATCGTGTATGATGCCGTGCTGAGTGCATTTCTGATGAAACAGTTTCAGTAAGGCACTACTATTTGGACTATTGATTTCATACTGATTTCCGTAAGTCTGTATATACTTTTCTTTCATGCGAGGGAAGTTCAAATCCAGTTGGCGGTAAAAATATTCTCGATTGCCTTCCCTGAGTGTCAACCCCATACCAAAGCAAATGATACCGTAAACCTCTGCTTCAATGCAGTAATCCAAAATGCCTGTTATATTTTCCGCTGTATCATTGATAAACGGTAGAATAGGACAAAGCCATACAATAGTCGGGATACCTGCATCACGCAGTTGTTTCAACGCTTCAAAGCGTTCCCTTGTAGTGCAGACATTCGGTTCAATCTTTTTGCATAAAGCTTCATCATAGGTAGTTAGTGTCATTTGCACTACACATTTTGTTCTTTCATTGATTGCTTGTATCAAGTCTAAATCTCGCAGTACCCGATTTGACTTTGTTATAAGAGTAAATCCAAAACCATATTGATATGCTAATGATAGTGCTTTTCGGACATTTCCAATTTCACTTTCAAGCGGTATATATGGGTCTGTCATAGAACCAGTACCCAACATACATTTACTGCGTTTCCGTTTAAGGGCGTTTTCTAATAGCTCAAGGGCATTTTCTTTGATTTCAATATCCTCAAAATCATGCTCTATGTGATAGCACTTGCTTCTTGAATCGCAGTATATGCACCCATGAGAACAACCACGATATAAATTCATGCCATTTGACGAAGATAAAATTCCCTTTGCCTTTATAAAATGCATAGAACTTTCCTCTATCAATTGAATTTCTTTTTTAAAGCGGTATATAGTTTTTATTACAATATTCTTGTACCTGTTCAATGCCGTTAGGCATGGCGATCAAAAAACTCGTGAAGCCAAAGGATTGGACACAAGAATACCTTGCCTAAGAGAACAGAGGTCGGCATCCGAAATTAAACAAAGCGCCTCATGCGCATGGGTGCGCTCCCTCAGTACCAGTTCCCTGATAGAGCCGCATCTAGCCACCGGTGAAGCCTGGGACGGCAGCTTGTTCACAGCAATTTTTTGATTCCAGGCACCTTGCGCAGCGCCCATGTAAGCCCAATGGCAACGATGTAAATCACCACTTCCCACACAAGCACAGCCGCCATTGCGGGCATTGGTCCATAAAGCGGAACAAAGATCCACTCTTTGGTAAGCTTAATGAACAAATCCTGCAATAAAAACACGCCAAAGGCACAGCCGCCAAGCTCCGTGATCACGGCTCGCAGGTGCGCCGCGCTGGGTGAGGTGGCCGTATCCAGCCGCATGCATGCGCCACGTGCAAGCACCAGCGCGGCCATTGCGCTCGCGATGATGAACAGGGAGGGAGACATGCGGTCATCCATGAACAAGTAGGTTTGCCCGTATGGCACACGTTCATATTCGATACGCGTAAGCAACAGGCTGATGCCCAGCGAGAGCACCAGCACCACTCCCGCGCAGAGCATGCCGCGCTTTGTGATATGCGTAAAGCAATGCAGATAGCGTCCCGCAAAAAGCAGCCCAACAAAGATGCCGCACGCAGGCACTACAAAATAGCAATTCGGCGTAAGCGCAGGCAGATAATGCGTCACAAGCGGCCATAAGGCGTACAGCCCAAAGGAAACCGTCATCAGGTAGAGAATATCCCGTTTTTCCATGCTTTTTGCCATTCGTTGCAGCAGCGGCAGAGCGATGAGCAGGCCTAGATAGAACCATAAATACCAAAACGAATCTGAAATTTTCTGCTGCCAAACCAGAGATAGAAACGCGCCAAAATCCATGGCGCGTGGCCAGAGCCCGTAATTGACCCATGCGTCATACAGAAAATAGCCGTAAGAAGCGATGAGCAGCGCGCTCAGCATGCGTCCGAAGCGGCGAGCGGTTTTGCGGTAACCGTCCACTTTGCCCAGCAGGCACGCGCCCGAAATCATCACAAACAACGGAACGGCGATCTTGCTCAGGTAATACCAAAGCACCGATACCGTCCATGTGAGCTGGGTTGGTTCCGCCATTAGAAAAATGCGGCTATTGGTGTGGTTCACAATCACAAAAAAAGCTGCCAGCGCGCGTAGCAAATCCAAATAAACGCTATGCTGATTGCCGCCTGCTTTCGGTACCCTTATGCTTGCGTGATTCATGCGGCGATTTCCTCCGATAGGCGGTCTGTCCGCAATTCATGGAGCAGCTCAAGCGTGAGCAGCCCCAGCAGCACCATGTTCATTACGCCGCCCCATTGCAGAGGAAAAAACGGATAGCGAAACATGTACTCCGCATAAGCGCTGAGCGTAGGGAGCAGCCCCAGCAAAACGTATGCAAACCCGCGCGGCTTCGCGCAGGCCACGGCCCAGCAAAGCAGCAGCATTTCGCCCACAATGCCATAGCGCTCATGCATGCGCGGCAGGAAGAACAAGCAGCACAGCACGCACCATGCGCCCAGCAGCACGCTTGTGCGATCTGTGAGCGTGCGCCCCGTGCGCATCAGCCACACAGCCATACCGCCCAACGCACCAAAGCATAGCGCCATGCCCAGCCGGGAAAGCATCCCGTTGATTTGCTGCTTTGCGCCGATGGCATCGCCCATTACGGCAAAGAGGTTGGGGCAGTTAAAGGTTGGGTTGGTATACTGCTCGGCTTGACCAAGATAAACCTGCACCGCATAGAGTGGGCTCTGCCCAAAAAAAATCATGGGCACGCCGCTGATTACCCATATGCCCGGCACGGCCAAAAACCACAGCAGGCTGAATTTCTTTCTGCCGCAGAAGTACGCTATCACAAACAGCGGCAGCAAAAATGCCGCCTGTAGCTTATAGGAAAGCGCTACGCCCATCATGCACAGCGCCCATTCGGGCTTCTGCTTCAACAACAAAATAACGCTTAGCACGCAAAAAAGCGTATATCCGGCGTCTACCTGCCCCCAGCCTGCGGCGTTTAAAATGAGCACCGGGTTTAGCAAAAGCACGGAGAAGCCTAAAAAGCGCCGCAGAGAACCGCGTGTTTTGGGCACAAGCGCACAGATCAGGGCGTAGCATGCGGCGCATAGCGCCAGCTCCTCCACAATGCGCAGCGCCTTTACCACCATCAGCGTGTCAAAGGAGCCAAAAAGCTTCGCCGCGAGCGCCCAAAGGTAGAGGTTCATAGGGGTGTAGTTGAATTGCAGCGCAGGGTCGAGCAGTGCTTGCACCCCGCTTTCCTTGAGCGTGTTAAGCCACGGAATGTAAAAAAACTCCGTGTCTGCTACAACCAGCGGCATAAACGACCAACGAATCAGCAACCCCAACAGCGCCACTGCCGCATAGCCAAGCGGCACAGCGTGCCGGATGAGCCATGTGCGCAGGTGATCTTCCCATTTCATCATGTGTAATCCACATCCTTTTATCAATGCACTCCTGTAGGGAAAGCAATCGGCAGCGGCACGAGGATGAAGTCAATCGGGGCTTTGCTCAAGCTCTGGCTGGGGAACGGCTTCCTTGCGTTGGTTTTCCAGCCAACGCTCACAACGCTCAATGCTTGCGCTCACTGCATCCGGCGCAGGGCCGCCGCGCAGGCTTCGCCGCTCCACGCAGGTTTGGAGGGAAATGGCTTCATACACGTCTTGCTCAAAGGCGGGGTGCGCGGCATGAAGCTCCTCCAGCGTTAGCTCGCACAGCGCGCGGCCTTCATGCACGCATTTGCCCACCAGCGTGCCGCTCACATGGTGCGCGTCGCGGAAGGGCACGCCTTTGAGCACCAAATAATCCGCTAAGTCGGTTGCGTTGGTGAAACCCAGTCCGGCGCTGGCAAACATCGCTTCCTTGCGGAAAGCAGTCGTGCGCAGCATTTCCGTAAAGGTCGGCAGGCATTTGATCAGCGTGTCATATGCGTCAAAAAAGGCTTCCTTGTCCTCCTGCATATCCTTGTTATAGGCCAATGGCAGCCCCTTCATCACGGTGAGCAGCGCCATGAGGTCGCCATATACGCGGCCTGTTTTGCCGCGCGTTAGCTCGCATGCGTCGGGGTTTTTCTTTTGGGGCATGATGCTGGAGCCGGTGGAAAAGCCATCGTCCATCACGGCAGTGCCAAATTCGTTGGTGGACCACAGGATGAGCTCCTCACAAAAGCGGCTGAGATGCATCATGCAGATGGACGCGGCCGCCAAAAAGGAAAGCAGAAAATCGCGGTCGCTTACACCATCCAGCGCGTTATCCGTGAGCTGCGCAAAGCCTAGCAATTCACGCACACGCTCGCGGTCGAGCGGGTAGGTGGTGCCCGCCAGCGCGCCGCTGCCCAGCGGCATTACGTCCGCCTCGCGGTAGGCGCTTTCAAAACGCGCCGCGTCACGCATGAACATCTGCGCGTAGGCCATGAGGTGAAAGCCGAGGGTAATGGGCTGTGCCTTTTGCAGGTGTGTATACCCCGGCATGATGGTGTGCAGGTGCTCCTTTGCGAGCGCCGTGATCACTGAAAGCAGCGTGAGCAGCCGCTCTCCCACATCCGTGCACGCGCCGCGCGCGTACATGCGCACGTCCAACGCAACCTGATCGTTGCGGCTGCGGCCGGTGTGCAGGCGCTTGCCCGCCTCGCCGATGCGCTCGGTCAGGAGCGCCTCCACAAACATATGCACGTCCTCCGCGTGCAGATCAATGGATAGCCTTCCTTCGTGGTATTCTGCTAAAATGCCGCGAAGGCCGGTCACGATTTGCCGGGCGTCCTCTGGGGCGATGATCCTTTGCTCGCCTAGCATGGTCGCATGCGCAATGGAACCTGTAATATCGCATTCCAGCAACCGCTGGTCAAATGGGATAGAGGACTGGAAATCGTCCAGCAGCGCGTTGGTGGGCTTTTCAAAGCGTCCCGCCCATAGTTTTGGCATGTGCAGCCATCCCTTCCTTGTATTGATTGATGATTTGGCAGCAGATGAGGCGCATGTCCGCTCGCCCGGACCAGTTGATTGAGGCGGCGGTTGTGAGCAGCCATAAGCCGGTGCCCGCATTGTAAATCTCGGTGCTGCATGGCGCGTTCCGGCAATCCTTTGCGGGACAATTGGCGCAGGGCGCGCTGTTATTCATGAACAGCGCGTGGCACTTCTGTCCGATTTTGACGTTTGGAAAGATGGAAAGAACCAGATTGTTCATATATTGCAGGCGATAGGCATCGTCGATGACGTAGATGGCGCAAGGCAGGTTATCCAATGCTTCCATCTTGTTTTGATTGTAAAGCCTGATACTTTCGTCCGCACGCTTTTTGATGATGAAGGTTCCCGTCACCTTGGCGGCGAAGGTCATCAGATCAACAAGGTCGGAAGGCATGCTCATGGTTTTTTCCATGCTGTCATACCCCATGAAGCCGCGGATGATGCCGTTTTCGATGATGGACACCTGAAAGGTGGAATGGACGCCGTGCTTTTCATAAAATGCACGCAGGGGAGCGGGCAGCGTGGAGGTGTCCGCACAGCGGAAGATGCCGTTGCTGTCAAAGCGGCTGAAGTAAGCAAGCTTTGCCACGGGCAGCGCTTGCAGCTGATCGCGCAGGGGCGTGACACCCTCGGCACACCATTCGTAAATATTGGAGAAAAAATGGTTGTCCGCTGTGTTTTCAAAAATGTATACGCGGTTGACATCCAAAAACTGGCCCAAAAGTGATAGGATCATGTTGACGCTGCTGGAAAAATCAACAGAGCGGTAGAGCAGCTCAAAAATGCGCTCCTTGAGCTGTAGCCTGCCGCTATCGCTCATTTGGGCATCGCGTATGTAAATATCGCCGAGCAGCTCCGTAGCGCTCTCGTGATCGCCCGCGCAATCCCGGTATAGGGCATAGCAATCCTTGCCGTGCTCCTTGGCGTGGTACAAGGCACGGTCAGCCTTGTGGAACAGTTGCTCAAAGCTGTCTCCGGGCACGGAGAGGGCTACGCCGACGCTACAGGAAATGTTGCATTCGGCCTTTTCACCAGAATAGGAGCGCTGAAAGGCAAGGCATATTTTTTCCGCGCGCTTTGCGGCGTCCTCTTCTGTAAGCGTGCCGCGTATGAGTACGACAAACTCATCGCCGCCGACGCGGGCAAGCAGGCTGTCACACTTAAAAAGGCGGCGCAGCTTGGCAGAGAGATCCATAAGCACGCCATCGCCAAAAAGATGCCCAAGGCTATCGTTGATATGCTTAAAATTGTCCACATCCAGCACAAACAGCGCGTGCGCAAGGGAAGGGGCAGAGGAAAGCATCTGCTCGCCCTTGCTGCGAATGGCGCTTTTGTTCAAAAGCCCGGTGAGCGGGTCGCTCTCCGCCTTGGACAGCAGCGCCGCAGTGTTGCGGTGTTGCTCATCCACATCCGCGATGTAACCAATGGAGCGCAGGGGATTCCCGTTTTCATCGTTGACAACGGCCTGTAGGAACTTGCACCACAGATAGCTGTTGTTCGGCTGATGCAGGCGTACTTCACATTCGCTGATACCGGTTTGAAGCATTTGTACCCTAGCGTTTTCCAGCGTGCGAAGATCATCGGGGTGATGCATCAAACGAAAAACATTGGTATAATAGGTGCTTGGATGACAACCGCGCTTGGCGTTGTTGACGATGGCAAGAACGGTTTCTTCGTCGGCGTGAAAAATTACCTCGGCATTTTCGATGTGCAGATAGCGGTTTACGGTCAAATCCAATTCAAACACCGCCGCGTGGGCGGCCTTGGTGGCAATGCGAAAACGCGCCTCACTCAGGCGCAGCTTTTCCTCGTTGGCCTTCAGCGGGCTGATGTCGGTAACGATGCTCTGGTTTTGCGCCAAACCATCAGGGGTGTGAGCAACAATGCCGTAATCAATAGCCCAAACGATATGCCCATCCTTGTGGCGAAAGCGATATTCTAGCTGATAGTAGCTGTCTCGGCTTGTTTGCTCGATATAGCTGCGCGTGGCTTGCTCGATATCCTCGGGAAGGATCAGCGCCCGAGCATTGCCATCGAAGCGTTCTTCAAGCTCCAGCAGGGTATAGCCAGTCAGCGTCTTCCACCCATCGCTGATATAGAGCGTTTTGAAGGCCTGCGCTTGAGCGCAATATTGGCAGATAATGACGCCGCCCTGAATATTGGAAACTAAGTTTTTGGCTATGTCATTGAGGGGATAGGGGGCAGTATCCGACATCGTGACATCTCCTTTGGCGACAAACGTATTTCGCGTATGATGAACCATGCAGCTTATCATAGCATATTGTGAACGCCAATTCAACCAAATACAGATGAATCCACATCGGCAAGAACGAAAAATCAGCGCGAAACCAACGATGCTGAGTGCAAGCGGGGCGATACATGGGTATTGGAAACAAAGCGATCAATTCCTTGTTCAAATTGATCGCTTGACAGCAACGTTGTCAAATTGTACAATTCACCGCAGAACGAAAACGAAAACAGGGAGGATAATCAATATGCAGTTGCTTGAAACAGTGCGCACACCGGAGGATGCGGGCTGCTCCTCCAAGGAGATTCTGCGGTTTTTGGATGCGGCGCACGCGGCGGG
Organism: Clostridia bacterium; assembly: GCA_036652695.1. Taxonomy (GTDB): domain Bacteria; phylum Bacillota; class Clostridia; order Christensenellales; family Aristaeellaceae; genus Limiplasma. The sequence continues at coordinate 13,949 of JAVVVJ010000021.1, read as the reverse complement.
GGTGGATTTCCATTCGATGCTGATTCTTCGGCATGGCAAGGTGGCGTGCCGGCTTAACTGGGCGCCTTATGATGATCATACGCCGCATATCCTGTTTTCGCTAAGCAAATCCTTTTGCTCAGCGGCGGCGGGGTTTGCGGTAAGCGAAGGCCTGCTGCGCTGGGACGATCGCGTGGTGGACATTCTGCCGGATTGCTTGCCGCCCGCGCCCTCCGAGCGGCTGCGCAAAATCACGCTGGCGCATTTGTTGACGATGGGTTCGGGGCTGGATGAAAAATCCGATTTACCGCCTGCGCAGGAGCAAAGCTGGGAGAAATATGCGCTTGCCTGCGAGGTGCTTCATGAACCGGGCACTCATTTCCACTACAACAGCCATGGCACCTATTTGGTTTCCTGCATGGTGCAACGCGTGGCGGGCATGAACATCCGGGATTATTTGATGCCTAGGCTCTTTGACAAGCTGGAAATCCCCATGCCAACGTGGGATTTGAGCCCCACCGGGGTCTGCGTGGGCGGCTGGGGTTTGCGCCTTTCTACCGATTCGCTCGCGCGCTTCGGTCAATGCCTGCTGGAGCGCGGCATGTGGCGCGGCGAGCGCGTGTTGCCTGAAAACTGGGTGGAGCGTGCGACACAAAAGCAGATAGAGAACTTTGAAAACGACCCAACCAGCGATTGGCAGCAGGGCTACGGTTATCAATTCTGGCGCACGCGCGGCGGGCGTTTTCGCGGCGATGGCATGTTCGGGCAGGTTTGCATGGTGGATGAGGCGCGGCAGATGGTGGTTGTCTGCACGGCGGGCATCAACGATATGGGCGTGGAGATGAACCTGTTAAATGATACGCTCTTTTCTGCCGGCGCGCTGGAGCAGGGCACGCAGCAGCAGCAGCGGGAGCTTGCACGCCGTGCGGAGGCGCTTGCGTATCTGCCGCCAGAGGGGAGCGCACATGCTCCCGTGAATTGCAGGATCTCGCAAAGCCAACAGGGATGGCTTCAGCTTACGCAAAAGGCGAGCGGAGAGCCGCTGCTCTTGCAGCTTGAACGGGCAGAAGAGCCGTTGCATATGGAACTGACGTTGGGCTGCGGTGCGTATTTGGAAAGCACCTATCAGGAGGATAACCCCACCGCGCCACCGATTCGCATTTTGGCGGCCTATGGTTGGCTGGGCGAGCGGCTGCACCTGATTGCGCGCACCCCGGACGGTCCGTTTTTGCTGGATATGCATATCACGTTTGAGGGCGGCAAAGCCGTGCTGGAAAGCCGCAACGTTGGATTCCCGTTTGTCAGCGGGGATGCGGAATGCCAATAAAGGAAAGCACGGGCGATTGGCGCGCTACTGGATGGCGCGCCAATTTTGAAAGGGGAAGATCACCGCCTGCACATGCCCAAGGATCTGATCGCGCTGCAAGCTGCCGACTAGATGGCTGTCGTTGGAGTTGCTGCGGTTATCGCCGAGCACAAAATAGCTGTCATCGGGTATGATGGTTTTTTGCAGCGTGTAATTCGGGCGATGGGTGAGGTATTCCTCGGGATAAACAACGCCGTTCACGCTGAGAACGCCCTCCGAGAGGCTGATTTCATCGCCCGGCAGGCCGACGATCCGCTTTACGAAGGTTTCGGTGCGGTTTGGGTAGTGGCATACCACCACGTCAAAGCGCTGAGGTGCGCCCAGCAGATAATCCAATTTTGTAACCATCATGATTTCATCGTTTTCAAGCGTGTCCAGCATGGAATTTCCTTGCACGCGAAGCGGCTCCGCAATGACCGTGCGAATCACAAATGCGATGAGTACAGCGCAAAGCAGGTAGCCCAGCCAGCTGAGCGCCTCGCGTTGCCATGTGTTTTTTGAGGCTTTTTTTTGAACTTGCGTCTCCATGAGCACATTCTCCTTTTGTTATTTGATCATTGCTTGCGCCGCGCTTGCAAGCGGCGTAAGCAAAACCAGCAGCAAGCATAGGCACGCCATGTACAGGCGCGCCGTGCGCGGCAGCTTTGTGGGCGTGTGCAGCAGGGCGGTTGCCGCCATAAGCAGCGTTTCCTGCTGGCGCGCGCGGTCGAGCAAGGAGGGAAACCGGTTAGGCATCATGGGGATCGCCATCCTTTCAAAACGACAGGCTTGTCATCAAAAGTCTTTTGGATTTGCGCCTATTTTGCGCTTCAATTTTTGCCGTATGCGGTATAGGCCGATCTTCACCTGTGCCATGCTCAAATGCAGTTCGCTGGCAAGCTGCCGGTAATTCTGCCCGCAATACGCAAAGCGCATGAGCAACTCCCGCTCCGCATCGGGCAGCGCCTCAATGGCGTTGAGCAGCAAAAGCCTGCGTTCCTTGCGAAGATAGGCTTCCTCGGGGCTTTCTGCCGCATAGGCAGCGGCCTCCCCCTCAAAAAGCGGGACGCAGGGATGACGCTTCTGCCTGCGCAGCTCATCAATGCAGCGGTTGCGGATCAACGCGTACAGATACGCCTGAAAGCTGAACGTTTCTAGGTATTCCTGCCGAAGAAGATACAGCTTTACAAAGCTGTCCTGCGCCGCATCCTGTGCGAGCCGGTCATCGCCGAGGATGGAGAAGGCATAGCTGACCGCCTTTGCCTGATGGCGCTCCACAAGCAGGGTTAAGGCGCATTCATCGCCCTGCTGTAGCTTTCGCATCAGCTCGTGATCCGTTTTCATGCGCATCCCTCCTTACGTTGCCACATGCTATGATACACGAATACGAGGCGGATTTGTTACCATGATTCATTTATTTTGTTGAAAAAAAGCATAGCCGTTCAACTCGTTATGTATTGCATTTTTCCACTGCCTATGCTATCCTTGCCACAGCTTTACAGATCGAAAATATACGAACGAGGTGTTGCCCATGCAGCCTTTGATGATTACGCATCTCACCGCGGATACCTTTTCCGCCCCGATGGGGCTTACCGTGCCGCCGCAGCTTGGCTGGCGGTTGGAAAGCAATGCGCAAAATGTGCGCCAAAGCGCCTGCCGCGTGCAGCTTTCACAAGACCTTTGCTTTGATGCGCCGCTATGGGATAGCGGCGAGCTTGCGCGTGAGGACAGCGCCCATTATCGCCCCGAGGCGCTGCCGCTGGAAAGCGCACGGCGCTACTGGTGGCGCGTGTGGGTGCGTGCCGGAGCTATGGAGGCGTGGAGTGAGCCAGCGACCTTTGTGACGGGCTTGCTGGAGGGCTTCGCGTGCGGCTTTATCACGGCCGAGGGGGATGGGGACGCGGATAGCGACAAAGGCACCGCCGTGAGCACCGCTTTTGAGGTGCAAGGCGAGGTGGAGGCAGTATATGCCTATGCAACGGCGTTGGGCGTCTATCACCTGTGGCTGGATGGCGAGCGTGTGGATGACACGGAGCTTTCCCCGGGCTGGACGAGCTACCGCCATCGCGTTTTGTACCAAACGTATGATCTGACCGCGCGGTTTACCCATGGGCGGCACAGCCTATGCGCATGGCTTGGCTCCGGCTGGTACAAGGGGCTTATGGGCTTTTGCAACATGCGCAACCATTATGGCGATCGCACCGCCTTTTTGTGCCAGATCGAGATTCGCTACCGGGACGGTCGCAAAGAGCGCATCGTGACGGATGAGAGCTGGCGCGGCGCGGATACCCCGGTGCTGTTTGCGGATATTTACAATGGGGAAAGCTATGACGCGCGCCTTGGCATGCATCACGAGCGCGCCGTACACGCGCTGCCGGGGGTGAGCGCGGCGCTTGTACCGCAGGCTGGGTGCGCTGCTCGGATCATTGAAACCCTGTCGGTTCGGGCGCTGCTCACCACGCCAAAGGGCGAAACCGTGCTGGATTTTGGGCAGAACCTGACGGGCTTTGTGCGCTTCCGCGTGCCGGGCCAGTGCGGGGATACGGTTGAGCTGCAATGCTTTGAGGCGCTCGACAAAGATGGCAACGTCTATACCGCGAACCTCCGCTCTGCCAAGCAGACCATTCGCTATACCGTGGGTGAAGAAGAAGGCTTCTATCAGCCGCATTTTACCTTTCAGGGTTTTCGCTATGTTCATGTGAAGGCGTGGCCGGGCAGAGTGAACGCTGAAAGCTTCACCGCATGCGTGGTGCATTCCGATATGCGGCCGATCGGCAGCTTTTCTTGCTCCCATCCGCTTATCAATCAGCTCTGGCACAACATTACTTGGGGGCTAAAGGGAAACTTCCTAGATGTGCCTACCGATTGCCCCCAGCGGGATGAGCGCCTTGGCTGGTCTGGCGACGCGCAGATTTTTTCCGCTACGGCCTGCTACCTGATGGACGCCGACGCCTTCTACCGCAAGTGGCTGGCAGATTTGGCCGCCGATCAAACTCCGGAGGGCGGCGTGGGGCATGTCATTCCCGATTTGTTTACGAACCTCGCGGGTAGGGCGGACGGCTCGCTGCTGGAGCAGGGCACGCATAGCGCCGCCGCGTGGGCGGATGCGGCGGTGATCATCCCGTGGAACCTGTACCTCGCCTATGGCGATGTGGATGTGCTGCGCGTACAGTACCCCAGCATGAAAAAGTGGGTGGAGTTTATGCGCGCGCATGCCACGGGCGGCCTGTGGGCGTATCGGCTTCAATTTGGCGATTGGGTGGCGCTAGATGCGCCGCAGGAAGGCAGCTGCTTTGGCGCAACGCCAAACGAGCTGGTCGCCGCCGCGTATTACGCATATTCAACGGAGCTGCTTGCCAAAACGGCGCAGACGCTGGGATTGGCAGAGGACGCGGCTGAGTATCGCGCGCTGCATGGCGCGATCGTATCGGATTTTCAGCACCATTTCTATACCGAGGCGGGGGAGCTTACCGTGCAAACGCAGACGGCGCACGTGCTCGCGCTGCATTTCGGCCTTGCGCCCGCGCAGTGGCGCGAACAAACGCTTTGCGGGCTGAAACGCCTGCTTGCCGAGCGCGGCGGGCATTTGGTGACAGGCTTTGTGGGCACGCCCTACATTGCGCATGCGCTGAGCGATAACGGTGCGCTTGCGGAGGCCTACGAGCTGGTGCTCAAGCAGGATTTCCCATCGTGGCTCTATCAGGTAACCATGGGCGCGACCACCGTTTGGGAGCATTGGGACGGAATCAAGCCGGATGGCTCCATGTGGAGCGAGGGCATGAATTCCTTCAACCATTATGCCTATGGCGCGATTGGTGAATGGCTATACAAGGTGATCGGCGGCATTCATGCGGATGAAAGCTGCCCGGGTTATCGCCATGCCTTGCTAGCTCCGCAGCCCGGCGGCGGGCTGAGCGAAGCTTGCGCGGAGCTTGAAACCGCCTATGGCCTGTTGAGCGTGCGTTGGCGCATCGCGGAGGGCAAGCTGTATGTGACCGCGGTGATTCCCTGCAATACCACCGCCACCCTTCGTTCTCCCGCGGATGGAACGGAGGAGCTGCTGCCCTCTGGCACCCATGAGCGCAGCTTTGCATGGCTGTAAAGTAGAGCCGCACAGAGAAGGAGAGCACAGAAGAACAATGACGATTGCAATGCTGGAAAACGAATGCTGGTGGGGCGGCGCCGCACACAGCGGCGTCCGGATGCCTTTTGACGCGCAAAGCGAGTTTACCATCGATCTGCGACGTTCGGCGCTTGGTAACCAGTCGACGCCCTTTTTCCTGTCTTCCAAAGGGCGGTATCTGTGGTGTGCGCATGGCTTTGCGATCCGTTTCTCAAAGGGTACGATCACGGTGGACGCGCCGGTGGAGCTGTATGATCGCGGCGGCGGCTTGCCGGACGCATACCGCGCCGCCATGCGCAAGCATTTTCCACCGACGGGGATTGTGCCTGAAATGCTGTTTTTCAGCCGCGCACAGTACAACACTTGGGCAGAGCTGGTTTATGACCAATGTGAGAGCGAAGTGCTCCGCTATGCGCGGCAATGGGTGGCGGAGGGTTATGAGCCGGGCGTTTTGATGATTGATGATACGTGGCAGACCGATTATGGCGTGTGGCGCTTTCATCCTGAGCGCTTCCCGCATCCCAAGGACATGGCGGAGCAGCTGCACGCGCTGGGGTATCGGCTTATGCTGTGGATCTGCCCCTATGTTTCGGCGGATAGCGCGGAATTCCGCGAGCTGGAAGCGCTGCCCGGCGCGCTTGTGCGCGATGAGAGAAACAAACCCGCCATCATCCGTTGGTGGAACGGCTACAGCGCCGCGTTGGATTTTCGCAGCGAGGCCGCGCGGGCATGGATGGATGGCGCGCTGCACGGGCTGATGGATACTTGCGGCGTGGACGGCTTCAAGTTTGATGGCGGTTCGATTGATTATTACATCGACTTTCTGAATCCACCCGATTGCCTGCCGGAGGAGCTGAGCGCGGCGTGGAGCGCCTATGCCCTGCGCTACCGCTTTGAGGAGGTCAAGGATACCTTTGGCGCGAGCGGTCAGCCTTATATCCAGCGCCTGCGCGATAAGCGCCACGCATGGAGCGGCGGGGACGGGCTGGACAGCATCGTGCCTGATGCGCTGGCATTGGGGCTTACGGGGCATTATTACCTTTGCCCGGATATGATTGGCGGCGGGGAATGGACATCCTTTGTGCCGGGCGCAAAGCTGAGTGAGGAGCTGATTGTGCGGTTCGCGCAGGCCTCCGCGCTGTTCCCGATGATGCAGTTTTCGGTGGCGCCGTGGCGTGTGCTTTCTGCCGAAAACGCGGCCTTGGTGCGTGAGGCGGAGCGTCTGCACCGCCGCTTTGCAGCGCTTATTGAGCAGCTGGTGCGCAAGGCGGCTATGGAGGGCGAACCACCGCTTGCGCCGCTTTGCTATCATGACCCTGCGGGCGGGCACGAACGGGTGACGGATCAGTTCATGCTGGGCAGGGATTTGCTTGTTGCGCCTGTGCTTGCGCAGGGCGCAACAGAGCGCGAGGTGCGCTTCCCGCAGGGAAAGTGGCAGGATGAAGATGGAAATTGCTATACCGGCGCTTGCAGCGCAAAGGTGAATGCGCCGCTTAGCAGGCTGCCGTGGTTTTGGAGGGTCGGGTAGGCAAACAACTTGTAAAAAATGAACGGTTTCTTTCTTCTTGTGAACGGGTATGCTTAAAGCGTGCCGATGTTGATGAGGAGGGAATCCTGATGAAGCGTATCCTATTTGCGATCTTTTCCGCGATTGTAACCCTTTTTGCGCTGCCCACCGCTTTGGCGGCAGATGAATATGTGTTTGATGCCCCGCCTACGTATGAGTACCGCTCCGATGCGCTGATGATTGGCATTGAAAAGGTGCAGGAAAACGGCGTGACCTATTTCCTCGCGGATGTTCGCATTCATGAGCCGGATCATATGGCTAGCGCGATGGCTGGGAAATACGAGGGCGTGAAGAATGACAAAAAGAGTGAGCCGACTTCGGCGATTGCGGAGCGTAACAAGGCCGTTTTGGCCATTAACGCTGATAATTTTAAGAGCCATTCCGCAGGGCTGATCATCCGCAACGGCGAGGTTATGCGCAAGAAGGGCACGACGCGCCACCTAATGGCGATTGATGCCAGCGGCAATTTGGAGATGTTTAATGACCGCCCAGCCACCAAGGTACTGGCGGAAATGCTGATGGCGCAAGGGGTTCAGGACTCATTTGAGTTTGGTCCCGTTCTTGTGGAAAATGGGCAGGCGACTGACCTTGGCCAGTCCTTTCGGCTGATTGCCACGCGGGATTCTATTTTGGAGCCGCGCACAGCCATTGGGCAGCTTGGTCCGCTTCATTACCTGATTATCGTGGTGGATGGGCGGCACGAGGGCTACAGCAAAGGCATGAACCTACGCGATTTGCAGGGCTTGTTCTTGCACTATGGCGCGCAGAGCGCCTTCAATTTGGATGGCGGCGGTTCCACAACTTTGTATTTTAATGGCGAGGTGATCAATCGCCCCTCTGGCGGTCGCCAGCGTTCGGTTTCCGATGTGATTTTGTTTCGTCAATGAACGGGAAACGCCCCCTGCGCAAGCTGCACAGGGGGCGTTCCTTATGAATCCGCAAGCGGGGCTCAGCCCAACTCGGCGAAGTACTTGATGGTGCGAACCATCTGGCTGGTGTAGCTGTTCTCGTTGTCGTACCAGCTCACAACCTGCACCTGATAGGTATCATCGTCGATCTTGGCGACCATGGTCTGCGTGCTGTCAAACAAAGAACCATAGTTCATGCCGATGACGTCAGAGCTTACGATTTCGTCGGTGTTATAGCCAAAGGAGGTGGAGGCGGCGGCTTCCATGGCGGCATTGATGGAATCCTTGGTGACGTCCTTCCCCTTGACAACTGCTACCAACAAAGTGGTGGAGCCGGTGCATACGGGCACGCGCTGGGCAGAGCCGATCAGCTTGCCGTTGAGGGCGGGAATAACCAGACCGATGGCCTTAGCGGCGCCGGTGCTATTGGGAACGATGTTCTGTGCGCCAGCGCGGGCACGGCGCAGGTCACCCTTGCGGTGCGGGCCATCCAGAATCATCTGGTCGCCGGTGTAAGCGTGTACGGTGGTCATGATGCCGCTTTGGACGGGGTAGAGATCGTTGAGCACCTTGGCCATGGGCGCAAGGCAGTTGGTGGTGCAGGACGCGGCAGAGATGATCTTATCCTCTTTGGTGAGGATGCCCTCGTTAACGGAGAACACGATGGTGGGCAGATCAGTGCCAGCGGGAGCGGAGATGACAACCTTTTTGGCGCCCGCTTCCAAGTGAGCCTGAGCCTTCGCCTTGCTGGTGTAGAAGCCGGTGCACTCCAGCACAACGTCAACGCCCAGCTCGCCCCAGGGCAGCATCTGCGCCTTGGGAGAGGCATAAATGGTGATTTCCTTGCCCTTTACGGTAATAGAGCCAGGAACCTTCACGGTTTTGCCATCCTCTTCGAAGATGGGCTCCTTGGAGGAAACGGTATCCTTATACTCATAATTGCCCTGCGCGGTGTCATACTTGAGCAGGTGAGCAAGCATCTTGGGGCTGGTGAGATCGTTGATCGCCACAATTTCGTAGCCCTCAGCGCCAAACATCTGGCGGAAAGCCAAACGGCCGATGCGGCCAAAACCATTAATCGCAACCTTAACCATATTCAAGAACCTCCCTAAAGTTGTTTTGTACCAAAACTTATTGTACCAAAAACGGAGGGGCTTTGGCAAGAGTAAACTGCGGAGTTTGTGAAAAAAATTGCAAACCGAGCAGCATTCTACAAGATCATTTGGCAAAAGACGTCCTTTTGTGTTCAAATTTGCTTGGATTGCGCTCCAGGATCGTCCGCAGCTGGTAGAGAATTGTTGAAATCCGCGATTTGCGTTACATCCACCGCAATTTCCAAATGCGCTGGAATGCCGTTCCAATTCACCCGCTTGCTGCGCATCAAAAAGGTGGCGGACGAGGTGGGCGCGTGAAAGATCCAGCTGTGTACATGGCTTTCGGAAAGCTCGCGTTGCGAGCAAAACTCGCAGGGAGCCGTTTTGTGCATCAAAGCATCGTAGCATTTTTTTCCAATCAGGTTTTTCTTGTCGATCTGTAGATAGCGGCAAATAAAATCGTTCGCATAGAGAACCTCGTGGGTTTCGCTGCTACAAATGTAGAGGCCGTCCTGAATATTGTTCAAAATCCCCTCCGCGTCGCAAATTCGCTTGGTGAGCAGCTCCATGGGTTTTTCCCCAAAAACGGAAACAACGCCCTTTCCGCTGCATTTTGCGTTGTACAGCGCTTTATCGGCCTTTTGGTACAGCAGCTCGAAGGTATCGCGCGGGTCATTGGAAATGACAATGCCCACGGAGCAGGAAACCATGACGTTCACCGCGTCTACCTCAATATCGGACAGGCTTTTGCAAAGCTCCAGCGCTCTGCTCTCCGCCAGCTCTCGGGAAGGAAGCTGCTCAATGAATGCGGCAAATTCATCTCCACCCATCCGCGCGACGATGTCGTGTTGCCGGAAAAACGCCTGAAGCCTTTTGGCAACCGCGCAGATCACCTCATCGCCGATGATGTGACCGTAGATATCGTTGATGTTTTTAAAATTGTCGATATCCAGCATCAGCATGGCGTGCGTGCCGGGCTTGCTCTTTAGCTGCTGCGAGATCATTTTTTCGGCGCTTGTGCGGTTGAGAAGTCCCGTCATCTGGTCTGTTTTGATTCGCTCTGACATGCTTGTGTAATCGCGAAGCATTTCCCGAAGGTGGCGGTTAAAGCCCATGACATTGTCCACGCGCCGCACCAAGGCCTGTGCAACAAAGGGCCTGATGATGTAATCGCTTGCGCCAAGGGTCAGCAGTTCAATTTGCAGGGTGGGGTTGGCGTCCGCGGTGATGACAACCACTGGGAGGTTGTCAAAGGCAGGAGTGCGCTTCTTGCGCACAAAAAACGCCTTTCCATCCATGGCGGGCATCACCAAATCCAGCAAAATCAGATCGATTTCCGATCCCCGTTCCTGAAGAAGGGTGAGCGCGGCTTCGCCGTCATCTGCCTCCAGAATTTTGAATTGATCTTCAAAAACTTTCCGCAAAGCGGTTTTGTTTGCGGCGGAGTCGCTTACGAGCAGGAGCGTATTGGCGTTTTCATGGCGGGATAGCAACGAGGCTCGATAGCGTTGCAGCTCACGGTCGATTTCCATTTTCAGCGTGATGTCCGTTAGAATGCCGGTTACGATATGCTTGTCCCCAACGCAGGATTCATACGTCATAACGATATGAATCCATGTGGGCGCGCCATCCGCGCGGCTGCGGACATAGGTGCATTCGGCGCTTCTTTTGGTTTGAACACAGGCGTTAAAGGCGTCAAGCACCGTGGCACGGTATTCCGGGTCCATTGTGCTCAGCGGTTCCGGCGCGTTCATCGTCATTGCCTGCTGACCAAACAACGTGTAATAGGAGTTGTTCACCCGCAACAGCTCCACCTGATTTTCGGAAACCTCATAGATGGCTGCCGCTTGCTGCACATCGTTAAGCCGCTTGCCAATTTTGGGATTCTTTACGAACAGCTCATCGTACTGGTATTGGCTGGCTCGTTCTGTTTTTGGCCTGAAGCCAATGGTTTGCTGCCTACAGAGCGCTTCATAATCCGCTACGGGCATCGGACGGGCAAAATAGTACCCTTGTATGTAATCACAGCCAATGCTACGCAAAAAATCCATCTGCTCCTGCGTTTCCACGCCTTCGGTAATCACGGGGATATTTAACCACTTTGCCATGCGCACAACCGAGGTGATAATGTTTTCACCCCGCCCGGGAATTTTGGTATCGGATAAGAAGCGCATATCGATTTTTAAAACATCCACAGCAATGTCCTTGAGGATGTTTAGCGAGGAATATCCGCTGCCAAAATCGTCCATCATGATCAAGAAACCATGGCTTTGCAGCTGCGCGATGGTCTCGCTGGCGGCAGTGGGGTTATCCGTGTAGGCGCTTTCCGTAAGCTCCAAGTTGAGCAGCGCCGGTTCTAGCTGATACCGCCGCACAAGCTGCAATAGCGCTTCCACAAGCTTTGGGTTGTAGAGGTTGACGCGGGACACATTCACCGAAATGGGCTGGGGATGCATGCCCTCGTCGATCCAGCGGCGCAGACATTTGCAGGCTTGCTCCCACACATAGGCGTCCAGCTTGATAATGAAGCCATTGCGCTCAAAAACCGGGATGAATTCGCCCGGCGAAAGAATTCCCTTGATGGGATGCATCCAGCGTACAAGCGCTTCCGCGCCGCAAATCGCATTCAATTGAATGTTGTATTTTGGCTGTAGATAGATCTGGAACTGCTCATTTTCTAACGCGGCATTCATTTCGTTTGTGATTTCCTGCTCAAGGGTTAACGCTTTGCTCATGCTTTCATTATAATAGGTGTAATAATCCACATAATTGCCCTTGCAGGTTTTTGCCGCAAGGGTGGCGCAGTTGTACATCGTTTCCACGGATAGCGCGGGAGCTTCCACCACATAGATGCCTATGGAGGGCACGATATCATAGGCAGGGTTGTATTCCGCGAGCATGGTGCGGGATTCCCGAAGGATGGTTTCGAGGGCTTGCGGCTGGTAGGATGTGCAGCAGCAGAAGATATCCGATTCGATTCTGCCATAGGTGAACTTTGCGAGCTTCATTGCCGTGGCGCGTACACAGCGCGCAATGAATTTGAGCAGCCTGTCGCCTTCCTCTGTTCCAAAAAAAGAGTTGATCAGCTGAAACCGATCCACATCAAAACGCAAAAAAACGAAAGCTTCCTCAGGGTTTGCATCAAGCATTTCCCTTGTGGCACGGAAGAACATTGATTTGTTATAAATGCCTGTTAGGGCGTCAAACTCTGCCAGATACTTGAGCTGCTGCAGGGCGGCAAGCTGGCTGCGGTCGATGGTGTTTCGAAGTCGAAACCGGATGATTTCCGGGTCGTAGGGCTTGGAGACAAAATCCCACGCGCCCAGAGAAAGCGCCTTGCGCTCGTTTTCATGGTCGTTATTGCCGGTGGTTACAATGACCGGCAGGTTTTGAAAGGCGGCGTCGCTACGAAGCACCTCCAAAAACGTGAAGCCGTCCATAACGGGCATCACAACGTCCAGCAGTACGGCGGCGATTTCATTCGCATGCGCGTGCAGAAGCTCTATAGCGGCTTGACCGTCCGCAGCTTCCAAAACAGGATACTGATCTAACAAGATCCTTGTCAGAATCGCTCGATTCATGGCATTATCGTCAACAACCAATATGGTTTTAGCACAAGGCATGAAGGTTCCCCTCTCAACGTCCCAAGACAGCTCACGGCGGTGCTGTTTCGCATGCAATGCTACTACAATACCATATGATTGCCAAAAGTACAACCGGCTAGGCGTCTCCTGCCGTGCCAAGCTGGCTGACCACCATTTGGTAGTATGCGCCCTTGGCGGCCATCAGGTTTTCGTGATTGCCAGATTCCAAGATTTGACCGTCGCCCACTACGATGATGTGATCGGCATCCCGGATGGTGGAAAGCCGATGGGCAATCAAAAAACTAGTGCGGTTTTCCATTAGATGCAGCAGCGCCCGCTGAATGTTTTTTTCCGTTTTGGTATCCACGGAGCTGGTTGCCTCGTCCAAAATAAGGATGGGGCTTTCGCAAAGAGCAGCCCTCGCGATGGCCAGCAGCTGGCGCTGCCCCTCGCTGAGCGTATCGGTGCTGCCGGAAACCATGGTATCATAGCCCTGCGGCAGGCGTTGAATGAACGGATGCGCTCGCGCCAGCTTTGCCGCCGCTTCCACCTCGGCATCTGCGGCGGTGGGGCGGGAGTAGCGGATGTTTTCGCGGATGGTGCCGGTGAATAGGCAGGTATCCTGTAGCACTACCGAGAAGCACGCGCGCAGGCTGGCACGCGTGATGTGCCGGATGTCCACGCCATCGATCAATATGCTGCCGCTGTTGGGGTCGTAAAAGCGGGTGAGGAGGTTGACGATGGTGGTTTTTCCAGCGCCCGTTTCACCAACCAAAGCCACCGTTTCGCCCGGCTCCGCCATAAAGCTCATATGCTTGAGCATCGGCCTGCCATCGCTGTAGGAGAAGCATACATCCCGGAATTCCACACGCCCGCTGGGGTTTTCAAGCGTCTGCGCATTCGGCTCGTCCGGCGTTTCGGCGGGCTTATCGAAGATTTCAAACACGCGCTCCGCGCCCGCAAGCGCGGCTTGGATGGTGTTGAACATCCCGGCCACCGCGTTTAATGGCTGGGAGAACTGCTTGGAATAGTTGAGGAAGCTCACCACCGTGCCAACGCTCACCCCGCCCGTTACGGACATAACGCCGCCAACCACGGCGACCGAGGCGAAGGTCAGGTTGTTGATCACGTTCATCAGGGGCATCATGAACCCCGCCCAAATCTGCGCGTTGGTGCTGCTTTGGCAAAGCCGCTCGTTGGTTTCATCAAAGCGTTCCATGACCGCGCTTTGCCGCCCAAAGGCCTTAACCATTTTAAGCCCTAGTATGCTTTCCTCAATCTGGGAGTTGACATCGCCGAGACTGCGCTGCTGTGCCAAGAAAAACTTGCGGCTTTTCCGCGTAATGGCA
>JAVVVJ010000020.1:0-38055 GCA_036652695.1 Clostridia bacterium | reverse complement strand
CCAAAAGCTCAATACCGTTAATTGCCAGATTAACGGTACGCCTAACTGCTAACCAGCGCAACGGCAAACCATCAACGGAGCTAAATCCATTCAATAAATCAACCGTAAACGCCAAAGCCCGCCGAGCGTCAAAACTCGGTGGGCTTTGGTTGCGCAAATCTTTCCGAAAATACATCATGTCTTTCTTGACAGGCCTGATACCTCCATAGTACAATAAGATGTTGTACTATGTATTAGCGCAATTAGGAAAGCGAGGGAACCGACTTTCATGACCCTACTCGAAACCACGGCGCAGATCACACAGCAGATCCATAAACGCCGCACCTTCGCCATCATCAGCCACCCCGACGCGGGTAAGACCACGCTTACCGAAAAGCTTCTGCTCTACGGCGGCGCCATCCGTCAGGCTGGCAGCGTAAAAGCCCGCAAGGCCGAGCGCCACGCCACCAGCGATTGGATGGATATCGAAAAGCAGCGCGGCATCAGCGTTACGTCCAGCGCGATGCAGTTTGAGTTTGACGGCTACCGCATCAACATTCTGGATACCCCGGGACATCAGGATTTCAGCGAGGACACCTACCGGGTGCTCGTGGCGGCGGACGCGGCCGTCATGCTCATCGACGCGGCAAAAGGCGTGGAGGAACAGACCATCAAGCTGTTTAGGGTCTGCCGCCTGCGCAACATCCCCATATTCACATTTGTCAATAAGATGGACCGCGCTTCCAAGGATCCGTTTTCCCTGATGGAGGAGCTGGAGCAGGTGCTGGGTATCCGCTCCTGCCCCATGAATTGGCCCATCGGCGTGGACGGGGACTTTCAGGGCGTATATCAGCGCAACAGCGGGCATGTGCTGCTCTACAGCGGCGGCAACCACGGCATGAGCATGGCTGAGGAGCGAGACATCCCTCTAAACAGCCCCGAAGCCGAGGCCGCGCTTGCGCAACACTACCGCACCCGGCTGAGAAACGAAATTGAACTGCTGGACGAGGCGGGCGATTCCTTCGACCTGCAAGCTGTGCTTACGGGGCAGCTTACGCCATTGTTTTTTGGCTCGGCAGTTACCAATTTCGGCGTGGAGCCGTTTTTGGAGGCATTTCTCGATATCACCCCACCTCCCTTACCACGGGAAGCGGATATCGGCCTCGTAGCGCCCACTGCGCCCTATTTCAGCGGCTTTATCTTCAAGATTCAGGCCAACATGAACCCCGCTCACCGCGATCGGCTCGCTTTTTTGCGCATTGTCAGCGGCGAGTTTCAAAAGGGCATGATGGTCTACCATAGCGGCACGGATAAACAGATGCAGCTAAAGCAGCCCCAGCAGTTCATGGCAGACGAGCGCGAGGCTGTCGAGGTCGCCTACGCGGGCGATATCATCGGCTTGTTCGACCCCGGCTGCTTCCACCTAGGCGACAGCCTCTCCGCCGGCCCCAAGCTCCGGTTTGCCGCCATCCCCGTGTTCGCGCCCGAGCATTTTGCGCGCGTGCGCCCGGAGGACAGCATGAAGCGCAAGCAGTTCCAAAAGGGCATCTTCCAGCTGGCAGAGGAAGGCGCAATCCAGACCTTCCGCCGCACGGAAACCGGGCGCGAGGAATTTCTGGTGGGCGTTGTGGGCGTATTGCAGTTTGAGGTGCTGGAGCACCGCCTGAAAAACGAGTACGGCGTTACAATGCTCATGGATCAAATGGCCTTCCGATACGTGCGCTGGGTGGTAAAGACCCCCGTGCCCGTAGCAGAGCTTAAGCTTACCTCCAGCAGCGGACGCGCCTATGATAGTGAAAATCGCACTGTGCTTTTGTTTGAAAATGAATGGTCCATCCGCCTCGCCACAGAAAACAACGCGGGGCTGCAGCTGGCCGAAACCGCCGCACGAACCTTAGACTAACCGGTTCGCGCACACTCACTTAGCAGAAAGAAGGAAATCATACCTTATGATCCGTAACGATATCCGCAACATCGCCATCATCGCGCACGTTGATCACGGCAAGACCACCCTCGTTGACGAAATGCTCAAGCAAAGCGGCGTATTCCGCGAAAACCAGCAGGTCGCCGATCGGGTGATGGATTCAAACGACATCGAGCGCGAGCGCGGCATCACCATTTTGGCAAAGAACACCGCCGTGCATTATGGCACCACCAAGATCAACATCGTCGACACACCCGGCCACGCCGATTTTGGCGGCGAGGTAGAACGGGTGCTCAAAATGGTGGATGGCGTGCTACTGCTGGTGGACAGCTTTGAAGGCCCCATGCCGCAGACGCGCTTCGTGCTCAAAAAGGCGCTGGCGCTGAAGCTGCCGGTGCTGGTGGTCATCAACAAGGTCGATCGCCCGGACGCCCGCTGCGAGGAGGTCATCTCCGAGGTGCTTGATCTGTTCATTGAGCTTGGCGCGGATGAAACCGCGCTTGACCGCCCCTTCCTCTTTGCCAGCGCGCGCAAGGGTACGGCCACGCTTGATCTAGCCCAGCCCGGCACCACCCTAAAGCCCTTGTTTGATGCGATTATGGAATACATTCCCGCGCCCGATGGCGACATGAACGGCCCCGCGCAGGTGCTGGTATCCACCATCGATTACAGCGAATACGTGGGTCGCATCGGCATTGGTCGCATCGCGCGCGGCACATTCACCACGGGCATGATGGCCGTAAAGGCCAACTACGCCACCGGCACAATCAGCGCTCCCCTGCGCCTAAGCGCGCTCTATACCTTCGATGGTTTGCGGCGTCTGCCCGCCACCGAATCTGCCATGGGCGATATCGTCGCCATGAGCGGCATTGAGGAGCTCTCTATCGGCGATACCGTATGCGCGCCGGAAATGCCGGAGGCGCTGCCCTTTGTAAGCATCTCCGAGCCGACCGTCACCATGACCTTTAGCGTCAACAACAGCCCCTTTGCAGGCCGCGAGGGCGAATACGTCACCAGCCGCCACCTGCGCGCACGCCTCTTTAAAGAGCTGCAAACCGATGTGAGCCTCCGCGTGAACGAGACCGACAGCCCAGACGCATTTGAGGTGCGCGGGCGCGGCGAGCTGCACCTGTCCATCTTGATTGAAAACATGCGCCGTCAAGGCTATGAGTTTCAGGTGAGCAAGCCGCAGGTGCTCTACCGCGAGATTGACGGTCAGAAATGCGAGCCGATTGAGCGCATGGTGGCTGATGTGCCCCAGGCCTATGCAGGCGCGGTCATCGAGAAAATCGGTCGCCGCCGCGGCGTAATGGAAAGCATGCACGGCACGGAGCGCGTGCGCTTGGAGTTCCTCATCCCCTCGCGCGGGTTGTTTGGCTACCGCAGCGAATTTATGACTGATACGCGCGGTGAAGGCGTCATGAGCTCTGTTTTTGAGCGCTACGAGCCCGTTAAGGGCGACATTCCGCACCGCAGCCTCGGCGCGCTGGTCTGCTTTGATGCTGGCGAAAGCACAAGCTACGGCCTATTTAACACGCAGGAGCGCGGCACGCTGTTCCTTGGCCCGCAAACCGCCGTGTACAAGGGCATGATCTGCGGTCAGAACGCCCGCCCGGATGATTTGGTCGTTAACGTCTGCAAGAGCAAGCATGTGACCAATATCCGTAACGCTTCCTCCAGCGAGGATAGCCTCCGTCTCATCAGCATTCACCCATTAACGCTGGAGGAATGCCTAGAGTTCATCGATGATGATGAGCTGCTGGAGATCACCCCCAAGAGCTTGCGCATGCGCAAGCGTGAGTTGAACCACGAAAACCGCGCGCGCGCCGCACACAAGGGCAAATAAGCCCTCTGCCTGGAAAGGAGCTTTTTCCCCCATGAAAACAAACCTGCTTCGCCGCGCCATGGCGCTACTGCTCTGCCTGTGCCTGCTCCCTGCCGCCGCCTTTGCGGCGGCAGAGGGCAAGGACGATTCTGCCGTAACCCGTTCCGCCTTCACACTGCGTTTCAACCTTCACGCCGACGCCTTTGCGCAGGATGGGCCCGTTCACTATCAGGCATGGGAAACCCTCCTTTCCAAGCTCTGCCTGCGCGGCACGGTGGATACGCAGCGGTTTTTGCAGCCGTACAGCCGCGTCTATTTTGATGGCGGGCTCTACCTCAATGGCAAAAACACCGTGCCCTTTGTGTACGACGGTTACCACAGCTACCGCTACATTCGCACGCCCGCGCTGGCGGGCGCGAGCATTCACTTTCAAATGCACAATTTCTTTGAATTTATGCTCAAGCCCTATTACTTTATGGATCTGCCCACCCAGTTCCTTGGGCTGTTGCTCTACCCCGAAGCCACCTATTATGTGGCTGAGAGCTACTACGCGCCCATCGCGGAGCTATGCGCGGGCGAGGGCACGCGCACCGTAGCGTATGCCGATCTCTATGAACTTTGCGAAACGCTCGACCTGCTTGTCAACGATGATCCGGATTACGAGCGGCTCTATTTCTACATCACCTCGCTGCTGGTGAGCCTTTCCGCCTCCGATATGACGTTGGATGCGCTTGGCGATCTTGAGGGCTTTTTGGATTACCTTGATCCCGATCAAGCGGGCATGACCATCACCGTGGAGGGAAATACGGAGCGTTACGTGCTTGGCAAGACCACCGTATTTGAAAAGACCACGCAAAACGGCGCAACCTCCCTGCGCGTGACGCTGCCCAACAGCGATGGCTATACCCTCACTTTTGTGTACGACTACGCGCCCGGCGAGGCCGCTGCCGCGCTCAAAGCCAACCTGACCGTGACCGCCGAGCAGGAGGAGCGTTTGTTCCTCGACCTTGCCGCCACCGGCCTGCCGCTTTCCCAAGGCACACAAGCAAGCGGCAGCATGACGCTCTCCCTTGGCGGCACGGCGCTTGCCACCCAGCCAGCGCCGCTCACCTTTGACTTCCGCTATAGCCGCGATGCTGCCGCGCTACCCTACCAGATGAGCCTTGCGATTGACCTTCTGCACCCCACCAGCGGCAAACCAGCCCTCAGCATGAGTTATTTGGCCGATATGGAGCAAAAGGACGAAAGCGTGCTGGTCGACCACGAATACGATAATCAGGACGACTTTTTCCACCTCAACGAGAGCTTTTTGGAGGAATATAAGGAGCGCTTTTTACCCTCGCTCGCGCTGGCATTTTTGCCCATTGTGCTGGAAATGCCCGCCGGGGCCATTGACGATCTCGTGCGCTTTGCCACAGACACCGGCATTTTGGCCTCGCTCGGCATCGAATAATCAGGAGGATACCAACGTGGAAGGCAACCTTTTGGAAAAGAAGAGTCAAAGCCCGCTCTATCAGCAATTGATGACGCGGCTGAAAAACGATATTGTCGCCGGGGCTTATCCCGCGGGCGGGCGTATCCCCAGCGAGCAATTGCTATGCGAGACCTACGGCGTAAGCCGCGTCACCGTGCGCAAGGCGATGCTGGATCTGGTGCAGGAAGGGCTGCTGGTGCGCCGTCAAGGCAAGGGCACCTTTGTGGCGGATGCAAAGCTACAGCGCGATCTGCACCAAATCACCAGCTTTTCCACCGCCTGCGCCCAGCTTGGACACAAGGCGAGTGCGCGGCTCGTAAGCGCACAGCTGGACGCCGCGCGCCCCGAGGACGAGGAAAAGCTGAACGCGGCAGAGGGCGGCAAGGTGTTGGAGGTCTGCCGTCTGCGCCTATGCGACGGCGAGCCTGTAATGCTGGAGCTAAACCGGTTTCCGGAGCGCTATGCCTATCTGCGCGAGAAAAACTTGGAAGGCTCGCTGTATGACCTGCTCCGTCACGAGGGTGTGATACCGACCTCAGCGGTGCATGATATCTCTCTGGGGCATGCAACGCCGCTGGTAAGCCGTCAAATGAGCGTGGCGCAGGGCGACGCCCTGTTGATTTTGGACGAGCTTGTGCTCGACCAGCACGCCCAGCCGCTGCACACCAGCCGCCAATGGATTCGCGGCGACCGGTACACCTTCCGCATTTGACTCCCCCAACCCATGGTGGTTGTGAAAGGATGGTTCTACCGATGGACAGCGCAAAATTTGCTCTTTTTGTGGATCTGGAAAACTGCGGCGCGAAGGTCGCGACGCTGCTGAGCGTGTTGGAAAAAGTGAAAATCCGCGGCGACGTGTTGCTCGGCAAGGTTTATGGCTATACCGACCAGTACAGCGACCTCAAGGAGGTTCTGCTCTCCAACACCTTTAGCGTTGTGCCGAGCCTGCGCTATGGCATCAGCCAAAAAAACAACGCCGATATCCTCCTCGTGATCGACGCGCTGGAGGTGGCCTATACCAACCCGCTCATCGATAGCTTCTGCATCGTATCCGGCGATAGCGATTATACGCCCCTTGTCGGCAGGCTCAAAAGCATGGGCAAGTTCGTACTGGGCATTAGCCGCAGCGAGGCCGCCAGCAACATCTTCATCAACGCCTGCAACGAGTTTCAATTTTTGGAGAACGTCGGCGGCCGCAGCCGCACCAAGCCCAACGAAAAAAAGAAGGCCAATGCCGATAAGGAGCCGTTGGACGAGCAGGAGCTCAACAAGCTCATCACCGGCATTTTAGAGGAGCAAAACGACAAAGACGAGCTTTATGCCAGCGAGCTCAAGGGCATTTTACTGCGCCTTCGCCCTGATTTTAACGAAAAAGCCTACGGCTGCGCAACCTTTTTAAAGGTGCTGGAAAAGCTTGGAAAGCAGTTCGGCACTTTACGCATCCGCAGCGACAACTTCAACGTCATGATCACCCTCGCGCAAACGGGCAAGGAAACCGCGCCCCAGCTCAGCAAGGAAAACTGGCGTGACGTCATCCGCGAACAGCTGGCACGCTACAAAGAGGATGGCTTTGACCGCATTAACCCCAGCATTTTGAAGGCCGATATTCAGGCCAGCTATCCGGATTTTTCCGAAAAAGCGCTGGGCTTCAAGCGTTTCAGCGACATGCTCAAGGCCATGGAAAAGGACGGCCTGATCCATGTGGAGCTGGACGAGCAGAAAACCATGCTCATTCAGGTAACCTAACAAGGAGGCATTGCTATGCCCAAGGGATTTGCGAGGATTGCGGCGGCAAGCGTGCGCGTACACCTAGGCGATGTGGAAGGCAACAAGCAGGAAATTCTGACCCGCATGCAGCGGCTTGAGGCACAGGGCGTACAGGTGGCCGTGTTCCCCGAGCTATGCCTAACCGGGTACACGCTGGGCGACCTGCTCACGCAGGAGCTGGTACAGCAGCGCGCCTTTCAGGCGATGCTTGACCTTGCCGCCCTCACGGGCGATATGGCCGTCATCGTCGGCCTGCCCATCAGCCAACGCAGTCGCCTTTTTAACTGCGCAGCGGTGCTGCAAGGCGGCAAGGTGCGGGGCATCGTACCCAAAACCTACCTGCCCAATGGCAACGAATTTTATGAAACGCGCTGGTTTGTCAGCGGCGCGCAGGCGGAGCCTTTGCTAAGCGGCCTCGACTGCCCCTTCGCGCCTAGCTGCTTGTTCAGCATGGGCGATTTTACCTTTGCGGTGGAAATATGCGAGGATCTTTGGACGCCCATCCCGCCAAGCTGTCAATACGCGGTGGAGGGCGCGGACATCATCCTCAACCCAAGCGCCTCCAACGCTTTAGTGAGCAAGCACGCCTACCGCCAGGAGCTTTTGCGCCAGCAAAGCGGGCGGCTCTACGCGGGCTATGCTTACGCCTGCGCGGGCTTTGGCGAAAGCACGAGCGACCTTGTGTTCTGCGGCTACACAGGCGTATACGAAAATGGGCGCGCGCTCGCCGAGGGCGCACGCTTCCGCATGGAGGGCGATACCGCCATCGCGGATATTGATGTGCAGCGCCTGCGCTACCAACGCCAGCGAAACGGCAGCTTCCACCAGATGCCACGGCGCGAGGAGCCTCCCCTTCACAGGATTGATCTAGGCGAACGCAAGCCCGCGCCCCCGCCCTTTTTGCGCCCCCTCAACCCGCTCCCCTTTGTGCCAACCGGCGCAGCTGCGCAGGAACGGCTGGAGGAGATCGTACAAATTCAATGCACCGGCCTCATGACGCGGCTGAACGCCATCCGCTGCAAGGACGTGGTTGTAGGCGTATCCGGCGGGCTGGATAGCACCTTGGCGCTGCTCGTTGCCGTACGCGCCTACGATGCGCTTGGCCTTGCGCGCACGGGCATTCACGCGATCACCATGCCGGGCATGGGCACGGGCGCACGCACAAAATCCAACGCGGACAAGCTGATGGCGGCGCTCCGCGTGAGCGCCAGCGAGATTCCCATCGGTGCGGCGGTCGCGCAGCATTTTGCCGACATCGGTCACGACGCGCTGCTGCATGACGTCACCTACGAAAACAGTCAGGCGCGCGAACGCACGCAGATTCTGATGGACTACGCCAACCAACGGAACGGCATTGTGCTTGGCACCGGCGACCTCAGCGAGCTGGCTCTCGGCTTTTGCACCTATAATGGCGATCACATGAGCATGTACAACGTCAATTGCTCCGTGCCTAAGACGCTCGTCA
Source organism: Clostridia bacterium (assembly GCA_036652695.1). Classification (GTDB taxonomy): domain Bacteria; phylum Bacillota; class Clostridia; order Christensenellales; family Aristaeellaceae; genus Limiplasma. Next base: position 29,621 of record JAVVVJ010000020.1, on the reverse strand, counting down.
AGAGCCTCGTGCGCTACCTAAGCGAATGTAGCTTTGGCGACGTGGTGGCAGAGATCTGCCGCGACGTGATCGACACCCCCATCAGCCCCGAGCTGCTGCCCGTAACCGAGGGGGAACTTGCCCAGCGCACCGAAACCATTCTTGGCGATTACGCCTTGCACGATTTTTTCCTATATCACCTGATGGATAGCGGCGCAGCTCCCGAAAAGCTACGTGCGCTCGCGCTTCAAGCCTTTAACGGCACCTATGACGCCGCGAAGATTTCCGGGCAGCTGCAAACCTTCCTTCGCCGATTCTTCACCCAGCAGTTCAAGCGCAACTGCGCGCCCGATGGCCCCAAGGTGGGCAGCGTGAGCTTAAGCCCCCGCGGCGACTGGCGCATGCCCAGCGACATGAAGCATGGGATGTGGACGGCCGAAAACGCGAAGTAACAAAAAAGCGAGGCATTTCGCCCCGCACACGGCTCAGGGGCTTTGCCCTTGAGCCTTTTTTTGCCGCATGACAACCGGTTCAGGATACGGGCATAAAGCGATCCTGCTCCGTGAGCTTCAAGGCCTGCACAAACGCCTCCGGAACAGCGCAATCCAGGTCATGAACCGCATGGGCATCCGAGCCGTAATAGAAGCGGCAGCCCGCCTCCTTCGCCAAGCCATAGAAGCGGCAGTACGCATCGGGCGCTTCGGCATATTCCCCAAACGCGTGAGCGTTCAGCTCAATGCCCGCACGTTCCGCCGCCCAGAGCGCAAACACCTTGCAGAGACGTTCCGTGTTCATATGCTCCAGCACTTTCACCACCGAGCCTTCCGAAAATAGCAAAGGGCAGGTCAGGTGCGCAATGCCAACCTTGCGCCACGGAAGCGCCAAAGAGGCGATTTCCTCCAGACGCTCCATAAAAAGCTCCGCCATTTTCTCCTCCGTGTCCACTTGCGGCGGTCGCGTGAAAGCGCCCATATGCATATGGTTTGGTGGGATGAGAATCAAATCAAACCGCTCGAAGCTCTCCTTTGCAAGGCCTAATTTGCCATGACCGCAATACTCTGTTTCGCAGCCAAACAGCACGCGCAGCCCATCGGCCTGCGGAAGCGGAAGGTTCTGGCAAATGTGTGCGATATCCTGCGGCGCGTACCATGCGGACGCGCCCGCAACCCTCCGATCCCACAAGTGATCCGTGATGCATACCGTGTCATACCCCGCGCTCACAGCATGCCTCACAATGGCCTCCGGCGTCATGGTTGGATCCTCGCAGCAGCTTGACAGCCGCGTGTGGCAATGCAAATCGTGGTGAATGCTCAGCATTGGCACTCCTCCTTTTTTTCTTTTGAGTATACGCTTTTCTTTGCAAAATGGCTACTGCTACAAAAGTCCGCGCGCAGTGAACCGCGGCCTTTACTGCGCGAGCATCCATTCCACAAAGAGGCCGTAGCCCATGGTGGGGTCGTTGACAAAGACGTGAGTGACCGCGCCGATGAGCCTGCCATCCTGCAAAATGGGGCTGCCGCTCATGCCCTGCACGATGCCGCCAGTTTTGGCGAGCAGCTCCGCATCGGTTACTTGAAGCACCATGCTACGTTGGGCGGGGGCGGTCTGGCGGGCGACCTCCATCAGCTCAATCTCGTACTCCTTCATGCCTTCCGCGCCTACCGTGCAAAGAATGGAGGCCTTGCCAGTATGCACGGCATCCTTGCGGCCGATGGGCAAGCCATCCGGGTAGAGGGGGTGCTTAGGCGGATTTTGCAGCGCACCGTAAATGCCGAACAGGTTGTTGAGGCGGATGCCGCCCAGCACGCGGTTTTCCCGCAGGAAGCTTCCTTTAAGTTCGCCGGGCACACCGCTCTGACCCTTGCGCACGTCTACCACATCCGCTAGAAGGATTTCGCCGCGCCCCACAGTCAGCACCTGCTGCGTGTCCATATCCGTAATGGCATGTCCAAGCGCGCCGTAAATCACGCCCTCATTCTCCTTCACCTCGCCATAGAAGGAAAGCGTGCCTACGCCTGCGGTGCTGTCGCGCACCCATGCGCCGATGCGATAGGTGCCCGTTTGATCGTCAAGCTTTGGCTCTAAGGTGAGGGCAAGGGTGCTTTCGCCACGCCTAACCTTCATTGGCAGAGGCGCCGCGCCGGAGGCAGCCACAAGGTCGGTCAGCTGGGTGGTGCTATCCAGCGTCCTGCCCCCCACCTCGGTGATCAGGTCTCCCACCTTAAGCCCCGCCATCCGCGCAGGGCTTAAGGTGCCCGTCAGGTCGCTCGTGCCCACCACCAGCACGCCGCGCGTATGCAGCGCAACGCCAACCGCCTGCCCACCGGGGAACAGGCGCAGGTCATCGCGCACGTCAATTTCCACATCGCGCAATGGCAGCAGGCCGAAGAGGCTGATGGTTGCCTTGCTGCTCCCCCGCTCCCCCGCCACCAGCTCCACGCCGCCCAAGCCCTCATCCATGGAGGAATTGGCCTGCACATCGCCCTCGGAAATGCTTACCCGCAAAGGAAAGGCGGTATCCACCACAGCGGTCTGCCCCATGGCAACGCTCAGGGTATCGGGCAAGGAGCGCAGCAGTTCCGCCTGCGGCGAAAAATACGCGAGCATCAAAAATGCGCTCACCACCCAGCCTACAGCCTTGCGTGCCCGTCCAGCCGGACGATGAAAACGATGATCCATTCAAAACGCCTCTTTCCGAACTTCTTCAAACGAAGTCTTTACGGAAAGAAGCGTTTTGACATCTGGAAATATTTAATCGTTTATGATCCCACAGATCGGTAGTGCCTCAGTCCAATTCGCCACACGGCATAGCTCGGCAGCGCAAACAGGCACGCGGGCAGCGGCGCGAGCATCCATAGCCAGCTGCCTCCGCGATCCAGCAGATAAAGCAGCGGATAATACTGCACCAGCGCCAGCGGAACCACATAGGTAAAAAACCGAAGCACCTCCGGCCCATAGATGGATAGCGGATACGAACCAAATTCACGCCCGCCATCGGTTAAGAGGTTCATGACCTCCAGCCCCTCAATCGTAAAAAAGCAAAGCCCCGCATAGAGCAAAAAAAGCGAGGAAAACAGCACCGCGCCTGAAAGGATCATGGAAGCCAAGGTGAGCAGCTTATCCCATGTCCACACAACGCCGCTGCTCGGCATGGCATAGCTGAGCACAAGCACCGCCTGCACAAGCCTGCCAAGGCGTGTAAAATCCGGTTTGGAGGCCAGCACCTGAAAGATCACGCTACGCGGGCGCACCAAAATACGGTCGAACTCACCATTGCCAATCATCACGGGAAACCGGTCAAAGCCGCGCGCAAAGCATTCCGCCAGTGAAAACGCCATCAGTACCGATGCAAAGCAGAGGAGCACCTCGCTAAAGGTGAAGCCATCCACTTGGTGGAAGCGTTGCAGCATAAACGCAATGCCCCACAGCGCCGTAAAGGAGGCGAGCGCCTGCCCAAACAGCGTCATCAAAAACGATGCCTTGTACTGCATCTGGCTCTTGAGCCCAATGGCGAGGAAGTGCAGGTATAGCCGCATAGAAACCCCTCCTTGCTGGATCATCATGCATCCGTTTCACGCGGATGCCCGGCCGAGTCACGCTCAACCGCCCTGCACAACGGTTTTGCGCACGGCTCTTCGCATCCACCACGCGCCAAGCGCAACCAGCGCCGCAAGCCAGCCAAGCTGCACGCACACGCCGCGAAGCGCCTCCATGCCGGTGAGACTGCCGCTGTAGATGAGCAGGGGCAGGTTTTGCATCGCGCCAAAGGGCAGCAGCTCCAGCACCGCGCGAAATTCATCCGGAAAGAAGGGCAGCGGAATGAGCGCGCCGCAGAAAAAATCCGCAAAGGTAGCCACCACGATGCGCAACCCCAGCGGCGAAACCATATAGAAGGCCGAAATGTAAATCGGCATGCCAAAAGCCACCACCGTGAGCGTGCTCAACACGAGTGTGAACGCAAACAGCACAAAGCTTCCCATATCTGCCGGAAGCATCAGGCGATAGGGCGGGGGCAGCAGCAACGCCACCGCCAGCACCGGCAAGCAGCGCAGCGCGGCCTTTGACAGCCTAAGCGCGAGCAGCTTGACATACCACATGGCATACAGGTTCACCGGGCGCGTAAGCTCATATGCCACGCCGCCGGTTTGAATGCTTTCAAACAGCTCCATATCCCAAAGCCAATTCATAACCAGCGGCATAAACGCCTGTTGAAGCCAGATGTAGGCGGCAAGCTGTTGGAACGTCATCGGAAAGGCGCTGGCATTGGCACGGTAGAAAGCACGAAAGAGCAGCAGCTCCATCATGCCCCACGCAAGCTGCGTGGCTGCGCCGGCAGCGGCGGCGGTGCGATACTGCAACCCCGTTAGAAAGCGGATGCGCAGGAGGCTGAGGTATTTTTTCATAGGTGGAATTCCTCATAGAGCTGCAATACCATTTCTTCCGCCGAAACGCCCTCAACGCATAGGTCGCGCACCTCCAGCGCCCCGCTCAGCAGCGCGATGGCGCGCGAGATGGGCAGCGCCTGCGTATCCACAGCAAAGACCGCGCGCCCCCCGCTTGTCTCTACCTGTGAAAGCCCCTCCGCCAGCGGGAATTCGCCGCCCGCGTAGGTCACGGTAACGGTGCGCCTACGCGCATAGCGCTCCTTGATATCGTTCAGAGCGCCATCCAGCAAAATGCGCCCCTTGCCGATCAACAAAATGCGCTCGGTCAGCGCCTCAATATCCTGCATATCGTGTGTGGTAAGGATCACGGTGGTACCCCGCTCACGGTTCATACGCTTCACAAAGGCGCGCACGGCATTTTTGCTCACCGCATCCAGCCCGATGGTCGGTTCATCCAAAAACAGGAGCTTTGGCCTGTGCAGCAGCGACGCCGCGATCTCGCAGCGCATGCGCTGCCCCAAGCTGAGCTGGCGCGCGGGGGTTTTGAGCAGCGTGCCAAGCTCCAGCGTTTCCGTAAGCTCGGCAAGGTCGCGGCGATAGGCGGCGGGTTCCACATCGTACAGCCCGCGAAGCAGCGCAAACGAGTCCGCAACGGGCACGTCCCACCACAGCTGCGAGCGCTGACCAAAGACCACGCCAATGTTCTTGACATGCTCGCGCCGGTTTTTCCATGGCGTGAGGCCGTCAATCACACACTCGCCACAATCGGGCGTCAGGATGCCGCTCATCACCTTGATGGTGCTGCTCTTGCCCGCCCCGTTGGGGCCGATGTAGCCGACCATCTCGCCATCGCGGATGGTAAAGCTAATGTCATTTAAAGCGTGTACCGTTTCGTACTCGCGTTGAAAGAGCGCCTTCACGGCGTTTTTCATGCCCGCGTTTCGGCGAGCCACGCGATAGGTTTTATGAATATGAGAAAGGGTAAGCACTGCGACCTCCTAGCCGTCCCTTGTAGCAACGGGACATTGGGAGGCCTATTATACCACGATTCCGCGAAACATGCTATATTGCGGCGCGCCTATTCCAGGGCGCGCAGCGTCAGGCTCACGCTCGCCGCGTCGCCCGTGGGTAGCGCAAAGCACAAGCCCTGTTGCATCAGCTGATCCCCACCATAGCTTTCGCCGGTTTCCTCCACGCGGTAGCGCATGTCCGCGTTCAGCCCATAAAGCCGCACAAGCTCCGGCATCGTGTTTGCACGCGCCATGGCACGCATGAACAGCAGCACCGCCTCCCGCTGATCAGGCGCTACGGTAATCCATGCCGTTTCGTCCCCCTCAAAGGGCGAGCGCAGGCGATAGAAGCGCCCGTACAGCAGCGTCTGGCGCAATTTCTTGACGCGCTCGATCTGCCGGGCTACTTCCTGAATTTCCTCTGCCGAAAGCGCGTTCAAATCCAACTCATACCCAAAGCAGCCGCTCATGGCCACGCTTGCACGCGTCGCAAGCGGCGTAATGCGCCCGGTTTGGTGGTTGGGTACGGCGCTCACATGCGCGCCCATGCTGAAAGGCGGGAACACCATGGAACTGCCGTACTGAATCCGCCCCCGGGAAACCGCATCGGTATTATCAGAGCACCATGTCTGCGGCATATAATAAAGCATGCCAAGATCAAAGCGCCCTCCGCCGGAAGCGCAGCTTTCAAACAGCACATCCGGAAATTCCGTTGTCAGCCGTTCCAGCACGCCGTACAGGCCTAGCATGTAGCGATGCGCAAGCTCCTTTTGGCGTTCGGGGGGAAGCGCTGCGGAGCCAATGTCCGTAAAGTTACGGTTCATATCCCATTTCACATAGTCGATGGGGCTGGCGGCGAGAATATCGCGCACGGAGCGGTACACATGCTCGCACACCTCCGCGCGGCTCAAATCCAGCACCAGCTGCTGGCGGTACTCCACGCGCTCGTAGCCCTCCGCGTGAATGCACCAATCGGGATGCGCGCGGTAGAGCTTGCTCTGCACGCTGATCATCTCCGGTTCAAACCACAGCCCGAGCTTCAGCCCCAAGCCGTGAATTTGCTCTGCCAGCGAACCCAAGCCGTGCGGCAGCTTGCGCTCATCTACCTGCCAATCCCCAAGGGAGGTCGTATCGTCATTGCGACGGCCAAACCATCCATCATCCAGCACAAACAGCTCCACGCCCACCTTTGCAGCGGTTTTGGCAATGGTGAGGAGCTTTTCTTCGTCAAAATTGAAATAGGTGGCCTCCCAGTTGTTAATGAGGATAGGGCGCGGGGCGTGTGCGTATTTGCCGCGCACAAGATGCTCCGCACACAGGCGGTGAAACTGTGCGCTCATACCGTTGAAGCCCTCAGCGGAGTACGCGAGCAGCGCCTCAGGCGTTTGGAACGTTTCCCTAGGCGCAAGCGCCCATTCAAAATCGTGATCGTGCAGGCCAAGCATCAAACGCGCCATGCGATGCTGATCCACATGCACGCCCGCATAGAAATTGCCGCTATATACCAGCGCAGCGCCGATCACCTCGCCCGCGCATTCCGTGGCATCCGGGCGAGCCAGCGCCACAAAAGGCGAGGCTTGCAGGCTGCTCGCGCCGCGCACGCTGGATACGCTCGTTTCACCGGGCGCAAGCGGGCGACGGATCACCTCGCGCTCGCGCGACCACGCGCCCGAAAGCGTGATCAGCTCATAGTCAGCATCCGTCAAATCCAAGCAGAGGCTCATGGCGCGCTCAATGTGCAGGTCGCTTGCGCCTTCGTTTTCAAACAACACGCTCCGGGCAATCGCGTCCACATCCTCAAAGATCGTGTAGCAAAGCGTTACGCGCAAGCCACTCACCACATCGCGAAGCACCAACCGCAAGGTTTTGGCATCGCTTGCGAAGGTGGCGGGCAGGCCGCCAAGCGCGGGCTTTCCCTCCTGCGCCGTAGCGGAAACAAAGCGCAAATCGCTGGTGCGCGAACCGCTGGCCGCACGCACCGTGAAAGCGCCCTCGCGCATGTCGCTAAAGCCAAAGGCGGGGTATTCCTGCGGCGTATGATCCAGCGCGCAGGCATGAACGCTGAAGGTGCCGTCCGTTGGCAGGCCACAGCGGCGCAGCGCTGGCAGGGGGCTTACCTCCTCCAGCCTTGCGCCAAAGTAGAGATGCATGGGAAAGCCGCCCGGCAGCAGGTGCATTGCATAGCTGACGCGCGCGTTGCGAAGATGAATCAATTGCTTATCAATCAAAATCTCTGTCATGCTCAGCCATCCTTCCATGAGGCACGCCCCTCATTCAAAACCGCTTTTGATAACGCTTGGGCGTTCCGTTGACCATAGCTTACCAGCAGCTCGCGGCAGGTGTCAAGTACCAGCTGTATCCTATTCTTTGTCCTCCATCACCTTTACAAACAATCTTTTTGGCGGTATGATAAAATCGCTTTTAATTGGAAATGAGGAGATGCAGCAGATGGACGCAAGAATGATGGCAACACAATGGGCGCAAAGCGCCCGCTTTGATAGGGAAACCCGCGAGGCGGCGGCGGCGCTGCCCGATGGCGATGCGCTGCTTGCCGCCTTTGGCTCCGAGCTTCATTTTGGCACGGGCGGGCTGCGCGGCATCGTAGGGATCGGCACGGCGCGCATGAATTGCTATACCGTCGCACGCGCGACGCTGGGCTTGGCACGTTGCCTCAAGCAGCATAGCAGCGCGCCAAGCGTTGCGCTCGCGCATGACAGCCGCCACGGCTCGGCGCTTTTCACGCACACGGCGGCGGGCGTGCTGGCTGCCGAGGGCATCACGGCGTATGTTTTTCCCACGCTTGCGCCCACGCCTATGCTCTCCTACGCCGTGCGCGCGCTTCATTGCGACGCGGGCATCATGGTAACCGCCAGCCATAACCCCGCCGCGTACAACGGCTACAAGGTTTACGGCGGCGATGGCTGCCAAATCACCGATGGCCTTGCGCAGAAAATCACCGCCGAAATTGACGCTATCGCCTATGGTGAGGCGCAGCCCATGGCACAGGCCGAAGCGCGCGCCGCAAAGCTTTGGCGCGATGTGGGCGATGATCTGCGCAAGGGCTTTGCGCAGGCATGCCTTTTCTGCCGCCCGGACGCCACCGTTTGCGCGCCCATCCGCGTAGCCTATACGCCCTTACATGGCACGGGTCTTTTGCCCGTGCGCGAGGTATTACACCACATGCAGGGCATCAGCGTCATCGAGGTCAAGGCGCAGTGCGAGCCGGACGGCAATTTCCCCACCTGCCCCAAGCCCAACCCAGAGCTTGATGAAACCCTCGCGCTGGGGCTTGCGCTGGCAAAGCGCGAGCAAGCCGACCTGCTTTTAGCCACCGACCCGGATTGTGACCGCGTGGGCGTGGCTGTGCGCGCGCCCAACGGCGTGTACCACCGCCTCAGCGGCAACGAGGTCGGCCTGCTTTTAAGCGAATATCTCCTTTCCACGCGCCATGCGCAGGGCAGCCTGCCCAAGCACCCCATCATTGTGAAAACCATCGTGACCTCCGATCTTGCCTTTTCCATCGCCAAGGCCTATGGCGCGGAGGTGCGCGAGGTGCTCACCGGCTTTAAGTACATTGGCGAAGTGATCGGCGAGCTGGAAAAGCGCGGCGAGGAAGCCCGCTTTGTATTTGGCTTTGAGGAAAGCTGCGGCTACCTTGCGGGCACGCATGTGCGCGATAAGGATGGCGTAATGGCCTGCATGCTCGTATGTGAGCTGGCGCAAGCCCTCAAAGCACGCGGCCTATGCATATGGGAGGCACTAGAGCGGCTCTATGCCACCTATGGCTGCATGGAAACGGCGCTCATGAACTTCGATATCGCGGGCGCGTTGCCTATGCAGGCCATGGAAGCCGCCATGAAGCGCCTTCGCGCCGCGCCGCCCACGATGCTCGCGGGCGAGGCCGTTTGCAGCGCGAAGGATTATGCGGGCGGCCTGAATAGCCTGCCCAAAAGCGATGTGCTCACCTATGAAACCACATCCGGCCTCAAGGCCATCGTGCGCCCCTCCGGCACTGAGCCAAAGGTGAAGGTTTACCTCTCCGCGCGCGGCGACAGCCGCAAAGCGGCTGAGGAAAAGCTCGCACGCATGCGTGCGGAGATCGATGGGTGGATGCAAGCGCAATGAGCGCATTCATCCGCAAAAGGAGCTGTCGCGCGTTTTGCCGCGCTACAGCCCCTTTTTTGAAACGTCAACCATCGAAAGCCTTATGCTTCACAGCAGCGCCTACGCTTTAGGAAAAATCACGCAACGCTCAACACTCTTACAGCTTCATCAACCATCATGCGCCCCGCATGTGGCCCGGTGCTTTTCAATCAAAAGCTCCGCTTGCGCGTTTCTCGGCCGTTTGCCTGACTGCCGTTTCAATACTAGCTTGCCCGCGCTCGGGCAAATTATTCCCTTGTTTTTTCGCTTTCGCCCTTTCCTAGGCAGGAAAGCTGAAACCCTTTACAGAAAGGATACTAACTAGGGTTTTAGAAGGGGAGGCAGCTGATGAACGATTTGAATGCCGCGCAAACGGAAGCGTACCAACAGGGTGAGGAGCTTTTTCACCGCGGCAGCGTATCGCTATCGGTGCAGCGTGAGGACGCGCTTGTTTATCACGTCGGCACCACCCCTGCCCAAACGGTCAGCCTGCTTCGCACAGGCGCTACCTTATGCACCTGCGGCGCAAAAGAGGAATTTTGCCCGCATGTTTTTGCCGCCACATTCAAGGCGGAAAGCGATGGCCTGCTCAAGCGCTTTCAGCAGGAAAGCGAGCTGGCGCTGGGTCAACGCATGCTGGACGCGCTCACCCGCGCTATGCCGGGCGGCGAAAGCGTGCGCCTGATGGCTCTGCTTCGGCTGTACGAGGATGGTCACGTGGGTCTTGGGCTATCCGTTGGGCAGGAACGGCTGTACGCGGTCAAAAACGTCGCGGATCTGCTCACCTGCTTTTCGCTAGGCGCATCGCTCAAGCTATCCGAAAAATTTACCTATCGCCCATCGGTCATGCGCTTTCCCAAGGAGGATGAGCGCCTGCTTACGGTGCTTATGAGCTATATCCCCCTCAAGGCCGCCAGCCTGCGCGCATGGGAGGATGGCACGCTTCTCAGCGAGCAAAGCGGGGGGGAGGAGCGCGCCCCCGTACCCACCGCGGACGGGCGCTTTGTGCTGCTCAGCGGCGCGTTTTTGCAGAGCGTGCTTCGCTATTTGGAAACGCATGCCTTCGTGCTGCTTCTGGATGAGCTCAAGCAGCCGCAAAATGGCATTGCTACGGTGGAGCTTCCGCTTTGCTTTGCTGTAAGCCTTACATCCATGGAGCTTTGCGTGCGCGCCGAGGGTGCGGAAAGCCTCCGCCTGATTACGCAGGACGCGCGCTATGTGCTAGCGGACGGCCATGTGCAGCATCTGCATGGTGCGCAGGCGCGCGTGTGTCGGCTGCTGCTGGAGGCCGGGCACAGCTTCCGCTATCCCGTGCGCGAGGCTGAGGATACGCTGGCAACGCTTCTGCCCGCCCTTTCCACGGTGGGCACCGTCGCGCCCTCGCCTCAGCTTGCCGCCCGGCTGGTCACCGCACCGTTTCACCCCGTGGTCTATCTGGATTTGGTCAATGGCAATGTGGAGGCAAAGGTGGAATTTCGCTATGCCGATACGGTGCTTCGCCCCTTTGCCGCCGCCGGTGAGGAAAATGAAGCCGTTCGTGCTCCGGACAGCATCGCCCCCACCTTGCAGGACGGCCGAATGCTGCTGCGGGATGGACGCGCGGAGGCCGAGCTATTGGACTTTTTTTCGGACGCGGGCTTTGTGGTGCGCGGCGGGCGCATCGTACTGCGCCGCTCCAGAGAAATTCTCACCTTTTGCACGCAGGGCGTTGCGGAGCTGCAAAAGCATTGCGAAATCTACGCCTCCACCGCCTTTGAAAAGGTCAAGCCCCGGCGCTTTGCAGCCAAGGCGTCCTTTCACATGCGCGGCGGGCGGCTGGTCTTTTCCCTGCTGGAAGATGGGGAGCCTACGCCGGAGCTTCTGCCCATTTTGCGCGCGGTGGCGCAGCGCCAACAGTATGTGCGCCTGAAAACGGGAGAATTTTTGGATGTGCGCGACCTTTCCGGCCTTGCGCCCGTGATTCAGGAGGTGCTGGACGCCGCCGCGCTTGACGATCCGCAGGCCGATGAGGCCGCGCGCGAGCTGCAATTCGGCGCATACCGCGCCGCCTACATGGTCAGCATGCTACGCCTGGCGGGCGCAAAGGCCACCGCCGATGCGGAGGTAGAGCAGGCGATTCGTGCGCTAAGCGCGGAGGATGGCGCGGAGGAACGCTATGTGCCCCAGCGCCTGCAAAAAAAGCTCGTGGCCTATCAGCGGCGCGGCAGCGGCTGGCTGCTCTCGCTGTATGAGGCGCATATGGGCGGCATCCTTGCCGATGAAATGGGTCTTGGCAAAACCGTGCAGGTCATTGCCGCGCTCTCTGCCGCAAAGCGCAAGGATGGCGCCCGCAAAAGTATCATTGTAACGCCTACGTCGCTTACCTACCACTGGCTGGCGGAGCTCAAGCGCTTTGACGATAGCCTGATCGTGCGCGTGATCACCGGTCAGCGCGATGAACGCAGGCGCATCATCGAGGAGCTTCAAACGGACGATACCGTGGACGTGCTATTGACCAGCTACCCCCTGTTGCGCCGCGATATCGAATACCTGCGCGGCATTCCCATGCGCTTTGCGGTGCTGGATGAGGCGCAGTTCGTTAAAAACGCGCAGAGTCAAGGCGCCGTTGCCGCCAAGGAGCTAAACGCCCAAGCGCGCATCGCGCTTACCGGCACACCCATGGAAAACCATACGGGCGAGCTATGGAGCATCTTCGATTTTGTATTGCCTGGCTACCTAGGCTCGCAGGCGGCGTTTCTGCGCCGCTACGGCGGCGGCGAGCACGCCGAGGAGCTGCGCGAGCGCATCCGCCCCTTCCTGATGCGGCGGTTGAAGAGCGAGGTGCTCAGCGACCTGCCCAAAAAGCACGAGCAATGCCTGTACGCCGCCATGACGCCGGAGCAGGAGCGCGTCTATAACGCGCTTTTGGAAACCCTGCGCCAGCATGTAGGGCAGGCGCTTGCCGATGGCTCGTTGCCGCGCGCGCGCATGCAGGTGCTCAGCATCCTGCTCAAGCTGCGGCAGGTATGCTGCCACCCCAAGCTTTTTTTGGCGGATTACGAAGGGACGAGCGGCAAAATGGAACTGCTGGTGCAAACGGTACACAGCGCCATTGCCGCCAACCACCGCATTTTGGTTTTTTCGCAATTTGTAAGCATGCTGCAAATGATCAAAAAACGCCTCGGGCGCGAGGGTGTGCAAGCCCTCTACCTGGACGGCGAAACCAAGCCGGAAATGCGCCAGCAGCTTTGTGACCGCTTCAACGGTGGGGAGGGCAAAATCTTTTTGATCTCCCTCAAGGCGGGCGGCACGGGGCTGAACCTGACCGGCGCGGATTTGGTTATTCACTTTGACCCATGGTGGAACCCCGCCGCCGAGGATCAGGCAACAGATCGCGCTCACCGCATCGGCCAAACCCGTGATGTGGACGTGCTCAAGCTCATTACGCAGGGCACGATTGAGGAAAAGGTGACGGACTTAAGCAAGCGCAAGCGCGCCATTTTCGATCGCGTGGTCATGGCGGGCGAAACCGCGCTGAGCAGCCTTTCCGAAGAGGATATCCGAGCGCTGTTCTTCTCCTAGGCCGCAAGATCAAATTCGTGGGGTATCGTAGTTTTTTCCTCTGCCCCACCGGAGGTGACCCTCTTGACCCCCATGGTCAGCATCTGCTGCGCGGCCTATAATCAGGCTGCCTTTATCGCCCAAACGCTGGATTCCTTTCTTGCGCAAGAAACGAACTTCCCCATCGAAATTCTCATTCACGACGATGCCTCCACCGATGGCACTGCGCAGATCATTCGCCGCTACGCCCAGGCGCACCCGCAGATCATCAAGCCCCTTTTCCAAATAGAAAACCAGTATTCGCGTGGCGTTGCCATTGACCCCACCTTCAACTACCGCCGCGCGCAGGGAAAGTATATCGCGCTTTGCGAAGGCGATGATTTTTGGTGCGATGCTGGCAAGCTCCAGCGGCAGGTGGACGCCATGGAGGCGCACCCGGAATATACCTTCTGCTTTACCAACGGCACCATATGCGATACCAGTATGCAGCGCCCGGATCGCGATTTTCTGCCGTATTACCAAAGCGAGCGCGCAAGCTATATCGCCGCCGATCATCCCCTCACGGTGGGGGAGATGTGCGGCATCCCCTTTGCACCCACCGCTTCCTTTTTGTTCCCAAGGGCGGTGCTCAGCAAGCTCCCCCCCGCGTATTGGGACAAGCGCTGCCCGCATGGCGATCTCAAGCTGCGCCTGTTCTGCACCGCAGCGGGGCTAGGGCTTTATCAGCACGCCTTCACCTGCGTATACCGCGAGAACGTTCCGGGCAGCGCCATGAATGCTTGGTCGCGCGAGGAAGCCGCGCGCGTGAGCGCCCGCGCCGCCAGCGTGGCTGAAATGCTGCTGGATGTGGACGAATTCAGCCAGATGAAGTATACTAAGCAGGTTGGGCGCTTCCGTGATTGGTACCTGTATGTGCTGCTGTGGAACGCGCCGGACGGCTCCGCGCTTAAAAACGCGGATTGCAAGCGCGTCTATGCCGCGCTGCCCATTGCTCAGCGCATCCGCTACCGCTTGAAGCGGCTCTTGCCGCGCTCTTGGATCAACGCAGCGAAGCGCGCGTGCCAACGATCAAAAAAGGAGGGGTGAGCCATGCGCATCAACGTAACCCGCAGCTCCATGCCACCCTACGAGGAATATTGCGAGGAAATTCGCTCGCTATGGGATTCCCATTGGCTGACCAACAATGGCGATAAGCTTTTAAAGCTGAATCAGGCGCTCAAAGAGCGGCTCGGCGTCGCGTATGTTTCGCTTTTTGCCAACGGTCATCTAGCGCTGGAGGCGGTGCTCGCGGCCATGGAGCTGCATGGCGAAGTGATCACAACGCCGTTTTCGTTTGCCTCCACCACGCACGCGCTGGTACGGCGCGGCCTTACGCCTGTGTTTTGCGATATCGACCCCATTACCTACACGCTGGATGCCTCCAAGCTGGAGGCGCTCATCACGGAGCGTACCTGCGCCATTTTGCCTGTGCATGTCTATGGCAATCTCTGCGATACTGCGGCGATTCAGCAAATCGCGGACAAGCACGGCCTCAAGGTAATCTACGATGCAGCGCACGCCTTCGGCGTTAGCAGGCACGGCGTTTCAGCCGCCGCCTTTGGCGACGCGAGCATGTTCAGCTTCCACGCCACCAAGGTCTTTCACACCATTGAGGGCGGCGCGATCACCACGGCGGATGGCGCGCTTAACGAGCGCCTCGCGCTGGAGCGCAACTATGGCATCACCGGCCCGGATGATGTGGTAAGCGTCGGCGGCAATGCCAAGATGAACGAGTTTCAAGCCGCAATGGGTCTATGTAATCTGCGCGGCCTTGCGGGCAACATTGCCAAGCGCAAGCGGGTGCAGGCGCTGTATATGGCGTTGCTCGGCGGCACGGAGGGGCTTTCTCTGCCACGGGAGCAGCCGGGTGTGGAGGGGAACTATGCCTACTTCCCCGTGGTTTTCGATGGCGTGCGCTTCAAGCGCGACGAGGTATGCCAGCGGCTGGACGCGGCGGACATCTTCGCGCGCAAGTACTTTTACCCACTCATCACTGATTTTGAATGTTACCGCGGCAGGCCGGGCTTCGATTCCGCACGCACGCCAATCGCCAAGCGCGTGGCGGCTAACGTGGTAACGCTGCCCCTCTACCCGGAGCTTTCACAGGCGGAGGTAGAGCTGATCTGCCGGGTGCTGCTGCACAAAGGAGGCTGATCTCTCTATGGGCGAGAAACATGGCGCGACGGTCGCGCCCTCGTTTTTTTTCAAGCTGATGGAGAGCTTCGGCACACAGGGCATCGCCTTTTTGGTCACCGTGGTGCTGGCGCGGCTGTTAAGCCCCGCGGACTATGGCGTGCTTACAATGCTGATGGTGTTTATCGCGATCTCGCAGGTCTTTGTGCAAAGCGGGCTGAACACCGCGCTGATCCAAAAAAAGACCGTGGACGCGGCCGACCTATCCTCCGTATTCTATGTGAGCGCCGCCATCGCGGTGGCGCTGTATGCGCTGCTGTTTGCCTTCGCGCCCGCCATCGGCGCGTTTTATGAAATGCCGAGCCTCGTGCCCGTGCTGCGCGTGCTTGCGCTGGTGCTGCTGCCCGGGGCGCTGCTCTCGGTGCAGACGGCGGTTGCCGCGCGGGAGATGCGCTTTCGCCAGCTAATGCTCTCCAGCCTATGCGCTACGGTTTTTTCGGGCTGCGTGGGCATTGGTATGGCCTATGCCGGCCTTGGCTGCTGGGCGCTGGTGGGGCAGCAGGTGAGCAATCAGGCCGTTCTGGCCTGTGTGCTGCTGCTTACCGTAAAATGGCGGCCGCAGGCGCTATTTTCATGGACGC
This sequence comes from Clostridia bacterium, assembly GCA_036652695.1. Classification (GTDB taxonomy): domain Bacteria; phylum Bacillota; class Clostridia; order Christensenellales; family Aristaeellaceae; genus Limiplasma. Next base: position 13,751 of record JAVVVJ010000020.1, on the reverse strand, counting down.
GCGTGCGGGGATTGATCTCCTTTGGGTGGAAGCTGCTCCTATCCAGCCTGCTGGAAACCGGGTACAACAACCTGCGAAGCTTGGTGATCGGCAAGCGCTTCCACTCCGAGCAGCTTGGCTATTTCAACCGCGGCAAACAATTTCCCGAGCTTTTGATGAACGCGGTCAATGGCTCCATCCAAAGCGTGATGCTTCCCGTGCTCGCCGAAAGTCAGGAAGACATCCCGCGCATGAAGCAGATGATGCGCCGCTCCGTAATGGTGAGCAGCTTTTTGGTGATGCCCATCATGGCTGGGCTTGCGGCGGTCGCAACGCCGCTCATCACGCTCCTGCTTACGGACAAATGGCTTCCCTGCGTGCCCTTTTTGCAGATTTGCTGCATCGATTTCGCGTTTTACCCCATTCACACAGCCAATTTGCAGGCCATCAACGCCATGGGGCGCAGCGATGTGTTTTTGCGTTTGGAATGCATCAAAAAAAGCTATGGCATCCTCATTTTATGCGTAACCGTGTTCTGCTTTGACAGCGTGCTCGCCATCGCGTGGGGCGCGGTGGTAAGCACGCTGATTTCCGCGTTCGTTAACGCATCGCCCAACCGAAAGCTGCTGGGCTATGGCTATTTGGAGCAAATGCGCGATGTGCTGCCGCCGATACTCCTGTCGTTTGTGATGTTTGGCGCGGTATACGCCATGAACGGGCTTGGGCTTCCGGCGCTTGCGCTGCTGCTTTTGCAGATACTGGCGGGCATAGCGCTCTACGCGGGGCTGGCGCTGCTGCTGCGGCTGGAAAGCCTGCGTTATTTACAGGATACCTTGCTTGCCCTGCTGCGCAAGCACCGGAAAGGATGAATAGGCAATGAAAACCACTTTGGTAACGGCGGTCGGTTCTTCCTCCGCACAGACGGTCTGCCAGCAGCTTCACGCGCTGGGGCATCGGGTGATCGGCTGTGATATCTATCCGCGCGCGTGGAATATCGCCTCCTGCGCGGTGGATGTTTTTTTTCAAGCGGAATACGCCGCCAACGCAGATGCCTATGTCCGTCAGCTGCTGGATGCGGTGGAGACCTACGCGCTAGATTATCTGATTCCGCTAACGGATGTGGAGGTAGATGTGCTCTGCGCGCGCAAGCCGCAGTTTCAGGCGCTTGGCTGCACGGTATGTACGCCAGACGAGCCTGTGGCGCGCCTTTGCCGCGATAAGCTCGCCATGGCGGAGCAGCTCTGCGCAAGCGCCATATGCACCACGATCCCCACGTTCAGCCCCTATGGCCGCACGCCCAAGAGCGAGGATTTCCCGCTGCTGCTCAAACCCCTGCACGGGCGCAGCAGTCAAGGGCTGGTGGTGACGCATACCCCCGCCGCCTTTGCGGCGGCGCTCGCCATGCGCGAGGATTATATCGCCCAGCCTTATCTGCAAGGCGACGTGTGGACAGTGGATGTGGCCATGGATCGCTTCGGGCATGTGCAGACGCTGGCGCGCAAGGAGCTTCTGCGCACGGTCACCGGCCTTGGCACAACGGTATGCATATCCCCCTCCCATGCGCTGGATACTACCTGTGCCGCCATCGCCGCCCACGCAGGCATCATAGGCGCGGTAAACATGGAATTTATTGAGCACGAGGGGCAGTTTTACTTTCTGGAGGTCAACCCCCGCTTTTCCGGCGGTCTGGGCTTCAGCCTTGCGGGCGGCGTAGATTTCACGGCGCTCCATATCGCCTGTCACGCGGGGGAAAGCATCGGCGCGCGCGGCAAAGCAAAAGCCGTGATCCTCACTAGGCGAATCGAGGCCGTGGTTACGCAAAGCGAGGAGTAGCGCCCTGCCGCTGGCGGTTCCCGATCCGCGCCTTATTGCCGCGCAGAACGAGCTTGTGCAAGAATTCTTGCCATTTTCACTGCAAAGCGATATAATATCCGGAGCGCACCCGCGCTCCGGCTCTGTCCAGGATGCCTTCAAAACAGGAAATGAGGTCGATCTATTGGGTATTTTGAACCGCTTGCAGGCTTGGGGTGACTGGCTCACTTCCGATCCGCTGGGCTTCATCCTTTATCTTTTGTATTTTGCCGCCTCGGTGCTGCTGACGCTCATGCTGCACGAAATCGCGCATGGCTATGTCGCCTACCGCTGCGGTGATCCCACCGCCAAGATGATGGGGCGGCTGTCGCTTGATCCACGCAAGCACCTTGACCCCATCGGTACGGCATGCTTGGTGTTTTTGGGCTTTGGCTGGGCCAAGCCCGTCCCGGTAAACCCGCGCAACTTTCAAAATTACCGCCGGGATGATCTGCTGGTGAGCTTGGCGGGCATTACGGTGAACCTGACGCTATTCATCCTGTCGTTGGCGCTGGCGGTAGGCTTCAATGGGCTGCTGTGGCGGCCGGAGGTCATCGAGGCCAACGGCGGCGCAAGAGCGTTCCTGTCCTCCAACGGCATCGGCTACAGCATTCTGCTCAGCGGCAGCGGCAAGGATTTTACGGATTACATGCGCTACCCTTGGGTACAGTACATCCAGCGTTTTTTGCTGATGTTCGCAGGCATGAACGTGTCCATCGGCATCTTTAACCTGCTGCCCATTCCCCCGCTGGATGGCTTCCACGTGCTCAACGATATTGTGCTCAAGGGGCGGTTCAGCCTCAATCAAAACATGTTTCAAATTACGCAGATCATTTTGCTGGTGCTGTGCTTTAGCGGTGCGCTCACGGGCGTTCTATCCAGCATCATAGGCTTTGTAGAGGATGGCGTGCTCAACCTGCTGCTGCTGATTGCAGGCCACGCCTAAGATGGCTGTCCACATCCGTCTCAAGCAGTTTGACGGGCCGCTCGACCTGCTGCTGCACCTGATTGGCAAAGCAAAAATTGATCTACGGGATATTTTTGTGAGTGAGATCACCGAGCAGTATATCCAGATTGTGCGCGGCGCGCCCGATTTTGATATGGAGGAAGCCAGCGAGTTTATCTCCATGGCAGCGCTGCTTGTGGAAATCAAAAGCCGAAGCCTCCTGCCCAAGCCGCCCAAAGAGGATGAGGAGGACCCCGAGCTTGCGCTCATGGCGCGCCTGATTGCCTATCAGCAGTTCAAGGAATCCGCGCAGAACATGGCCGACTTTGAAAAGAGCGCCTCGCAAATCTTCGGCAAGCTGCCGGAGGAATACCCCCTGCCCCCGCCCACGCTGGAGCTTGACGGCTTGACGCTCGGCGCGCTGTGGGAGGCGCTTTTGCGCGTGCAAAGCCGCGTACCACAGGAGCCGCGCGAAGTGGAGCTTTGCCTGCGCGACATCCGCCGCGATAATTATACCGTGGAGGGTTGCATGGAGGCCATTGAGAGCCGCCTAAGCGTGGGGCGCGCCAGCTTCGCCGCGCTTTTCAGCGGCGAACCGAACCGCGCGGAGATCGTTACCCTGTTTATCGCGCTGCTGGAGCTGCTAAAGCTTGGCAAAGCGCATGTGCTGCAAAGCGGCGCTTTTGGCGATATCGTATTGCTGCCCGGAAGGAGAGAATCCATTGGAGACGAGTGACGCCGCCCATATCATCGAAGCAATTTTATTTGTGGCGGGCGAGCCAATCAAGCTAAGCGATCTTACGGCGGCGCTGGAGTTAAGCGAAATGGAAACGCTCCACGCCGTGGAGGAAATGCAGCGTGACTTTGACCTAAACCACCGAGGGATCACCCTACGCCGCTACGGCGACCATCTGCGGCTGGAAACCCGCCCAGAATACGCGGCTTATGTGGAGCGTCTGCTACAGCCCGTGCAGCGTCAAAGCCTGACCCAAACCGCCATGGAAACGCTAGCCGTGATCGCCTACCGCCAACCCACCACCAAGGGCGATGTGGAGTTGGTGCGCGGCGTCAAATGTGATTACTCCGTGCAATCCTTGCTCAACAAAGGCCTCATTAAGGAAGTCGGGCGCAAGGAAGCATTAGGCCGCCCCATTTTATACGCCACCACCGACCGCTTTTTGGAGCACTTTGGCATCTCGGATATCCGTGAACTGCCGCCATTGCCAGATCCCCAGCCCGTAAAAAAGGACAACGAGCCGCTGACGCCGTAAGCGGAAAAAACAAGTTGCTCCCCCCTCAACAAAAATAGACGAATGATTTGTGCATGCCCAGCATATGCTAAAGCAGCATTGGGCATGCTTTTTTGTATACATATGTCAAAAAGACACGTTCCAAATGGGGGCAAAAGAAAGGGTGGTTATGGCATGAAGCAGATCATCACGGTTCTGGCTCTTGCGCTGGTGGCGCTGTTGCTGGTATCCGGCTTCATTGCGGCGGGGAGCGTGCAGCAGTCGCAGCAGCTTGCGGCGCGAACCGCGCAGATGAACGAGCTGAAAACCGCGTTGCTTACGCAGCAAAAGGCCGGGGAAGCGGCAGACGCACAGATTGAGACGCTCAACGCGGAGCTGGAATCGCGCCGCAAGGATCTAAAGGCTGCCGATGAGGGCCTGCGCGATGCGCTGCTCGCGGTGGAGGAGGCAAATGGAGCGATTGCGGAGCGGAGCGTAGTGCTGGAGGAGACGGAGACAGCCCATCTGCTGGAAAAAGAAGGCCTTGCCGCAGCGCTCAGCGAGCGCGAGCAGCAGGCAGCGGAGCTGCTGGAGCGCTGCACGCAGGCCGAAACCATGCGTGACGAGGCGCTCGCGCGCGTGAAGGAACAGGAAACCGCGCTTGCCGCGCTCAACGAGGAAATGCGTGCGGCAACCGTTGCGTGGGAAGCGCAACAGCAAGCGAACGCGGAAGCGCTGGAGCTTGCGCAAACCGAGGCAGACGCATATATTGAGCTGCTGGCGCTGTGGAACCGCGCGCGCTTGGGACAGGCGGCCCCGGAGCAGGTTGACCGCGCCGAGGCATTCTTCCGCGAAAAATACCCCGATACGCTGTTCGCACTGCCACAGGGTGAGCCGCCACAGGCGCAGGCCGCCGTAGCGGCTGCGCCGACCGCAACCATCGCGCCAACCGTTAAGCCAACGCCCGCGCCAACCGTTAAGCCGACGGTTGCGCCAACCAGTAAGCCGACGGTTGCGCCCAAGCCGACGGTTGCGCCCAAGCCAACGGCTGCGCCCAAGCCGACGGTTGCGCCCACTGCCAAGCCCACGCACAAGCCCACCGCAACGCCGAGCTTTGCGCCGCTCGTGACAGTCGCACCCGCTGCCTAACAGCACATGTCCCTGTGCTTTCGCTACGCAAAGCCCCCTCCCGCATGGTCTGCGGAAGGGGGCTTTTATGGTTGTGGTGCTACCGGTGCGGTCGTAAGCCGAGTTCTGTCGTTGGACGATCATCTATCTACGCCGCGCGTTGCCGCGCGGCTCCAGCGATCTCTTTAAGGGCACGACGGGCAGCCGTATTGCTCTTGATCGGATCTTGCATCGGGTGGGGTTTACAGCGCGCGCTTGTTTCCAAGGCGCGGGTGAGCTCTTACCTCGCCTTTCCATCCTTACCCTGCCGCAATCGCAGCATGGCGGTTTCTTTCTGTTGCACTTTCCTTGGAGTTGCCTCCACCGGCCGTTAGCCGGCACCCTGCCCTGCGATGCTCGGACTTTCCTCATGGCTCACGCCACGCGATCGTCTGGCCGCCCGATAGCGTAACGTAGCGTAGCACGGATGCGGCGGGTTGTCAAGCGCATGCGCCAGTTTTGTTTGCGACCTTGCTCACGCGCGCTTCTCAAAAGGAAGGGTATCCAGCAAGCTCTGCACGGCTTTCAGGGGAAAGCCCTCGCCATGCCGCTCGTTTTGCAGCCCTTCCAGCAATGCGCGGGCATTGGCGCTCTGTGGCAGCATATATCCACCCTCGCGAAGCAAGTCCTCCGCCATGATGCGGTTGGATTTTTCAATCGCCTCCGCCAGCCTTCCCGCCAGCCCGGCGGCAATGCGCTCCTGCTCGTTCTTGCTCTGCGCAAGCGCCCGCAGGGTGGTTACCACCTCATTTTGCTTGGACTGCTGCGGCGGCAACGCATCGGGCGTGGGCACCATGGAAATCGCTCCAGATGGGCAGGCAGACGCGCACACCCCACAGCCAATGCATTTGGCGGGATCAATGATGCTATTCTCGGTATCCGTCGCCCCGGTTGGGCATACATATAGGCAAAGGCAATCCTTGGTGCAAAGCCGAATTGTTCTGACAGCGTACATTGCGTTACCTCCCTTCCAATTTTTCAAATTTCCAGCTGGGAACCTTGCACACGGGGCAAAGCTCGGGCGGCTGATCCCCCACGTAGACAAAGCCGCAGATTGTGCAGACGTAAACGTTGGTGGACGCGATCATCTCCTCGCCCTGCGCCGCATAACGGGCGAGCAAGGCATTCAAAATGCGCGTAACCTTCTCGCTCCACACCAGCGCACGCTTTGCGCCACGGTCATTGGCCTCCCCGGCAGCGGCGTTGGCATTTACAAAGCCGCTCTCCAGATCGTTTTGCACAAGGTCAAGCAGCTTTTGGCAGCTTGGCTCCTGCGCAGGCGCGGCGTTCGCCTGATAATACGCCGCCAGCTCCCGCCATTGCGCGGCCTGCTGGCTCATGTACTGTTTTTCGCAACCCTTGGCAAGGTTGGAGCAGAGCGCGCTTATTTCCAGTGCGGAAAGCGCCTTCAAATCCGAAGACCCCACCGTCTGCGCAGGCTTCGCCGCCGTTGGTGCGCTTTGCTCCTTAAAATCGCTCTTTGCAGCGCCGCAAAGCGGACAGACCCAGCCTTGGGGAAGCTCCTCCCACTTGGTGCCGGGCTTGATGCCCGCCTCGGGCATTCCCTTTGCTTCGTCGTAGACATAGCCGCAGATAGAGCAAACATATTTCTTCATAACCATATCAGCCTCCTTTTCCTTACTCTACCAGCATAATGGCGCTGTGAAACAGCTTTTATCTCTGCCGCAAAGTAACCTTGCCTTTTTGGCAACTACCAAAAAGGGGGCCGCCGCACGAATCGGAAAAAAGCAAAGCCTTTTCCTTTTCGTACAGCGACCCCCGACATTCATGCTTAGCTTAGTGGAACTTCGGCAGCCAATCCCCATGCTCCGCGATCAGGTCATCGCACATGGAGATGATGTCATCGATGGAAAGCTCCGCCGAGGTATGCGGATCCATCATCGCGGCACGGTAGATGTATTCCTTATCCAACGTGCGCGCAGCCTCGATGGTCAGCAGCTGCACGTTGATGTTGGTGCGGTTCATAGCGGCGCACTGTTCAGGCAAATCGCCAATCACCGTGGGCGCGATGCCGGTCTTATCCACCATGCAGGGCACTTCCACCACGGCATTGCGCGGCAGGTTCGTGATGAGGCCGTTATTGAGCACATTTCCGCCGATCTTATACGGCTTGTTGGTCTCCATGGCCTCCATGATGTAGCTGGCGTATTCGCGCGTGCGCTCATGCGTAAGCGCCTTGTTGGAAACCAGCTCGTCGCGCTGGCGCTCCCACTTGGCGATCTGCTCCACGCAGCGGCGCGGGTATTCGTCCAGCGGGATGTTGAAGCGCTCAATCAGCTCCGGATACTTGTCCTTAATGAAGTAGGGCATATATTCGGAGTTGTGCTCGCTGGATTCCGTTACATAATAGCCAAAGCGCTTCATGATCTCGTAACGCACCATGTCGTTATGCTTTTCGGTGCGCTCGGCGGCCTTGCGCTTGATTTCCGGGTAGAGATCCACGCCGTCGCGCGTGATTTCCAGCAGCCATGCCTGATGGTTGATGCCGGCGATCTTCCACTGCGTCAGCTCGTCATAAGGCATATTCAGCCCCTGCAAGAGATGCTCGGCGCAAACCTGCACGCTGTGGCACAGGCCGACGGTCTTAATGGGCGTCATGCGCAGCATCGCGCCAGTCAGCATGCTCATGGGGTTGGTATAGTTGAGGAACCACGCGTTGGGGCAGACCTCTTCCATGTCCCGCGCAAAATCCATCATCACGGGAATGGTGCGCAGCGCGCGGAAGATGCCGCCGATGCCCAGCGTATCCGCGATGGTCTGGCGCAGGCCGTGGCGCTTGGGAACTTCAAAATCCGTTACTGTGCAAGGCTCATAGCCGCCCACCTGAATGGCATTGACCACATAGTTCGCGCCGCGAAGCGCATCCTTGCGCTGCTCCACGCCGAGATATGCCTCAATGGTCGCTTTTCCACCATGGTTCTGATTGATGTTTTGCAGCATCATCTGGGATTCCTTCAGCCGCTTCGCATCAATATCATACAGCGCGATAATCGAATCCGCGAGTGCCGGTGTGAGCATGCTGTCCCCCAAGACGTTCTTTGCGAATACCGTGGAACCCGCTCCCATAAAAGTAATCTTTGGCATTTGCTATTCCTCCCGTTTTCTGTTCACCTTTATCTTTTGCCCGCCCCGGGCTGGGTGTCATGCTGTTTGCGGTATTCCTGCGGCGATACGCTTTCCATGCGACGAAACATCTGCGTAAAGCGTTGCTGGCTGGATGCGCCCACCGCCATGGCGATATCCAACAGCGTATCGTCCGTTGTAAGGAGCAGCTCCTTTGCCTTCTGCACGCGAATGCGTTGCAGGTGTTGGCCGAAGGTCTGCCCGGTATGATCACGAAAAAGCCGATGCAGGTAGGTGGGCTGAATGTGCAGCCTGCGCGCAAGCTCCGTAGCCGTGATGGTGCCGGCGTAGTCCCGCTGCATCATCGCGATTGCCTCATCCACGTAGGGGTTGTTGATCGGCAGGGAATGCCCCGCCGTTTCCTTGTGCAGCTTTGCCACCAGCAGCATCACCTGCGTGCACAAAAGCGAGCATAGGCGTTCCGCTTCAGGAAAGGTGCTGTCTGCCAAGGGCACAATCTGCTTCATCAGGTGGAAAATAGCGTTATCGTTATCCGTAAGCACAAGGCAGTACGTCGGCGCGCCGAGCATTTCGCGTGTGGCCGCGTCCGCGCGGCTCAGCTCTCGCAGGGTTGGGCAACGCCGATCCAGCCGCTCGTACTGAAACTCAATATTCATCACGCTGCACGCGTCTGTAAGGAAGGTCATATGGCGGTGATACGCGTTGGCGTCCAGCCAAATCAGCTGCTTTCGCCCAATCTGCAAAGTTTCCCCTTCCACCTCTAAGCTCATCAGCCCCTCGTTGACATACATGATCTCAATCAGGGAATGGGAATGGTTCACCGCCTCCACCGTGGTGCGCATCATATCGGCGCGATCGTAATACGCATGCACCACCGGCACAAGCCCACCCTCCAAGCACGAAGGATCAAAGAAGGAGAGCATCTACACCTCACCCCCTGTAAACGCCTGGGACATCGCACAGGGGTTTCCCATCACCATATAGCTGCTGCGCTCCGGCGTATACTTGCAAGTAATGTTGTAATTCTTGCGAAATTCGTTAGGCGTCATGCCCACACGCTGCTTAAACATGCGGCAAAAATACTGCAAGGTGGTAGCGCCCACGCGAACCGCGATCAGGCTGATGGGCATATCCGTGCGAATGAGCAGCGAGCTTGCCTTGCGCACGCGCAGGTTCACAATATACTCGCCTACGTTCATGCCCACCTCCGCCGAAAACAGCCTGTGCAAGTGACTCGCATGCACGCCCACCTTCGCGGCAATATCCGTAACCGTGATGCAGCACATATAATTTTCGTGAATGTATTTGAGCGCCTCGCTCACATGCCTGTGATACCGCTTGGACAGCTGGGAATTCTCCACAGCGCAGGAGGAAATCATCGCCAGCAGGTAGCTCAGCGTGATGGAAAGCTGAATTTCGCGTTCAGGCGAATCGTACAGCGAAAAGGTTTGCAGCAGCCGCAACGTCGGGGGCATCATGGCGTAGCTATCCTCAAAGGAAAGGTAGGGCATATCGCGCCGTAGCAGCGCATCCACCTCCGGGTAGCATTCCATCAGCTGGCGCACGGGGTAGCCCCCCTCCCGCAGGGTGGTCACGTTCACCTCGATGCGGGTGATCATGCAATCCTCCGATGGCGCCATGATGGCATAGCTTAACGGACCCATGAACAGCAGCATCCGCTCGCCAATCAGCGGAAAGGTTTCATCCCCCACCGCGATTGTGCAGCTTCCTCTGGCGGCGCACAAAATGCGAATCACGCGCCGCGGACACTGTGCCGTGCTGTTTTCACGCTCTGAAGCGGTGGACAAACCAATCAGCGACATACAGCCGCTCTCCGTACCGTCAAAAAGCTCTGTCATTGCTTCGCTCCTCTAGTCCGCCATACGGGCATGCCATTGATCCACTTATACTATATTCTACACAAATCGAGATAGCAAGTCCAAGAGCTATCCAAAAGCGCCCATGCGTTTACACTATTCTCTCACGCATCACAGCCTATCAATGGATCAGCCTGGTAAAAACCATTTCGTGCGAGAATTGTGCACAGGATACATAGTAATTTGATAGAGCATTTCACCATTGCATGCTATTATTAGATAAACGGTTTGGGTTCGTACCACCGAATAGCATAAGGAGGTTTTTCAAACATGAAAAAGGTTCTTGCTTCCCTATTGACCCTGTGCCTGCTTTGCACAATGTTTGCCGCCGTAGCCACCGCCGAAGGTAATGTGACCATCACCTTCGCCCTGTGGGATACCAACCAGGAGCCGGGCATGAAAGCCATTGCCGACGCTTACACTGCCAAGCACCCCAACGTAACCGTTGAAGTGCAGGTAACCCCATGGAGCGAGTACTGGACCAAGCTGGAAGCGGCTGCTCAGGGCGGCGCGCTACCTGATGTTTTCTGGATGCACTCCAACCAGATCATGAAGTTCGCCGCCGCTGGCATGCTTCTGGATCTAACGGATCTCAACCTTGATTACACCCCCTATCCCAGCGGCATCACCGCGCTGTACAACTACGATGGCAAGCAGCTGGCAGTCCCGAAGGACTATGATACCATCGCGTTGGCCTACAACAAAGAAATCTTTGACAACGCTGGCGTCGCATATCCCGATAACACTTGGACTTGGGATACCCTGCGCGAAACCGCAAAGAAACTGACCGATCCCCAAAAGGGCATCTACGGCTTTGGCGCTCCCAACGATCGTCAGGCTGGCTACCTCAACTTCATCTACCAGAATGGTGGTTTCTCCTTTGAAAACGGCGTCTCCGGTTACGATCAGCCCGCTACCCAGGAAGCGCTTCAGGCGTGGGTGGACCTCATGCTGGTGGATGGCGTAAGCCCCACTTTGGAAAGCTTCACCGACATGAGCAGCGACGATCAGTTCCAAGCTGGCAAGCTGGCCATGGAATTTGTCGGCAGCTGGATGATGAGCGCTTATACCAGCAACGAGCTCATCAAGGATAAGTTTGACCTCTGCGTTCTGCCTCAGGGCAAAGTTCGTGCCTCCATCTACAACGGCCTGGGCTATGCTGGCGCATACAACACCGCCAACCCCGACGTTGTGAAGGATTTCATCGCTTTCTGCGGCAGCGAGGAAGCCAACATTCTACAGGCTCAGAACAAGGCCGCCATTCCCGCCTACGCTGGCACCGAGAAGTATTTCACCGATAACTTCACCAACCTCAACATCGCCTGCTACACCGAAATGATCTCCTACGGCGTGCAGTATCCCTTCTCTCCTAACAAGAGCCTGTGGGAAGGCACCGAGGAAGAGCTCATGACCTCCGTATACACCGGCGAGCTGACCGTTGCGGATGCTTGCAACCAGCTCCATGGCATCATCACCGAGATCGAAGCCGAATAAGAAAGCCTTTGTCAAACCGCGCGCGGGCGGGGGGAACCCCCCGCCCGTCTGCGCCATTTCTTTTATTTTCGCGCTGGGTTATCCACCTTCATCCCGGTGCGCAAAAACGGAGGGGAACCTATATGACGACGGGACAAGCACAGACGGTAGCCGTTGATCTGCGTCAGAAGCGCCATCGGTTCCGCGCAGAATGGGCTTGGGCATATCTTTTGATTGCGCCAACCATCTTGGGTCTTTTGTTATTGAACATCTACCCGTTTTTCCAAACCATCTACATGAGCATGGAAAAATCCCAAGGCTTGGGAGCCAGCAAATTTGTAGGGCTTGCAAACTATCAAAAGATGTTTGGCGACAAGCAAATCTGGCAGTCTACTTGGAACACGCTGTATTTTATGCTGCTTACCGTACCGGTTGGCATTTTCTTTGCGTTGATTCTCGCATCTCTGCTCAACAGCAAAATTCGTGGTCGCGATGTCTATCGCGGCATCTATTTCCTCCCCATGGTTGTGGCGCCCGCAGCGGTAGCCATGGTATGGCGGTGGATTTTTAACGCCGAAGTTGGCGTGTTAAACCAGTTTCTTGGCCTTTTTGGCATTGCGGGGGTCAATTGGTTATCCGATCCCGATACGGCGCTCATTTCCTGTGCAATTATTGCCATTTGGAGCGCGGTCGGTTATGATCTGGTGCTGATACTGGCCGGGCTGCAATCCATCCCCACCACCTATTACGAAGCTAGCGAGATCGACGGTGCAAACGCCATTCAGCGCTTTTGCCATATCACCGTGCCACTGATCAGCCCCACGCTGTTTTTTGTGGTTATGATGCGCGTCATGGCTGCCATCAAGCAGTTTGATACCGTGTATCTGCTGATAAAAACCACCAACCCCGCCTATAAAAAAACCATTACGCTCATGGTGATGTTCTACCGCGAGGCCTTTGATAAATTCAACAAGGGCTACGCCTCCGCCATCGTGATGTGGAGCTTTGTCATCATTGGCATTATCACCCTCTTGCAATTTGGGCTGGAGAAAAAAATGGTACATTACGAGTAAAGGAGGTCGAACAGGATGACGGCAGCTACCATGAAGGCACGTCACATGACGCACAGGCGTCGCGGCGTGCTCATTACGCATATCGTGTTGCTTATTGGTTCTTTTATCATGCTCTTTCCCTTTGTATGGATGATCCTGACCTCCTTCAAAACGCAGGGTGAATCCATCATGGTTCCGCCCATCATTTTTCCAACCCACTGGGATTTGACCAATTACTCCGAGGTATTGCGTACCTTGCCCTTTGACGCGCTCTACATCAATACCATTCTGCTGATTTTCTGGCGCGTGGTATGCGCTACGCTCTTTTGCTCCATGGCTGGCTTTGCTTTTGCGAAGCTGGAATTCCCGGGTAAGAAGCTCTGCTTCTTCATTGTGCTCACGCAGCTAATGCTTCCGGGGCAGGTATTCATTATTCCGCAATACCTGATGCTGGCGAAGTTGAACCAGCTCAACAGCATCTTCGCGTTGGTTTTCCCTGGCTTGGTAAGCGCCTTTGGCACTTTCTTCCTCAGGCAGTTCTACATGGGTCTCCCCAATGACCTCAGCGAAGCCGCGCGGCTGGACGGCTGCAATACTTGGCAAACCTTCATCCGTATTTTGATGCCGCTTACCAAAACGGCGCTCATGGCGCTGGCAGTGTTCACCGCAGTTTTCGCCTATGGCGATATGATGTGGCCGCTGATCGTGAACATGAACATCGATAAGATGACCCTTTCCGCTGGCATCAGCTCCCTACAGGGGCAGTATTCCACCAAATACCCCATCATGATGGCTGGCTCTGCGCTTGCCATGATCCCCATGATGGTGCTCTACCTCTTCTTTCAGCGTCAGTTTATCGAGGGCATTGCGCTCACGGGAACCAAGGCATAACAAAACAGACGTTTGGAGATTCCAAAAAAGACCCTGCGCGGCAACGTATCGCCGTGCAGGGTCTTTTTGATTTCACAGGGTTTTTTTTGCCGCATCCAAAGAGCCGCAACGCAAAAAAGGCCGCCCCCGCATTTGCGAATGCAGTAGGCAGCCGTGCTCGGCACATGGGTATGCCAGTCTT
>JAVVVJ010000019.1:0-38883 GCA_036652695.1 Clostridia bacterium | reverse complement strand
ATTTTGAAATTGGCTATCTCTGCATTTTGAAGAAAGACGTGGATTGGTAATGAGGTTTTTTGAGATCCTCAACGCCTTTCTAACAGGAAGTTCCCTTTTGATGCTTTTGTTATGACAAGCTGAGACATCCAAAGAATAGCCAGCGGAGCACCATAGAAGCAATCTTAGCGGGATTCCTTCAAAACCATTTCGTATGTGACAAAAAATTCATGAGCAACCTCTTTTCCTGACACGGATTCGTTTATATAGGCCATAGCAGTTTTATCGAATGATTCGGCATATACGTTGGGATCACGCCATAAAACAGTACATTGGTTGAAAATTTGCGCATAGTCCTCAAGAGCTTGCGCGCTTACATCCCACTTGATTGCCTCTATCTCACGTAGCTTTTCTTGGCTGTTTTGAAGCTGCGCTTCCAACTCTCTTTTTGCAGCACCTTTCGCCGCCTCTAAACGAGGCTCCAGTCTCTCTATTTCACTGGAAAAATGTTCCTTCATCTTTTTGTACAGTTCAGATTCTACGGGTATTGCAGCTTGATTAAATACTGCGGCATCCTTTGCAGGTAAGTGAGTCATGTAATAAGCGAGCCACTGAATTGCTTGCTCCTTTTGAGAGGAATAGGGGTTGACGATGAATAGAGTCCCCTCAAAAAGTAGAAGCGGGCGGTCTTGCGAAGGCAAGGTGAGGGCGATTGGAACAAAATCAGAAACGGATTCTGCGTTTGAGAAGTTGCGCCGTCCCGGATGAAAGGAACTATATACGCTGAAAAGATAAGACGGCTGATCATTGATTTGAATATTTTGAAACCGTTGGTTTGTCGCCACATAGGAGCCTCTCTCGGGCGCTTGGGGGATCGTAGCGCATGCCAGCGACAATTTGTCCAGCAAGTCCGCCAGTTCCGCTTCATAAAGGGGAATGGCCGACGCATCCTTCTCCATCAGTATGTAATATTGATCCCTAAGCATGCGAAACAATTCGGCTTTTACCTGCACATTCGTAAGTTCATCTCCAAAGGGGGTGATTTCTGCTTCCTGTGCAATATCTCCCACCCGGTCATCCCATTGCAGCAAAAAATCCATCAGTTCCGCAAAAGTGGAAGGCATATCGGAGACCGTAAGCCCTAATTTGGTCATTGCGTATTCGCTATAAGCCAATGTATACTGTTCCACCATTCTTGGAACGGCGGCAATATCGCTACCCTTCATCGCAATTTGCTGAAAGAAAGGTCGATATGCATTCATCTTTTCACCGATGGATGCAGACTGATTGAGCGGATCATAATAGCCTTTTTCGATCGCCTTTTGGGCAGCGCTCCCTATTGAAACCTCAAAGATATCGATCTCATCTGATTGAATAGCGATTTGCTCCGCAAGCAAAGATACCGCCTCATCCGCATATCCTTGTCTGTATTTCACCGCGACATTCGGGTAGGCCTCCGCAAAGCCTTTATCCATCCAATCCTCCAGATCGTTGCAGACCACCTGAAGGATTTTTGGCAGTTGCTTTTCCTGCAAGGTAGACAGCGCACGAATGGATTGACTTTCCAACAGCAACAACAGGCCATCCTCTGTGATCGCCCGGCCATCGAACCATAGGGGCGGCAGATAAGCAACGACCTCGCAGGATGTTTCACTGACCAAAGCCAGAAGCTCTTTCTCCACCTGAATCAGCACCCGATTCCGCCAAGAGTCATATAACAATCCCGATACGTTTTCATTGGTGATATTCAGCTTGTCGCTCTCAAAAAGTGGGCTGCAGGCTCCTGTTGCGGCATCAAAGTCGGTGATCTGCCATTGCGACTTGGATGTTTCCTCAAGCAATAACAAATGATGATCTTGATAACGAGTGATCTCAACAATCTTGCCCTGCCCTGTGATCTGCTCACGCGCCCCGCTGTTCAAGTCAAAGCGGTAGGCGGAAGGCTGCTCGTCATCTGCTGCCAAGCTCATCAACAAATAAAGATCACCATTGCAAGCCACACCGGAGCGAATGGATGGCATGCATTCATTTTCGACTCCGGAAAAGAAGTCCAACCTAACGATGGCATGAAGCGTTGCCACGCCATCGGTTAACTCCACACGGTACAATGCGCCGTTCAGTTCGTTAACGCCATAGAGCACTGTTCCATCCCAGAAAAGCATATCAATCAAGGAGGCGTCTTTCTTCAACCAATCCGGAGCGGCTTCGCCTTTGGAAATCTGATGGAAATCCAAGGCGGTTTGCGGGATCTGTTCGTATTCCGGATTGGCATTATGCATCGGCACGAACGTAGCTTGCTGTGTTTCAGTATGGAGGGCGTATAGGTTCCTTTGGGTTGAAAGCAGATGTACGGCATCATCAACCACAATAGAGCGAAAGATTTCAGTATGGCCTTCGGCATTCTCAACCGTTGGAATTGTGAAATCTTCTGCTGCCAAGGCTGTACCAGCGATGCATCCCAAAAGTACCACGAGAATCAATAGATTGCGTTTTTTCACAATGATGCCTCCGTTCTTGCCTTTAACCCATCTTGTTTTCTAAAACTCAAACGCCAAAAATGAACATATAGCCGCCCACAACGACTAATAAAGCGGCAACATATTTTTGAAACTTGTTTTTATCCATCTTTTTGATCAACCGATTGGATACCAGTGTTCCAAAGACCATAGCAATGCCCATAACGAAACCAATGATAAGGGTTTCTGTTGTCAATGAAGTCAGCTTTGAATAAATGATCGTTTTTAGCATGTGCATGGCTGTGGCGGTAGCCGCTTCACTTGCAATATAAGCGACGGGTGGAAGCCCTAAGGAAAGAAAAACAGCCGCTCCAATGGGACCACCACTTCCCGCAAGACCTGACACTGCGCCTGTAATTGCCCCACCGATGAGCAGCGTCTTACCCGAATGTTTACCTGTAAATATGTTTTTCATTTTGAAAAGCACAAGAGCAATCAGCGCGGCACCAATGCAGCGTGTTACAATGTCTTTGGGAAGAATGGAAAACCCAAAGGCGCCCAATGCAGCCAACGGTAAGGCAGTAGCACAAAATAATCCAACGGATTTCCATTCGATTTGCTTAAAACCAGTGGCCATACGGGAAACATTGCCAATTAACTGCGCAAGTGTAAGCACCGGAACAGCTACCTCTGCGCCCAGCAAGGATGTAACGATTGGCAAAATCAACAGCGACCCGCCAAAACCAGCAGCACCGGAAACCAGCGCTGCAATAAAACTTGTCAAGAGCAATACGAGGTACATCATAGTGCCGCATCATCTCCACTGCGTTGATCAGAAACGATAAAAGCCAACCTTCAATGCGTTTGGTGGTGCTGTATCATCGTAGGATAAAGAAACAGAGGATGCAGCGGCTGAATTGTCAACCAAAAAGGCAAGCGAGCGGGCGGTTCGAACATTCCAACCGACCGCTCGCTTGATGGTGTGCCGCGGGGAACCGTTATTGAAGCGCCTTGGTGGCTATCTGCTGCTTGAGCATTTCCAGCAGCGCGTCCACGTTCATGGT
The DNA here is from genome assembly GCA_036652695.1 of Clostridia bacterium. Taxonomy (GTDB): domain Bacteria; phylum Bacillota; class Clostridia; order Christensenellales; family Aristaeellaceae; genus Limiplasma. The sequence goes on along the minus strand of JAVVVJ010000019.1, from coordinate 35,384 downwards.
TCCGATGGTGTCGCCCTTGCGGGTGCGCACATTGACCACCTGATCCTCGACTTCCTTATCGCCGAGCACCAGCATATAGGGAATCTTCATCATCTGCGCCTCGCGCACCTTGAAGCCGATTTTCTCGTTGCGCAGGTCAAGCTCTGTGCGGATGCCCGCAGCCTCCAGCTTTGCCCGAACGGCTTTTGCCATTTCATCGCAGCGGTCGGTGATGGTGAGCACCTTCACCTGCACGGGAGCCAACCAGAGCGGGAACGCACCGGCGAAATGCTCCGTGAGGATGCCGATAAAGCGCTCAATGGAGCCAAGCACCACGCGGTGGATCATCACGGGGCGGTGCTTTTCGCCATCCGGACCGGTGTAGGTGAGGTCAAAGCGCTCAGGCAGGTTCATATCGAGCTGGATGGTGCCGCATTGCCATGTGCGGCCAAGGCTGTCCTCCAGATGAAAATCGATCTTTGGGCCATAGAAAGCGCCATCGCCCTCGTTAATGGTGTACGGCACGGCAAGGTCGTCCAGTGCGCCCTGTAAGCCCTCGGTAGCCAGCGCCCACATTTCATCCGTGCCGATGGCATTTTCGGGGCGGGTGGAAAGCTCCACCTTGTAGGGGAAGCCAAAGGTCTGATAGACCTTGTCGATCAGGCGATAGACGCCCTTGATCTCGTCGCGGATCTGTTCGGGCGTCATGAAGATGTGGGCATCGTCCTGCGTGAAGCAGCGCACGCGCATGAGGCCGTGCAGCGCGCCGGAAAGCTCGTGGCGGTGTACCAAGCCCAGCTCGCCGCTGCGGCAGGGCAGGTCGCGATAGCTCCATAGCTTGCGCTGGTACACCAGAATGCCGCCGGGGCAGTTCATGGGCTTGATGGCGAAGTCCATATCATCGATCTTGGTGGTATACATGTTGTCCTTGTAATGATCCCAGTGGCCGGAACGCTCCCATAGGGCGCGGTTGAGCATGATGGGGGTCTTGATTTCCTCATAGCCCGCCTCGTGGTGAATCTGCCGCCAGTAATCCTCCAGCAGGTTGCGAAGCACCATTCCCTTGGGGTAGAAGAAGGGGAAGCCTGGACCCTCATCGCGGATGTCGAAAAGATCCAGCTCCCGACCCAACCGGCGGTGGTCGCGCTTTTTGGCCTCTTCAATGCGCTGCAAATACGCGTCCAGCTCCGCCTTGTCGGCAAAGGCTGTGCCGTAAATGCGTTGGAGCATCTTGTTCTTTTCGCTGCCGCGCCAGTATGCGCCCGCGATGGAGGTCAGCTTGAAGGCTTTGACCTTGCCGGTGGAGGGCAGATGAGGGCCGGCGCACAGGTCGGTGAAATCGCCCTGCTTGTAGAAGGAAAGCGGCGCGTCCTCGGGCAGATCCTCAATGAGCTGCACCTTGTAGGGCTCGTTGCGCTCCTGCATGAACTGGATGGCCTCGGCGCGCGGCAGCTCGAAGCGCTCCAAACGATCGTTCTTTTTAACGATGCGAGCCATTTCCTTTTCGACATCCACAAGAAAATCGGGGGTGAAGGGTTCGTCAACGTCAAAATCGTAATAGAAGCCGTTCTCAATTGCCGGGCCGATTGCCAGCTTGGCGTTGGGCTTCAGCTTTTTGACGGCTTGTGCCAGCACGTGGCTGGCGGTGTGGCGCAGCACGCGCTTTGCTTCGTCATCCTCAAAGGTGAGAATTTCCAGCGCACAATCATGATCGATGGGTTTCCAAAGCTCGGTGATCGCGCCATCCACCCGTGCGCAGATGGCTTGCTTTTTGAGCTCTTGGCTTAGCTGCCCCGCGATATCCAGTGCGGATAGGCCGTTTGCAAATTCTCGTTTTCCATCCTTTAGCGTGATAATCATGTGTCATCCTCCTTGTTTTGGGGACGAAAAAACGCCCCCACGATTTTGTTTCGTAGGGGCGAATGAATTCATTCGCGGTTCCACCCTGCTTGGTGCTCATTGACGCGCTGTAACGTGCGCATACGTCCCCGGTCGACGGGTGGTACCTCTGAACGGTGCTCGCGGCGCGCTTGCAGCCTGTGGCGCGGCCTCTCTGACGCGGCATCCATAACAGGAGCGTGTCCCGTGTCATTCCAACGGATGATTGTATTATAGAGCGGGTGGACGGTTCCGTCAAGGGGAAAATTCGGGCTTCTTGCGCAGAATGAAAACGATTGCCAGCAAGCGCTTTAGCCCTTGTCCACGATGACGGAAACCCCGTCCGGGATGACGGTGACGCTGGAGGCTTCGCCGACAATGGCTTGCGCGAGCGCTAGCGCGGCTTCGAGGCTGCCAGCCCAGCGCAGGTGCATGGCTTCCAGCAGGGCGCGGTTTTCCTTGCCTGTGACAAAGACGCAGATGGCCTTATGCATTACGCGCGCTAGAATCTGCGCCTCCCATTGGTCGTAGCGAGTGCTTTGCGGCGGAATGTTTTGGATGTCGCGCAAGACCTCCTCTGCGCTTTGGCGTTCGCTGAACCAGCGGTAGAATGCCTCGCCGCCGTGACCATCGCCAAGCGCCGCGCATAGGATGATGACCCCGCCCTCACGCACGCATTTTTCGGCGGCAGTCATGCTCTTTACAGATTGATATACGTTTTGATCCAGCGGGTATCCACCATTGGATGTGATGACGATATCCGCTGGCGCGGCGGGCACGTGCGTCATGGCGGCGCTGAAACGGCAGCCCTCCGCGTGCGCGGCCTCCGCGTCGCCGGCAAAGGCGGCGATGATCTTTTTTTGATCGTTGAGAACCACGTTGAGGATGAATTGCAGGCCGACCGCCTTTGCGGCATAGAGCATATCGCGGTGGATGGGGTTTCCCTCCAGAGAGCCCTGCGTGGCGAGTGGGTTTTGGATAAACCCGGCGTTATGGTTGTATAGCACTGTCCTTTGCGAGGCAACGCCCGGCAGCACGCTCTTGCGGCCACCGGAAAACCCCGCAAAAAAATGAGGCTCGATAAAGCCCTCTGATACGATTAGCTCCGCCCAGCCGCAGAGCTTGTTCAGCCATAGCTCGCCGCCGGAGGGGAGCGTGCCAAAGCGCGCCATGTCCTCATCGCGGTATGCGTCGTGGACGATGATGGTTTCATGATCGACAATCGCTTCGCCGAACTTTTGGCGAAGCTCTTGGGGCGTGGTGGGGCGGTGCATGCCGGTAGCGACCAAGATGCGGATGTCCGCATTCGGGCTTCCCGCGCGCAACTCACGTAGGTACAGCGGCAGCGTGATGGCGCTGGGCACGGGGCGTGTATGATCGCTGGTGATGAGCAAAATTCGTTGCTTGCTTTGCGCAAGCTCGCGGACGGGCGCGCTTTTGATGGGAGTCTCCAGCGCGGCTTGAACCAGCGCCGCCTCGCTCCTGCCAGTGGGGGCGGGCGGGGTGGGCGTGAGCACGCCGCGTAGGCGCGCCTCATCCAGCTCCAGGGGAAGCCATCCTTTTCCATAGGGAATCGCAATGCGTTTATGCAAGAGAAGACCGTCCTTCCTAATCGTGCTTTTCAGCGGTCTTTTTGTTCATGCTATTATATCCGGTTTTGTTGCTGCACGCAATATTTGCACGCCGCAAGTCAAAATGATTCTGACAAGAGAGGCAGGAATTGTGAAATAAAAAACAATTTTTCGAAATAGCAGGAAAATCAAAGTGAATGCAGAATCATTTGAATTAGGGCTAAGTTGTGGCTTTGCCCTATGAAAACCGTATCGGCAGTCTGTTGCCCTACTAAATATCATGAGGAGGATACCTATCATGAGTCTGGATCTCTCGTACCTCGGCATTACCGAATCCACGACCATTCACCGCAACCTGCCCGTCAGCTGTTTGACGGAGATGGCACTGAAACGCGGCGAGGGCACGCTGAGCAACACTGGCGCACTCGTTGTAACCACCGGCAAGTATACTGGCCGTTCCCCCGAGGATCGCTTTGTGGTTGACGAGCCTTCCATACACGATGAGATCGCGTGGGGCAAGGTGAATGTGCCGATCAGCATTGACAAGTTCAACAACATCTACAACCGTATGTGTGCTTATCTGCAAAACCGTGAGCTTTTTGTATTCGATGGCTTTGCGGGCGCGGATCAGCAGTATCGTATTGGGGTGCGCGTGGTAAACGAGCTAGCCAGCCAGAACATGTTCATCCACCAGCTGCTGGTTCGCCCCACCGAGGAAGAGCTTGCTGGTTTCCAGTCTGATTTCACCATCGTAGCGGCTCCCGGCTTCAAGTGCATTCCGGAGCTGGATGGCGTACACAGCGAAGCTGCTATCATCGTTTCTTTTGAAAAGAAGATGGTCATCATTGCTGGCAGCCAGTACTGCGGCGAAATCAAGAAGAGCGTTTTCAGCGTCATGAACTACCTGCTGCCTAAGCGCGGCGTGTTCAGCATGCACTGCTCCGCCAACGTTGGCGAGAATGGCGATAGCGCGATCTTCTTTGGCCTTTCCGGCACCGGCAAGACCACGTTGTCCGCTGACCCCAACCGCTACCTCATCGGCGATGACGAGCACGGCTGGAGCGACGATGGCATTTTCAACATCGAGGGTGGCTGCTACGCCAAGTGCATCAACTTGAGCAAGGAGCACGAGCCCGAGATCTATGGCGCGATCAAGTTTGGCGCGCTGGTTGAGAACGTTGTGATGAATCCCGAAACCCGCGAATTGGATTTTGACGATGACAGCCTCACCGAGAACACCCGCGTGGGCTATCCCGTTGAGTATATCTCCAATGCGAAGATCCCCGGCGTTGCGGGCATTCCCAGCACCGTTATCTTCCTGACCGCTGACGCGTTTGGCGTGCTGCCCCCTGTGAGCAAGCTCAGCCGTGAGGCCGCTATGTACCACTATGTGAGCGGCTACACCGCCAAGCTGGCTGGCACCGAGCGCGGCGTGACCGAGCCTCAGGCGACCTTCTCCACCTGCTTTGGCGCTCCCTTCCTGCCCCTGCCCGCGTCCCGTTACGCAGAGCTGCTGGGCGAGAAGATCTCCAAGACTGGCGCGAACGTGTATCTGGTTAACACCGGCTGGTCCGGCGGAAGCTATGGCAAGGGCGGCAAGCGCATGAGCCTGCCCTATACCCGCGCGATGGTTACCGCATGCCTCAACGGCGAGCTGGAGAAGAGCGAGTTCGAGCTTGACCCCATCTTCAACGTGATGGTTCCCAAGACCTGCCCCGGCGTGCCGGACGCGGTTCTCACCCCCAAGAAGACCTGGAGCGACAGCGCTGCTTACGACGAAATTGCCAAGAAGCTGGCTGCTTTGTTCCAGAAGAACTTCGCCAAGTATGAGAACATGGATCGCAAGATCGTTGAAGCGGGCCCCAAGGCCTAATGTAAGGTTTGGGAAGGCGGCGCTGGGAGGATTTTCTTTCCGGCGAGCCTTCCCTTCATTTCCTAAAAAGAGGAAGACCCCATCCGCGGTTGCGGCGGGTCTTCCTCTTTTGCGTAAATAGCGGTTGTGGGAGGAATGGCTGATGCTTGATTGCCTGCTTGTGGGGCTGGGCGGCTTTGTGGGAACGGTTTGCAGATACCTTGTGGGCTTGCTTCCGCTAAAGACGGCGGGCGGATTTCCGGTTAAGACGCTTGCCATCAATATTGTTGGCGCGTTTGTGATCAGCCTGGTCGCCGCGCTTGCCGCGAGGAGGGCGCTGAACCCGCGCCTTGTTTTGATGCTGCGCGTGGGCGTATGCGGCGGCTTTACGACTTTTTCCACCTTCGCCTATGAAACGGTGGAGCTATTGCAAAAAGGCAGCGTATGCGCCGCCCTGAGCTACATGCTGGCGAGCGTGGCGTTAAGCGTGCTGGCGGTTTTCGCGGCGCAGCTGCTTGTGCGCTGAGCACAAAAAAGGCACAAAAAAAACGCCCTATGCACACACAGGGCATTTGATTCCGACAACCAACCCCATCAGGCTTCCACGTCGGATTTGGTGGGTAGCGCGCGCTGCACAAAACCACTGCGCAGGCAGCGAGTGCATACGTTCAAACGCCTCGCTTGGCCGTTGACCAACACGCGAACGCGCTGCACGTTCGGCGCCCAAATGCGGTTGGACTTGCGGTTGGAGTGGCTTACTTTATGGCCGCTCATCGAGCCCTTTGCACACACTTCACAAAAATTGCCCATACTTACACCTCCTAACGGGAGTTTGCATTCTTAACAGCTTATCTATTTTATCACGCGACGATGCTTTTGGCAAGAGGATTCCCCGCATTTCCGAGGATCTTTCTGCAAATTTCGTGTAAAAATATTTGGATAAGCCCGTGAAAGCGTTTATTTCTACTGCGCTAAACGGTAAATGGCATCCGCGTCCGCTGCGCTGAGCGGCACAAACGCGCCGATGGTACCGCCCGACAGCTGTGCGCAACGCTCGGCCATGCGCGCGATATCCCCGTCGCCGATCTGGTTTTCGTGCAGGGTGGTGGTTAGATCCAAGGAGCGATAGAAGCTCTCCAGCCGCGCAATGCCTTCATAGGCGATTTGCTCTTGCGTACCAGCCGTCTCGGGCACGCCCATCACACGGGTGGCAAACTGCGCGAGCTTTTTGGCTCCGCCCCGGGGCAGTACATACTTCATCCATGCGGGGAACATGATGGCAAGCCCCGCGCCGTGCGCGATATCGTACAGTGCGCTCAGCTCATGCTCCAGCTTGTGGCTTGCCCAATCGCCTACGCGCCCGGTTTGAAGCAGCGAGTTGTGTGCGAGGCAGGACGCCCACATGAGTTCCGCACGGGCGGCATAATTTTGCGGCTCGGCCAGCGCGATCGGTGCGTTGTGCATCACGGTGAGCAGCGCTCCCTCGGTCATGCGGTCAATCAGCTCGACGTTTTCTACCTGCGTAAAGTAACGCTCCATCATATGCGCCATGATATCCACAGCGCCGCAGGCGGTTTGGTAGGGCGGCAGGGAATAGGTGAATTCGGGGTTCAAAATGGAGAACTTGGGAAAGTTGAAAGGCGTATTGAAGCCGACCTTGCAATGATCGCTCTCCCGCGTAATGACACAGGAATCGCTCATTTCGCTGCCAGCTGCCGGAAGCGTTACAACGGTGCCCAAGGGCAGCACATGATCTACCTGACCCTTGCCGGTGAACAAATCCCATACGTCGCCAGCGTAGCACGCGCCGTTTGAGATGGCCTTTGCGGTGTCGATGGCGCTACCGCCGCCCACCGCCAGCACAAGATCAATGGAATGCTGATGGCAGCACTCAATGCCCTCATAGACCAGCCCGAGGCGGGGGTTGGGCTGCACGCCGGAAATCTCCCATACCTTTGCGCCGATATCGTCTAAAATGCGCAACGTCTGCGCGTACAGACCTATGCGCTTAATGCTGCCGCCGCCATATACCAGCAACACGTTTTTGCCATAGCACGCGACCTCCGCGCCAAGCTGTGCGAGCGAATCCTTACCGAAAATGATTTTTGTGGGGTTTTGAAAGGTAAAATCAATCATATGCTCAAACTCCTTTTTGTGTACGATTCATTCTATTTTATTATAGCACGGATGCGCGCATTTTGAAAGAGGGGTGAGACGATTGCTTTGGGCGTGCGGTTGTGGTAAAATTCCAGCGATTGTAATGCATGCGCTTGCTTTTGAAAGGATGATGATCGCCATGAAAATTGCCCATTCCGTATCGGAGCTGATTGGACGCACGCCGTTGATGGAGCTTTCCAATATTGAAAAAGCCTTTGCGCTTCATGCGAAGCTTGTGGTGAAGCTGGAGCTTTTTAACCCGGCTGGCAGTGCGAAGGATCGCATTGCCAAGAGCATGCTGGACGATGCGGAGCGCCGGGGGCTACTCGCGCCCGGCGCAACCATTATTGAGCCCACCAGCGGCAATACCGGCATCGGGCTTGCGGCGGTGGCGGCCTCCCGCGGCTACAAGGCGCTGTTCACCATGCCAGATACGATGAGCGTAGAGCGGCGCAACCTCTTAAAGGCGTATGGCGCGCAGCTTGTGCTCACCGAGGGTGCAAAGGGTATGGCGGGCGCGATGGAAAAGGCGGAGCAGCTTGCAGCGGAAACGCCCAACAGCTTTTTGACCCGCCAGTTTGAAAACCCGGCGAATCCGGAAGCACACCGGGTGTCAACGGGCATGGAAATCTGGGAGGATACGCAGGGGCAGGTGGATATTTTTGTAGCGGGCGTAGGCACGGGCGGCACCATCAGCGGCGTGGGCGAAGCACTCAAGCAGCGCAAGCCCAGCGTGCGTGTGGTGGCCGTGGAGCCTGCCGCCTCCCCGGTGCTTTCCGGGGGCAAGGCAGGCGCGCACAAATTGCAGGGGATTGGCGCGGGCTTTGTGCCCAAAACGCTCAACACCGCCATCTATGATGAGGTTTTCCCCGTTGAAAACGAGGACGCTTTTGCGGCAGGTCGTCTGATTGCGCACAAAGAGGGTCTGCTGGTGGGCATTTCCTCTGGCGCGGCGCTGCACGCGGCGATTGAAATTGCCAAACGGCCTGAAAACCAAGGGAAGTTGATTGTGGCGCTCCTGCCGGATACGGGCGAGCGCTATCTAAGCTCCGATATGTTTGCACAACCGTAACGAACGCCCGCCCTCTTGCCTTTTCGCCGGAAATATCGTATGATGCTATCGCACCAAAATCATAGGATATAGCGGCTTCCCGCCAAGAGCGAGAAGGCCGTGGCAGGGAGAACAAGCATGCAGACCCTTCGACGCGTGTGCCAGCCCTACGTTGGCACACGCTCCTTTTATCGAGGAGCGCTGGCGGTGATGATTCCCGTTACCGTACAGCAGCTGATCAACAACCTCTTTAACATGGTGGACAACCTCATGGTGGGCAGTTTGGATATCAATGGGCTGGCCATGAGCGCGGTAAACGTTGCAAACAAGCCGTACATTATCTTTTTTGGGGTGTTCTTTGGGCTTTCGGGCGCGGCGGGGCTCATGATCAGCCAGTACTATGGCGCAAAGGACATCAAGACCTGTCAGGGTCTGTTTGCGTTACAGATGGCGATTGGGCTGTGCAACTCACTGCTCTTTTTTGCGTTGCTGCGTTTTTTTCCGGAAACCATCATGCGCATTTTTGTTACCGATTCGCGCACGGTGGAGCTGGGCATGCAGTATCTGCGCATCATCTGCTATAGCTATATTCCGGTGGCTATCAGCAACACGTGTATCTTCTCCATGCGTTCGCTTGGTTTGAACCGCACAAGCATGCTGGTGAGCCTTGCCACCATGGGCGTGAATGCCGCGTGCAACTATGTGCTGATCTTTGGTAAGCTTGGCGCGCCCGCGATGGGCGTCGCGGGCGCGGCGTGGGGAACGGTGATCGCCCGCCTATTTGAAATGGTGATTTATCTGAGCCTGCTGGTGCGCGGGAGAATGCTGTTCACGCTTGATATGACAGCCTTTTTGCGGTTGCCCAGAGCCGTGATCAAATCCTATTTCAAAAAGGCCGTGCCGCTCATCACCAACGAGATCTTTTGGACTTTTGGCATGAATATGTATTTCTGGTGCTACGCGCGGTTGGACGAGGCGGCTTTGCCCGCGATTACCATCGCGGAGCAATGCAGCCAGATTGCCGCTGTGATGGCGATGGGAACTGCATCGGCCGTGTCGGTGATGATTGGCACGGAGCTAGGCGCAGGCCGCTTGCAGGAGGCGAAGGCGAACAGCAAAAAGCTGTTCTCGCTGGTGCTCATGATTGGCCTTGTGTGCATGCTGCTCTGCTGCCTGCTAGGGGTTACGCTGCCTTATGCGTTTCAGGTATCGCAGGAATTGCGCACGCTTGCCGCCCAAATTGCGCTGGTGACAGGGGTGCTTTCCCCACTGGGCTTTGTGTACTCGTTCTGCTTTTACTGCCTGCGCGCGGGCGGCGATACGCGCAATGCCATGCTGTTGGACAGCGGCTACATGTGGGCGCTGCCCGTGCCGGTGAGCATCGCCATGGGCTTGCTGCTGCCGGGTCATATTTCGATTTTGCTGGCTGCGTTTGTGGTGCAGTTTCTGATGAACGCAAAGGCCGTGCTTGCGCTGTATGTGGTGCGGCGGGGCAAGTGGCTGCGCAACATTACCATGGAAGAATAAAACAGTGCATGATTTTACATGCATTTTACACGCTGCTCAAGAGAAGCTAATCTCTGTGTGGTATCCTCTTACCGTACAAAAACGAAGGAGGAACAGAGAATGAAAAAAATCATGGGGATTCTGTTGAGCGCAGCAATGGCATTGAGCATGAGCGCTTGTGCGGTGGCGGAGTCTGGCGGCGCGCAGGAAATCACGGTGGTGAGCCGTGAGGAGGGCAGCGGCACGCGGGGCGCGTTTGTGGAGCTGCTCGGTGTGGAAAAGAAGGACGAAACGGGTGCGAAGGTTGATCATACGACCGAGGAAGCAATCATAACCAACAATACCAACGTGATGATGACCACCGTTGCGGGCAATGAAGGTGCGATTGGCTATTGCAGCCTTGGCTCCATGAACGACGCCGTTAAGGCGGTGCAGGTCAATGGTGTGGAGGCAACGGTCGCTAACATTCAGGCGGGCGCTTATCCGGTTTCTCGCCCGTTTCTCATTGCCACCAAGGGCGATGTGAGCGAGGTTGCGGCAGATTTCATCTGTTATTTGCTGAGCGCCGAGGGGCAGGCTGTGGTGGCCGATCACGGCTATATCCCATTGGAAAACGCGCCAGCCTATGCTGGCAAGCAAGTGAGCGGCAAGGCCGTGGTGGCTGGCTCCTCCTCCGTGACCCCCGTGATGGAGAAGCTCAAGGAAGCGTATGTCGCCGTGAACCCCAATGCTGAGATTGAGATTCAGCAGAGCGATTCCACCACCGGCATGCAGAGCACGATTGATGGCGTGTGCGACATTGGCATGGCATCCCGCGAGCTTAAGGACAGCGAAACGGAAGCTGGGCTCATCGGCACGACCATTGCGATGGATGGCATCGCGGTGATCCTGAACCTGCAAAACCCCATTGTGACGATGAGCCCGGAGGAAATCGCCAAAATCTTCACTGGCGAGATCACGGGCTGGGGGGACTTGCTGAAATAAGCTATGCAAAGGAAATGGAAAGAAGAGGCCATGCGGTGGGTATTCTGCGCCACCGCATGCGCCTGTATCTTGGCAGTGATGCTGATTTGCGGGTTTTTACTCGCAAATGGGCTGCCCTTCTTTGGCAAGGTAAATCTATGGAGCTTCCTAACGGGGCAGAAGTGGAAGCCCACCAATGACATTTACGGCATTCTGCCGATGATTTTGGGCAGTATCTACGTGACTGGCGGGGCACTTGCGCTCGGCGCGCCCATTGCGATTCTCACGGCTGTTTTCTTGGTTCGCTTCTGCCCGCAGAGGCTCTACCGGGTGCTCAAGCCCGCGGTGGCGCTGCTGGCGGGCATCCCATCGGTCGTCTATGGGTTCTTTGGGTTGACGGCCATTGTGCCCTTTGTGAAGGATACCTTCGGCGGGAACGGAAACAGCATGCTCACCGCATGCATTTTGCTGGCGATGATGATTCTCCCCACGATGATCCAAGTGGCGGAATCCGCGATTCGCTCAGTACCCGAAAATTACTACGAAGGCAGCCTAGCGTTGGGTGCTACCAAGGAGGCGAGCGTGTTTCGCACCGTGATTCCAGCCGCCAAATCCGGCATTTTGGCCGCGATGATCTTGGGCGTTGGGCGCGCGGTGGGCGAAACCATGGCTGTGATGATGGTGGCGGGCAACCAAGCGCGCATGCCTGCCGGAATGCTGAAGGGCATACGAACGCTGACGGTAAACATCGTTATGGAAATGGGCTATGCCGCTGATTTGCACCGGGAGGCGCTCATCGCCACCGGAGTGGTGCTGTTTGTGTTTATCATGATCATTAACGCCCTGTTCTCGGTGCTTCACAGGAGGCAGGTACAATGAGCAAAACAAAGCTACTATGGGAAAACGTCCGCCGCTACCCCGGCTCGTTCGTGCTGCGCATGCTTTGCGTGCTGAGCGCGGGGGTGGTGGCGGCAGTGCTTGCGCTGCTGGTGGGCTATATTTTGGCAACGGGCATTCCGCACCTAAAACCGGAACTGTTCTCGCTTGCGTACAACAGCGAAAATGTGAGCTTGATGCCCGCATTGGTGAACACGCTGGCGATGACGCTGCTCTCGCTGCTCTTGGCGATGCCGCTTGGCGTGGGCGGAGCGATTTATCTATCGGAATACGCCAACCGGGGAAGCCGATTGGTAAAAGCGGTGCGGCTGACGGCCGAAACGCTTTCGGGCATTCCATCCATCCTTTATGGATTGTTTGGATGGATGTTTTTTGTAACGACGCTGAAATGGAGCTATTCGCTGCTGGCAGGCGGCATGACGCTTGCCATGATGATTCTGCCGTTGATTTTGCGCACCACGGAGGAGGCGCTGCTTGCCATACCGGACAGCTACCGCGAGGGGAGCTTTGGGCTGGGGGCGGGACGGCTGCGCACGGTGCTTCGCATTGTGCTGCCGCCTGCGGGCTCGGGTATTTTGGCGGGTGTGCTGCTGGCGATTGGGCGCGTGGTGGGCGAGACTGCGGCGCTGATTTACACGGCTGGCACGGTGGGCGATATGCCCGGCAGCCTGATGGATTCCGGGCGGACGCTTGCGGTACACATGTATGTGCTATCGGGTGAGGGGCTGCACGTAAACGAAGCCTCCGCCACGGCGGTGGTGCTGCTGGCTATTGTGGCGGGCATGAACGCGCTGAGCTCCTTTGTGGCAAAGCGTTTGACGAGAGGATAGCCCTGTTGAGAGGGGAGAGGATTGTGGCGGCATGGAAAAGCTGAAGATAGAAAATCTGGATTTATATTATGAGAAATTTCACGCCTTGAAGGGCGTTAACCTATCCATTGGGCGCAACCGGATTACCGCGTTCATCGGCCCATCGGGCTGCGGCAAGAGCACGCTGCTCAAGACCTTCAACCGCATGAACGACCTTGTGCCCGGCTGCCGCATCACAGGCAAGGTACTGCTGGACGGCACGAACATTCTGAGCGGCGTAGATGTGAACCTGCTGCGAAAGCGCGTGGGCATGGTGTTTCAAAAGCCAAACCCCTTTCCCATGAGCGTGTACGAAAACATTGCCTATGGGCCGCGGACGCATGGCGTGCGCGGCAAGGCGAAGCTGGATGAGCTGGTGGAAGGCTCCCTGCGCAGCGCCGCCATCTGGGATGAAATGAAGGATCGCCTGCAAAAGAGTGCCATGGCGCTCTCTGGCGGGCAGCAGCAGCGGCTGTGCATTGCGCGCGCGCTGGCTGTGCAGCCAGAGGTGCTGCTGATGGATGAGCCAACCTCAGCGCTGGACCCGATTTCCACCGCAAAGATCGAGGAGCTGGTAACGGAGCTTAAGGAGCGCTATACCATTGTGATGGTGACGCATAACATGCAGCAGGCGCTTCGCGTGAGCGATCAAACGTCGTTTTTTCTGCTGGGGGAAATTGTGGAGACCGATGCCACGGAAAGGTTGTTTTCCAAGCCGAGCGATAAGCGCACCGAGGACTATATCACAGGGAGGTTTGGCTGATGAGGCGGGTTTTTGACGCGCAGCTGGAGGAGCTTGCGCAGGAGATGATTGCGATGGGCGCGATGATTGAGGATGCGATTGACAAGGCGTGCGACGCGCTTCTCAGGCAGGACGAGGTGCTGGCAGGCGAGGTGATGCGCGCAGACGTGCTGGTGGATCAAAAGGAGCGCGCAATCGAAACGATGTGCCTGCGGCTATTGCTGACGCAGCAGCCTATCGCGCGCGACCTGCGCAAGGTGAGCTCGGCACTTAAAATGATTACGGATATGGAGCGTGTGGGCGATCAGGCGGCGGATATCTGCGAGATTGTAACGATGCTTGGCGCGGAGGGCATTGTGCAAAGCCCGGGGAACGTGCGGGACATGGCGCGCGCTACTGCGGACATGGTACACCGCGCGATTGACGCCTATGTATCCGGTGATGTAAACTTAGCGCGTGAAGTGATGGCGAGTGACGATGTGGTGGATGGGCTATTCATGCGCATTAAAGCCGAGCTGATCGAGATTTTGGCGCGGGATTCCGCACAGGGTCAGCGGGCGCTTGACCTGTTGATGATTGCCAAGTATTTTGAGCGCATTGGCGATCACGCTGTGAACATCAGCGAATGGGTGGAGTTCTCTGTGACGGGCGCGTATAAGGGAGAAGAGCTGCAATGATCTACGTGGTGGAGGACGACCGAAGCATACGAGAGCTGGAATGCTATGCGCTCAAGCAAGCGGGCTTTGACACGCGCGGCTTTGAGGAGGGCGTATCGTTTTGGAGCGCGCTTGCGGCAGAGCTGCCGGAGCTGGTGCTGTTGGATGTGATGCTGCCGGGGGAGGACGGACACGCGCTGCTGGCTCGCATGAAGCGCGATGCGCGTGCGCGTGCTGTTCCGGTGCTGATGGTGACCGCGCGCGGCGAGGAGATGGATAAGGTGCAGGGCTTGGACGCTGGTGCGGACGACTATGTGGTGAAGCCCTTTGGCGTGATGGAGCTGATCAGCCGCGTCAAGGCCGTGCTGCGCCGCACACAGGCGGGCGAGCCGCGCGGCGAGCTGCGCTGCGGCAGCCTATTGATGGATACCCAACGGCACAAGGTATTTGCGGGCGAAATGGAAATTTTGCTGACGCATATGGAATTTGAACTTTTGCGCTATCTGCTGGTCAACCAAGGCATCGCGCTTACGCGCGAACGGCTGCTGGATACGGTGTGGGGGATGGAGTATGTAGGCGATACCCGCACGGTGGACGTGCATATGCGCACTTTGCGCGTGAAGCTTGGGGAGCAGAGCGCGCTTGTGCAGACAGTGCGCGGCGTTGGCTACCGGATGGAGGCCGAGCATGAGACAAAAGATCTTTAGGGGCGCGTTGATTTTGACGCTGGTGGCGGCGCTGCTTGTGGGCGTGATGGCGGCGGTGCAGGGCTACCGCATGATGGAGGCGCAGCTGGAGGAACAGCTGTGGCAGGAGCTGGATATGCTTGACTCCCTGCGTGCAGAGCAGACGGACGCTTTTTTGCAGACGCTCAAGGGTTTGAGCATTCCAAACCGGGTGACGCTGGTCGCGCGGGACGGCACCGTGCGCTATGACAATCAAAACAAGAGCGAAACCATGCCCAACCACAAGGATCGTGAGGAAATTGTGCAGGCGCGGGAAAGCGGCAAGGGGTTTGCTCGCCGCTATTCGGATACGCTTTTGGAGGAGCAGATTTATTGCGTGAAGCGCCTTGCGGATGGCGGCTTTCTGCGCATTTCCGCCACGCAAAAAAGCGTGGGCGGCTATTTGGCGCGTATGATTTGGGTGCTCGCGCTGGGTACGGCGGCGGTGCTCGTGCTGGCGGCGATCGGTTCGCGCGCGTGGACAAAGACGCTGGTGCGACCCATTAACGAGATTGATCTGGAAAACCCGCTTAGCAACCGTGTGTACGATGAGCTATCCCCGATGCTCAGGCGCATGGCAGAGCAAAACCGGAAGCTTGAAATGCAGATGAAGGAAATTCGCGATCGGCGAAACGAGCTGGATACCATCATTGGGCACATGAACGAGGGACTGCTGATTTTGGACGAGCACCGCCATGTGCTGCTCATGAACGACTGTGCCCGCGCCATTTTGCGCACGCAGAGGCCTGTGGAGGGGCATACGGCGCTGCCGGTATACAACCGCTCTCAAACGCTGCTGGAGACTGTGGACAAGGCGCAAAAGGGTGCGAGCGCGCGTGCGGAAATGAGCGCTGATGGGCGCGACTACCTGCTGACCGCAAGCGTCGTGCGCCATCGCGAGGGCATTGTGCTGCTCATTCAGGATGTGACGGAGCACAGCGCCAGCGAGCGGGCGCGCAAGCGCTTTACGGCAAACGTAAGCCATGAGCTTCGCACGCCGCTTACCACCATCAGCGGCTATGCGGAGCTGTTGCAAAACGGGCTGGCGCAGGCGCATGACGTGCCTGTGTTCGCGCGAAAAATCTACGATGAGAGCCGACGGCTGCTGAAGCTGATTGAGGACATTCTGCATTTGTCTCAGCTGGACGAGGGTTTTGCAGCAGGGCGGCTGGAGCGCATTGAGCTGCTGGCGGCGGCGCGTGCCGCGCTTGTGGCAGAGGAGGAGCTTGCGCAGGGTGCGAACGTGCGGCTCCGTGCGGAGGGCGAGCCTGTGGAAACGATGGGCGACGCGACTTTGCTTGACGAAATGCTGCGCAACCTGATTGAAAACGGCGTGAAATACAACCGTCCCAACGGGGAGGTGTGTGTGCGCGTCACGCGAGAGGGCGACAAGGCGCGTGTGAGCGTGCGCGATACGGGCATCGGGATTCCTCAAGAGCATCAAAGCAAGGTGTTTGAACGGTTCTACCGCGTGGATGGCAGCCGAAGCAAACGCACCGGCGGCACGGGGCTGGGGCTTTCCATTGTGAAGCACGGCGCGGAATATCATCGCGCACGGCTAGCGCTGGAGAGCGAGGTCGGCGCGGGCACCTGCGTGACGCTGTGGTTTCAGGAATGCGGCAGCACGCGTTCCACCTGATAGCCCATGCTTTGCAGCCGTTCCACCACGCTATCGCCCGGCAGCACCAGATGTAAAAGCCCGACGGTTGCAAAATACGAATGGCCTTCCTCGCCTTCCAGCAGCGCACGCAGGCCATCGGCCATGCGCTGGTTGCGAGCAGTGATCAGCGCTGTGTTGTACTCCGCGATCAGCGCCTGTTGCGGATCGGCCTTCGCGCCCTCTATGTAAGATTGCGCGAAGGCGTCCGCGTCGCCGTTCGCCCACCAATCAGGCCATGATTGAATGCCCGCGTCCATTCCCGTGGCTTCCTCTGGGTGCAGAATGGCCGTGCAGGTGCTGGACAGCAGATAATCCTGCAATTCAGCGCTGAAGCCGCTTAACACATCGAGCTGTTCACGCACGGTTTCCAGATAGGCGCGGGGTTTGTCGCCTCCGAGCTTGCGCACCTGCGCCTCCACCCCAAGCGCATAGGCCGCGTTTGCGTCCTTTACGCCCATTTCGGCGGCGGCCTGCGGCAGGGAAAGCGCGCTCACCGCCGCCCAAGGGCGCAGGGCGTTCATGGAGACGAGCGGGATACCGGTTTGTTCGCATACCTGTGCAAGCAGGGCATAGGTTTCGGGGCTTACGAGCTGCTCGAGCGTCTCACCCGGCGGGCAGGCCATCATGGCATTCATCAGGGGCACGGCGGAGGGGGCTTCGGTATCGCATTCAAAAACGAGCGTATCTGCCGCGTGAAGCGCCTGCGCGATATGCGAGCCAAAGGGATACATGCGCTTGCTGCCGATGTGGATGGAGCCAAGCAAAAAAAGCTCGTTTCGCCCGTTGGTGACGCGGTAGCAAATGCCTGTGCTGGGCGCCTGCGACACGCCGGCATCGCAGGCCGCGAGCGGCAGGCTCAGCGCAAACAATGCCGCCATCGTCAGCAGCCATTTGCACGTGGATCGGTTTGCGCGTGCTTTTTTGATTTCGAATTTTTTCATTCCATAGCCTCCAATCGTTTGACTGCCGCCGTGATGTTTTCGTTTTGAAGCTGCCACTCCGGCGGCAGCAGACTTGCATACTCCCGGCGATAATACCGTTCATCCAGCAGAAGCACCAGCCCCCGATCCTGTTCATCGCGGATGACGCGCCCGCCCGCCTGTGCCACCTTCTGCATGGCGGGGATGCGGCAGGCATAGCCAAAGCCATCGCCGAAATGCCGCTCATAGCAGGCTTGCACGGCACGCAGCTTTGCCGATGGGGTTGCCAGTCCCATGCCGACGATGATGACCCCGATGAGCTGTTCGCCGGGCAGGTCAATGCCTTCGCTGAACAGGCCGCCCAGCACGCAAAGGCCGAGCTTTGGCGCACTGTCGCTTACAAAGGCGGCAAGGAAAGCCGCGCGGTCATCATCGGTCATATCGCGGCGCTGCACCCACAGCGCCGGAAGCTCTTCCTGCACCAAATGCTCAAGCACCAGCGCGAGGTAGGCATAGCTTGGAAAGTATGCAATGTATTTGCCGCGCCGCGCCGTTACCGCCTCTGCGATGCTCCCCGCCACCTGCGCCGCGCTTGCCTCGCGGCCTTCATAGCGCGTGGAGATGCTCCGCCGCACCACGGCTAGGCGCTGCGGTGGGAAGGGGGAGGGCAGTGAAAAGCAGGCGTCGCCCTCCGCGCCGCCTAGAAGCTGGCGCATAGCGGGCAAGGGCGCGAGCGTGGCGGAAAAGTACACAACGCCGCGCATGGGCTTTGTTTGGCGCTCCATTTCCTTTGCGGGTAGCAGGCAGTATAGCGTGAGCGTGCGCTCCTTCCCATGCTTTTCCAACAAAATGGCGTAATCCTCGTCCAGATGCTCCGCCGCGTACAAAAAGGGCAAGCAAAGCCGCACCACCGCTGAGATTTCGGACATCTGCTCCCCGCTTGAGACCGGGTGATGGAAGAGCGCGAGCGCCTCGTCCAGCACCGCTTGTGCGGCGGCGGGGAGGGCGGGGGGAAGCGTGGGCAGCGTCAACGCTTCTGCCGGAGAATGCGGGGCTGGCGCGTTTTCCTCCGTGCCGCCTTCACAGCCCAGCGCCCGCAATGCGGCAATCAGTCTGCCTAGCGCCAGATAGTACGCATGCCTGCGCCCGACCACCTTACCAAAGCCAGCGCGCGCTTTTACCAGCACGCTGCTGTTAAGCTCGCCGGACAGGCTTTCCCGCACGCGATCCACGGCGTGGTGCGCCTCATCCACAAGCAGCGTCGTATGCCGGTGGTTCAGCCGCTTGATCTGTGCGAACGGGTCAAAGATGTAATTGAGATCCATCAACACCACGTCCGCAAGCTCCACAAGCGCAAGCGCCAGCTCGAAGGGGCAGACCTCGTGCCGATCTGCCGCCTGCATGATCACCTCATCCGTCCAGCAGGGGCAATCGACAAGAAGCAGCTCGTCAATCGCCGCGCTTTGCCGCAAATAATGCCCCTTTGCGCGGGAACAGGCGTCCGGGTGGCAGCGTGCGAGCGTTGGGCACAGCTTTTCCTTGGCAGTGAGCGTTGCGCAGCGTGCGCGCATGCCCTGCGCGTGCATGCGCTCCAGCGCGTTCAGTGGGCTTTGGCGCGCCGTGTTGCGCGCCGTGAGGTAGAGAATTTTGCGTGTTTTTCCCTCGCCCATGGCCTTTAAGGCGGGGTAGAGCACCGCGGCGCTCTTGCCCGTGCCCGTGGGGAGGCTGGCGACCAGCCGCTTGCCGCGCACGATGGCGGTATATACCTGCGCCGCAAGCTCGCGCTGCCCGGCGCGGTAGCGTTCAAAGGGGAAGGGCAGCGCACGCAAGGAGGCATCGCGCCGCTCGCGATGCGCGCGCTCCCGCACTGCAAAGGCGATATAGGGGGCGAGCAGCGCATTCATTTGCGCAAGGAGCAGTTCATTCTCAAGCGTTTCCGAAAAAACCCGCAGCACCTTGCCCTGCAGGTTGACGTAGCTGACCGCGAACCGAACCGCCGCACAGGGTTGCTCCTGCGCCACCATGGCGGCATAGCACAACGCTTGCGCACGGTGCTCTGAGCGCGCGGAAGGCTCTTCGCCGGAGCCAAGCTTGATTTCCTCCACAAAAGGAACGTCACCCTCCGTGAACGCGTCCATGCGGCCATAGACCAGCACGCTTTCGCCGTTTAGCGCGAACCGATGCTTGATGGCGCGCTCTGCCTGCCCCTCCTGCCCACGCTGGCGCGCCTGATGCGCCTGCGTGCCCGCCCACAGCTCGCGCATATCCGTTCCGGGCATGATATCTGCCGGGAAATAAGAAAAAGCCACGAGATCGCGGACAGATACGCGAAACGCGGCTTCCACGGCTTGTGGCCTTTCCTCTGTGTCCATCGTGATGATATCCATCCTTTTTTTGTGCGCCTTGCGGTTTGCGTGCGGTGGGGAGCAGCCTCAAGCCCCGGCAAGGGGAATGCTTTGCCCCTTGCCCATTGCGTTTTTAGTCGCGCTGATCGCGCGAGATGATCAAGAGCCGCACGAGCTGCAAAAGGCTACTGATGGCCGCCGCCACATACGTCATTGCGGCAGCGTTCAGCACGGCTCGCACGCCAACCAATTCATCCTGCGTCACATAGCCGCCGCTTTCCAGCACAGCCATGGCACGCTTGCTTGCGTTGAACTCCACGGGCAGCGTCACCAGCGAAAACAGCAGCGTCAGCGCAAAGCAGCCAATGCCCACATAGACCAGCGGCTGCCAGCTGAACACCAAGCCCAGCAGAAAAATGGGAAAATACAAGTTGCTGCCGATGTTTACCATCGGTACAATAGCCGAGCGCAGCTTGAGCGGCAGATAGCCCTCCTGCTGCTGCATGGCATGACCGCATTCATGCGCTGCCACGCCGATGGCTGAAACGCTGTTGGAACCATAGACGCTCTCGCTAAGGCGCAGCGTGCCCGTGCGCGGATCAAAATGATCGGTCAGCTTGCCGGAAACCTCGCGCACACTTACACTGCTATTGCCGCTATGGCTCAATAGCTGGCGCGAAACCTCGTCCGCCGTTATGCCTTTTTGCGTATGGATGGATGAGTATTTGCGAAACGAGGAACTTACCTTGTGTTGCGCCCACATGCCCAGCAGCAGACCGGGGATCACGAGTAGCATGGTCCAATCCCAATAGTACATTGACAAACCTCCTCACACGCGATTGAAAAAATCGCTAAGCTGTGGTTTTCCACCCCCATAGCATACACCATTTCGGCAGAAATTCAACCCAGAAGGCGCATAATGTCGGTTTTCATGCCGCAAAGCCCATATGCAGGCACGCGGCCTGTATACCCGTCCCATTCCCCGGGCATTCTACCCTGCGGAGGGGATGCGGATGTTTCGAAGGGCGATTGGTTTGGCAGCTGTGCGCGCCGTGTGGCGCGAGGTGCTTTTGTTTATGGTTGCGGCGGGTGTGCTATTGCTGTTGCTGCTATGGCCTTTGAGCGTGGCGGGTAGCGAGGCGCTGGCGGCGGTGGAGCCACTCACCGCCGAAGAAAGGCAGCTCTTGGATGCATACCGTTGTGGCGAGCTGATTCGCCTACATGTGTTAGCCAACAGCGACGCGGCTGAGGATCAGCGCGTGAAGCTGGCTGTGCGAGACGCTTTGCTTGCCGCCTTTGGGGAGCGGCTTGCCAAGGCTGGCACGCAAGACGCGTGGGCTGTCTATGCGCTGCTTGCGCAAAGCGTGGAGGAAATGCAGGCCGTGGCGGAAGCCTGTGCGCGTGAAAATGGCTTTACGGGCGAGGTAAGCGCCACGGTTGGGCGCATGCGTCTGCCCGAGAAGGCTTATGGTCGCATCACGTTGCCCGAGGGCGAATACCGTGCGCTTCGTGTGACGCTGGGCAGCGGCGAGGGGCACAACTGGTGGTGCGTGCTCTTTCCGCAGCTATGCCTTGCCGTGGCGGATGACGACCCATGGCAGGCCGCTGATGCGGACGAGCCTACCCTTGCCGGGGGTGGAGAGGCGACCCAAGCCGTGCGAGCCGCTCCCATGGAGGCGCAAGAGGTGGTTTGGGAATGCGGCCGCATTTTTGAGCGCTGGCTTGCGCTGGGGGTTTGACGCCCGCGCTTGCGCGATGGTTGGCTTATTTTCTTGCTTTTTTGTTTGGCCTACGCACAATGCCGCGCTGTTGGGGCATGGCTTGAAGGGCGCTTGCCGCATTTGCAATGGCGCATTCCATCGCGCTATGGTATAATGCGGGTTGAAATAAGGAAGCGGAGGAATGCGTCTACATGGATTTTTTGCCTCTTTCCCCGGAGGATTGCAAGCGGCGCGGCTGGGATGCGCCCGATTTCGTCTACGTGGTGGGCGAGGCATATGTGGATCATCCCTCGTTTGGACATGCCATCATCAGCCGCGTGCTGGAAAACGCGGGCTATCATGTAGCTCTTTTATGCCTACCGGAGTTTCACAGCGCGGAGGCGTTTAAGCGGTACGGCAAGCCAAAGCTAGGCTTTTTGGTGACCTCCGGCGTGATCGACAGCATGGTCAACCACTACACCGCCGCCAAGAAGCGCCGCAGCGAAGACGCGTATGCGCCCGGCGGGCAGGCGGGTCTGCGGCCGGATCGTGCGGTTACGGTCTACTGCAACCGCATTCATGAGGCATACCCCGGCGTGCCTGTGCTGGTCGGCGGTGTGGAAGCGTCTTTGCGCCGCTTTTCTCATTATGACTATTGGGATGATAAGGTGCGCCGCAGTGTGCTGGTGGATAGCGCCGCCACCCTTTTGATGTATGGCATGGGCGAGAAAACCATTTTGGATTGCTGCGCTTGGGTGCGCAACGGCATGCCCGCGCACGAGCTGCCCAGCCTGCGCGGCTGCTGCTATATGGCAAAGGAGCCGCCCAAGTGTGCGCTTTTGCTGCCCAGCCATGCCGAGGTTTCCACCGACCGCGCGGCCTATGCGCGCGCCTTTTTGCAGGAATACGAGGAGCAGGATCCCGTGCGCGGAAAGACGCTGTGCCAACAGCAGGACGCCGTGCGCTACCTTGTGCAAAACCCGCCCGCCATGCCGCTTTCCCGTCAGGAACTGGATGCGGTGTACGAGCTGCCCTTTACCCGCCTTGCGCACCCGAGCTATGCTCCGCTTGGCGGCGTGCCCGCTTTGAGCGAGGTGCGTTTTTCGCTTTCTGCCGTGCGCGGCTGCTTTGGTGCGTGCAGCTTTTGCGCGCTCACGTTTCATCAGGGGCGGATTGTGACCTCCCGCAGTGAGCAGTCGCTGCTAAAGGAAGCCGCGCTGCTGACGACCTTCCCGGATTTTAAGGGCTATATTCATGATGTTGGTGGTCCCACCGCCAATTTCCGTGCTCCGGCTTGCGAAAAGCAGCTTAAGGAGGGCGCGTGCAAGAATCGCCAATGTCTGTACCCATCCCCCTGCAAGAACCTGCGTGTGAGCCACCGCGAGCTTTGCGATCTGCTGCGCAAGCTGCGCGCGCTTCCGCGCGTCAAAAAGGTATTCATCCGCTCCGGCATCCGCTTTGATTACCTGATGGCTGATCCCGATCCCAGTTTTTTGACGGAGCTGTGCAAGTACCATGTGAGCGGGCAGCTCAAGGTTGCGCCTGAGCACGTCAGTCAAAATGTGCTGGACAAGATGGGCAAGCCACGCCACGAGGTTTACGAGGCGTTCACCGCCAAATATCAGGACGTGAACGAATGCCTTGGGCTTCACCAGTATCTAGTGCCCTACCTGATGAGCAGCCACCCCGGCAGCACTTTGCGCGACGCTGTGGAGCTTGCCCAATACCTGCACGATATCGGCCATCAGCCGGAGCAGGTGCAGGATTTTTACCCCACGCCGGGCACGCTGAGCACCTGTATGTACTATACGGGCCTTGATCCGCGCGACATGAAGCCCGTGTACGTGCCCAGAACCGCACACGAAAAAGCCATGCAGCGCGCGCTGCTGCAATACCGCAACCCAGCCAACCAAGCGCTTGTACGCGAGGCGCTTCGCCTATGCGGGCGTGAGGATTTGATCGGCTTTGGCAGCGAGTACCTTGTGCCGCCGCGGGATTTGGCATCGCACGGGCGCGTGTCGCGCGAGCATGGACGGGGCGAAGGCGCGAAGAGCTATGCTCCACCCGCCAACCGCCGCACAGAGACGCATGGCGCACGTGGCGCACGCGGCGTTCCCAAACGTTCCACCTCCCGCAGCCGTTAAAGGGCGGCTGACGGCGGGGTTGTGTGAGTGCAAATGCAAACCGCACGCCAGATTTTCTGGCGTGCGGTTATTTTCTTATGCCGCTGAAAGCAGCTCGGCAGAGGAAAAGGGGAAGGTCAGGATACCGGCCACCTCGCCAGCCACAACGCCGGCTTGAATGAAAAATACGATGTTGCCATCCAAATCCAGATAGAAATCCGATTCCGGGCTAAAGGCGGTGCGCAGGCCAGCCTCGCTGAGGCCGTCCAGATAATCGCCATCCACTTGTTGACTGCTTTGTTGGATATTCTGCCACACAAGCTGGTAGGCGAGGCGCTCGGCGAGGCTTTCCTCCGTGCTTAGCTCGTCGCCCTCCTGCTCCAGCCCTAGCACCTGTGAAAGGGTCAGCGGCTGCCCGGCATAAATGCCATCGCGGGCAAAGGTCATGGCAGACAGCGTATCGCTTCCAGCACTGCCCATAAGCTGGCTGGAGGTAAGGATCACGCTGAGGTAGCGGTCATCATTGCGCGTCACACGGTAGCCAAGCTCCGTAAGTTGGGGCGGCATGCCTTCGTCGCGGGCATCCTGCGCCTGCTGGGCATTCTGCTCCACCATGGCGTCGGCCATATCCGCGCCGATAGCGCTGTAATACGCATTGATTGGCTGCGCGCCATCGCCTGCAAACTGGGGCAGCGTATACCGATAGATATACGCCGCCTGCTCGTCTACACCATCGGGCCAGCAACGCTCGCCGCAAAGGGGAAGGCGCTCCTCCAGCCCCTGCCCAAACGCCGTGCCCGTACACAGCAAAGTGATCATCAACGCCACAAAGGAGGCGCGCATCTTTTGCAGCATACCCTTAGCCAACGGATACCTCGTCTACCACAAAGCTGTTTTCCAGATAGGCGCTGTACATGCTATATTCGCTCATCTTGGTTCTGGGGTAGGAAAGCTCCGCCTGATAGATGTATTTGTCCGTGAGAATGTACACGTCAAACACGGCCATACCATCGTCCGTTGTGTAGGAGACGGTGCCGCATTTCAACTCTTCGTTGATGTTGGAAACGGAATCCGTGATGCCGTTGGCGATAATGCCTACGTAATCCTTCAGATCGGTTCCGTTGACATTGCTTACGCGCTTGGCGAAGAAGCCCATGCTGCCATCCGGGAGGCTGGCGGACACACCGTCCGCATCCTCCACAAGCATCTCATCGGTGAATACGGAGGGGTACAGCAGCGTGAAGCCAAGGTTGGCATTGACGTACTCTACAACGATTTCATCAAAGTAGGTTTGCAGAGCCTCTTCCATGCTAAGCTCCGTGCCAATGGAAAAGCCCGTGAGGCGGAAGCCGTTGAGCGCCGCCGGGTCATTCTGAAAGGTGAAGATGCCGCGATCCAGCCACTGCGTTTGGCCAATCTCGGTTTCGCTCATTTCGGCAAGGTTTTTAGCGCCTAGGTACATCTCACCCACGATTTGGATGCCGCCGTCTGTGGTGGCGTTATTGACCGTTACGGGGTGAAAGCCGATATAACCGTTCACATCATTGGTCATCACAACGGGCTCCAGCTGGGGAAGCTGCGCGGCGAAAACTTGCTTGAGATAATTGGCTTGCGCATCGGTGCTGGTGAGCATTTCGGCGTTTATGCCCAAAGCTGCGCCCATTGTTTGACCCAGCTTGAAAAACGCATCGGTAAAGGGGACGCTCAGCGTGCCATCCGCGCCGGGAACGGTTTCGGGCGCGTTTACGGAGTACATCGACGCCGCGCTGATCAAATCCATCAGGGGGTTGAGAACCTCAAAATCCGCGGTATTTGCCGGCGCTGCCGCCGGTTGTGCCGCCTCTGCCAGCGCGCCGGACGCCATGAGCGTTGTCATGCAAAGGGTAAGGATCAACGAAAGGATTTTTTTTACGCTCCGTTTATTCATTGCTTGGTTCCTCCTCTATCGTGCGGCCAGCCTATGCCGACCATGTTACGCTTATACAACGAGTGAATACGGTTGGATCATCCATGTTTTGCAATATATTCCGCAGCGGCAATGGCGGCAATGTTGCCCTCGCCTACTGCTTTAGCCACCTGCAAGGGCTTGCCCGTGCAATCGCCCGCCGCGAACACGCCGGGTACATTGGTTTTCATATCCCTGTCCACGGGGATATAGCTGCCCTCGGTGCGCAGATCGCCAAGCAGCATTTTCAGCGGCATCGCCGCGCGGAAGATAAAAATGCCATCGTAGGAATGGGTTGCCTGATCGGTGGTGAGCGTGAGGCCGCCATCGTCACGACCAATGGCCTTGGGCTTTTCCTGCTGAAGGGTTGCCATGGGCGCGAGACGGTCGGTGTTATGGGGCTTCATGCGGTAGTAATCCAGCTCGCCTACGAGCTTGGATAGAAAATCGCATTCTTCAACGCCCTGCAAGGAGGTAGAGAGCACGGCAATGCGCTTGCCGCGGTAGAACATGCCATCGCAGGTGGCGCAGTAGCTGACGCCTCGGCCGACCTGCTCCTCCTCGCCCGGCAGAAGCACAGGCCGAGCCGCGCCCATGGCAAGCACCACGGTTTTGCTTTCTGCCACATCCGTCTCCACCAACAGCATAAATTCATTTCCGTGGGGCATGATCTGCCGAACCAGACCCTTACGCTCCTCTGCTCCCAAGGAAAGCGCCTGCTCGCGGAACAGCTTGAGCATGTCATCGCCGGAAATTTGCGGCATGCCGGGATAGTTATCGATACGCTCTGCGCTGCGCAAAAGCCCGGTGTCATTCTGAGGTGAAATAACGGTGGCGCTCAGCCCGCGCATGCGCGCCGTCATTGCGCACGACCAGCCCGCCGGACCGGCTCCAATGATTGTAATATCTGTCATATGCCCCTCCCTAGCGCGTGTGATTTCCCCTACGCGCAGCATGAGTGTATCAAAAACGCTGAATCATTGCAAGACTTGCTGGAGAAAAGTAACAAATTGGACAAACGCGCGTGGGCGAGCTTTCTGTCGAGCGGTACGCCGGAGGCGCGAGGCGAAGCGAAGCTTGCCGCATTGCGGAAGGTATTGTATAATGATTCCATTCATTTTTGCGTGGAGAAAGGGAGCGAACCTATGGCGGAGTGGAACCCGTGGCACGGATGCGTGAAATACAGCCCGGGATGCATGCATTGCTATGTATACCGGCGGGACGAGCGTTATGGTTTGGACGCTTCGCAGGTGAGCAAAAATGCGGAGTTTGCTTTGCCTGTGCGCAAGAAGCGCGACGGCAGTGATGCGTTGCAGGGGCCGCAGCTCGTTTATACCTGCTTCACATCGGATTTTTTGCTGGAGCAGGCCGATCCTTGGCGTGCGGAGGCGTGGCAGATGATACGCGCGCGCGCCGACCTTACCTTCTTTTTTATCACAAAGCGCATTTTGCGTTTTTATGAGCAGCTGCCCGAGGACTGGGGCGACGGCTATCCCAATGTGCGCATCGGCGTGACCTGTGAAAACCAAGCAAAAGCGGATGAGCGACTCCCGTTTTTTAGAGAGCTGCCCATCCGACATAAGATGATTATTTGTGAGCCGATGCTGGAGCAAATCAACTTGGAAGCGTATCTGGATGCGCAAATCAAGCAGGTGGCCATTGGCGGCGAAAGCGGGCCTGATGCGCGGCTGATGCGCTATCAGTGGGCGCTGGACATGAAGGCACAGTGCGAGCGCAAACAGGTGCCCTTTTGCTTTCGTCAAACTGGCGCGCGGTTTGAAAAAGACGGAAAAATCTACAGCATTCCGCGCAAGGATCAGATGAGCCAAGCGCGCAAGGCGGGGCTATAGCGCGGGCTAGATTACCTTTTTGGTGAGCCAGCGACCGCTGTGGTAGCGCCATGCAAACAGCGCCGCGCGGGCAATCCAATCCGACACCATGCCCGCCCAAATGCCAAGCAGACCCATGCCAAAGCCGTAAACGAACAGGTAACTAAAGCCGATGCGGAAAACCCACATGCACAGCACTGCTACGATCATGGTGAACTTTGCATCCCCGGCGGCGCGAAGCGCGTTGGGGACGGTGAAGCTTGCGGGCCACAGGAAGGCCGCGCAAACCGCGAAGAACTGAAGTACCTCGGTGGAGGCATCAAGCCCTTCGGGGCTTAGGTTAAACAGACCGGCCACGGGGCGTGCAAAGAAAAAGAGCAATACGTTGGTCACAAACATACACGCATAGGTGATTTTAAGCAGCTTCATGGAATAATAGCGCGCTTGCGCCTGATTGCCCGCACCTACGCACTGCCCAACCACCGTGACAATGGCAAGCCCAATGGCGGCGCCGGGCAGGTTGGCCAAAGTAGCGATATTGTTGGAGACCGCGTTTGCCGCGATGATGGACTCTGCAAACATAGCCACAATACCGGTCACAAGCAGCTTGCCAACCTGAAAAATGCTGTTTTCCACGCCGTTGGGAATGCCTTGACTGAAAATGCGCCGGATCATGCGGGGATCTGGCTCCGGCTTGGTGGGACGGATGAGGTGGATGGGGGAGGAACGGTTCAGCAGCAGCTTGATCATGATGACCGCCGCCAGCACGCGCGAGAGCATGGAGGCAATCGCCGCGCCCGCAACCTCCATGTGCAGGCCATAGATCAGCAAGGCGTTACCGCCGACGTTGACGAGGTTCATCATCACAGAGGTGTACATGCTGGCCTTGCTGTTGCCCATGGCGCGCAGGAGCGCCGCGCCGCCGTTATACAGCGCGAGCGCGGGGTAGCTGAGGGCAGAGATATAGAAGTAGGTGCGGCAGTAGGCCATGGTGCCCTCGCTGAGGTTGCCAAAGACAAAGCGAAGGATGGGGTCGCAAAAAACGATGGAGGGAATGGCAATCACAAGCGCCATCGCCAGCGATACGTAAAGGAGCTGTTTGGCGGCGCTGCAGGCGTGTTCGGGTTCGCGCCTGCCTAGGTATTGCGCGGCAACAACCGCGCCGCCCGTAGCCATCGCGGAAAACAGCTGTATCAGCAGTACGTTGATGCTATCCACCAGCGATATGGCGGATACGGCGGATTCTGAAACAGTGCTGACCATGACGGTATCCGCCATGCCGATAAAAATCGCGAGGAATTGCTCAATTACCAGCGGGATAATGAGGCGAACAAGGTCGCGATTGGAAAAAAGGCGGTCATGGGCGGGAATGTTCGTCTGTAACACCCTCTTGCTTTGGTACTGTGCGGGACTTGCGCAGGCTGCGAACGTTTTCCACGGCGGTCATCACCGCGCCGACGAGCACGCTCAAATAATAGGTAGAGAAGCGCCAAAGGAGCAGGGCAACAAAGAGGTGGGCAGAGGGGAAAATCCCCTTGAAGAGCACCGCAAAGCCGCCTTCCTGCGCGCCGGACGCGCCGGGCAGCGGCGTGTAGCTGGCGCCGATGTAGAGCAGCACGCCCATGGTGCAAAGTTCCCAAAACCCGGCGCCAGTAAGCCCAAAGGCATGATAGATGGCAACGATTACGAGCATGAGCGAAAAGAGCTGCGCAACGGCAATGAGGCACTGCACAAGAACCTCGCGCGGGTGGCGGATCACAAGCTGGACGCTCTCGAGGAAGCTTTGGCAGTGGTTTTCCCATTTTTGACGGGAGGAATCGGGGTTTTTGCAAAGGTGGAGCTTCACGCCCAGGCGAATGCAAACCCGGATGACCCAGCGAACGGCTCTTTGGCTGATGGCCATCAACAGCATCATGCCGATGGAGAAAAAATTGACGATATAGCCAAGCAGCACAAACCACAGCGCGCCCTGCGTATGCTCCGCTACAAAGCCCGCGTTGGCAACCCAAAGCACGGAACCGCAGAGCAGCAGCATGAACTGGAAGCTGATGAACTTAATCACCATAGCGGACCCGCTGATGCCAATGGGCACCTTGTACTTGCTTAAACAGTACATTTCAAGGGGCTGGCCGCCGGATGCGCCGGGCGTAACGTTACAGTAATAGATCCCCGTCATGGCGGCGTGCAGGCTCTGCCACAGGGCGATGGGGTAGCCTTGCTTGCGCAGAAATACATGCACCGAAAGCGCGTCCGTAAGCACATAAAGCGCCCAGCTGAACAGGCACAGCAGCAAGTAGACGGGGCTAATGGAGTGAAGTGCGCCGAGAAGCTCGGCTAAATCGTTGCCGCTTAAACCGATGTAGAGCACCACGCCGAGTGTAAAGAGCAAAAAAAGAGAGCTGAGAAGCCTTTTGGCCATTGGTTTCATTCAAACGTTTCTCCAACTTCATGCTTGTATTGGCTGCAAATAGCCAAAAAACAGTATAGCATAGTTTTGGGTGTGAGGCAATGCGGGCTGGATGAGAATCCTATGAGACAAGATGGGAAAAGAAGGAAATTTCGAACATGAGCCCATGCTTGACAAGCGTGCAAAGGGCGTGTATACTTTCAAAACGAAAATGAAAATCATTTTCAACACGAATGCCTTGTATGCAGGAAAAGGATGCTTTGCTGTATGTCAAACCGAGGGAACTACCAGACGCGCCAGCAGGAGGCTGTCGCGGAGCTTTTTGCCAAAAGGGCAGAGGATTGCCTGACGGCGGAGGAAGCGTACACGGCGCTGCTGGAACAGGGAATGGACGTGGGACAGACAACGGTGTACCGCGCTATCGCGCGCCTGTGCGCCGCTTATGTGCTGCGCCGCTATACGCCGCATGATAGCGGGGAGGCGGCGCGCTTTCAGTACAATCCATGCAAACAGAGCCATCTGCATATTCGTTGCAGCTACTGCGGCGCGCTGGAGCACCTGCATTGCGATGAGGTGGAGGCTTTTGCGGCGCACTTAACTCGCCATCACGGCTTTACGCTGGATGAGGGGCAGACCATTTTATATGGCTGCTGCGAGGCCTGCCGCGCCGCCCATAAGAACGAGGAACAGAAATGAGGAGCTTTATGAAAATCCGGAAAATGGTAGGCATCTTGCTGATGACGGCGCTTTGCGCGGTGGCGCTGACCGCGCCTCTGCCGCAAGGCGCATGGGGCGCGTCCACCGCGAGTGCGGAACAGAGCGATGGTCGCCTCAAGCTAATCGCGACGGTCTTTCCTGCCTATGACTTTGCACGCCAAATGGCGGGCGATGCCGCGGACGTGACGCTGCTGCTGCCGCCGGGCAGTGAGAGCCACAGCTACGAGCCCACCCCGCAGGACATCATCGCGATCCAGAACGCGGATTTGTTTCTTTATGTAGGGGGCGAGAGCGACGCGTGGGTGGAGAGCATTTTGGAAGCCATGGGGGAAAATGCGCCGGAGACCTTTCGCCTGATGGATTGCGTAACCGCTGTTGCGGAGGAGCACAGCTCCAGCATGAAGCCAGAGAGCGCGGGCGGGGAAGCGCACAAGCATGCGCAGGAAACGGTGGAGCTGGACGAGCATGTATGGACCTCGCCCAAGAACGCGATGCTGATTGTGCGTGCGCTGGCGAAGCGGCTAGAGGCGCTTGCGCCGGCTAGCGGCGCAGAGATTGAAGCAACGCTGCAAGCGTACCTAGGGGAGCTTGATCAACTGGACGCGGCCTTTGAGGACGTGGTGAAAAGCGGCAAGCGCGACCTGATCATCTTTGGGGATCGGTTTCCGCTGCGGTATTTTGTGGACGCCTACGGCCTGCGCTATGACGCGGCTTTTCCCGGCTGTAGCGAGGACAGCGAGCCCAGCGTAAAAACCGTGATGTCATTGGTGGACGAGGTACAAAAGGAACAGATTCCGGTGATTTTCTACATTGAATTTTCCAGCCGCAAAACTGCCGATGTGCTGGCGGCCGAGACAGGCGCGAAGGAGCGACTATTTCACAGCTGCCACAACGTATCCGCTGACGAGCTGGCCGGCGGCGCAACGTACCTGAGCTTGATGCACGGCAATGTGGACGCGCTGAGGGAGGCCTTGAACTGATGCCGCTGATTTCCTGTGAACAAACCACCTTTGCCTATGAGGGGCATGTGGTGGTGGACGGGCTGACATTGACGGTGCGGCGCGGAGATTACCTGTGCATTGTGGGGGAGAACGGATCCGGCAAATCCACGCTGGTGAAGGGCTTGCTGGGGCTGATGACGCCCGTTAAGGGTCATGTGGTTTATGGCGATGGCTTGCAGCGCAACGAGATTGGCTACTTGCCCCAGCGTTCGGAAACGCAGAAGGACTTTCCCGCATCGGTGTGGGAGGTGGTGACCTCCGGCTGCAGAGGCTTTGCACCTTGGCTGAACGCGGCGCAAAGGCGCACTGCGCAGGCTAACATGGGCTTGATGGGGATTGAGGCGCTTTGCAAGCGGAGCTTTATGGAGCTTTCGGGCGGGCAGCAGCAGCGCGTGCTGCTGGCGCGCGCGCTTTGCGCCACCAAGACCATGCTGCTGCTGGATGAGCCTGTGGCGGGCTTGGATCCGCTGGTGACGCGCGAAATGTATGAAGTCATTGAGATGCTGCATAGGGAGAAGGGCTTGACCGTCGTGATGATTTCGCACGACATCGGCGTGGCGCTGAGCTATGCGACGCGCGTGCTGCATATGGCGCATGGGCGAACCTTCCTTGGCACGGCGGAAGAGTACTGCCGGTCGCCATTGGGCGCGGCGTTTGCGGGAGGCGAGGCGCATGCTTGAGATGCTGGAAACGATGTTTAGCTACCAATTCATGGTGCGCGCACTGATTGTAGGGGTGCTGGTATCCCTATGCGCGGCGCTGCTGGGCGTCAGCTTGGTGCTCAAACGCTATTCCATGATTGGGGACGGGTTGAGCCATGTGGGCTTTGGATCGCTGGCGGTAGCAACGGCGCTGGGGCTTGCCCCTATGGTGGTGACGATCCCTGTGGTGGTGCTGGCGGCGTTTTTGCTGCTGCGCCTGAGCAGCACGGGAAAGCTCAAAGGGGACGCGCTGATCGCGATGATTTCGACGGGCTCGCTGGCGGTGGGCGTGATTGTGCTTTCACTGAGCACGGGCATGACGAGCGATGTAAACAACTACCTTTTTGGCAGCGTGCTGGCGATGAGCGAGAGCGATGTGCAGCTGAGCGTAGTGCTGGCATTGGTGGTGCTTACGCTGTTTCTTGTCTTTTACCGCAAAATCTTTGCGATTACGTTTGACGAAACCTTTGCGCGGGCAACGGGGGAGCGCGCGGAGACGTATCAAATGCTGCTGGCGTTTTTGACCGCGATTACGATTGTGCTGGGCATGCGGGTGATGGGCGCGATGCTCATTTCCAGCTTGGTTATTTTTCCGGCGCTTACGGCCATGCGGGTGTGCAAGAGCTTCCGAAGCGTAACGATTTTGGCGGCAGTGGTATCGGTGTGCTGCTACTTTGTGGGGCTGTGCTGCTCGTATGCGTTAGCAACGCCAGCAGGGGCGAGCGTTGTGGTGGTGAACATTTTGGCGTTCTTAGTGGCAAGCGCCGTGGGAAAGAAAAAATAGAGACAATCAAAAAGCGGGTGCGGGGAAGTAAATCCCTTGCACCCGCTTTTTGCTTTATCTATCGGTTCAAGTTTTGTGATAACAGATAGTCCACGCTCATGCGGGCGGCCTCCAGCGGAGGGCGCTCCAGGCTTTCATCCTGCTCCACGATGAGCCAGCGCGTGCCGCAGAACTTTGCCGCTTCGATCAGCGCGGGCATATCCTGACAGCCATATCCGACTGGCTTGAACATGAACGGCGTTTTGGCGGGGACGGCTGGCTCGGTGGCATCCAGCCCAGTGAGGGCATAGGGCGGCCGCTCCCCGAGCACGCCCTCAAAATCGTGGACATGCACCAGCGGACTGCGCTGAGCGTATTTGCGCAGGTAGGCCACGGGATCGGCACCCGCGCAGCGCACCCAGCAGGTGTCCAGTTCGGTTTGCAGCAAGTTTGCGGGAATCGCGTCCAGAATAAAATCCAGCCCGGCTTGACCGCTCACCTCGGCAAAATCCACATCGTGGTTATGGTACAGCAAGGTGATTTCATGCTTTTTGCAGAGCCTGCCAAAGGTGTACAGGGTTTGCAGCGCGGCGGCGAAGCCGCTGGAGCCGGGACGGTCGCTTTCCGACAGGGAGGGAACGGCGATGTACGGGCAGCCGATATCCTGATGGAAGGCGATGACCGCATGTGGATTTTCGCGGATTTCCCGCAGCTGGACATGGCTGGAAATGGGGGTCAGGCCGGTTTTTTTCATCAGCCGATGGATATCCTTCACGCTGTGATCAAAAAAACCCGCAAATTCCACGCCTTGATAGTTCATGTCGGCAAGCTGGGCAAGCGTGCCTTCCATATCGTTTGCAACATCCTCGCGGGCGGAATAGAGCTGGTAGCCGATGGATAGGCGCTTATGCATGGCTCTTCTCCTCCTTTTGCTTTTTATCCTGTATGAGGCGTTCCTCAATGGCGGCAATGACAGAATGGAGCACCTTGAGGCGCGCGTACTGCTTGTTGTTTGCCTCCACCACGATCCATGGGGCGTGCGCCGTGTGCGTTTTTTGCAGCATTTCGTTGACGGCGGTTTCATAGGCGAGCCATTTTTCACGGTTGCGCCAATCCTCATCGGTGATCTTCCACTGCTTTTGCGGATCATCGCGGCGTGCCACGAAGCGCTTGAGCTGCTCATCGGAATCAATCTGTAGCCAGAATTTGCGCACGATGGCGCCGCTTTGCACCAGCTCGCGCTCGAAGAGGTTCATTTCCTCGTAAGCGCGTTGCCATTGCGCCTGTGTGCAGAAGCCTTCGATGCGCTCCACCATGACGCGACCGTACCATGTGCGGTCAAAAATGGCGATATGACCCTTTTGCGGGAGCATCTTCCAAAAGCGCCAGAGGTGGTGATGCGCCTTTTCCTCCGGCGTGGGGGAGGCGATGGGGATGACGGTGAAGCCGCGCACATCCAGCGCGGCGCTTAACCTGCGGATGCTGCCGCCCTTGCCAGCCGCGTCCCAGCCCTCAAAGGCGAGCACCATGGGGATGCGGCGGCAGAAAAGCTCGTATTGGAGCGCATTCAGCTTTTTTTGAGCGTCGTGCAGCGCCTGCTTATAATCGCCCTGCACCGCCTGAAAGGGCATGCAGGTGGAAAGCGGAGCGATAGGCTCTACGGGCGTGGGTTCGCAATCCGGCAGAGCGGGCGTATCCCACAGGCGCAGACCCGCCTTGCGCTCCTCTAGCGCCTGCTCAAAGGCCGCAGTAACGGTGCTATAGAGCTGCTGCTTGCATTCGCGCTTGTTTTCGGCGCGAAGAAGATGCCACATTGCGCCGCTTTCACTGGTGGCGGCCATGGCCTGATTGTAGACGGCCTGCCACTCGTCATAATGCTTGTTCTGCGCCCAATCCGCTTTGGAAACGCGGTCGCGCGTGAGCTTTTTGGATGCAAGCTTCGTCAGGCGGCGCTTTTGCTCCCTGTGTGGAATTTGCAAAAAGAATTTGAGCAGCAGCACGCCATCACATTGGAGCATATGTTCCATCTGATTGATACGCTCCAGCCGCGCCCCAAACGCATGCCGCCCCCGCTTGCTTTCCACACAATCGGCACAGGGGCGCTCGTACCAGCCCCCGATGAACAGCGTGAGCTTGCCTTGCTCGGGCATGTTGATCCAGAAGCGGCGGAACTCCGGGTAGCTACTAGCTTCATCGTCAGGCTCCTGCGGGATGCAGACGTGGTAGCCGCGCGGGTCGAGGCCTTCCAGCAATTCGCCCGCCATGGTGCCTTTGCCCGCCGCTGCCCAGCCCTCCAGCAAAATGACCACGGGGATTTTCTGTGCGCGAAGTTCCTGTTGCAGGGACAATAGATGTTCCTCCGCCAGACCAAAATCGTAAGCCGGCGGGTCGGCCTGCGCGGCAGGCTCGGGCGTCGGTACGGCGGCTTCCCATTCGTTGGCGGGCGTT
>JAVVVJ010000018.1:0-40598 GCA_036652695.1 Clostridia bacterium | reverse complement strand
TCGCTTCCGTATCCTTCACTATATTAGACTCACATTTACTGCCGTTTTTTCGATGTCACAAAAATTTCATCAAAAAACCAGCCTGCTTCTACTTCCGCACAGGGTTGCTGTGCGTTCGTAAAAACAGGCTGGCTTTTTGTTTCATGAATGATCACAATTTCCAGCTTAACCGTTCCACTGCTGTGCCAATAATCCCTGCACTTTCCAAATAGGAAGGGATGTGGAGCGCCTCATCTGGCTGGTGCGCGCCGCCATGTCCCTTGGGCAGCACCTGTCCCACGTGATCCAGCGCGTGGGGCATGGAGGGGCCAAACGTGACGGCTCGGGGCAGAGCGCGCGAATAGGTGCCGCCGCCCATCACAAAGGCGGGGCGGGCATCCCCAGTGCATTCGCGGTATACCTCCATCATGCATTGTACCTGTGCGTCCTCGGGGTTGATGTAGAAGGCGTCACTGCAAGCTACCTTTCGCACCTGCATGCCGTGCTTGACCGCATAGCAGTCCACGGCTTGCACAACGGTCTGTGCGCTCAAGCACGCGGGGAAGCGCATATCAAGCGATAGCGTCAACCAGCCGTCCTCCACGCTGAATACGCTTCCTACCATGGTTGTCGCGCCAAAGACTGCATCGCTGCGGTTGAGATCAAAGGCGGCGCCCGCATCGTCCACAAGCACTTCCGCAAGCTCCGCAATGCTATGGCGGGTGAGCGCGTCGATGGGAAAATCGCCGTTGAGCAGCAGGTGCAGCAGTTTTCGTACTGCGTTTACGCCTTGCTGCGGGCTGGCGGCGTGGCTCGCCACACCCGTGGCGGTAAGAAGATGCTCCTGTAGCCGCTCATCAAGTAGCGTGATGCAGGCTTGCGCGGGCACCATATTGGGTACCGCGCCACCGCTGGCGCGGATCACGGAAGAGCTGACGGGCACGCAAATTGTGCCGTTGTAATGCCCTTTCTGCCCATAGCAGACAGGATAATCACAATCCAGCACGAGTGTAAGGTCAGGCGGCACTTCGTTTGCAAGGTAGTCCTGCATGTCCTGCATGCCGTCCTCCTCGGAGGTGCCCAAAATCAGCTCCAGCGCGCCGCCAAGCGGCACGTTTTGTTCTCGCAGGTATCGCATGATATATAGCGCCAGCACTGCCGCGCCTTTGTTATCCTGTGACCCGCGCCCAATGACGTATTCGCCTACGCGCGTCAGGCCAAAGGGCGGATACTGCCAGCCTTCGCCAGCGGGTACAACGTCCATATGCGCGATCATGCCAAGCCGCTTGTCGCCTTTACCCATGGTCACTACGCCGTAGCGCCCCTTGCCGTGACGCGCTTCAAAGCCCATTTCCTGCGCCCGCTGTAATACTAGCATCAGCGCGCGCTCACATTCCGGGGTGCCGCTTATGCTGGGCACCGCACAAAGCTCCGAAAGGAGCGCGAGCATTTCTGCTTCGCGCTCCCGCATCCATGTTTGAATTGTCATGGCAGGGGATTGCCCGCCGCCAGATAGAGCTGGTACCACTCCTGCCGCGTAAGCTCCACTTTCGAGGCGGCGCAGATGTCGCGTAGGCGCTGTGCCTTCATGGTGCCCACAATGGTTTGAATCTTTGCGGGATGGCGCATGATCCACGCTACGGCGATGGCGGAATTGGTAACGCCTTTCGCCTCGGCAAGCTCGTCAATCACGCGGTTGAGCTCGGGGAATTTTTCACAGCCAAGGAAAACGCCCTCGAACATGCCATATTGGAATGGCGACCATGCCTGAATGGTGATTTCGTGCAGGCGGCAGTAGTCAAGCACTGAGCCGTCGCGCATCACCGCGTGCTCCGTGTGCATGTTCACATTGACGCCCTCGTCTACCATTCCGGTGTGCGCCATGGAGAATTGGAGCTGGTTGAGGATCAGCTCGTTAGGCAGGTAACGCTCCAGCAGCGCGAGCTGTGCGGCGTTTTGGTTGCTGACGCCGAAGTAGCGAACCTTGCCCTGCGCGCGTAGCGTAAGGAATGCCTCCGCAACTTCCTCCGGCTGTAGCAGCGCATCCGGGCGGTGTAGGAGCAGCGTGTCAAGGTAGTCCACGCCAAGGCGTGCCAAAATGCCTTCTGTCGCTTCCATAATGTGTTCCTTGGATGCGTCATAGTAGCCCTTGCAGATGCCGCACTTGCCCTGCACCAGCATCTGATCGCGCATGCCGGGGTTTTTCTTCAGAATGCGGCCAAAGATGCGCTCCGATTCGCCGCCGCCGTAGATATCGGCGTGATCGAATAGGTCGATGCCCTCCTCAAGCGCGAGCTTGACAATCGCTTCCGCGTCGCGCTCATCCTTGACGCCCGCCATGCGCATGCATCCAAGTGCAATGGGG
Source organism: Clostridia bacterium (assembly GCA_036652695.1). Taxonomy (GTDB): domain Bacteria; phylum Bacillota; class Clostridia; order Christensenellales; family Aristaeellaceae; genus Limiplasma. The sequence goes on along the minus strand of JAVVVJ010000018.1, from coordinate 38,254 downwards.
GCGCTGGGCAGCTTGCTTCCCAAAAGTATTTTTTCCATAAAGGCTCCTCCTTTTGCTTGTGTGGGTTAGCTCTTTACCGCACCCGCTGTTAGGCCGCTAATGATGTGCTTTTGGCATGCGCAGTAGATCACAAGCACCGGGATCAGCGCCAGCAGATAGGCGGTAAAAGCCATGGGATAATCAAAGGAATACTCGGTTTTGAAATTGTACTGGAACAGCGGCAGCGTCCATAGCGACCGGGATTTGTTCAGCAGGAACAGCGGAAGCATGAAGTCGTTCCAATACCACAGCACGTCCATGATAATCAAGGTGGAAATCATGGGCTTGATGAGATGCACCACAATGCGGAAATACGTTTGCAGCACGGTGCAGCCATCAATCTGCGCGGCCTCCTCCACCTCAATGGGCAATGCGCGGATGTAATTGACAAACAGGAACACGCCGCGCGTCAGGCTAAAGGTAATGTAGAGGAGGATCAACCCCCACTGGTTCATCAGGTTGAGCGATGCCATTTGCTTTACGATTGGCAGCAAAATGACCTGAGACGGGATGAACAGCCCTAGCAACACATAGAAGTAAAGGAATTTGTAGTAGCGGCGCTGAAAGTTACGCGCAATGGCATAGCTAACCAGCGGCACAAACACCGCGACCACCAGCATCGAAACCACGGATACCAGCACGCTGTTTCCAACGTAATGAAAATAGTTCTGGCTTTGAAGCAGCGCAGTGACGTTGTCCAATGTCCATTTCTCCGGCAGGGCAAAGAAATCCTGCCCAGCCTCGGTTAAGGTTTTAAACGCGTTTACCACCACAAGGTACATCGGCCCAAGTACGGCGAGCACGCCAATCAACAAGAGGAGATTGCGCAGCGAATGCCAAATCACCGTTTCAGTACGGGACTGCACCATGCCGTCCGCGTGTATCGTTTGCAGCTTTTTCATGCCTTGTTCACCCCGCTTCTGGAGGATACATAGATCTGCACAACGCTCAGCAGTGCGATTACCACAAACAGCAGCACCGCTTCGGCATTGGCAACGCAGAAATTCGGCGTGTCGCCGAAGGCGTCCGTGTAAATGCGAATGCCAATCAGCATGGTGGACCGCGCCGGGCCGCCCTTTGTGAGCGCAAATGCGTAGTCAAACGCCGTAATGCCAGCCTTGAGCGCCAAAATCGCGTTCACGGTGATGGTGGGCACAAGGTAGGGGAGCGTTACATAGCGAAATTGCTTGAACTTGGTGGCGCCATCAATCACAGCGGATTCATACAGCTCTCCGGGGATGGATTGCATGCCTGCCAAAAAGATGATCGTTGGCAGCGCCAATGCCTGCCATAGGTTTACAAAGATGACCGCGTATAGCGCCAGCGTTCGATCGCCAAGCGGGGAATTGAGCGTCGCCATTCCAAAGAGCTGGGCGACGTTTGGCAGCGCGCGGTAGAAGATCTGATCCCAGATGAGCGCAACGGCAACGGAGCTGATCATCGCGGGGAAGAAGAAAACGGATTTGAGAAATGTTTTGCAACGGAGGATGGAGTTGAGCGCGAGCGCCAGCAGCACGCCAATAACGATGATGCCCACCACCATCAGCAACGCATAGCGCATCGTGATGAGCGTCGAATCGAAAAATCTCTTGTTTGTTAGCACCTTAACATAGTTACTGAGTCCAACGAAATCGTAATTCCGCGCCAGACCATCCCAGTTGGTGGTGCTGTAGAAGATACCCATGATAACGCTATAGATGTAGAAGAACGTATAAAGCAAAACCGCGGGGATCGTGATGGAAAAAAACGTTACGCGATCCGCGTTCAGCCGCTTATGTTGCACGCATATCACCGCCTCATTGAGAAATCAACCTGCATGGAAAATGGGGGAAAGGGTGTGAATAAGGATGGGGCGCCCTGCGTCGGAGAGAGGAACCCTGACGCGGGACGCCCCAACGGAACAATTGTTACATGCCGGCGGCCGCTTCGATCGCCTCATCCAGACCCGCAATATACGCGTCCAGATCGCCATCCAGCAGCAAGCCCTGCACAACCTGATAGATTTCGCTGGTCACCTGCGTGATGACCTTGGAGCCGAACCAGTCGCAAACCACGCCGGTCGCGGCCTTCTCAATGACGGGAGCAACGCGGGGGTCGCTGTAGGTGGTGCCAAGGATGCAGGAGGGTGCGCCATCCGTGTCAGACCAGAGCTGCGCGTTTTCGGGGCGGGAGATAAACTCAAGGAACTTCATTGCAGTGGCCTTCTGCTCTTCCGTCGCCTCGGCGCTGATGCACAGAGCCGCGTCGACGCCGGTCAGCAGGGGGCTTTCGTCATACACATCGCCCGGAATGGGGAACGCGCCAAGGTTCAGCTTGGGGTTGGCGATCATGATGGTGCCGCGGGCATAGGAGCCGGTGATGCACATGGCGGACTTGCCATTGGCGAAGTTCTCCCACATCACGGTGTCAGCGGTGCCGAGCGGATCGGGCAGCGCGTACTCGTGAAGCTGTAGCAGGCGCTCGCCGATTTTGCGGAAGGGCTCGGCATTTTCGGCAATGGTGGTTTCACCCGCCACAACCTTCACCAGCACGTCAACGGTGTCGGCGTAGGTGGCCTGAGAAAGCGCCTGGAAGCAATGACCCACACGGCCTGCGTCCTTATCGCCAAAGGAGAAGGGGGTGATGCCGGCGGCAACGAGCGTGTCGCAAAGCGCAATCAGCTCATCCCAAGTCTTGGGCAGCTCGGTGATGCCGGCCTGCTCGAAGATGTCTAGGTTGTAGAAAATCGCGATGTAGTTCTGGCTCAGCGGCAGAGCGTAGCTTTTGCCATCGGTGTTCTGGCCGAGCGCCAGCATGCCGGGATTTACGCGGGACAGGAACTCCTGACCTTCCAGGCATTCGATGTAGCCATTGGCAATCTTTTGCTTAAACTGCATCTGGGTGGGATAGTCCGAAAACAGGGGGGGAATATCGCCCGTGGAGATGCGCTGCATGAGCACGGTGCCAGCGTCCGGCACGGTGTTGAGGTCAAGCACGATATCGGGGTTTTCTGCCGCAAACTTCTCAATAACCAATGAGTAAGCACGCTGCGGTCCTTCTTCCATTTTCTGCTGGAAGAATTCGATCTTGGTTTCGCCAAATGCGACGGATGCGCTGAGCAGCATGCAAAGCGCCAATAGGAAAGCCAATCCCTTTTTCATTTGAAGATCCTCCTTATTTTTCGGTGCGTTACACCGTCCTCTGATAAGGACATTGTACATCGTCGCAACGCGCAAAGCATGTGTGGAACATGACATATCGAATGTGTGATTTGTGACTTATGAGATTTTTGCGGTCATCATGTCCAAAATAACCTGATCTGCCTGCGCCATGCCATCACGCCCCACATGCCCCATGTTGGCGATGGTTTTTTCCACATTGCGGTCTACGATGCCATCGATGGAAGGCGTATAGACGTTGTTCATGGCAAGCACCGCGCATTGCACCGCGGCGCTGACCGCCGTAGCCACCTTCACGGCGCAGCCGGATTTTGCCCCGTCGCAGACCATGCCGGTGATGTTGGCCGCCATGTTTTTGATGGTGTATTCAATCTGGCGCTCGCTGCCGCCCAAAATGAGCAGAATGCCGCAGGATGCGCCCACGGCTGCCGCGATACCGCAGCCGCAAAGGGCGCTCAAACGGCCGATGCCGCGTTTCAGGTGAATGGTAATCAGGTCGCTGAGGGCAATTGCACGCAGGAGCAGTTCATCGCTTGCGTGGCTTTTTTGGGCAAAGACCGCTACAGGAACCGTACATACCACGCCTTGGTTTCCACTGCCCGCAACGCTCATCACCGGCAGCGGAGCGCCCGCCATACGCGCGTCACAGGCTGCTGCCGTCGTTGCTACCGCGATGCTGCCAATATCGCTGCCAAGCAGCTGCGAGTTCAGCCCGGAGGCCAAATTGTGCCCTACGGACATGCCATACCCGCCATGCAGCCCCTCCTCGCCAACGCGAAGGTTCATCTGAACCCCGTCCATTAAAAAGGAAATGCTTTCCACTGGCACGGTCTTGCAGAACTGAAAAATATCCTGCACGGTCATGCCCTCCAGCGTGTCGGCGGCCTTTTCTGTGGCGGCAACGTCCTGATGCAGGAGCACCACGCCATCGCGGGAAAGCTCCGTAAGCTGCGTATGCTTTTGGCGTACGATGGCCGTGGCGCTATGCTCGCCGCCGCTGACGGTTACTTCAATATAAAGCGCTTCCACATTGGTCTTTTGCGCAACGGTGATCTGACCATTGGCGATCATCTGCTTGCCCTGCGCTACTTGCTCCTGCGTAATGCCATCCAGCACCTCTAGCCCGCGTTCCACGTCGCCGCCCAATGCGCCAAGCGCCGCCGCGATGGGGAGACCAGCCATGCCGCTGCCCGGAATGCCAACGCTCATGGCGTTTTTGAGGATGTTGCGGCTGCCCAGCACATGAATTTTTTCCACGGGCGCACCAAGCGTCTTGGCGGCCCATGCCGCCGTATAAGCAACCGCAATCGGTTCTGTGCAGCCAAGCGCGGGCGCAACCTCGCGGTGCAAGAGAGCTTCGTAATCAATCATAAGTAAATCCATCCTTTCCAAAATCACAAACGGCTTCTCAAGGATTTTCCTTCGAACAGTCTGTGGGCTCACTGTGGGGCCATGTATTCGGCGGGCTTCCATGGGTGGTGCGGTATACGCTAGGCGTTAGGCCAAGCTGCTTGCGGAAGAGCTGAATGAACTGCGAGGTATCCGCATAGCCGCATTCGCTGGCGATGCTCATGATGCTGCGATCTCGCGAGCGGAGCATTTCACAGGCGTTGCGCAGGCGCGCCTGCGTCAGAGAGCGCTTAAAGGATTCGCCCGTTTTGGCCTTAAACATGCGGCTTACATAGCTAGGGTTCAAGTAAAGCCGCGTTTCTGCCAGCTCCTTGAGCGATACGTTTTCGCCATAATGCTCATCGATGTAGCGCTGCAAGTACGCGACGACATCATCCGCACTGGATGTCTGCACGCGCTCCCGCAGGCCGCAGAGCTGTACGATGGTGGCGTTTAGCTGCTCCTGTAGCTGTGGCAAGGAGGCGTAATCCGCCATGGAGAACTCCACATGATAGAGCTCCACATCGCCCTCCGCCTCCCGCATCGCTTGCTCAATGACGCGGTTGAAGCAAGCGCAAAGCTGGTGAAGCATGTCCTGCAACGCGGCGACGGATGCCTCCTCCACCTTTTCCAGCTCTTCCAGCGCGCGCGCCGTCAAGGTCTGCGCCCGCTGCGCCTCGCCCTGCGTGAGCAGCAGGATCAGCTCTGCCGTATCGCCCGTGCTCCATGGGCAGCTGTAGCGTGCCTTGGACGCGAGCTCGCCATAGCAGAAAATGCGCTCCTTGCGCAAAAGCCGGTAATCCAGCGCCATCTGCGCCTGCTGATAGGCCTTGGGCGCGTCGCATAAGGCGCAAACCTCGCTGATGGCAACGCGCACTTCAAAATGGCGGTCTTCCATGCCGCTTTGAATGGCTCGCGCGAGCTGAGCAACGGTAGTCGCGCCACCGATCAGCAGCAAAACACCGCAATCGCCGCGCACCTGCGGCAGCGGATAGCCGCGCGCGGCGGGCAGCTCACGCACCACGGCTTTGAGCGCGTCAATTGCGTTCTCGCTCATGGGAGAGTCGCTAAACACACGCACAGCAGCGCAGGGCGCATCCGCTGACCCGTCCAGCTGTGCAACGATGGCGCCGGGGTGATCCTCGCCCTCTCCGCTTAAAAAGCGGTGGAGCTGGTGGGCAAACAGCTCGTCGCGAAGGCGTTCCGACGAACGCTCGGTTTCGCGGCGTTCTTGGAGTGCCTCCCAGTGCTCCTGCGCGTGGGTGAGGGCGTCGCATAGGGCGTCATCCTCCACGGGCTTAAGCAGATAATCCTTTACGCCAAGCCGGAGCGCGGTTTGCGCGTATTCAAACTCGCCATAGCCCGTAATCATAATGAGATAGGCGTCCGGCAGGAGCGGGCGCAGCTCCTTGGCAAGCGTCAGGCCGTCCATTTGCGGCATGCGGATGTCCATCAGCACCACGTCAAAGGGCGAATGCTTGCATTGCGCCAAGCCCGCCACACCGTTTTCCGCCTCCGCGACCACGGCGTTCTGCTGCCAGCAGAGCACGCTTTGCCGCAGTGCCTTACGGGCGTAGTATTCATCCTCTACCAATAAAAAGCGCATGCCGTTGGTGCTCCTTTCCCGATCCGTATGACGCTCGCGCCGTTTGTGTTTATTTTACAATGATCGGACCGTTGCGAAGGGCGTTGCGCATGTCAACCCAAAAGACGGTTTCGTTGCCAGTAAGCAAATAGACCGCTAAGGCCTCGCTGCACCGGCTGACAACCTCCACAGGAAAGCGGCTCTTCATCCATTCTGCGTTATCGTACGTTTTGATATGCTCGCTCATCTTCTGCGTCAATGGATTTTGCTGCTTTACGCCGCGGATGCAGGTGGGGGCGTTATCAAGCGAGCCGTAGAGCGCCGCTGTTTCCGGTGTGGCAAGGTAGGTTAAAAACGCGAGCGCGTCCTCGCGGTATTCTGTATGGCTGGAGATACAGACCGCCGTATCAATGCTGGAAAGCATCACTTTGCGTTCCGCCGTATAGCCCGGCAGTGGGAACACGTCCAATACCGCGGTTCCCTCAAAGCTTGCGATGGTGTTGAGCGCGTAGCTGCCGGAGATAAACATGGCGGCCTCGCCGTTTGCGAAATGCTGACACGCCTCATACTGCGTATACGCGGCATCGGTAAGCGCGCCGGATTGTGCGTAAAGGCGGCGCATGATGCGCATTGCCTGTACCAGCTCATCAAGCTCATCGGGCGTGATGGTATCGTCTGCAAGGCGCTCCAGCTTACCCAAATAATCATCCACAAGGATCGCAAACAGCAGCTGCGCGATGTGCATGGTTCGCCCGTGATCGCGGATGCTAAAGACCATTGGCACAATGCCCGCTTGCTTAAACTGTTCGCATAGCGCAAAAAGCTCGTCCAGTGTTTGCGGCGGCTGAGCGCCTAGCTGCTCAAACAAACTGCGGTTATAGTAGACTTCCATGCAGTTATAGTTGAGCGGCAACGCATAGACATGCCCATTCGGCTGCCTTGCCATGGATAGCGCACGCTCGTCCACGCTTGCAAGCATAGGCAGGTCGCTCAAATCCGCCACCAGCCCTTGGCTTACGATGCTGGCAAAGCTGCGCTGCGTAGGCCAATCGGTGAAGATATCGGGCGTGTCGCCATTTTGGATGCGCGCCACCAAAAGCTCCTGCGCGGCGGGGATGTTGATCTGTTGAATTTCAGCCGTGCGGGTGTCGTAGGCTTCAATCACGCTGACAAACGCCGCCATGGCCTCCTCGCGTTGCTGGTAAAATTCCAGCGTCTTTGTCTGAGTGGGAAGGCTTTGGGGTGCAAGCAGCATCCGCGACGCTCCCCAAATGACGCACCCTAAGCCGAGCGTTGCCAGCAGCCATAGGATCCAACCATGCTTTTTCCTGCGCAAAATAACCACCTCCCATCGCTCCAACATCCATTATAGTAAGTGCGTCCATTGAAAAGTATAACGGAAATGACCTATTGCATGTGAGAATCATGACAATCAGGTCAAAGCCTCTTGTGTCGGCGCTCGAACCTCACTATACTACCATATAGAATTCCATTGCGCCAAGCGCAAAGAAAGAAGGCATTCTCATGAACAAGAAAGAGCGCATGCTCACCGTGATGGACGGCAAGATCGCCGACCGTGTACCCGCATCCTTCTGGTTCCATTTTAACGGCGAGCAGACGCAAGGCGACGCGTGCGTTCAGGCACATCTGGACTATTATCACGATGTGGACCTCGATTTTATCAAAATTATGTCCGATGGGCTGAATTACCCGATCCGCGCCACCATCACCTGTGCGGCGGACTGGCGCAAGGTTGAGCCTCTGGCGCATGACGACCCGTTCTTTACAGGCTCTGTGGAGCGCTGCCGCAAGATCAACAAGGCCTTGGCGGGGGAGTGCTGCACCTTCTTCAATGTCTTTTCCCCTTTTAACATTGTGCGCGAGCGCGATGTGTTTACCGCAGAGGCGCTTGCCGGACGCTCTTGGGATGCAACCGTGATGGCGCATCTACACGAGGACGAGGGTGCGCTGATCCATGCGATGAGCGTCATTGGCGATGACATGGCATGGCTTGCGCAGCAGGTGATCGCCGAGGGCGGTTGCGACGGAATCTACCAGAGCGTGCAGGGCGCGGAGCGCGGCCGCATGACGGCGGAGGAATATGCCCGCATCATTGCCCCCACGGAGGAAAAAATTCTGAAGGCCGCCAACGCGGCGAGCCCCTATAACATCTTGCATATGTGTTCTTGGGCAGGAAACCCCAATCATCTGTCTTATTGGAAGGATTACCCTACCTGCGTGAAGAATTGGGGAGTAGGCGTGGAAGGCGTTTCCTTGACCGAGGGCGAAACGCTCTTTCCGGGCAGCGTGTTGCTTGGCGGCATGGATAACCGTAAGGATCATCCGCTGTATGCGGGCGATCAGCAGGCGGTGCAGGCGGCGGTTCGTTCCGCTGTGGCTGAAATGGCTGGAAAGCCGTTTATTTTGGGAGCGGATTGCACCGTGCCCGGCGATATCAGCCGCGATCACCTGCGTTGGGTGATGGAAGCGCTTCGCGCCTGATTGCAATAGCGGCACAACGGCTGCGCATCGGCGCGGACGGGGCGGTCATCGCCTCTTTCCGTGCCGGTGCGCCAAAAAGCAGCAGGGGAGGGTGCCTATGCCAAAAGAGCATGGCTTTTTTCTGTCCGTGCGCAAGCGGCTGCTTTTTGCGTTTGTGCTGCTTATTTTTTTGCCCTATGCGCTGACGACCACCTATTACGCCGCCTCCATGCGCCAGCAGCTGCTTAACGAAACCTCCGCAACGCTTGCAAGCGATGCACAGCTTCTGCTGCGGGGCGTGGAGGGGATGATGGCAGAAACGCGGCGCATTGCCTATTTGCATCTGGTGGATCAGGACATTGCGCGCATTTTGCAGACGCGCCATGAAAGCTATGACCTATCCTATGTGGAGGATGAACGCACCATGCTTTCTGCCATCCGCCACACCACCAGCCTCAATAACAACGTACTAACAGTCATTTTTTATGCGCAGGACGATACTACTTATCAGCAATCCTACATTCCAAGCCTCAGCAAGCAAAACAGCATTGAATGGCGCGCGCGCATGGAAAAATCCGGCGAGCGCATTTATGTTGCGCCTGTGCAGCCCAGCACCACGGGCACGGTCATTTTGCCCGTTGTCTACGCGCTGGTCAACACCCTTGGCACGGAGGTCATCGGGTACGCACAGGTGGATTATGATTTGAAAGCACTGTGGAATAACACGTTGCTGCAATGCACGGGCAGTGGCTCCTTTGCGCTGCTTCAGGATGATCAGCTGCTATGGAACACGGGCGATTGGGTATTTGACAGCCAATCGTTGCAAGGCGCAAAGCCGCTTAAGGATGACGTGAAAAGCATGCAGAGCGGCACAAAGCAGATTGCCGCCGCCATGCTCCAGCATGAAAAAACGCGGCTCAGCATCGTTGCATATCAAAATATTTCCTCTTGGGATCAGCCGGCCATGCAGCGCCTGACTTTTTATCTTTTGCTGCTGGGCGTGCTGCTGCTAGGGGATCTGCTCATTAGCCTTATGATTTCCAGCCAGATTGGCAATAATGTGCGCGAATTGGCATCGGCGATGGATAACGCGAAGCACGGGGAAAACCACCTGCTGCCCATTGCGGAAAACGTGCGCGTGACCAGCGAGTTTGACCAGCTGCGTGAAAGCTACAACGCCATGATTGAGCGCTTAAACAGCAGTGCCAAGCGCGAATATGAGGTGCGCATGCAGCAAAAGAGCATTGCCATGCGCGTGCTGGAAAGCCAAATCAATCCCCATTTTTTATACAATGCGCTCAACCTGATCGCCTCCTTGGCGCAGCTCTGCCATCAGGAGCATATCCGCTCCGTTGCCATCAGCCTAGCCGCCATTTTGCGCTATTCCATCAAGGGCGGCTCCATTGTAGCGCTGGAGGAAGAGCTGGCGCAGACCAACCACTACATCAATATCATCAAGATGCGCTTTCCGGATCGCATCATCGTGCGCACGGACGTGGATCATCGGCTGCTGAAATGCCGCATGCCAAAGCTGATTTTGCAGCCCTTGTTGGAAAACGCCAGCAAGTACGCAACCGATACCGTCGCGTTGATGGTGACGCTTTCGATTACCGTATACAGCGAGGAAAACGACCTTTTCATCATTGTTGCGGATAATGGGCCGGGCATTCCGCCCCAGAAGCTTGCCGACATCTGCGATACGCTCGCCCGCTATAGCGTGGAGGATACCACCATTGGTGAAACCGCAAAGTCGCTTGGGCTGATCAATGTGCACGCGCGCCTCAGGGCGCATTATGGCGCGCCCTATGGCGTCACCATTGATAGCACCGATCAGGGCTGTAGCGTGACGGTTCGCCTGCCAAAGGACGAGGACAAATCCGACGACGCGGCGAACGGTTGATTTTTGAGCGCTCGCGCGTGAAAAAAGAAAATTGAATGCACACTACAGCATGACGGCGGAGCAGGCGGCGAACAGCGCGCCACGGCTTCGCCGTAAACCGTTTTCAAGAGGAGAGCCGCATATGAATCGTGTTTATAAACGCCAAAGAAGCCAATGGCTGCAAAGGCTGGCGAGCTACGAGCGGGCGCTGCCGTCGCTGGACGTTTTTACGGAGGAAACCCGCTTGGATGCGGAGGGCTGCGCGCGCATCGCGGTGCGCTGCCCGGAGGGGCTGTTTGATCCGATGTCCAGCGGTGAACAACGAACGCTTGCCCCCGCGCTCTATGATTTTATCGATCGCATGGCCTATCCCATACCGGTGCAATACCCCCTGCGCATTGTTTTTGCGGCTGCGCCCAAAGCCGAGCGGGAGCAGATCAGCAGACTTTTCAAGGCGCATTATGCGCTGCACCTGATGGATAAACGGCTGGATCTGCGCGTGAACATGCTGGAATCGCTATCGCTCGCGCTGTTGGGCGCGATGCTGCTTGGCGCTTCCATGATGATCAACAAGCACGAGGTCAACCGCATGCTATCCGAATTTCTATCCGTCGCCGCGACCTTTTCACTGTGGGAGGCGGTGGGTTTCTTTTTGCTGGAGCGCAAGGCGCTGCGCGTGGAGCGGCTCAACGCGGGTCAGCTTGCCATGGCGGAGGTTGTGTTTGAGGAGGGGGAGGCTGCAAGCGCGCAAGCCGCTCCCGACGCCGCTTCCGCAATTTAACCATTTCCTTGACAATTCACAAAAAACACGTGTATAATTCTATCAACTGTGACTTTTCACAGGGTTTGAATGAGGTGAACGCAATGCTATGCAACGTACTTAAGGGAATGAAGGATGTTCTGCCGACCCAGAGCGCTCGCTGGCGAGCCGTGGAAGCTGAAATGCGCAAGGCCGCACTGTTGGCTGGTTACCGCGAGATTCGCACCCCAGTGCTTGAACATACCGAGCTGTTTGCGCGCTCGTCAGGCGAGAGCAGCGATGTGGTGCGCAAGGAAATGTATACTTTTATGGATAAGGGCGAGCGCAGCATTAGCCTAAAGCCGGAAAGCACGGCGGGAACGGTGCGCGCTTTCTTGGAAAGCGGCCTCTATGCGCAGGCGCTCCCCATGAAAATGTACTATGTCAATGTTCCCCATTTCCGCTATGAGGCGCCGCAATCCGGTCGCCTGCGCGAGCATCACCAGTTTGGCATGGAGTGCTTCGGCGCTTCGCAACCCTCGGCGGATGCGGAGCTTATCGTGCTGGTGGTGAACCTGCTGGATCGCTTTGGGCTTCAAAACCTGTCTGTGCGCATCAATTCCATCGGCTGCCCCAACTGCCGCCCCGCCTATCAGCAGCATTTCCGCGAATATCTTGGGGAAAAGCGCAACCGGCTCTGCAAGGCTTGTCAGGAGCGCATTGAGATCAATCCCATGCGTACGCTGGATTGCAAGGAAGAGAGCTGCAAGCGCGAGCTTGCGGATGCGCCCGTGATGCTTCACTGCCTCTGTGAGGAGTGCAAGGAGCATTTTGAGCAATTGAAGCTCTATCTGGAGCGTGCGGGCATTCGCTATGAGGTGGACGAACGCATTGTGCGCGGCCTGGACTACTATACAAAGACCGTTTTTGAAGTGATCACCCAAACGCCAAACGGCGAGCTGACCGTGTGCGGCGGCGGGCGATACGACGGCCTTGTGGAGGAGCTTGGCGGCCCTGCGATTCCGGCGGTTGGTTTCGGCATGGGGCTTGAGCGGGTGCTGCTGCTGCTGGATCAGCTGGGCGAGGGTGAATGCAAGCTTGCGGTGGGGGAGGAAGCGCCGGAGGTTTTTGTGGCCTGCTTGGGCAAGGCGCTTGCGCCCAATGCCTTTGTGCTTGCGCAGCAGTTCCGCGCGGCGGGCTTGCGTGCCGATATGGATCATCAGGGTCGCAGCCTCAAGGCACAGTTCAAATACGCGGATAAGCTTGGCGCAAAGCATATGGCCATCCTTGGTGAGGACGAGGTGCAAAAGGGTGTTGTAAAGCTGCGCGATATGAGTACCAAAGAAGAATGGGAGACCGCCCTTGCGGACGCGCCCGCGTCCTTACAGGAACATATGAGCCGATAAGGCATGGAGGGTTACACATGAACAATCGTACGCATATGTGCGGCGAGCTTACCGCCGTGCAGGAAGGCCAAAGCGTTATTTTAAAGGGTTGGGTGCAGCGTTCCCGCAATTTGGGCGGCATCATCTTCGTATGGCTGCGCGACCGCACGGGCATTTCGCAGGTTGTGTTTGATGGCAATGTCCTTGCGCCGGAGCTGTTTGCAATTGCGGAAAGCCTGCATGGGGAATATGTGGTGGAGATTCACGGCACGGTGCGTCTGCGCGCCGCGGAGGCTGTGAATCCCAAACTCAAGACCGGCGAGATTGAGGTGATGGCGGAGGAAGCCAAAATCCTCAACACCAGCAAGACGCCGCCCATCTATATTGAGGACGATACCAAGGAGCAGGAAAATCTGCGTCTCAAGTACCGTTATCTTGACCTGCGCCGCCCCAGCATGCAAAGCATGCTCATGTTCCGCCACAAGGTGATCAAGTTTTTGCGCGATTACATGGATGAGCAAGGCTTTATTGAGGTGGAAACCCCCATCCTCTCCTTGTCCACGCCGGAGGGCGCACGCGATTACCTCGTGCCTGCGCGTGTGAAGCCCGGCGCCTTCTATGCGCTGCCCCAAAGCCCGCAGATTTATAAGCAGCTGCTGATGCTGGCGGGTCTTGATAAGTATTATCAGGTGGCGCGCTGCTTCCGCGATGAGGATGGCCGTGCCGATCGCCAGCCAGAGTTTACGCAGTTCGATATGGAAATGAGCTTCATCGACCCCGAGGATATTCAGGGCGTGGTGGAGGGTGCTTATTCGCACCTGTTTGCGGAGCTTATGCAGATTGATGTTCAGCTTCCCCTGCCGCGCATCACTTGGCGCGATGCCATGGCGCGCTACGGCAGCGATAAGCCGGATACCCGCTTTGGCATGGAAATTTGCAACGTGAACGAAATCGTGCGAGGCTGCGGCTTCAAAGTTTTTGAGGACGCGCTGGAAAACGGCCAGACACTCTGCGCCATCTGCGCAAAGGGCGCGGGCAAAATGAGCCGCAAGGAGCTTGACGCGCTGGGCGAGTTTGTAAAGACCTACCATGTGAAAGGCTTGGCGTGGGCGGTGCTAGGCGATGACGGCGCATTGCGTTCAAGCTTTGCTAAGGCCATGCAGGGCGATAGCATGCAGCGTCTGCTGGACACGCTTTGCGCGAAGCCGGGCGACGCGATATTTGTGATTGCAGATCAGAAATATGTGGCGCTTACCGCCATGGGTCAGCTCCGCTTGAAGCTGGGCAGGCAGCTGGAGCTCATCGACAAATCCAAGTACGACCTGCTATGGGTTACGGAATTCCCGCTTCTTGAGTGGAGCGAGGAGGAAAACCGCTTTCTTGCGATGCACCACCCCTTTACCAACGTCATGGAAGAGGATGTTCCCCTCATGGATACCAATCCCGGCGAGGTGCGCGCGAAAGCCTACGATTTGGTCATGAACGGCGTGGAAATGGGCAGCGGCTCCATCCGCATTCACCAAAGTGACGTGCAGGAGAAGATGTTCAAGCTTCTTGGCTTTAGCAAGGAACAGGCGTGGGAGAAGTTTGGCTTTTTGCTTGGTGCGTTCCAGTACGGCACGCCTCCGCACGGCGGCTTCGCCTTTGGCATCGATCGTCTTGTGATGATCTTGGGCGGCGCGGAAAGCCTGCGCGATGTATTGGCTTTCCCCAAAATTCAAAACGGCACCTGCCTTATGATGGAAACCCCCGCGCCCGTGCCGATGGAACAGCTCGATCAGCTAAAGATCAAATGCGTGGAATAACAAATTCACTTGCTTGATTGTCATTCGGCGCAATATCTGTTATACTGAGAAGCGTGTCGGGTATTTTTGAGCCTGAACGGCTCCAATCCGCAGGAGGGATAAGAGATGGCCACGAAGAAGGACAATCTGCCTTTGACCTTGGAACACAATGAAGATTCCACAGGCACCATTACATATGCAAACGAAGTCATCGCTATCATCGCGGGCGTCGCCGCCAACGAGGTAGAGGGTGTGGCGGGCATGTGCACCAGCGGCGGCATTTCCGAGGTTTTTGGCCGCAACAAAAATATTACCAAGGGCGTGAAGGTGGAAATCGGCACGGAGGAAGCTTCCGTCGATTTGTATCTTGTGATTGAATATGGCACGCCCATCCAAACCGCCGCGCTCAATGTGCAGGAGGGCGTACGCAGAGCCATTGAGGGGATGACGGGTCTGCACGTGGTTCGCGTGGATGTGCATGTGCAGGGCGTGAGCTTTGAAAAGGAAAACAAAGAAACCCTTGTGGGGCTAGAAACCCTCAACACACCCGTTAACGAAAAGAAGGATGATCAGCCCGCAAAACCCGTGCATGTGGAGTTTGAGGGCGAACCCACCCCGGCGGAAGCGCACGATGAGCCAGCGCAGGTTGAGGAACCCTATACGGAAGAAACAGCAAAAAAATAATTCTTTGCAGGCAATACCGGTTCGGGGCGGTGCATAGGCTCCGAACGGCGTTGCTTTTCCTTTTTACCCGTTCGTAGTTGGGAAAGGATGATCCTACCAATGAAAATCAAATTCTGGGACAGGGTGCTCATCGCGTTTGGAGGATTGCTCATTTTACTTGCTGGCATTGGCTTGCTTGTATTCAGCCTTGGCTTTTTTCCATTTAAGCTGGATGTAAGCGAGCTGCAAGGCCCCTTTGAGCTTTGGCAGCGCGCCGTGATGATCGCGGTTGCTCTCCTTGCGTGCCTGTTGGGTATCCACGGCATCTACCTGCTGTTTCGCCGCGGGGGCGAGAAGGGCTTTATCATTCAGCATACGGAATACGGCGACATGAGCATTTCCATGCATGCCATGGAGAACATGGTCAAGAAATGCGTGGATTCGCACGATGAGCTAAACGTCAATACCACGCGCATTTATCGCAGCCGCGCTGGTGTGGTGGTGGATGTGAAAATCACGCTGGCAAGCGGCGTCAACATTCCGCTTACCGTAAATGCCTTGCAAAAGCAGATCAAGCAATACATCACTTCCTGTAGCGGCGTGGATGTACAGGAGGTTCGCGTGATGGTGGAGACCAACGTGAACAAACAGGCCGCTCAGGAAATGCCCATTCAGGAAGTCGTTGTGGAAAAATGCGCATCGCCGGAAAAGGCCGCTGAGCCCGCGCACGAATCCTTTGCACAACGTATGTTCAAGCACAACGAGACGCCTGAACAGTACGCTGCCGCGTTTCAGGGCAGCACCGCCGTGGAGGTGCCTCAGGCAGCCCCTGAAATGAATTTTCCCATGCCCGAGGAACAAGCTACCCCCATGGCCGAGGGCACGGCGCAGGAGAATGACGAGCAGAAGACCGCTGAAAAGGAGAAGGAATAATGCAAGACAAGCAGCATGACAGGCAGGATTGCTTTCGCATGGGAACGCCGCGTTGCGGGCTTTTGATGGGTCTGCTTGGTGCGGCTGTGGCATTTATGCTTCTGTTTCTAGGCTTTTGGCGCACGTTGCTGGTCGCGGTGCTGTTTGCCGCAGGCTACGCTTTGGGCGCGTACCAAAACAAAGGTGAAATCCTCAAAAACTGGATCAACAAACTTTTTCCGCCCAAGGGCGAATAAGCCGCAAACTGATTTTTGAAACGGAGTGTTGCGTACCATGGCGCGTTCAATTGCCAGACAGGCTGCCATGCAGCTTTTGTATGAACGTCTGTCCGGCGGGGAAGCCGATGATGAAACCTTGGAAATGATTTACGAACAGCTCTCTATCGCACAACCGGAGGGCAGTGGCAAGCTCAACCCAAGCAAGGATGAGTTAAGCTACATCAGCGACATTCTGGAGGGCGTGCGGGAGCACGAAATGGAGCTTGACCGCTCCATTGTGGAGCACAGCACCGGTGATTGGCCGCTGAACCGCGTAGCGCGTGTGGATTTGAGCATTCTGCGCCTTGCGGCCTACGAGCTTTATCACAACGCCGATGTGCCCGCGAACGTAGCCATCAGCGAGGCGATGGATTTGGCTGAGCAATACAGCGAGCCAAAGAGCAGCCGCTACATCAACGGCGTTCTTGGCGCAATTGCGCGGGACAAGCGGGAGTAGGATAACGGGACGGGAATGCTGGAAGGCTCTGCCTCCCAGACCCACCGCCTAAGGGCTTTGCCCTTAGGAATCCCATCATGAGCTCCGTTGGTGCTCGTGATGGGTCGGCAAAGCCTTGTGGGGTGCAGGGGGGAATTCCCTGCCCGCATGTGGGTTGTTCGTTGGTAAAGGATGGTTGTATGCGCGTCGTACTTGGTTTTGATACAAGCTGCTATACCACGTCCGCTGCGGTGGTGGACGAGCATGGGAAGGCGATTTGCTCCTCCCGGTTGCTCCTGCCCGTGGAGGCAGGCAAGCGCGGCCTTCGCCAAAGCGAGGCCGTTTTTGCGCATGTACGGCAAATGCCACTTGTGATGGACGAGCTGAGCGCAGTGCTAAAGGCAGAGCAGGTGGTGGCGGTGTGCGCATCCTGCGCGCCCCGGGACGAGCCGGATAGCTACATGCCAGTGTTCACAGTAGGGCTGGGGCATGCGAAGGTGCTCGCGAGCGCGCTGCACGTGCCGCTGTACCTTACCAGCCATCAGCGTGGGCATATCGCGGCAGGGTTGATTGGCAATGAAAAGCCGAAAGGGCCGTTTGTGGCACTCCACCTGAGCGGCGGTACCACGGAGCTTCTGCGCTGCGAGGAAAACGCCCTTACCTGCATCGGCGGTTCGGCGGATTTGCACGCCGGTCAGCTGGTGGATCGGATTGGCGTAGCGATGGGTCTGCCTTTTCCGGCGGGGCCCGCGTTGGAAAAGCTTGCCTTGACCTGCACAGAGCCAACCGAAACGCTACTTGGGGTGAGTATGGAGCCGGGCGACCTGCGCTGCCATTTTTCCGGCGCGGAGGCGCAGGCACAACGGCTGATTGCGCAAGGCGTGCTTACACGGGAGCGCATTGCCGCGGAGGTTTTCGATTTGCTGGCGCGCACGGTGGCGCGGCTGCTCAAGGCGGCGGCAGAGCAGGCGGGAGTGCAGCAGGCGCTTGTGGTGGGCGGAGTGGCTTCCTCGGCGCTTCTGCGCGAATTGGTCATGGCGCGTCTGCGCAAGCTGCGCGCGCCGCTACAGCTGCTCTTTGGGCAACCACAATTCAGCGCCGATAATGCGGCGGGCGTCGCGAGCATCGGCATGGAACATTTTCTGGCGCAAACGCGCGATTTGTAAAGGAGGCATTCCGATGGCAGCACAACTGTTGGACGGCAAGCTGATGGCGGGGGAAATTGAGGCGGAACTTCAAAAGCGCGTGGAGGCGCTCAAGGCGAAGGGGATTACCCCTGGCTTGACCGTGATTTTGGTGGGGGATGATCCCGCTAGCCAGACCTATGTGGGCAATAAGGAAAAGGCATGCGAACGCCTTGGCATCGCTTCCAAAACGTTGCGCATGCCTGCGGATACTACGCAGGAGGCGCTGGAGGAAGCCATTGCCCGCGCAAATGTCGATCCGGCGGTGAGCGGCATTCTGGTGCAGCTTCCCTTGCCCAAGCATTTGGATGGCGATCGGGCGCTATCCCTTATTTTGCCCCACAAGGACGCGGATGGCTTTCACGATATCAATGCGGGTAGGCTGATGCGCGGGCTGGATTGCACGGTGGCCTGTACGCCCAAGGGTGCGCTGTATATGCTCAAGCGCGCGGGGATCGCTATTGCGGGCAAGGAAGCCGTTGTGGTAGGCCGAAGCAATATCGTAGGGAAACCGATGGCGATGCTGCTTTTGCAGGAAAACGCGACGGTCACCATTTGCCATAGCCGTACGAAGGACCTTGCGCAACATACGCGTCGTGCTGATATTTTGGTCGTTGCCATTGGCAAGGCAAAGCTGATCACTGCGGATATGGTCAAGGAGGGCGCGGTGGTGGTGGACGTAGGCATGAACCGCGTGGATGGCAAGCTCTGCGGCGATGTGGATTTTGAAGCTGTGGCGCGCAAAGCGAGCTACATCACCCCTGTGCCCGGCGGCGTTGGCAGGATGACTGTGGCGATGCTCATGGATAATACCGTAACGGCGGCGGAGAAGGCCGCGCAATGAAGGGCTTGACGCTCACCGTTACGCAGCTCAACGAGTACGTGCGCAAGTCTCTTGCCGCCGACCCCATGCTGCGCGGGCTGTGTTTGTGCGGTGAGCTCAGCAATTTGAAGCGGCATGTTTCCGGTCATTGGTATTTTACCCTCAAGGACGAGGACGCGGCCATCAACTGCGCCATGTTCCGCTCCGCGGTGGCAACGGTGCGCTTTCAGCCGTGTAACGGTCAGCAGGTTCGCCTGTATGGCAGCGTGGGGCTGTACCCCAAGACCGGCTCGTATCAGTTCTATGCCGATGGCATGGAGAGCGAGGGCATTGGCGAACTGTACCTGCGCTTTGAAAAGCTCAAGGAAAAGCTGGCTTCCGAGGGGCTGTTTGATGCGGCGCTGAAAAAGCCGCTGCCGCTTCTGCCACGGGGAATTGGCATCATCACCAGCCAAACCGGCGCGGTGGTGCATGACATTGCGCGTGTGAGCTGGCGGCGCGACCCGGGCATGCCGCTCTATCTGTGCCCGGTGAAGGTGCAGGGCGATGGCGCGGCGCGGGAGATCGTGAATGCCCTGCGCTTGTTGGACGCATATCCGGAGGTGGATGTGATCATCGTGGGGCGTGGCGGGGGAAGCATGGAGGATCTTTGGGCGTTTAACGAAGAGCCTTTGGCTCGCGCGATTGTGGCGTGCCGCACCCCTGTGGTAAGCGCAGTTGGCCATGAAACCGATTTTACCATTGCGGATTTTGTGGCGGATTTGCGTGCGCCCACGCCTTCTGCGGCGGCGGAGCTGGTGGTGCCGGAGCGCGCGGCGCTTCGCGAGGGAGTCAATTTGCTGGAGACGCGCATAGGCCGCGCGATGGAAAGCGGTCTGCAACGCAAGCGGGCGCAGCTTGGCGAGCTCAATGAGCGGTTGAGCGCACGCTCTCCGGCGCAGCGTGGCGAGCGGATGCTCGCGCGGCTGAACGCGGCGGCGCAGCGTATGGAGACTTGCCTTGCGGCAAGGCTTACGCGAGAACGGCATCTGCTTGCGCAGGGGGAGCTTCGGCTGCTGGCGGCGTGTAGGCGCATCGACGCGTGCGCGCTGTCCGGGCTTGCGGCGCGTGAACAGGCGCTGGAGCGGGCAGTGCTTCACCTGCGTACCGCCGGCCCTATGGAAACCATACGGCGCGGATACGCGATCGTTACCCGCAACGGAAAGCCCATGCGCTTGGCTGCCGAGGCCGCGCCAAAGGACAAGCTGAGCGTGCGCCTTTTCGATGGCAGTATCGAGGCTGAGGTGCTCAGCGTAACAAGGGAGGAACAGCCATGGCTGCAAAGACCGTAAAAAAAGAGCCAAGCTTTGAGGATGGGCTGGGAAGGCTGGAGGCGCTCGCGGAAAAGATGGAGCAGAGCGAACTGCCGCTGGACGACCTGCTCAAGCTGTACGAGGAGGGCATTGCGCTCTCCGCGCAGCTGAAACAAAAGCTGGAATCCGCGCAGGGGCGCATGAAGGCAATCAGGCAGGGCATGGATGGCAAGCCTGTGTCCGAGAGCGTGGAGCTGACGCAGCAACCCTCCATGCTGGATGGCTTGACACCTGAGGAGTAGCGGCGCATGCTGCGCCTGACAAGAGGAGGATGATCTCATGAACGCGTATCAGGAGGCGGTAGAGGCTGCGCTTTGCGCAAATCCCCTGCTCGCCCAGGCGAACGAAACACCCGTTACAGAGCCAACGCTTCAGGAGCTTGCGGCGGATGCAGTGCCTCAGCCGCTTCGCAGCGCCATGCGCTATAGCCTGCTGCTGCCCGGCAAACGTCTGCGCCCGGTACTGCTGCTGGCCGCGTACCATTTGCTCTGTGAGGATTGGGAAAGCGTGCTGCCCTTTGCGTGTGCGCTAGAGATGATCCATACCTATTCCCTCATCCACGACGATCTGCCCGCGCTGGATAACGACGCCCTGCGCCGCGGTCAGCCGACCAACCATCGGGTCTTTGGCGAGGGCATGGCGATCCTCGCGGGCGATGGCTTGCTCAACATGGCGTATGAAACCATGCTCTGCGCGCCAGCGGCGTTGCGAGAGCCGGCACGCACGCTTCGCGCCGTGCGAGAAATTGCCATGCGCGCAGGCGTGCGCGGCATGATTGCCGGGCAAACGCTGGATGTAAAGCTGGAAGGGCAGCCCCCTACGCAGGAGAGCGTGCGCTACATTCACCTGCACAAAACGGCGGATTTGCTCACCGCGCCCATCACAGCGGGGTTGATTCTCGCGGGCGCGGATGAGGAGCAGCTGCAAGCAGGGCGCGTCTATGGGCAAGGCATCGGCCTCGCGTTTCAAATCGTGGATGATCTGTTGGATTTGGAAGGCGATGCGCAGACCCTTGGAAAGGCAACGGGCATGGACGCTCAGCGCGGTAAAATGACATGGCCCGCTGTCTATGGCGTACAGCGCGCGCATGCGGACGCGCGAAGGGCGGTTGAACAGGCGTTGGATGCGCTTTCAGCCTTTGGCGCACGCGCGGAATTCCTGCGCGAGCTGGCGGAACAAACCCTTGTACGCAAGGCGTGAATGATGTATGATAGACAGAGGTTATCCTGTATGAGGCGCGCGTCGCTTGGTGCGCTCGCAGGATCATGGAGATAAAGGGAGAGGGTTGCAAGTTGCATTCCATCGCGGAGTTGTTTCATAATCATGTGCTTTTTGCGGCGCTGATCGGCTGGTTCGTTGCGCAGGCGCTCAAAATCCCCATCAATTATCTGGTGGAGCACAAATGGGATTTTGGACGTTTTCATGGTTCGGGCGGCATGCCAAGCTCGCATTCCTCCATGGTGGTAGCGGCCGCTGCCGTTACGGGCGCGCTCAATGGGTACCAAACGCCAGGCTTTGCAATCGCGGTGGTGCTCTCCTGCATTGTGATGTACGACGCTGCGGGTGTTCGGCGTGAAACGGGAAGACAGGCCACCGTAATCAATCAAATTTTGCGCGATGCGCTCTTCAACGGCAAGCAGATCAACGATGAGGAGCTAAAGGAGCTTGTGGGGCACAAGCCCGTGGAGGTTGCGTGCGGCGCATTGGTGGGGCTGGCAGTCGCGGGTGTTTATCTTATGTTCTTATTAAATTATATCTGATAAGAGGAGGATTTTTTCGATGGATCATTTTATGGAAGAAGTGGTGGTAAAGCAGCATAAGGGTATGCAGGAGCTGCTTTATGTGCTTTCCAATGTGATGATGGTGGTTACGGCGCTGCTGGGCATGACGCTGATGCCCGCGCTGTTTGCAAGCTTTTCGATTCCGACATTGGTCATTACGGTTTTGATGCTAGGAAGCGCGGTGCTTCTGTTTTTGCGCAAGGATCGCCTGCGCACGGAATACGAATACACCTTCACCAATGGGGATTTGGACTTTGCTCAGGTTTTTAACAACCAAAAGCGCAAGAGCCTCGGCACCATGCGCGTGAAGAACGTGGAGGCCTTTGGCCCCGTGGACAGCAACGAGTTCCGCAAGTTCATCAACATGCCCAACATGAAGCGCAAAAATTGGTTTTTGAACCGCGATGGAAAGCTTTTCTTCTTTTACTATCAAAAAGAAAGCAACAAGACCATGATCGTCTTTGAGCCTTCAAGCGAGCTGGTGGATATGGTGAAAAAGTATCTGCCACGCGGCGCGTACCGCGAATGAGGCGCATGCGATGCAGGTTTATTTGGATAACAGCGCAACCACAAGACCCTGCGATGAAAGCGTACAAGCCATGCTATGCTGCATGCGCGACGGCTTTTACAACCCCTCCGCGCTCTACGCGCCCGCAATGCACGCGGAGCAGGAGCTTGGGCTTGCGCGTCAGGCAGTGGCTAACGCACTGGACGCGAATGAAAAAAATGTGATTTTTACCTCCTGCGGCACGGAAAGTGATAACCTCGCAATTTTTGGACTGCTGCAAGGTCAGCGTGGCGAAGGAGAAATCCTCTATTCACAGGCGGAGCATGCCGCCGTGCGCAACGCATGCGCGGAGGCGGGCGAGCGCTTCGGCTTTGAGCCGCGCTTGATACCGCTGACGGGGGAAGGAAGCCTTGATCTTGACGCGCTGGAGGGCATGCTAAACGCACGCACGCGCTTGATCTGCGCCATGCAGATCTGTAACGAAACGGGCGTATGCATGCCCATTGCGGAGGTCTGTGCGCTGCGCGACAGGCTTGCGCCGCAGGCGGCCATCTTTGTGGATGGCGTGCAGGGCTTTTTGCGCCAACCGTTCTCCTTGCGCAGGCTGAATGTGCAAGCATACGCGCTTAGCGGGCACAAGATTCATGGCCCCAAAGGCGTTGGCGCGCTTGTCCTGAGGGATGGCGTGCGCGTTCATCCCCAGCTGATGGGCGGCGGTCAGCAGAACAATTTGCGAAGCGGCACCGAGAATACGGCGGGCATCGCGGGTCTGCGTGCGGCGGTGGAGCATTACCCCAAGGGCGCGGAGCAAACCATGCGCGCGCTGAAGAGGGAGCTTGTGCGGATGCTTACGGCTGCCTTGCCACAGGCGGTGGTGATCGGCCTTGCGGCAGATGATCCCATGAGCGCCGGGCATATTTTGAGCATCGCATTCCCGCCCGTGCGGGCTGAAACGTTGCTGCATGCGCTGGAGGCTGATGGCATTCTGGTGGGCACTGGCTCGGCCTGCTCCTCCCATAAGGGCAAGCGCTCCGTAGTGCTCAGCGCCATGCGCCAGCCGCCGCAGAACATGGATGGCGCTATTCGCCTGAGCCTTTGCCCCTCAAACACCGCCGAGGAAATCCGGTATACTGCGGAAAAAATCATCGCGGCGGTCACAGTGCTGCGTAGGTTTACGCGCCGCTGACATGAAGGAGGAAATGCCTGTGCGTGAGGTTATGCAGGTTCGATTTGCGGAGATCTATTTGAAGGGGCTCAATCGCCCCTATTTTTTGCGCATGCTGGTGGAGCGCGTGCGTGATGCCGTAAAGCAAGTGAATGGCCGCGTATGGCTCAATGACAGCCGCGTTTATGTCAGCGATATGAGCGATATGGACGAGGCTATTCGCCGTGTGACGAAGGTCTTTGGCGTGCATAGCGTGTGCCGCTCCATCGAGATGGAAAAGGACGATTTTGCCGCCATCTGCGCCCAAGCCGCAGAGCTGCTCAAGGAGCACAAGGGCAGCTTCAAGGTAAGCTCCCGTCGCAGTGACAAGCGATACGCCAAGGATTCACCCACCATGAACCAAGAGCTGGGGGAGTACCTGCTCATGCATCTGCCGAATTTGCGGGTGGATGTGCATCAGCCGGATGTGGTGCTGTCGCTGGAAATCCGCGAGAAGGCGTACCTTTATACCCAACCGGTGCCTGCCGTTGGCGGTATGCCGGTAGGCACCAACGGTCGCGCAACGCTGCTGCTCTCCGGCGGCATTGATAGCCCCGTTGCGGGCTGGATGATTGCAAAGCGCGGCGTCAGCATGAGCGCGGTGCATTTCTACTCCTTCCCATATACCAGCGAGCGCGCACGGGAAAAGGTGCTTGATCTGGCGCGCATCCTGTCCGAAAGCCTCTGCGGCATCCGCGTGCATGTGGTGCCCTTCACCGATATTCAAATGCAAATTCATGAAAAATGCCATGCGGATTATACCACCATCATCATGCGTAGGTACATGATGCGCCTTGCCAACGCCATTGCGCACAAGGAACGCGCGCAGGCGCTGGTGACGGGGGAGAGCATCGGGCAGGTGGCGAGCCAAACGATGACCGCCCTCGCCTGCACGGACGCTGTGGCGGAAATTCCCGTGTTTAGACCGCTCATTGGTTTTGACAAGCAGGAGATCATTAACATCGCGGAGAAAATTGGTACCTATGAAACGTCCTCGCTGCCGTTTGAGGATTGCTGCACCGTGTTTACACCCCGCCACCCCGCCACCAAGCCGAAGATGGAGATCATCTTGGATGGCGAGAGCAAGCTGGATACGGATGCGCTGATTGCCGCCGCCTTGGCGGGCGCGGAGGTTTTTGAGCTGTAGGCTATGGCCATAGCTGAGCAAGCGCCGTGAGCGCCAAGCCCGGAATGCCCAAGTAGCCTGCCGTGACCGCCGAAAGCGGCCCTTGCGGCAGGCGCACGCCAAGCGGGTAGAACAAAAGCGCACATAAGTAACACAGGATAATGCCCGCGCAAACGCGCTCAATGATGCGCATGACGCCCCTTCGAGGCGTGGCGCACATACATAGCATGTACACAACCGTCATGATCAGCCCAAACCCAAAGAGAACCGTCAGCCTTGCAAGCATCCTATCCACGCCCCTTGTAAGGACAGCCTATGCCCGCCCCGGCGGCGCTAGAACTGGTTTTTGCGCAAACCAAGGCGGTGCCTCATTGATAGGGCATGCCAAAAAATTGTGAAGAAATTATCAAAAGGACTTGCGAGAGCGTGACGAATGTTGTATAATCTTATGCGGGATAGATTTGGTCATGCGGGACTTGATTTGCCCCACATAGGAGTGAGGCTATGCAGGACGATTACTTTACTTTAATGCAAAAGCTCGCACCGGATTTGGCTCAACAAATTGAACGCAGAGCGCTGGTTTTGGAACGCATCGGCGCATTGCAGCCCGTGGGTCGGCGGTTGCTGGCCACAAGGCTCAACCTGCCGGAGCGCGAGGTACGCACAGTGGCGGCTCTGCTCAAGGAGCACGGCTTGGTTTCGTTGGATGCGGCGGGCATGACGCTGACCGCGCAGGCAAGCGAAATTTTGCCCATGGCGCGCCTGTTCAGCCGAGAGCTTCGCGGCCTGACAAAGCTTGAAATGGCGCTCAGTGAGCGCTTTGATGGCGCTAAGGTCTGCGTAGTGGCGGGTGACGCTGATCAGGATGATCATGTGCTGCACGAGGTGGGTCGAAACGCCGCCCTGCGTTTGCGCGGATTTCTGCAAAGCGGCTCAACGCTTGCGGTTACCGGCGGCTCCACCATTCACGAGGTTGCTTTTGCACTGCCGCAGGGCACGCCGATGAATGTCATGGTCGTGCCCGCGAGGGGCGGCATTGGGCGGGCATTGGAAACACAGGCCAATACCGTTGCAAGCGAGATCGCAAAGCGTCTAGGCGGTCATCACCGCCTGATGCACCTGCCGGATCGTCTGGATGAACAGGCGCTGGCGGAAATGCGCAAGCTGCGGGAAGTGGATGAAACGCTCGCGCTTTTGGAACGTGCGGATGTGGTGCTCCATGGTGTGGGTCGCGCCGACGATATGGCGCAGAAGCGTCAGCTTCCCGCCGATGTGGAGGCAGAGGTGCTTCGCAAGGGCGCGGTGGCAGAGGCCTATGGCTGCTACTACAATCGCAAGGGGAAGCTGGTCTACTCCGCGTCCGCGGTGGCGCATGATCTGGGCGCGCTCAAGCCTGCGTGTGTGCTGATCGCCGTGGCGGCGGGCACGCGCAAGGCCGAGGCGATTGACGCTGCCATGCGTAGCCGTGCGCATGCGATGCTCGTTACTGACGAGGGTGCGGCAAAGGCGATTCTGGAAAGGCCAATAGAGCTGCTTGCACGCCCATGATGGGCTTTGCAATAGAACCAAATATTAAGGAGTGTGCATTATGGCCAAGAAAACCATTGAGGACATTCAGGTAGCCGGGAAGAAGGTGCTCGTCCGCTGCGATTTCAACGTGCCTATGGACGAAAATAAGATCATTACGGATGAAAACCGCATCCGCGGCGCACTGCCGACCATCAAGTACCTGATGGAGCATGGCGCGAAAGTCATTCTGTGCTCTCATTTGGGCCGCCCCAAGGGCGAGTTCAACATGAAGTACTCTCTGAAACCCGTCGCGACCCGCCTGAGCCAGCTTTTGGGCAAGGAGGTTCTGATGGCAGAGGACGTCATCGGCCCTTCCGCCAAAAAGCTTTCCGCTGAGCTCAAGGATGGCGATGTGATGCTGCTGGAGAACGTTCGCTTCCACAAGGAAGAGGAAAAGAATGATCCTGCCTTTGCGCAGGAGCTTGCCTCCCTTGCCGAGGTCTACGTGAATGATGCCTTTGGTACCGCGCACCGCGCGCATGCGTCCACCGAGGGCGTTACGCATTACCTCACCCCCTCCGTTGCCGGTTATTTGATTGGCAAGGAGCTGAGCATCATGGGCAAGGCGCTGGAGGATCCGGCACGCCCCTTCGTGGCCATTTTGGGCGGCGCAAAGGTCAGCGACAAGATCGGCGTCATCACCAACCTGCTGGAGAAGGTCGATACGCTGATCATTGGCGGCGGCATGAGCTACACCTTCCAAAAGGCGCTTGGCGGCCGAATCGGCCTGAGCCTTCTGGAGGCGGATAAGGTAGATCTTGCCAAGGAGCTGATGGCAAAGGCAAAGGCAAAGGGCGTAAAGCTGCTTCTGCCTGTGGACAACGTGGCTGGCGATAGCTTCAGCAACGATGCCATGCGCATCACCGTGCATTCCAAGGAAATTCCCGATGGGTTCGAGGGCATGGACATCGGCCCCGATACCGCTGTGATCTTTGCGAACGAAATTGTAAACGCGGGCACGGTGGTTTGGAACGGCCCCATGGGCGTGTTCGAATTTGAGAACTTCGCGGACGGCACCCGCGCCATTGCGAAGGCCATGGCAGAGTGCAAGGGCGTTACCATCATCGGTGGCGGCGATAGCGCGGCGGCAATTGAGCAGATGGGTTATGCCGATAAGGTGACCCACGTATCCACCGGCGGTGGCGCGAGCCTTGAGTTCCTTGAGGGCAGAACCTTGCCCGGCGTCGCGGCGCTGAACGACAAGTAAGAGTTTTCTCCCCTTTGCGCAGGCCGCCGATGAAGCGCGCCTGCGCAAAGTTTGCGTTTCCCGTTTCAAACCCCGTGGATACGGATACAATCATGCTGTATCCAACCAAGTTAAAGAGAGGTACATAGCAATGCGTAAACCCATTATTGCCGGAAACTGGAAGATGAATAAAAACCCCGAGGAGGCCAAGGCTCTGGTGGAAGCCCTTGTGCCCGCCGTGAAGGCTGCGGACTGCGATGTGGTGGTCTGCGTACCCGCAACGGATTTCGCGGCTGTGAGAGAGGCCGCCCAAGGCACGAACATCAAGCTGGGCGCGCAGAATGTGCATTTTGCCAAGAGCGGCGCGTACACTGGCGAGCTGAGCGCGGACATGCTCAAGGCCTGCGGCGTGGAGTATGTGGTGATCGGCCATAGCGAGCGCCGCCAATATTTCGGCGAGACCGATAAGACGGTTAACCTGCGCACACGCGCTGCCGTGGCTGCGGGCTTGACGCCTATCGTCTGCGTTGGCGAGCTTAAGGACGAGCGGGAGAGCGGCTATACCGATATCATTGTCGAATACCAAACCTTGATGGCGCTGCACGGTCTTACCGAAGCGGAGATCATGAAGTCCGTTATCGCTTACGAGCCCGTTTGGGCCATCGGCACGGGCCTTACCGCGACCGATGAGCAGGCCAACGAGACCATCGGCGCAATCCGCAAAGCGATGGAGCGCAAGTATGGCAAGCAGGTCAGTGACGCCGTGCGCATCCAGTATGGCGGCAGCATGAATCCCGGCAATGTCAAGGGTTTGATGGCGCAGCCCGAAATTGATGGCGGCCTCATCGGCGGCGCGTCGCTCAAGGTGCCCGATTTCACCGCTGTTGTGATGTATAACAAGGAACAGTAGAAGGAGCAATGCATAAGATGGACAAAACCATGACGGCGCTTATCATCATGGACGGGTTTGGCATCAACCCCGCGCATGAGGGCAACGCGATTTACCAGCAGGGAACGCCCCATCTAGACGCGCTGATGGCAAAATACCCCCATACCCAGCTTGGCGCGAGCGGCATGGACGTCGGCCTGCCCGATGGCCAGATGGGCAATAGCGAGGTTGGACACCTCAATATCGGCGCGGGTCGTATTGTCTATCAGGAGCTGACGCGCATCACCAAGGACATTTTGGATGGCGATTTCTTTCAAAAGGAGCCGCTGATCCGCGCGATGGATGCTGCAAAGAATACAGGCAAGGCCGTACACCTGATGGGTTTGCTGAGCGATGGCGGCGTACATAGCCACAATACGCATTTGTATGCGCTTTTGGAAATGTGTAAACAGCGCGGTGTAAAAGAGGTGTATGTACACTGCTTTTTGGACGGGCGCGATGTGCCGCCAAACAGCGGCATTGAGTTTGTGCGGGAGCTAGAGCGCAAGCTTGCCGAAATCGGCGTTGGCAAAATCGCTACGGTGATGGGTCGCTACTGGGCGATGGATCGCGATAACCTGTGGGATCGCGTGCAAAAGGCCTATGACGCGATGGTGCTGGGCGATGGCCTGAGCGCCAACAGCGGCGTGGAGGCCGTGGAGCAGAGCTATGCCAAGCAGGAAATGGATGAGTTTGTAAAGCCCACCGTCGTGATGGAAAATGGTAAGCCCGCTGCCACCATCAATGAAGGCGATAGCGTGATCTTCTTCAACTTCCGCCCTGACCGCGCTCGCCAGCTCACGCGAACCTTCATCATGCCGGATTTCACCGGCTTTATGCGCGGCAAAGGTTTCTTCCATGTGAACTTTGTGAGCATGACGCAGTATGACGAGACCTTTACCGGTCTTGAAGTGGTTAACCCGCCGACGTCCCTCACCAACACCATGGGCGAATATCTTGCTGATTTGGGCAAAACGCAGCTGCGTATTGCGGAAACGCAAAAATACGCGCATGTGACCTTCTTCTTTAACGGCGGCGTGGAAAAGGCGAATGTGGGTGAGGATCGCGCGCTCATTCCCTCCTCCAAGGTAGCGACGTTTGATTTGAAGCCTGAAATGTCTGCCTATGAGGTAACGGAGAAGGCAGTGGAGCTGATCAACGCCAAGAAGTATGATGTGATGATCCTCAATTTTGCCAACTGCGATATGGTGGGTCATACCGGCTTTATGGACGCGGCGAAGCTCGCCGTAAAAACCGTTGACGATTGTGTGGATCAGGTTGTGAAGGCCATCCTCGCCAATGGTGGGCGCGCCTTTGTTACCGCCGATCACGGCAACGCGGATCAGATGGTGGATCCCGTAACGGGAGAGCCGTTCACCGCGCACACCACCAATCCCGTACCGTTTGTCGCCATTGGTTCGGAAATGATCGGCAAAAAGCTGCGTGACGGCGGTCGTTTGGCGGACATCGCACCCACGATGCTCAGCAGCATGGGTGTTCCTGTTCCCAAGGAAATGACGGGCAAATCGCTGATTGAGGGCTAATTAGTATAAGCCCAGCGTATTTTGATCAAAGCGGCGTTCATCGTGAGATGAACGCCGCTTTGCAATCACTATCGTTGCTGTAGAATCGGGCTTTTCTCCATGACGTCTGTGACGAGTGTCAAGCACCGCTCCATAACGTTTTTTTGATCCTTATCCACAAAATCCGCATATTCATCGGTGTTGATCAGCGTGCGGTAGCGCGTTTTGCCATCTTGCTTGCCACGCCATGAATAGATGGGCGTATAACTCAGCTGGTCAAAAGCCACGGTGTCCGTGCCGCTGTCATATACGACCTCCGCTTGCAGCAAAATACTTGCAAGGCTTGCGCGCTTATCGCGGTCATAGGTGAAGAAATTACCCAGCGAGTAGGCGCAAAGCACAGGATGATAACGGTTGTCGCCGCGGTTGGCGGTCAAAATTTCTACGGCCTGTAGCGCCTCGGGGTGTGTGCCGAGGATTACGTCCGCTCCAGCATCGGCAATGCCCTGCGCCAGCTCCTGCTGCGTCTTGGTGGGGGAGGTCGCCCCGCTTTTGCCCCAGCACAGCGATACGATCACCACCTGTGCGCCCATATCGCGCACGGTGGAAATATCCTGCGCGATGGTGGGCAGCTGCTGGCTGGCGATGGCAAAGCTTAGCTCATCCTTGCTAACACGCTTTTTGCCGTTGGCGGTCAGCTCGTTTTGATAGCTGAGCAGCGCCACGCTTACGCCATTTATATTTTGCAGCGTAAGCGCCGCGCGTTCCGCTGCGCTCGCGTACGCGCCATAGGGCACCATGCCGGCAGCCTGAATGCTTTGCTTGGTTTGCGCAAGCCCCGCAACGCCGCCGTCCAGCACGCCGTAATGCCCCATGCAGATCGCGTTGACGCCCGCGTTTGCAATGGCGGTGAGCAGATCAGCGGGCACGTTGGAATCGCTGAGCTTGGCGGTGGGAATCACGCTTTCCTCCAGTGTGAGAATGGAAAGATCGGCCTGCATGCGCTGCCCCAGCTGATCAAAAAGCAAATCAAACTGATAGCCCGCATCGGTTGTAAGCGCCTTTTGCACGTTGGAATTGCATTTGAGGCTGCCTGCCGCGCTAAGCGTAAAATGATATTTGGGCGGCTCGGTCGCGGTCACGGGCGGCTCAGTGGGGATAACGCTTGGGGGCGGTACCTTCTCCACTGGCGGCGGCAGGGCGGTATTATTGGGCTTGGCAATGTGAGAAACGCTTGCAATTTGGGCAAGAGAATGATCAATCGCCACGGCAAGGTTTGCTGCATTCGTGCGCACGTCGATGTGTCCTGTAAACTTGGGCAGAAGCGCACAAAAACAAACCAAAACCAGAGCGGTCAGCGTAAGCATCGCGACGCTGCCCAGCGATAGCCCACGCCTCATTCGTTTGCGTCTGCGCATCGTCTTGCCCCCAGTTCTTTCATTATGATGGCAAGCAGAGGTTTTGCTTGACCAACCGATGGTGCAATGATATCATAACAGAAACCATTATGCAACTGTTGAAGGGGTGACGGCCATGAACATCAGTTTTTCCACGTTGGGCTGTCCGCGCTGGAGCTGGCAGGAGATTACTGCTACGGCAGGCGATCTGGGGTATCAGGGCGTGGAGGTGCGCGGCGTGGGCAAGGATATTTCCGTGCCAAGCGTTCCCGCGTTTTTGGATGCAAACCTGAATCAAACCAAGGCGGAGCTTGCCAGGCTGGGGCTTTCCATTCCCTGCCTAGATAGCGATTGCTGCCTGCATCTGCGTGAAACCGAGCAGGCGACCACCGCGGAGGTACAGGCCTATATCCGTCTTGCGGAGAAGCTGGACGCGCCCTACGTGCGCGTGATGGCAACCGCTCCTGTGCCCCAGCCCGTGGGCGTGGTGGACGAAGGCTATGTGCAAAAGCGCGCGGTGGAGCTTGGGCATTACGCCATGGAGCATGGCGTAAAAATCCTGATTGAAACGCACGGCGTTTGGAGCGATAGCGAAAAATTGGCTCGCCTCATGAGCACCATCAGCTGCGAGGGCGTGGGTGTGCTATGGGATGTGCATCATCCGTATCGCTTTATGGGCGAAAGGCCGCAAACAACCTTCCAAAACCTGCGGCCATGGCTCTGCCATACGCATTTTAAGGATAGTAGTGCTACGGAGGACGGCTACCGTTATGCTTTGCCGGGCTTTGGCGATGTGCCGCTGGGGGAGATCGTGCGCGTGCTTGCGGATGGCGGCTACAAGGGCTTTTACTCGCTGGAGTGGGTCAAGCGCTGGGATACGACGCTTGAGGAACCAGGCATCGTGTTTGCGCATTTTGCCAACTATATGCGCACGCTGTAAGCAACGTTATGCGGCTGTAGGCGGCGTGGGCTGGAACGCGGGGGCTATGCAAAAGGGACGGTGCCAACCGTCCCTTTTGCATCTCAAAATGTGCTTTTGCCTATGCCAGCCGCACCTCATAGGTCTGCATCCACGCATTGACCTGCACCATGTAAGCGATGGTCTGCGGCGTCGTCATCAGCTGACCATACCATGGCACGGCGCGTTCGCTGGCGAGCAGCTCCTCCAGCCGTGCTGTTTCCACCAGCAGGTGCAGTGGCGCGTGCGGATCATCCATCACCTCACGCAGCATTTGGCTGACGACCGCGCGGTAGACGGGATGGTGCGTCTTGGGGTAGGGGCTTTTTTTGCGCCAAAGCACCTTGTCTGGCAGCATGCCGCGCATGGCGTAGCGCAGAAGACCCTTTTCGTGACCGTGATACTCCTTCATTTCCCATGGCACACGGTAGAGGTATTCGGCTACGCGGTGATCGCAAAACGGTACGCGTACCTCTAGGCCGCTAAACATGCTCATGCGATCCTTTCGATCCAGCAGGGTTTGCATGAACCACTGTTCGTTTAAATGGATCATTTCCTTCATGCGCCGCTCCTGTGCGCTTGTGCCGGGGCAAATGGAGGTATCCGCAAGCGTGGCGCGGTAACGGGCGTCCACATAGGCTTCCGCGTCAATCGCTTCCCGCCATTCGGGCTTGAGGAAAGCGGCGCGGTACGCTGTGGATTGCGCCCATGGGAAACCATCACGCTCGCGAAGCTCCTGATCGCGGAACCATGGATAGCCGCCGAAAATCTCGTCCGCACACTCGCCTGAAAGCGCGACGGTCGCCTCCTTGCGAATTTCCCTGCAAAACAGCAGCAGGGAGGAATCCACATCTGCCATGCCGGGCAGGTCACGCGCCTGCACCGCGTCATAGAGCGCGTTCGCGACGTCCTCGCTTTTGAGCACGATGTTGTGATGCCTTACGCCAAGGGCGCGATTCATCAGCTCAATGTAGCGCCCATCGCTCTCCGGCTGAAAATGCCCTGCGGTAAAATAACGGTCGTTCTCCTCATAATCCACGGAATAGGTGATAAGCTCCCGCCCGATCTGGCGCATGCGCTTGGAGGCCGCCGCCGCCAGCAGGCTGGAATCCAACCCGCCGGAGAGCAGCACGCATAGCGGCACATCGGATACAAGCTGCCTATCAATTGCGTCCAGCACCAGCCAACGCACCTTATCTGCCGTTTGATCAAAGCTATCCTCATGCGGCGCGTCCTGTACCGCCCAATAGCGCCATTGGCGCAGGCCATGCCTGTCAAAGATACCGCAATGCGCCGCGGCAAGCTCGTGCACGCCGCGAAAAACCCCGCAGCCTGGCGTGCGCCCCGGCCCCATCAGCATGATTTCCGCCACGCCCTCCTGGTCAAGCACAGGCTCTACCAGCGGGTGCTTGAGCAGCGTTTTTAGTTCCGATGCGAAGATCAGCACATCGCCGCGCACGGCATAGAAAAACGGTTTGACGCCCATGCGATCCCGTGCGATAAACAGCCGCCGCGCCTGCTCCTCCCACACGGCAAAGGCGAAAATGCCGTTGAGCTTATCAAGGCAGTTTTCGCCCCAAGCCATGTACGCGTGCAGCAGCACCTCCGTATCGGAGCGGGTTTGGATATGGTGTCCCAGCCCGCAAAGCTCTGCGCGTACCTCCTCGGTATTGTAAAGCTCGCCATTGTACACAAGCAGGTAATGTTCCCCGTTGCGCCAGCCTTCCATGGGTTGACGTCCGTTTTCCAGGTCAATAACGCTCAGGCGCGCGTGCAGAAGCGTTACATCCATATCGGCATACCAATCGCTCTGGTCAGGTCCGCGCCTGCGCATGGTGGAAAGCATACTTTGAATCAACGCCAAATCCGGCTCTTGAAAGCCGCCCCAGTGGATGATACCGGCGATTGCGCACAATTGAACCGTCCTCCTTCACACAAAAGGGCGTTCCTCCGCAAAGGGAGGGAACGCCCAAGTTCCTGTAGCAGGATATGCGCTTGAGGAGGCAAATTTGTCTATTGCGCCGCCGTCTTTTTCATTAGTTGATCAATCGCGTTCACAATCGTAGGGCACTCGCACGATAGGGTGCATACATGCGGAACACCGTGCAATAGCAGCTTTTGGCGGCTTTCGCTGCTTACGCCGCTGATGATGCAATCCGCGCTTCCTTCCCAGATGCTTTCGTCGCCATCGCTCTGCACGCATAGCACGGGGCAGTTGATGTTGAACAGGTTTCTACGCGCCAGCTTGATCAAGCGATTGAGGTCTGCGGCGGTGCGCGTGGGGAAACCAGAATAGCCATAGTCGTACGCTTGATCGAGCGCCTTGTGGCGCTCGGTAGGCGGCGCCCACGAGATACGCTTGTACACCGGAGCAACTAGCCCGGCAAAGGGCATCAGCCGGTTCTTGGTTGCCATGGGGGCGGAAATTGGCACACAGGCATGTACCTTCATCTGCTCAGCGAGCAGCAGCGCCAGCACGCCGCCCATCGAAAGCCCGCAGACCGTAACGGTTTTGCAGGTGTTCAGCATTTGCAG
This sequence comes from Clostridia bacterium, assembly GCA_036652695.1. Classification (GTDB taxonomy): domain Bacteria; phylum Bacillota; class Clostridia; order Christensenellales; family Aristaeellaceae; genus Limiplasma. The sequence continues at coordinate 3,452 of JAVVVJ010000018.1, read as the reverse complement.
CGCCGCCTCCTTGGAGGCCTGCAACCAGCTTTCCCAACCCGTCTTTGCCATTTCAGCCTCGGTGGAGGCGTGACCGGGAAGGTTGATGCTGCGCACGGTATACCCTCTTTGCGCCAGCCCATCGGCAAGCTTGCGCATATGCGCGGCGCTGCCTGTAAAGCCGTGAATGAGCAGAATGCCGTTATCGCTGCCCTGATGAAAAAAGGGCTGGCATACCGGGAGATCAAAATAGCCCGCCTTTGTAGGTTCCATAGCCGCCATCCTTTCGTGCAACTGTCGGGTAAACGATATGAAGAAAAAGCGCCGCTTATGCGTTTAGCTGATCGATGTGGTCAATATCCGTCTTTTTGCCCATCACAAGCAGCGTATCGCCCGCTTCAAACAGCATATCGGGCGCGGGAGACATCAGAAAATCATCGGAGCGGTGGATGGCCAAAATGCTGATGCCAAACTTGCGCCGCACGTTCACCGCCAGAATGGAGTAGCCGATCCAGCGTTCCGGGAGGCGAATCTCCAGAATTTGGTAATCGTCGCTTAAATCCATCAGCTCCAGCACATTTGGGGTCAAGATGGAGCGCGCTAGCCTTGCGCCCATATCGCGCTCTGGGAACACCACGCGATCAGCGCCCACCTTGCGCAATACCTTTGCGTGCAGCTCATCATTCGCCTTTGCCACCAAATAGGGCACGCCCAGCTCCTTGAGGAGCACGCACATGAGGATGCTGTCGCGCATGCTTGCGCCGACGCTCACAATCGCCGCGTCAAAATTGGTAATGCCAAGGGAGGCAAGCGCCGTTTCATCCGTTGCGTCCAACTGCACGGCCTGCGTTACAAAGGGGGCGATATCGTTTACGAGCTGCTCGTCGGAATCAACAGCTAACACTTCCTGCCCGAGCTTATAAAGAGATTTGGCTAAGCTTGTTCCAAAGCGGCCAAGACCAAGTACCAAGAATTGCTTGCTTTTCATTTCCAAAGTTCCTCCATTATCCGATCATGATCTTTTCTTCAGGGTGTCTTACGCGGTTCGCAGGGTGCGTATTGCGGTTCGCCAGCGCGAAGGCCAGCGTCAGCGGCCCTACGCGGCCAAAATACATCAGCGGCATCAGCAACCATTGCGCCGTTGTGGAAAGCGAGGGGGTATTCGCCGAGGAAAGTCCCGTGGTGCTAAAGGCAGAGGTGGCTTCAAACAGAAGATCAATGAAAGCAACCTCGCCCTGCCGCTCCGATATGCTGATGAGGCAGGTGCAGGTGAGAACAATCACCAGAGAGATCAGCATAATCACCATGGCGCGCCGCGCGGTTTCGCGGGCGATTTCTCTGCCGAAAAGCGTAATGTGCTCCTGCCCGCGCACCTCGGCAGCCACCATCAGCAAAATCATTGCGGCGGTGGTGGTTTTGATGCCGCCGCCCGTGGAGGCAGGGGATGCGCCGATAAACATACACACAATGCCAATGAGCTTGGATGTATCGGTCAACTGAGCCTGATCAATGCTGCAAAAGCCTGCTGTACGGAAGGTAACGGCCTGAAAGAAGCTGTTGAGCAGCTTTTCCCAGCCGGTGAGCTCCCCGTTTTGCAGGGTGCCCGCATTGTTCCATTCCAACACCAAAATCAGCAAGGTTGCCGAAAGGATCAGGAACCCCGTCATGATGAACACAAGCTTTGCGTGTAAGGAAAGCCTGTGCAAGTTCAGCCGGAAATGGATGCCCTCCATCAGCACCGAAAAGCCCAAGCCGCCCAAAATAATGAGCCCCGCCAGCGTCAAAAGTACCACTGGGTCATGCTGAAAATTGAGGAGGCTGCTGAAGTTGCCAAACAGATCAAAGCCCGCGTTGCAAAACGCGCTGACGGAGTGAAAAAAGCCAAACCATATGCCCTTGCCAACGCCGTAGAGCGGGATGAAGCGCGTCATTAAGATGCACGCGCCAATCAACTCAATGAGCAGAGTCAGGCTAAAGAACCACAGCGTCAGCCGAACCACGCCGGAAAGGCGGTTCTGGTTCATGGATTCGCGGATAACCATGCGGTTGCGAAGGGAGATGCGCCTACCGAGCACCACCATGAAAAGGGTGGCGAACACCATGATGCCCAAACCGCCGATTTGGATGAGCGCAAGCAGCACCGCTTGCCCAAAGGCTGAAAGCTTAAAACCAACGTCTACAATGGAAAGCCCCGTTACGCATACGGCGGAGGTGGCGGTAAACATGCCGCCCAGTATACCCACGGATTGCCCGTCTACCCCTGAAATCGGCAAGGCAAGAATACCGCCGCCGATAAGGATTACCAGCAAAAAACCAAGCGCTAGTACGCGCTCGGGTTTAATGGTATGTTGAGTAAGGGACGCGCGTTCGCGATGCGCCTTGTGTTGCACAAGCATCCTCCTTGTATAGATGTAAAAGTATCGAACCTATTATAAGCTCTTTTGAGCTGTTTGTACAGGGAGAGCGGGTGTCTATAATCCGCTAATATTTCGCAAAAATTCTGCTATGACAACAAAAACGCAAAAAGCAAAAACCGCCAGATGCGAACCAGAAGCTGCATCGGCGGTTTAAACGGTGGGTTTTGGCACTTGTTCAACAGCGTTCGATTAAAAGCCTACCGCCTCAAAATCGGCGGCGCCATGCTTGCAAAGCGGGCAGATGATATCTGGCGGAAGCTCGTCGCCTTCGTAGAAATAGCCGCAGATTTTGCACACAAACCCGCGCTTTGGCTTGGGCTGCGGCTTGGGCTTAATATGATCAAAATAGTAGGAATAGGTGAGCGACGGCTCGCCGGAAAGCTTGACGGCCTCCGTGAGATCGGCAATAAACATCGTATGCGTGTCAAAATCCAGCGCGTCGGTCACCTTGCCGCTGAGCAGCGCGTTTGCGTGCTCGGTCAAATAGCGAAGGCCGTTTGCGCTGCGAGGATCGTTGCGGTTGGCAAATTTGTCCACTGTTCTGCCGCTTTGAAAGCCAAAATGCTGAAAGGTGGAAAACGGCGTGTCCTGCGTGAGCACGCTTACGTTAAACAGACCCGTGTTGCGGATGAGCTCGTTGGTGAAATTGGCCTTGTTTACGCTAACGCAAATGCGCGGCGGCGTATCAGTGAGCTGGCTCACGGTGTTTACGATGCAGGCGTTGTCATGCTGCGCATCCTTGGCGGTCAGCACATAAAGACCATAGCTTAAAGTGAAGAGAGCCGTACTATCCATAGGCATAATCAAACCTCCTTATTCGTTCAAATGAACGCACCTATATTACCCAGGTATATAGGTGCTGAAACCACTGCCGTCAACTTAAGGCAGGACAGCCTTCTTAGCAATAGGGAACAGCAATTTTCTAGGAACAGCTCTGGGCGCATGACGATCCGGACGAATTTCTTCAGGGCGAGCTGCTATATCCTCACATAAACGACCGGAAAGCCTCTCGCGTTTCCGATCATTCTTGCACAGAAATAGCTCGAGAAAATCACG
>JAVVVJ010000017.1:0-41319 GCA_036652695.1 Clostridia bacterium | reverse complement strand
CCCCTTCCGGAAGAAACGCTTCTACCTGATAGCATAACGGTGGAGCTACTCTCTACCATTGAGCAAAAAAGCAAGGAAACCGCGATTGGCGATATCGTCACGCTCACCGCCGTTGTGAACGGCGCGGAAGGCCGCGAGATCTCCTATCAGTGGGAATGCAACCTCGCTGGCACATGGATTGTCATTCCGGACGCCACCGAGTCGACCCTTCGCTTTGCGTTGGCAGAGGATACCATCGGTAGCGAATGGCGGTTGCGCGTAACCGTATTATAATCAACAAAACGGAAGTGCTTACTGATGGATCACAAAGCCGTGTTGCGCATTGCAACGCCGCAGGATGCAAAGGCGCTATTGGCCATTTATGCTCCCTATGTTGAGCATACCGCAATTACCTTTGAATACGAGGTTCCTACCGTGGAGGAATTCGCGGATCGAATCCGCTGCATTCAAACGAAATACCCTTATTTGATTGCTGAAAAGGATGGGGAAATCCTTGGCTACGCCTACGCAAGCGACTTTCACAAGCGCGCAGCCTATGCTTGGGCAGTGGAAACCACCCTCTATGTGGATCAAAACAAAAAAGGGTGCGGAATTGGCAGAAGGCTCTATGGCGCGCTGGAAAAGCTCCTTGCCCATCAGAACATACTCAACCTGAACGCCTGCATCGCCTACCCCGCGCAGGAGGATGCATACCTGACGCAGCACAGCGTCCATTTCCATCAGCACTTGGGCTATTCGCTGGTGGGCGAATTTCATCAATGCGGGTATAAGTTTAATCGCTGGTATAATATGGTGTGGATGGAAAAGCACATCGGTGTTCATCAGGAGCATCAACCAGCGGTCAAGGCCTTTGATGAAATTAAAAATGACGGTTGTCTCCTATCTGCCCTCCAATAAGGCTTACGGTAGCTCCTCCGCGTGCTCAAACGGCGCGGAGGAGCTTTTTGTGTCGCACAAAACTCCTTCCAGCTGTGCATTTGTGCCTTTGCCTGCGCATATCCTGCCGCAAAGGAGGGGGTACGCCCATGTCCGAAGCCAGCCATCGCCTCATCATGCTCAAGCCCATGCAAACCGCTGTGAGCGGGTACGCCCGCGTGCAGACCGGAGGGGGACAAACCCTGCTGCAAATCAACCTGCGAGGCCTACGCGTGCCTGCCGTGCGCGCCTTTCTATACTGTGGCTACGGCGAGGTAAAGGAATTGGGTCACGCGCCCGTAAACCCACGCGGGGAAGCGGCGCTGATGGCCGAAGCGCCCCTTGGGCGCGTCGCGCCCGAACGGCTACAGGCGCTCCTCATCTCCGGCGACGGGGACGAGCCGATACCGTTGCTGATCGGCCTATTTGTGCAGCAAAGCGCCGGAAGCCTGCTTGATGCCAAAAACGCGCTGCTTGCCCTATGCGAGAAGCTTTCGCGCGCTTCAGCCGCGCGGCGCGAGCAAGAACGCGCACAGCAGGAGCAGGCGAAGGCGGCAAAGGCAGCTGAACTCGAAGCCGCACAGCGTGAAGCCATTCAGCGTGAAGCCGCCGCACAGCGCGAAGCCATTCAGCGCGAAGCCGCACAGCGCGAGGCCGCGCATCAAGAGGCAGCCGCCTCTCCACCTTCGTCAACACCCGCCGTCCCTCCCACATCTGCGCTCATCGCTCCTCCCGCGCGTTCCCCAACTCCCGCACATTCTCGAGCGGAACCTGAGCCTTCCCGCGAAATCTTTCTCCCAGCGATTGATCCCGCGCCCTACATCGCCGCTGGAGAGGCAAAGGAACCGCCGCCCGGCAACGCAACTCTGCCCGATCAAAGCAGCTTTCCCTCCCCCTTCGGGGCGGAAAACCTCACGCCGCCCAGCCGGCACACGCCCTCCGTGGGGCGGCTGCCCACAATGGCTTGGCCGCCCGCCTATCGCCGCCTTCAGGAAGCCTTCGCTCGCTATCCTCCCTGCGCGCTCTTTGACCTGCCGGGCTGGCGCTTTGTGCAGGTATCCGCAGAGCGCGGCGGCCTGTGGATGGGCTATGCCCAGCAGGACGCGCGGGTAACTCGCATCGCCTACGCCCTGCTCGGCGAGCGTCCACCCGATGATGGCACGCCATACCGCCCCCGCCGCGGCCTGGATGGCCGCATGTATCAGGTGCTGTGGCAGAAGGTTTAACTGGTTGACAAACCCGCACACGAATGCTATTCTTTTTTGAGGCACACCGCTCTGATTACCCTCTGATACGATAAGGAGATACGCACTTGAGCCGCAGTACACGCACCGCACGTTTTGTGCAAAACACACTCTCTACCGCCGTATACCAGCTTACCGCGATGCTGATGGGCTTTTTGACACCCCGCCTGATGATTCTCTACTACGGATCGGAGGTCAACGGGCTCATCATATCCGTCACTGAATTTCTTACCTATTTCAAAATGGTGGAGGCGGGGCTTGCTGCCGCCTCCATCTTTGCGTTGTACAAACCACTTGCGGAGCATGACAACGAGGCCATCAGCGGCGTCGTATCAGCGGCGCGGCAGTTTTACAACAAGGCTGGCTGGCTGTTTTGCGGGCTGACGCTTGCCTTTGCGATCGGCTACCCCTTTGTGGTGCCCGTGAGCGATGTCAATGGCCTGCGCATGGGCGAGCTGAGCGTCATGCTGCTGATTATGTCCATGGGCATTTCGGGCGCGTTGGAGTTTTTCACGCTCTCGCGCTATCGCGTGCTGCTCACGGCAGATCAGCGCACCTACGTGGTCTCGCTCACGTCGATGTGCTCGCTGCTGCTTTCCACGGCGCTGCTGGTGGTGCTGCCCTACCTGGGGTGCGATGTCATCCTTGTGCGGCTGGCGGCCTCCCTCACCATTTTGCTGCGCTCTGTCATGCTCTCACGCTACGCCGCGAAGCATTACCCCAACGTCATATCAACCGCAAAGCCCAGCAAGGCGGCGCTTGCCATGCGCTGGCACGCGCTGTATTTCGAGCTGACCAACGTGTTCCAGCAGGGTGCGGGCGTGATTCTCACCACGCTAATCACGCGCGACGCGGGCATGATCAGCGTATACGGCATCTATCACATGGTAACGGTGGGGCTTTGGGGCGTGCTCAAAATGGCAACCACGGGCATCTACTCCATCTTCGGAAACCTGCTGATCAGCGAAACAAAATCCGTGTTTCAGCGCGCATACCGGGATTTTGAATGCCTTTATCACATGGCAAACACCATTTTATTTGGCGTGGCGGCGGTGCTGATTGTGCCGTTTGTGAACCTCTACACCCACGGCGTAACCGATGTGAATTATAACGTGCCCTTGCTTGGCCTGCTGATGATCGCCGAGGCGCTCGCCAACCAGTGCAAGATGCCCATGGATCTGATGATCTCCGCCACGGGTAAATTTCGCGAGGTGCGCGGCCAGTGCGTGGCGCAGGTCATAGCAACGTTGGTGTTAGGCGTTAGCCTCGGCCTCTTTGGCCTGCGCTTTGGCGCGGAAGGCGCCGCCTGCGGCGCGCTGTGCGGCGTGATCATCGCTACTTTATTGCGTGCCGCCATGCAGCTGCAATTTGTCCCCAAGCAAATTACAGGCATTCCGTGGCAGGAAAGCGCGCTGCGCATTTTGCGCATGTTCCTCACCACAACGCTCATCGCTCTGCCCTGCCTGCTGTTGGTGGAGCCGCCACGCCGCTTCTTCTCTTGGTTTATGTACGCGGCGCTGCTGGTGCTCTACGCCACAGCGGTCACTTTTGCCATGACATGGCTCTTTGATCGCGGAGCGCTGCGCTCGCTACTTGGGCGGCTCAAATCGCTCCTGCCCACCGCACAGCAGGAAAGCGAGAAATAACCCGCTTCCATTTTCACCGCAAAGGGAGGATTCAGCATGTCGCTTGCACAAAATACCTACGGACAACGGGATATTCAGGCCGCCTTGCTCGCTATTGTCAAAGAGGTGGATCGCGTATGCCGCGCCCACGGCATTGAATACTCCATCTACGGGGGCACATTGCTAGGCGCGGTGCGCGAAGGCGGTTTCATCCCATGGGATGACGATCTCGACCTTGTTTTTACGCGTGATATGCTGGAGCGGCTCGTTGCCGTGTTCCCGCACGAGAGCGCCACCTGCACCATCACCCGTACCGATACTTGGGTCACCCGCGCCGTGCCGCGCGAGCCTGTGAACGGCGAGTTTCCCTTTGTAGATCTCTTCCACTACGCGCCGATCTCCGCGGATCAAAAGGCGCGCAGCCGCAAGCTATGGAAGCTCCGCGCCTTGCAGGGCATGCTCAAGGAGAATATCGTTTACCGCAGCTACACCGGCAAAAACCGCCTGTTGGTCGCGGCCACGCATCTGCTGGGTCTGCCCTTTTCCAAAGCGCTTAAGCTTCGCTGGTATCGCCATGTTTCCGAACATGCGGCGCGTGGCGATGGCACGCTCCTGCACGTAACGGATGACTGCTTTGCCGGTCTGCGCCACCTGTATCCCCACGCCTGTGTGGAGCGCTACGAGGACGTTCCCTTTGAGGACACGCTCCTGTGCGCAAGCGCACAGCGGCTGGAGATGCTCCGCATCAAATATGGCGAGCGTTATATGACCCCTCCGCCCGAAGCGGAGCGCAAGCCCAGCCACACGCGGGCGAAGGCCAGCGTGTGATTCATTAAATTAGAAAGGATTTGTCGCTTTCGGAGCGGCTTATCTTCACATATGGGCTATTCCATTCCCATTTCCACCATGTGCATTTTTTATCCAAATATGTTATACTATCAGGGGATACGCCACCGTGAAACGCGCGTACCCCGGAAATGAGGGATGAATGATGACCGAAAAAGCCAAAGCCTACGAACCCAAACAATATACCATGGAATACCTGCGGCAGAAGAAAGGCTTCCTCTGCGATATGGACGGCGTAATCTATCACGGCAACATGCTACTGCCGGGCGCGATGGCGTTCGTCAACTTCCTCAAGCAGGAAAATAAACGCTTTCTCTTTCTGACCAACTCCAGCGAGCGCGCACCGCGCGAGCTGCAACAAAAGCTGGCACGCCTTGGGCTGGAGGTGGATGAAAGCCACTTTTACACCAGCGCCTTGAGCACCGCCGCATTTTTACGTCACCAATGTCCCGGCGGCAGCGTCTACGTAATCGGCGAGCCCGGCCTTGTGGGCGCGCTCTACGATGCGGGCTTTACCATGAACGAAATGAACCCCGATTATGTGGTGCTCGGCGAAACCCACGCCTACAGCTACGAAAAAATTGAGCGTGCGGTACAGCTCGTGCGCGCCGGCGCCAAGCTCATCGGCACCAATCCCGACCTAACCGGCCCCATCGAGGGCGGCATTGCCCCCGCGTGCAAAGCGCTGATGAGCCCCATTGAGCTTGCAACCGGTCGCAGCGCCTATTTTCTTGGCAAGCCCAACCCGCTCATGATGCGTCATGGCCTGCGCCTGCTAGATGTCACCAACGAGGAATGCGCCATCGTCGGCGACCGCATGGATACCGACGTGGTCGCAGGCGTGGAATCCGGCATTGATACCGTCCTCGTGCTCAGCGGCGTCACCAACGAGCACGAAATGCGCAAGTTCCCCTATCGCCCAAATTATGTGCTAAACAGCGTAGGCGACATCTCCCCCGAAGAAACGCCCGAAGCATAAGCGATTCATCAAAAAAACAGGGCAAGGGCAACAGCCCTTGTCAGCGGTGCGGGGGAAAATCCCCCGCGCGGCTCCCGGCATCCTCAGTATCCCCTACAATCAGCATGGCTGCCTCTTCTAGGGTGTGCGCCACGTACGTTGCGTTGCAATGCGGCTGGGTGGTGGATAGCAAAATACTATCCACACCAGCGTTGCAAGCAGCGCCGATATCGGCGGTGGGGCTGTCGCCAAGCAGCACCACCCGGCTGGGATCGCTTACGCCCGCAAGGCGCATGGCTGCATATACCATGGCGGGATGCGGCTTGGCAAAGCCCACCTCCTCGCTGATCACCAAATGGCTCAGGTAGGGGGTCAGCTCGCAATCGGTAAAGCGCCCGCGCTGAACGCTGGCAATGCCGTTTGTCACCAGCACAATGGGCATTCGCGCGCTCACGCGCTCGCAAAAGGCTTTCGCGCCCGGCATGGGGATGCGCTGGCGGCTTAGCGCCTCAACAAAGCAGTCGCACAGCGCCTGCGCATCGCCCGTCAATCCCGCTTCGCGCAAAAAATCGCTGAACCGTTCCACACGTAGACGCTCCTGTGTGGTTTCACCGCGCTCCAAACGCTTCCACTGCGCATCGTTTACGCGGTGGTAGATGGCGCGGTTTTCTTGCGTCAAGGCGAACCCAAACCGTGTAAAGGTTTCCGTAATGGCGTTGTGCTCGCCCTGATCAAAATCGAATAGCGTGCCATCCGCATCGGCCAACAAGAGCTGATACATCGCGCACCTCCTGCTTTTATTTGTCCGCACCCCTGCGCTTGAGCGCCTCCTCGGAGGCCACTGAATACCCAAAGAAGCCCAGCACATCGGATAGTGCGCGATATTTGCCGTGTACATAGCTCACAAGCGCCATCGCGCCCTCGTCAATCGCGCCGGAGGGTGTAAAATATCGCTCTGCCACATGCACCTGCACGATTTCCGCCAAAAACAGATCATGGCTGCCCAGCTCTATGATGCTTTTCACCTTGCAGCACAGGAACGCGGGCGCCTCCGCCACGGCGGGCGCGGCCTGCAACGGCGGCACAAAAATGGCATGCAGGCCAAGCTCCGCAAACTTATCCACCTCTCGCCCGCTCTTGACACCGCAATAATCCATTGCGCGGCAAAGCGGCTCGCCAATGAGGTTCACCGTAAACTCGCCCGTATCGCGAATCAAATCGTGGCTCAAGCGGCTCTTGCGGATGCTCACGCTAAGCATGGGCGGCTTAGAGCACACAATGCCCGTCCACGCAACGGTGATAAGGTTCGGGCGCGCGCCATGCGCCGCATCGGCGCAGCCAAGCATCACCGCCGGAATGGGACAGAGGTACGTGGTTGGCCCAATGGAACGAAATTCCCCAAAATCAGCCAAAAATCCCCATCTCCCTTGTAACTTAATCCAAGCCAGTGTACAATACCCTATGAAGAAATGTCAACGTCATTTGCAATGGAGGATGATCTCATGGCGCGCTACCAGTACCGGTATCGCAAGCCGCAGCGCAGGCATTTTAGCATCAAATGGCTGCTGTGGACGCTGCTTGCGGCTGGCATACTGATTTATCCCTTTTATGAGGCCACCACGCTCCATATTGATATGCACACCGTTGAGGTCTCAAACCTTCCCCCCAACCTCAAAAACCTCAACATCGTCTATCTCAGCGACATTCACCAGTGCGGCTGGTTTTCGCAGGAGCGCGTGAACAACCTGATCCATACCGTAAACGGCTTAGGCGCGGATATCGTGATTTTGGGCGGCGATTATGCCAGCGACAGCGCGGGCGCCATCGCCTTTTTCCATAACGCGCCCATACTGCAAGCGCGCCTCGGCGTATATGCGGTGGTGGGCAATCACGACCGTACAGAGCCGGAAAACAACCTGAGCCTGCTGGTGGCCGCCATGAAAAGCGCGGGCTGTCTGCCGCTGGTCAATCAAGTCAGCCGCATCAAGGTGGGGCAGACGTACCTGTACATCGCGGGCGTGGACGATTATAGCAACGGCTTCCCGGATGTCGCGAGCGTGGCTTCGCAGGTGAAAGCGGACGATTTTGTGATTTTTGCGGGTCATTCACCCGATTTGATGAAATCCGTGCTCGCGGCACGCAGCAGTGATGGCGACAACCATTGGTTTGACCTTGCGCTCTTTGGGCATACGCACGGCGGACAAATTTCGCTCTTCGGATACACGCCGTTTTCCAACCTAAAGCTGGAAACCACCCGCCGCTACATCGGCGGTTGGTTTGAGGAAAACCGCGCGGCGGTGCTAGTGAGCAACGGCGTAGGCACAAGCGTCGTGCCCGCAAGGCTGTTCGCGCCGCCGCAGATTCACCTGATCACGCTCAAGGCCAGGTAGGCGCTCAACCGCCGCGCTTGCCGCGCAAGCCCTTCGTGCGCATCACGCCATACGCCGCCGCGCCCGTAGCCGCGCCGGTCGCCAACCCCACCAGCATCAAGATCGCCATGTAATAGATCAGCTTGGGCGTGCCGAGGATCACCATGGCCAGCGCCACCTGCCCCACGTTGTGCAGTAGTCCGCCCACCGCGCTCACCACAATGGGGCTTAGGCTTTTGATGCGGCTGAGCAAAATCATGCCCAGCAAGCTCAACACGCCGCCCGCAAAGCCATACATCATAGCGGACACCCCGCTGAACAGGATGCCCGAAAGCAGCACCTTGAGCACCATCAGAATGATTGCGTTGGGGATGCCCAACAGATAGACCGCAAACACCAACACGCCGTTGCTCAACCCCAGCTTGATGCCGGGGATGCCCGGCGCCACCGGAATCATGCTTTCCACATAGCCCAAAATCAACATTAAGCTCAGCAGCAGCCCACATAGGGCGATCCGCTGGGTTTTTTCACGTTGCGTCATCGCAAACCTCCTGTGGGGTAGAGATGCTGCTCCAGCTCATCGGCTGTACACAGCTCCAATGTAACCTTGTTAGGCAGACAAATGATCAAATTGCCCAGCGGGCGCGTTTCTCGGTTGGCACGCGTCACCTCGCCCTGCGCCACGCAATCCTGGTTTTTGCAGCTGGCGGAAACCATGCATGCGCCCTCCGGCGTAAAATGCACGGTGTTGACCTTGTCCGTGCCCTCCTGCGCAAGGGTATAATCGCCCTCCGCGGTAAGCGGCATGGGCTCATAGACCCTGTCCCCCGCAGTGATCACCAAATAGAGCGTATCCGCAGGAAGCGCGTCTGGGGGAAGCGCGGTTTGCGCAACGCCCTCCCCGCCCGGAGGCGCCAACCCCGGCAGCTCGGAAAGCGGCGCTGTTCCTCCAGCGGGCGCATCCGTAGCGTTCAGCCATAGCCCCACGCCAAGCAAGGCGGCGCAGGTCAACAGAGCAATGCCGATCACCAGCCAGTTTGCACGGTGCATCCGCTTTTCTCCCCCTTCTTGTCCCTTTAACGCCAAAGGCGTTGCGCGATTTGAACCGCCTCCACACGGGAATGCACGCCCAGCGTCGCGTAAATGTTTTTCAGATAGGTTTTGACTGTGTTGGCGCTCAAATGCATCGCTTCGGCAATTTCTTCATTGCGCATTCCCTTGCACAGATATCGCAAAATGGTGATGTCCACGTTGCGAAGCGCCTGCAAGCCGTTTTCGCCCTGCATGTAGTTGGGATAGACACGCGCGTATTCGGCTACGTCAGCCAGCAGGCGCGCGTCAAAATCCGTCGTCGGCTTGAACTGTATCTCCTGTAAAAGGGGCAGCAGCGCCGTGCCTTCCTCCGCTAGGTACTGCACAAAGCCGTATTTGCGCGAGAGTGCCAGGGCGCTTTGCAGGTATTCGCGCCAGCGCTCATCCCGCATGCGGTGCATGCAGATAGCCAGCAGCGCATCCGTCTCAAGCTGAACTTGTGGGCGCGTATACCGGATGGCATACTCCCGCAGCACCGCCAAAATGGAAAGCGCCTTTTGCGCCTCCCCCACCGCCAAATGGCAGCGTGCCTTCACAAGCATGCGATAGCGGCACGTGATGTGAAAGTGCCCCTCCGCTTCCTCAGACACTTCCTTTTGCGCCCACCGCACGGCTCGCGCCGTTTCCCCCATCCAAAGCGCAATGCGCGTCTGCAAGGCGCAGAGGTTGCCCATGATCATATTCTGGCTTGGGTCGGTAATGCGCGCGGAAAACGCTTCCAAGTATTGCATGGCCGCTTCAATCTGCCCTTGCGCCACCATCAGCCGCACAAACAGGCCGACGCCCGCAAAGGTCGTCTCGATGCTGCCGCTTGCCTCGGCATTGCAAATGCCCGTATGGAAGAGCATCACAATTTCACCGGGGTTTTCCGCGCCGTTTTTCATAAACAGGCTTTCCCCAAGGGCGATCTGCGCAAGCCCTATGCCGTCCTTTTGCAGCACACGCTCCACAACGCCGCGAAAGGTCTGATAAAGCAGCCGATCATGGCGGCTCCAAAACGCAAAATCCTTGCCGCCGTTCATAATGCTGGGAATCGCACCCGTCACGCTGAACTTTTGCAGCACTAGCTCGTGCGCCTTCATCATGCCAGCGGCGCTCAGCAGCAGTTTTTGTATCCCGCCCGTTCCCCGATGAGGCAGCGCGATGCGCAAATACCATAGCTTGCTTGATGCAAAGGCGCGATCCTTCCTGCTGTTATCCACATTGTGACAAAACGCCTCCAGCGCGTCAAGCCAGCGCTCGCTCTCCTGCGGCTGGTAGCAGCTGGAGCAAAGCATGCACATGGCGCTCATCAGCGCAGGCGACGCCAACACGATATCCTCCGGCAAAGCCCGATAATAGCGCTCCGTCTGCAAAAAATGCGCATTGCCCGGGTTGTTTTCCGCGTTGCGGATCAGCAGATGCGCAATGCGCTCGACGCTGTGCGCCAGCTCATAGCAAGCCAGCGCGTTGGTGAAATCGCCGTTCAGCTCGTAATACAAGCCTGCGTTTTCATCGTTGCTGCAACGCTCCTCCTGCGTCCACAGGCGGGTACGGCGCTCAATGAGGTAATCGTGAAAGAGCGGTGGAAAAATGCAATACGCACCCGATGGCTCCCTGCGGATAAAGTTTCCGCGCGTGCGTAGCTCTTCCATGATCTGCACAATATCCGGATCACCCGTCAAAACGCGCGCCATGTCCACGGTAAAGCTTTCATAGGGCGCCACGCCATATAGGAAGCGCCGCTGCTCCTGCGGGATGGCTCGCATCACGCAAACATCGAGCCAATCATACAGATCCGCGCGGGTGTTTTGAAACAGGGCAGCGCCAAGCTCCTCCCCCTGCCGCATGCGCGTCAGGCAGAAGCGGAGCGCCGCCGCATACCCCGCCGTGTGGCGGCAAAGCTCCGGCGCAACGGCACAGTCAAGCCCCATACGGCACATGAGCTCACGCACGTCATCCACAGAAAAGCGTAAATCCTCCTGCGTGCGCTTGATCAGCATGCCCGTAAGCTCCAACGGCTTCCAATAAGGCATGGGCTCGCGGCGAGAAAGAATCAAAAACCGCTTGCGCACTGGTGCATGTAAAATGAGCTGCACCAGTTCCTGCTGCCGCTGTTCATTTTCCAAGCACTGCTCATCATCCAGCACCACAAGCGCGGTTTTGGTGGCGGCAAGGTCCATGGGCAGCGCATCCTCCTTGATGGTCAGGCAGGTATACTGCCGCCCCGCCGCACTCAGCGAGGCAAGCGTGGTGGTGGTCTTTCCAAAGCCTGCCTGTGCGCATAGATAAATGACGCGGCAGTTGCGAAATAGCTTTTGGTACTCCATAAATCGTTCCGTAAAGGGAACGACCGTCTCGCAGGTTCTAATAAGCGACCGCCCCTTTCCAATGCCGCTGTTGCGCGCGGCATTCTCATTATACCCTATTTTGTTGTTTTTGTGGATATCCAACTTCGTTTTTCACCCGTTTGGGGATAGGCTTTTTTTGCGATGCCATGATATACTAGCCCCTGTGTTACGTCCTTGGATGTATACAGAATTTGAAGGAGGTCTCAACCATGAAAAAATTTCTCTCCATACTCCTTGCCCTGCTGATGATGATGAGCGCCGTATCCGCGTTTGCGGAAGAAACGGCGGAGCTTGTTCCCTATGCGGCCGCCGATTCCGGCCTGAGCTTTGATTCCTTCATGCTTCCCTTGCCCAGCGCGGGTCTGAGCATCCTTTTCCCTGCCGATATGCAAATTCAGGATCTTGCCGAGCTTCAAAAGACCAACCCCAACGCCGCTTGGGCTGCCGCGAACAGCACCCTGTTCGTGGAGCTTGACGCAACAACAATCGATCCGGCTACCACGCTGGATGCGATGGTCGAAGAGCTGAACAAGCAGGAGGGCTATACGGCCGCCAAAAGCGATCTGAACGGCATGGAGGCCATTGCCCTACAAGCCACCACCGATGGGGGCACCTGCGTAGGCGCTCTTTTCATCGGCACAGATGGTTATTTCTACCAGTTCTATTTCTATTATCAGGATGACGCCGGCTTGGCTCTTGCCAACGAGATGATCGGCACCTTGAAGCCCTACACCGCTGACGCGCCCGCCGCGTAAGCGTTTTCCCTCAAAAGGGCATGCCGCGCCTGCATCAAGCAAGCGCGGCATGCTCTTTTTTTTCAACCCTTCGCTGCCGCATGCGCACGTTCCATCGCGGCGATTTCTTTCGCTTCGCTTTGGAAAATGAGGGAAACCCGCATGCGCACCTTGCGCACGCCTTCATTTTTTGCTACAATAAACAGCGAATAAGCGCTGCGCGGCGTATGCGGCTTTGCCGTTTCCGGCAGACTGTTGCTGTGCTACGGCGCACCAACCCTGACCGATTTATTTTTTGCAAAGGATGGCGATAAGCCTGCAAAATTTCTTAAACAAAGTGCAGGAAGCGGGAGGGGTAATTCGTTAGATGAGTGAGCACAGTAAGCCCGTGGAAAGCACCCGTTCGGGCAATAACGGAGGCTCGAGCATGCCCAACTATGAAGAGCTCTACGAGAAGTACGCCACGGATGTGCTACGCGTGAGTTATTTTTACCTAGGGGATCGCCAACGTGCGGAGGACGTTTGTCAGGATGTGTTTGTCCGCCTGATGACCAACGCGCCCGACCTGCAAGAGGGGCGCGAAAAGGCATGGCTGCTGAAGGTAGCGCTTAACCGCTGCCGCGACCTATGGCGCGGCGCTTGGATCAAGCGCGTCGTGCTGGGCAGCCCCACCTTTGATCTGATTCCCGCGCCGGACGAGCGGGAGCGCCGCGATGATGAGGCCGCCATGATGACCGCCATTCATCAGCTGCCCCCCACCTTTCGGGAATCGATCCTGCTGTATTACTACCAAGGCTTGGGCATCAGCGAAATTGCTGAAATGCTTGATCTGCCAGAAGGAACCATCTCCAGTCGGCTTTCGCGTGGGCGCAAGAAGCTGGAACAAATTTTAGCGGAAGGAGGGGTCACGCAATGAATTGCCTAGAGGATTTACCCGAAATCGCCTCGCGGCAGCTTGCCGGTTTGGATGCGACCCCGGTTATTTTAGCCAAAGCAAAGCTTCGTGCGGCGGAGATGAATCAACCGCGCGTACAGGCTCGCGGCTGGCAGCCCGCAGTAGCGGTATGCACGGCGCTGGCGGTTTGCGTTGGGGCGGCGCTCTGGGTTGCAAATGGTGATCGGTCTGCCCATGTTGGCACGCCCAAAACCAGCGTGCTGGACAGCCATTCAGCCGGAGAAGAGGCAAGCGTGACCGCCGAACCCCGCAAGGCGGCCGATGTGCCGGTGGGCAGCCTATCCATGAGCGTTGGCAAGCGCACGGGCATCACGCTGCTGTTTGCGGAGGAAAAGGAAAACAGCTTCCCGCTGATGATGCTGGACGGCGCGACCTACCGCATGCTTACCTCGCCAAGCGGCATTTCCAACGCGCTCTTAGGCGATTCGCTGGGCACGGTGACCGAGTTTAACCTTGAGCCCGCGCTTGGCTCCAGCGGTGTTGTGAGCAATATCGTCAGTCAAGGCGAAACGGTATATGCCATTTCCGGCATGGATGGCGCGCTGGTGAGCGCAATGGTGGATGGCAGCATGCGCGTCTTTCAGCGCGTAAGCTATGCTGGCACCGCAATCATCGGCAGCGAAACGCTGGGCGATACGCTCTGCGACGCAAGCGAGGTTGCATGGATGGAGCTGGACGGCGTTGGCACCATCAGCGATACCGAGGACGCGCAGGTGTTGATGCAAACCTTGCTGGATAACGCGGATTACGAAAATACCGGCATGAGCGGAAAAGGCTCCCTGCGCATCGGCCTGAGCAACGGGCTGACCTTGCAGCTGCTGGTAGGCGATGACACCGTAAGCGCGTGCGGCACTTGGAGCTGCCCCGATTTCTTCGAGGCGTTCCACGAAGCCATCGGTGCATAAGGTTTTCCCCCCATAATCACAAATCAAAAGCCCGCCGTTTGCGCACAAGCCGCGCGCGGCGGGCTGTTTTTTGGCGTTGCGGGTTCAGCAAGCCATTTGCCGGGTATCTGTTCTTCGTACAAAGGAGGCCATTCATGCGCCGATTGTTCTTGTTGTTCCTGCTCCTCTGGCTGTGTGCGCCCCCCGCCGCCGCCGCGGTTTATACGGGCGATCAACCGCCCAAGGCGGATTGGTACCAGCGGCCGCTCCTGCGGCTGACCGTTTTTGACTGCGGCCAGAACGATTGCATGCTTTTGCAAGCGGGCGGCCAATCCATGATGATTGATGGCGGCAGCGCCACATGGCATGAAAAGCTTTATGCCGCGCTGGACACGCGCGGCCTCAAGCACCTCAAGTACCTGCTGAACACCCATTATCACGAGGATCACCTCGGCGGCTTATATCAGCTGATCAAAAGCGGAATCACAGCGGATGAATACCTGCACCCTTACGCGCCAAGCGCCCTCAAAAAAAGCAGCCTGCACGCCGATACCATCAGCCTTGCCGCGAGCCTAGGCATACCGACGCGGCAGCTGCAAAACGGCGAGGAGCTGCTGCTGGGCGAAGCGGTCATCACCGTATACCGCTACGAAGAGGGGCGCGGCGTCAACGGCAAATCGATGATTGAGCACGTGCGTTTTGGGAATGCCACCATGCTCCTCACCGCGGATATCATCGGCGTTACGCAGCACTATTTTGCCACCGCTCTGCCTAAGGACGTGCTCAAGGTTGACGTGCTCAAAGCTCCGCATCACGGCATTACGCCCCTTGTCAAGGCGTTTTTAACCGCCGCCTCCCCCGCTGTGGAGATCGTCACCAGCGGCGCGCAGGCCGTGCCGCGCACCGCCATTCAAGCGCAGGCCAACGGCATTCAAGCCTTTTTTTCCGGCGATGGCACGGTTGTGCTGGAAACGGACGGCGACGATTGGTATATCCAGCAAAGCCCGAACAACTTGTGGTAACACGCGATCAAAAAACTGGGCAAGGGGAGGGCGCATCATGCCGATCTACCGTTTGGAAATCACCGCCGAGCTAGCGGGCTTCACCGTGCGCCACGCGGCATTGTACGCCCTGCGGCTGTCCAATGGGCAGTTCAAGCGCGCCAAGTTTCATGGCTCGGTGCTGCTCAACGGCATGCCCGCGCTTGCTAACGCGCGCCTCGCTGCCGGGCAGCTTCTTGAGCTTACTGTGCCGGAGGGCGAGCACAGCCTTCCCGCGCCCATGTCGCTCTCTTTGCGCGTGCCCTATGAGGACGACGCTTTTTTGATTGTGGATAAGCCCGCGCCGCTGCCCTCCGCCTCCTCCGCAAAGCAAGCCGCGCCCACGCTGGAAAACGCAGTCTTTGCGCACCTGGGCTGCCCGGAGCCATTTGTCTACCGCCCCGTAAACCGGCTGGACAAGGGCACCAGCGGCCTGATGCTGGTCGCCAATACCGCGCACGCGCAGGCTCTGCTGCAACGCCAGCTTCACAGCGACGCCTTTATCCGCGAATACCTCGCGGTTGTGGAAGGCGCGCCGCCGCAAGCCGAGGGGCTGATTGACCTGCCCATTGCCAAGGAGGACGGCGCGACCATCCGCCGTGTGATCGATGCAACGGGCAAGGAGGCGCGCACGCACTATTGGCTGCTCGCCAGCCAGCACGGCCGCAGCCTTGTGCGCCTGCGGCTGGATACCGGGCGCACGCATCAGATCCGCGTACACCTACGCGCCTTAGGCTGCCCTGTGGTGGGTGATTTTCTCTATGGCGCGGAGGACGCCGCCTTGCCCGGCCGCTTTGCGCTCCACAGCGCGCTGGTCGCTGTGCGCCATCCGTTCACCGGCGCGTTGATTGTGCGCGAGAGCGCCTTGCCGCCGGAGCTTCAAGCGCTAATGACGTAAATAGCCGTCAAACCTCACAAATTATTTTTCAATTTATGTTGACATTGATCGAAATTGCGCTTATTATATTGGTAATGAATCTTAATAGCGTTGGATTCAGCACAAAAGCTACCCAATTGTACAGGACAAAAGAAAGGGGTTACAGCATGGACGAATTCAAAAAGTTAACCAATGAAGTAGGCGCTCCCATTGCCGATAACGAGAACTCCATTACCGCCGGTCCCCGCGGCCCCGTTGTGATGCAAGATGTTTGGCTCATGGAGAAGATGGCGCATTTTAACCGCGAAGTGATTCCCGAGCGCCGCATGCACGCCAAAGGCTGGGGCGCATATGGCAATCTCACCATAACGCATGATATTTCCCAATATACCCGCGCAAAGGTTTTGCAGCCCGGCGCAAAGACCGATTTGTTCCTTCGTTTTTCCACCGTTGCAGGCGAGCGCGGCGCGGCGGATTGCGAGCGCGATATCCGTGGCGTAGCCGTAAAGTTCTACACCGAGGACGGCAACTGGGATCTCGTTGGCAACAACACCCCGACCTTCTTCATCCGCGATGTACACAATTTTTCCGACCTCAACCGCGCCGTAAAGCGCGACCCTCATACCGGCCGCCGCAGCGCGCAGAATAACTGGGATTTCTGGACGCTGCTGCCTGAGTGCTTCCACCAAATCTCCATCGTGATGAGCGACCGCGGCATTCCCGCGTCCTTCCGCAACATGCATTTCTTTGGCGAGCATACGTACTCGTTCTACAATGCCAAGAACGAGCGCATCTGGTGCAAGTTCCATTTCAAGACCCAGCAGGGCATCAAAAACCTCAGCAACGAGGAATCCACAAAGATCAACGGCATGGATCGCGAGTTCCATGGCAAGGATCTCTTCGAATCCATTGAGCGCGGCGAGTTCCCCAAGTGGACGATGTATGTGCAGCTCATGACCGAGGAGCAAGCCCAGAACCATTATGAGAATCCCTTTGACATCACCAAGATCTGGCGGCATGCGGAATATCCCCTCATTGAGGTGGGCGTGCTGGAGCTCAACCGCAACCCGGAGAATTATTTTGCGGAGGTGGAGCAATCCGCCTTTACGCCCGCGCATGTGGTGCCCGGCATCGGCCTGTCGCCTGACCGCTTCCTGCAAGGCCGCCTGTTCGCCTATGGCGACGCGCAGCGCTACCGCTTGGGCGTGAACCACAACCTGATCCCGGTCAACCGCGCAAAGTGCGAGGTGAACGAGTATCACCGCGATGGCGCGATGCGTGTGGACGGCAACTACGGCGCAGCGCCCGCCTATTCCCCCAACAGTCAGGGCTGCTGGGCCGCTCAGCCGGACGCGGCAGAGCCGCCAATGGCGCTTGAGGGCGCAATGTGGCGCTACGACCCCAAGGACGACCCCACCGATGATTGCTTCCGTGCGGGCGGTGATCTGTGGCGCGTGCTGACCGAGGATAAGAAGCAGATTTTGGTAAGCAATACGGCTGCCGATATCGCTTCCGTCACCGAGAACATCAAATACCGCCACGCGGTGCATTGCACCCTTGCCGACCCCGAGTACGGCGAGCGCATCACCAAGGCGCTGGGGCTTTGCATGGACAAGGTGGCGCAGCTTGCCAAGCTGGATAACAACGGCCTCATTCAAGCAACGCTTTCGTGCGAAATGTGAGGTAATACAGTACAGGAGCTTTTGCCATGAAGCAGCAGCGGAACACCAAGCAACGCCAGCTGATTCTGGAGATGGTGCGGGCGCGTCATGACCATCCCACCGCCGACCAGCTTTATCTGGATGTGCGCGCGTTGGATGGCAAGATCAGCCGTGGCACCATCTACCGCAACCTCAACCTGCTGGCTCAAAACGGAGAAATTCTCATTGTGCGGGTGCCGGGCGCAGATCGGTTCGATTGCCGGTTGGAACGGCATTACCACCTGCTATGCACCAGCTGTGGCAAGGTCTGCGATGTCCCGCTCCCCTACCATGCCGAGCTGGACAAGGAAATCTCGCAGGCAACCGGCTTTGCCATCGCATGGCATCATGTGATCTGCGAGGGGCTTTGCCCCGAATGTCAAAAATTGCAGGCCGATGCAGTGGGCTGAAACTCCAAAAGTGAAAACGTTCTCAAAGCGCCCCCGCTTCGCAATCACGCGAGGCTGGGGGCGCTTTTTACGCGCTTATGCGCCGTCACTTTTTTCATTTATTTCATCCCATTTCATATTGATATTCATCTCGCATTCTGCTACACTAACGCGCGGATCAAGCAAAGCAGAGAAAGAGGTGCGTCCCCTTTGGACGTTGATAAGCTGCTGTACCATTACATCACGGATGGTATCTCCCACAACACAAAAAAGCACGTGGGTTTGGAATTGGAATTCCCAATTGTGGCCTTGGATGGCGGCAGTGTACGCATTCCAGCGCTTCGCGGCATGCTTGCGGCATTGGAGCCGCTTGGCTACCACATTGCCGCCGTATCGGACGGTGGCATCCCCATTTGCGCACGCGATGAGCAAGGCAACGCCGTCACCTTTGATACCTGCTACGAGAATATGGAGTACGTATCGGCCAGCGCGCCCTCGCTGCCGCCGATCTACCGCCGCTTTCGCGAAACGCTGCTCGCCGTGCAAAGCGCGCTGCACCACCACGGGCATCAGGTGCTGGGCATCGGCTACAACCCCATGATGGAAAACCACGCGCCGCATTTGCTCCAAAGCGAGCTAACGCTGGCGATTGACCGTTTTTTCCGCAGCCGCGCGGGTGTCATTGCTAGATATCGGGATTTTTATTGCAGCATCTCCTCCGAGCAGGTTCATTTCAACACCAACGTGCAGGAGCTGCCGCTGCTGTTTGAGGCTT
The DNA here is from genome assembly GCA_036652695.1 of Clostridia bacterium. Classification (GTDB taxonomy): domain Bacteria; phylum Bacillota; class Clostridia; order Christensenellales; family Aristaeellaceae; genus Limiplasma. The sequence goes on along the minus strand of JAVVVJ010000017.1, from coordinate 22,586 downwards.
TTACAAGGCTGGATTGGCTCAACATCCTGCTGTTTTCCGATTCTCCCGCCACCCTCGCGCAGGGCAAATTCCTATGCGCTCGAAATGAGCTATATATGCGCTCCGGCTTTCACGAGCTGGGTTTAGTGGGCGCACAGGAGCTTGACGTGCGCACCATAGAGGATATCGTGCGCAGCTACCGCCGCCTCGGGCTATTCGTGCGCCGCCGTGGCGGGCATTCCGAGGTCTTTGCGCCCGTGCCGGTGGAGGAATACTTCACTCAGCCCCGCTATCATGCCCAAGAAGAAGACATTCACTGCTTGGATATCGAGCGCAACCTTGTAACCACGGCCTATGGCACCGTGGAATATCGCGTGCTTTGCGCCCAGCCCTTTTCCGATGCGTTTGTCCCCTCCGCGTTCAACCTCGGCCTACGCGAAATGCTGCCTGAGGTATTGGCGCTTGCGCGCGCGTTTGATGAGCGGCACGCATTGCCCGCGCCTAACCTGCGCAACGAGGCCGCCTCGCGTGGCGTGCCAACCTTTGCCCCCCACGAGGCGATGGAGGCCTACGCCCTCAGCCTGCTCGCGCTTTCCCGTCAGGGGCTTGAGCGGCGCGGCTTTGGCGAGGAGGCGTTTCTCGCGCCGCTTGACGCGCGCAACGCCATCTTCGATTCGCCCGCCGTATGCCACCTGCGTGACATCCACGCCCTTGGCGCGCGCGCCGCGCTGCTCAAACGCGCCGATACGGGAACCGCGCTTCTTTAATAGAATGAACGTACCGTGAATTCTATTTTTCCCGCCGCAACGGGAGTTGCAATTTCTCGCCAGATGGTGTATACTACCAACGTAACTTAGGAAAGGGGGCTACTACACCATGAAGTCTGTCAACATCAAGCTCAGCTTGGCGGAGAACGTAAAGTCCTTTGTCAACATTGTAAACCGTTACCCCTACGACGTCGATCTGCGCGCAGGCCGCCATGTGGTGGATGCGAAATCCATTCTGGGTATCTTCAGCCTGGATCTCAGCAAGCCCATCACCATGGAAATCTACACCGATTCCTGCGATGACCTCCTCGGTGACATCAAGCCTTTCATGGCTTAATGTGCCGCGCCTGCCATGCAGGCATCCAGCACGCAACGACATGCCCTTGTGGCATTGGAATGGGCAAAGCGTTTCGCTTTGTCCATTCTTGTTTGTGGGCGCAAGTTCGCCCTTCAAAACGATAAAGGAGGCTGCCATGCCGCTGCAATCACCTATGCGCAAGGTATCGGACGCGGAAAATCGGCTGCGCGTTCTGTTTTGCTTGGACGCGCTTGGCATGGCCTCGCAGGAGCAGCTCTGGCCGTTCATCGCCTCGCTTGAGCTGATGGAGTATGTGCCCTTTTGCCTGTATGTGGACGATCTGCGCAAGGATGGTTCCTTGATGGCGGGCAACCACGCGCTGGCGGGCATTCTTTACCTGACCGAGGAAGGCCGCGCCACGCTCACCTTGTTCCTTAACCGCATGCCGCGCACGGATCGCGATCATATCACGCGCGCCGCGCCCGCCTATGCCGCCCAGCTAACCGAGCGGCGGCAGGTGCGCGCCGTCTACGAGAGCGCGGAGGGCGGCATGCTTCGCGTGGCCTGCACTGTGCGCGAGAGCGACGTGCCCACGCTATTTTTGCGTTTGCAAACGCGCAAGCGCTCCATCGCCTCGCTTGCGATCAAGCGCTTTCGCCCGCAGGCGCCCCGCGTTTTGATGCTGCTGTACGATCTCGCGCTGAGCGAGCAGGTCAAGCCGCCTCCGCTCCCCTGTGTGGATGCGCTAGATGCCGCGCTTACCCAAGCCGCGCCCGGTGCGCCTGTGCTTGTCGCCCATGGCAAGCACGATCATTCCGCCGTTGTGTGCCTAGACTCCTCAGATGTGCGCTACACCGTGGCGCTGCTGCTCTCCTCGCGCGAGGCAGCCGAGCTTTGGGCTTGCGCGGCGCTTCAGCAGGAGGCCGCGTTGGTTTCGCGCCTAAACGCCATGCTTGCCTCACATGAGGATGGCGTGGCTCGCGCATGAGCCTCGCCGCGCTGCTGCCCGCCGTGCGCGCATCGCTTGCCTCCGCAAGGCTGTGGCGGACGAACGCCGTGCTCCTAGCCGCCGTCAGCGGCGGCGCGGACAGCGTAGCGCTGTTGCATGCGCTTTGCGCCCTACGCCACGAAGGCGATTTTACACTGCATGTATGTTATATACAGCACGGCCTGCGCGGCGAAAGCTCGCTTGCGGACGAACGCTTTGTGCGCACGCTCTGCGCGGCGCTGCACGTATCCCTGCGCGTGGAAAGCGCCGGGCTTACCGGCGGCATGGCGGATGCGGGCGTTGAAACGCGCGCGCGTGACAGCCGCCGCCGCATCTTTGAACGCCTGATGCGCGAGCTGCAAGCCAGCGCGCTGCTCCTTGCCCATCACCGGGACGATCAAGCAGAGACCACGCTCATGCATCTGGCGCGCGGCGCGGGCGCGGATGGCCTTTGCGGAATGCGCGCGCTCAGCCCTTTCGGCTGTGGCGTAGCGCTTCGCCCCTTCCTCCAGCTGCCCAAGCGCGCTTTGCTGGAGGCGCTTCAATCCGAGGGGCTACCCCACCGCGAGGACGAAAGCAACGCCCAGCCCTGCACGCCGCGCAACGCCTTGCGCTTGCAGCTTCTTCCCCAGCTGGAGGCTCTTTTTCCCGGCGCACGCGCTCACATTGCCAACGCAGCGCAGGACTTGCGCGTGGAGGCGGATTTTTTGGCCTTTGAGGCGCATGCCCTTTATCAGCGCGCTCTTTGCGACCAGCCCGGCATATTCGCCCTAGCGCTTGCGCCGCTCCTCGCCGCGCACGAGGCGCTTGCACGCCGCGCCTTACGCCTCTGGGTGGAGGACGGCTTCGCACGCGCCCATTCCACGCCCGAGGAAGGCAGCCTATCCCACGAGGACACGCTGGCGTTGGTCGCGCTCGCTTGCGCGCCGCCCGGCACGGTGCGCAACCTTCCCTGCGATCTGTGCGTTTTGGTCGGCACGCAGCACCTTCACCTGCTTCGTCAAGGGGGCGCGCCGCTCGTTTTAGCAGCCGCGCCGCAGCCCCTGCGCTTGCTGGCGCTTGCACGCAGCTCCCGCACCGAGGATGCCTGTCTACTACGGTATCTATCCGTGGACTTTTCCCTGGCTCTTTGCCAGCCGGGCGAAGCGCCTCCGCACGACCCGCGCACCGTGCTGCTTTCGCCCGATATCCTCGCCTGCGCCGTTCTGCGTGCGCCCCTGCCGGGCGATTCTCTGCACCCCTTTGGCGCGTCTGGCGCAAAACCTCTGCGGCGCTGGCTGACCGATCACAAGATCGATCCCCCGTTCCGTCCCTTTCTCCCTATTCTGGCGGCAGACGCCAGCGTGCTATGGATTCCCGCGCTTGCAACCGCCGAGGCGCTCCGTGCGCCCACCTCAACATGCGGCTGCTACCGGCTCACGCTGCTTAGCGACGTTGCATACGATTCCCACAACCGAAAGGAGTAGTCCCAATGGAAAGCGAACGCGGCATGTATAAGGATCTGGAAAGCATACTTTACACCAAGGAGCAGCTCGCCGAGGCTGTTCAAGCGCTAGGGCAGCGCATCACGCACGATTACGAGGGCAAGAACCCCGTGTTCATCTGCATTTTGAAGGGCGCAAGCGTCTTTTTCTGCGACTTGATCCGTGAGATTGACCTCCCGCTTGAGATTGATTTCATGGTGGTTTCCAGCTACGGCGCAAGCACCGTCAGCAGCGGCGAGGTCAAGCTCGTCAAAGACCTCGACCGCAGCATTCACGGCCGCGACGTGATCCTCGTTGAGGACATCGTGGACACCGGCACCACCCTCAACTTCCTCAAGCATTCCCTTCTCACTCGCGGCGCCGCAAGCCTACGCATTGCCACCCTGCTCGACAAGCCCGCGCGCCGCAAAGCCCCCCTCTCCGTGGATTATTCCTGCTTCCAAATTCCCGATGCCTTTGTGGTAGGCTATGGTCTGGACTATAACGAAGTCTACCGCAACCTCCCCGAAGTTGGCATTCTCGCCCCCAGCGTCTATCAGGGCTAAAGCCCTGAACCCATCGCCATGCGCTTTGAGCGCCAAAAAGCGCGCCGGATGATTTTCATCATCCGGCGCGCTTTCGTTTCTATTGCCTTGGTGTTATTGCACAACCTTCAACGCGTCGCGTGCGCTGTCGTAATCGCTATCCTGCGCAAGCGCGTAGCCCGTGTGGCTATATACGGAGAAGATCGCGGCGCCTTCCTCCGTGCCAATCACATTGATCAGCGCCTGCTGCATCGCCGCGATGAACTCGGGGTTGTACACAGCGGGGTTCGCCTTGGTGATGGATACCGTATCGTTATAGATACCATCCGTCACGCCAATGACGTTCATCTCGTTCCAGATGCTATCGGTGCGACCCATGCCGGTTTTGCCCGTCTCGTCGGCGGCGTCGGTGGGGATGGTCCAAGCGGCCTCATAATCGCGGCGGCCATCGGCGTAGCACACGATGACGTCAACGCTTTCGGCGGCGGCCTGTGCGAAGCTCTCGCCATAGCCGCTCAGCGTAAGCACGTTGCTCAGGTCGGAAATCTTCTTGCCATCATAATTGCCCATCAGCCAAAGGGTGGGGTAGATATAGCCAGCGGAGGAGGAGGTCTTCAATACCGCCCAGCTCGCCTTGTCAATATCTTCCCAAGTAAGCGCTTCGCCAGCGTTTACCTTGCTCGCCAACACCTTGCCGTATTCGGAAGGCGTAGCATAGATCAGCGAGCGGTAGAAGGTGACCTGCTGATCGGTGGGCAAGGTCTTGTTCGCATCGCCATTCCATGTTTTTGCTTCGACGGAATCGTTGGACAGGCCATCGCGGGTGGCAGTCAAAATGACGTCCACCTCATCGCTGTACAACGCGTATGTGCCGCCGGGCAGCCAGCCCAAATCAATCGTGCCAGCGGCCATCGCCTCGCCGGTCGCCTCATAAGAAGTGCCAACAGAGATATCGATGGTGCCAATGTCATAGCCCAGCTTGAGCATTTCCGCTTTGAGCAGCTCAGGCAGGTTCTGCGTGCCTGTGATGATGACATCCGCATCCTTGGAGGGAACGAACTGCAACGTAAGCTTATCCATCTTAACGGGCGTAGCAGCCTCCGCCACGGCAGAAGCCATGGTCAGGCATAGAGCAAGAGCCAGTACGAGCGCAACCAATTTTTTCATAATGTACCTCCATCATGTTTTGAAGTGAACGCTTTTGTTCTTTAATAATATAACACTTTCGCCTGCTTTTATCAAGGGTGGAATGTTTCGTTTTGGTAAAGTCAAACTGAAAGAATCGTTTTGTTTTTTGCCCACGTGCCGCTTTGCAGCCCCAGCTCGCGCGTCAGCGCACACAGCAGCAGCAGGTTCATTAGCCCGCCCACTCCCAGCGGAAAAAGCGGCATGTGAAACAGATACGTCATATAGGCGCTCAGCGTTGGCAAAAGTCCCAACAGCAGATAGGCAAAACCGCGCGGCTTGCACTCGCAAATCGCCCAACACAGCAGCAGCACCTCGCCCACCATCGCATAGCGCTCATGCATGCGCGGCAAAAAGAAGCCGCAGCATAGCACGCACCATGCGCCCAGCAGCACGCTCGCGCTCGCGTTCAGCCGCGCGCCGCCTCGCACGAGCCACACCAGCAGCCCTCCAAGCGCCGCCGCCGTGAGCGCCATGCCATACAGCGTGGCAAAATCCTCCACCGCCGCCTGAAAAGGTTCTTTGGCGTTGCAAAGGATCGCGTAAAGGTTGGGCATGTTCATGGTGAGCGCCGTGAAGCCGTGCATTTGGGTAAAGTAGCAAGTCACCGCAAAGAATGGGCTTTTCCCCACCAGCGCCATGGGCAAACCGCTCAGCAGCAGCAGCGCCGGAATCAGGAAAAATTCCCACAGCCGAATTTTTTTGGTGAGCAGATAATAGATGAAATAGGCCGGGATCAAAAACAGCGCTTGCAGCTTCAAGCAAAGCGCAAGCCCCAGAAAAACCATGGCTGTCTTGCTCCTGCCCCGCGTCAGCGCCCAAATCGACAGCACCGAAAGCCCCACATAGCCCGCGTCCGGCTGCCCCCATGCCGCCGCGTTGAGCATAAAGGCGGGGTTTAGGCAGCACAGGATAAAGCAAAGCGCAGTACAAAGCTGTTTTTTGGCAGCAGGCGCAATTTCATGCACAAGCAGGCACAGCGAACCGATCAATAGCCCCTCCATGCCCAGCGCAATCAGCTTGACCGCCAGCATCGGCGCAAGCCCCAGCTTTGCCACAAGCGTTACAAGGTACAGATACAGCGCGTTATAATCGCTCGTTTCGGCAATCGCCGCCAAGCCGTTTTCCACAGCCGCCCGGTACCAGTTCTGGTAAAGCACATTATCCGCAATTTCAAAGGGGATGAAAGCATACCGCGCCAACGCGCCCAGCAATGCGGCCATTGCCACGCCAACCCACAGAATCTGCTTACGCAGCCCGTCGTGCAGAGAAGCTTCCCATTTCATTGCAAAACCCTCCCTTCCGCAGCGGTTTGACGCGCGGGCGCGGCGGTTTCCCGCCAAAGCTCCCACGTAAGCGATACAAGCAGCAGCAGGGCAAGGTAGCCCCCTTGCTCCAGCGGCAAAAATGGCCGCTCAAACAGCGCGCCCATGTAGGCGCTTAACGTGGGCAGCACGCCCAGCAGCACATAGCCCCAGCCGCGTCGGTTCGCACGCGAGATCGCCCAGCATAGCAGCAGCATTTCCCCCGCAAGGCCGCAGCGCGCCTGCATGCCCGGCAGGAAGAACGTACAGCACAGCACGCACCACGCGCCCAGCAACGTCACCGTCCGCTTTTGCAGCGTTCTCCCGCGCAGCGTAAGCATCAGCCCCATGCCGCCCATCAGGCCAAGCGCCGCCGCCGCCCCTAGGCACGCGAGGATTTCATAAGCCATATCCGGAACACCAGCCGGCGTGCCCACAATGGCAAACAGGTTGGGACAGCCATTGGTCATTGGGTTGCCCGGCTGCCACAGCGTGCAGCGAAAAGCCGATTCTGCGCCCAAAAGCAAGGCTACCGTGCCGCGCAGCGCCCAAAACGCGGGCGCTAGCAGCAGCCACAGCAGGCAAAAGCGCTTCGGTCCGCACAGGTACAAAATCGCAAAAAGCGGCAGCAAAAACGCCGCCTGTGGCTTCCACGCGATGCCAAGCCCCAGCGCAGTCATCGCCCAGCCCGGCTTGCCCCGCAGATACGCAAGCACCGCAAGCACGCATAACGCGGCAACCCCCGCATCTGCCTGACCCCAGACCGCCGCGCTCATCATGGGCAGCGGATGAAGCCAGCACAGCGCAAAGCCCACAAAGCCGCCTAGGGCGCGCTGCTCCTTTGGCAGCAGCTCCCGCAGGAGCGTCACGCACGCGGCGCAGAGCGCCGCATCCAGCAGCGTGGCCGTCAGCTTTTGCGCCAATATGGCATTCCCTGGAAGTATCTCCAGCCATGGGGTAGTTTCAGGTATCGTTACGGCAAGGCCAAAGGCGCGCACGGCAAGACCCAGCAGCAAAACCGCGGCGCTTCCAATCACCAGCGCATATTGGGCAACCCAAGCGCGCAGGCGATCTTCCCAATTGTTCATCGGCGTTCTTCCTCCGTATGAAAAAAATCGGCGGTATCCATGGCGGCGCCCCAGGCGGGCGCGCCATTCAAACGCAAAGGCAGGGTTCGCGCGCGACCGCACTCCTCCTGCCTTTGCTGATCATTTCCATTGAAAGCGGCTCTTCGCTCCGGCTTTGGCTTAATACGGCCGCTCTTTGCCAAAGAAACAGATAGCCACCGTACCGGGGCCGCAGTGCGCGCCAATCACCGGCCCTACATAACGGATTTCAATCGCGCCCAACGCAGGCATACGCTCGCGCATGAGCGCCTCCAGACGCTGCGCATCCTCCACCGCGTCCGCGTGTAGAATGGTCATATCTGCCTGCGCGGGATCATCAATATTTTCAGCGGCCTTGTCCGCAATCAGGCGCAGCGCACGCTTGCGCCCCTGTACCTTATCGGTGTTCACCAAATTGCCGCTCTTGCTTTCCACAATGATGGGCTTGAGATCCAGCACTGTGCCAACCGTAGCCGCCACCGCGCCGATGCGCCCGCCGCGCCGAAGGTATTTCAGATCGTCCACCGTAAACCACGCCTGCGTGCGCAGCTTGTTTTTTTCCAGCCAGTCGGCGATTTCCTCTATGGGCTTGCCCTCGCGGTACATCTTGTGCGCCTTTAAGATCAAAATGGTCTGCGGCGCGGAGATGCTCAGCGTGTCCACCACAATCATCTTACGGCCGGGGTACTTTGGCAAAAGCTCCTCACGCGCGGCAAAGATGTTATTGATGGTGCTGGAAAGCTGGCTAGAGAAAGCCACAAACAGAATATCCTTGCCCGCCTGAAAGCACGGCTCGAAGTACTCCACATACGTTGCCGTAGGCAGCAGCGAAGTGACCGGCGCCGCGCCCGCACGCATGTTGTCAAAATACTCCTTTTGCTTGCCAGCCCGGCCAAGGTCATCCAGAAACTCCTTGCCATCCAAGATATAGGGCATGTAGACCATGGTGAGGTCCAGCTCGTCCACATAGCGGCACGGCAGGTCAGAATCGGAATCCGTCATAAAAACATAGGGATTCATGGAAGGCCTCCTTTTTAAGTGTGAGTCAACGACCCAGAATGAAACAATATGAAACAGAAACTATTGTACCTGTTTTTTCCGCATTTTGCAAGTGAACGCAAGCGCAGCCACGGAAAGGCTTCGCGCCTATCAAAAGGTGCGCACCCTCCGCATGATAAAATCGCCGTCAACCCTTGACGCTGTAGATGCGCTTTTTCATACGATCCAATCCACCTTTGCCCAGCATCCGCTGGGCGAGCGCAAAGAGCTTCGCCTGCGAAAAATAGGCCTCGTTGGGTGTGGGCGGGGCGCTGAGCACCTTCGCCCATTCCTCGGGCGCAATATCCAGTTTTTTAAGTATATACGCCTCATCCTCGCGCTGCTGCTCCACGGGGTAGGGCGGCACGGCCAGCTCTTGCAGCGCCGCCTCGCGCGTCATTTCGCCATTCATAACCAAGCAGCTCAGCTGCGAGCGGCGCTTGTCAAAATGATATTTGCGGGGCAGGTACACGCTTTGAAAGTACTTGGTAAAGCGGCTTTCAAAATGCTTGCCGCCATAGTATTCCCAGCCATATTCGCGTGAAAGCAGCGCGATGGCCTCCGTTTTGGAATAGGGCACGTAATCCAGCAAATTGATCTTGGTTACGCCATGCAGCCCAAACCACGCGCGCCAGATGGACAGCCGGGGGTATTTCCGTAGGCTCCTGCCGCGCCCATGGCGCTTGTAGATGCTGTTGAGATGCCAAGTATCGCGATAGCTTTGCTGCATGGAAAACGGCGCGGCCGCGCCCTCGGTGGCGATGTTGCTGCCGTTTAAAATATACTTGACCTGATATTTTTTCGCCATGTGATAGACCGCAGCACAGAAAAGGTGATCCTGCGGCACATCTAGGTTCGCTACGCCGGAAAGCAGGTACGCGCGCTGAAGCTCCTTCATGGTGGGCCAGTCCATCACAAAGGTATGCAGCTGCACATTCAGCTTTTGGCACATGCGTTCGATATTGCGCACGCCAATCTCGCTGTTCCAGCCGGAATCCACATGCACAGCCAGCACGCGCAAGCCCAGCTTGTACGCAAGGTGGAGCATGTACGCGCTGTCCACGCCGCCCGATATGCCCAAAATACAATCGTAATCCAGCTTCGCGCTCTTTTCCTTCATCAGGGACACCGTGCGTTCAAGCTCCCGCTCGCTTACGCCGGGGCGGTATCCCCGCTGCTCGCGCACCTCTTCGTAGCGACGGCAGCTGCTGCATACGCCGTTTTCATCAAAGGTGATGCCCGGGTCGCTGGTATCCATCACGCAGCGCGTGCATACCTGATACTCATCCACCATTTTCCATGCCCCCTATGCCAAGCTTCGTGTTGCGCCTGTATCATATCATTTCCATGTTTGCGGTGTCAAATAAAGCGCAGGAACGGTTTCAGGCAAAGGCTCTGCTCCGCGCAGCTTTGCCGCCGCCCCGCTATTCCTTCGCCGTTTCTTTGGTTGCCTTTGCGTCCTCCCGCAGGGCGCAAAACGCATCATGTACGGCGGTCAGCCTTTCAATGGCCAGCGGCAGCGCACTTTCCACCGTAAGCCCGTTCACCGCCAGCACCAGCTCCGCCGTTTTGCCCACCGAGAATCGGAGCCGCGCATCCGTTTTTGCAATCGCTTCATACAATAGCGCCGGTTCCGGCAAAAAGCGCTCGTCCATGCGCATGTGAAGCCCATCCGGCCTCAGGCACAAAAAGGCAATGCCAAGCCTTCGCGTAACGCCGCGCAGCTGTGCGATACGCATGAGGTTTTGCACCGGAAGCGGCACATCCCCAAAGCGGTCGATCAGCTCCTCTTCAATTTCCATACGCCCAGCCTCGTCCTCAATCATGGCGATCCGCTTATAGATTTCCACGCGCAGCTGCTCCTGCGGCACATATTCCTCCGGCAGGAACGCGTCAATCCTCAATTCCACGCGCGTGTCAAGCTCCGGCGTCTGCTCCACGCCCTGCACCTCGCCCACGGCCTGCTCAATCAGCTTGACGTACATGTCATAGCCGACCGTGCTCAAATGCCCGCTCTGCTCCGGCCCTAGCACGTCGCCCGCGCCGCGTATCTCCAAATCACGCATAGCAATGCGGTAGCCCGCTCCGAACTCCGTAAACTCGCGGATGGCGGAAAGGCGCTTGTCGGCGGTTTCGGAAAGCTGCTTGCCGCCGCGCACCGTAAAGTAGGCATATGCCTGACGGTTGCTGCGTCCCACACGCCCGCGAATCTGGTAGAGCTGCGAAAGGCCGAAGCGCTCCGCGTCAAACACGATGAGCGTATTCGCCTCAGGCACATCCAGCCCGCTTTCCACAATGGTGGTACACAACAGCACGTCATACGCGCCCGCGTAAAAATCCAGCATTACGTCTTCCAGCGCGTTTTCGCGCATCTGCCCGTGCGCAACGGCAATGCGCGCCTCGGGCACGAGGGTTTTCAGGCGGTCATGCATCTGCTCCATCGAGCGCACGCGGTTGTAGAGAAAATACACCTGTCCCCCGCGCGCAAGCTCCCGGCGAATCGCATCGCGGATGACGGTGTCATCATATTCCATCACATAGGTTTTCACCGGCAGACGCTCCTCCGGCGGCGTTTCCAGCAGGCTCATATCACGAATGCCCACCATGCTCATATGAAGCGTGCGCGGGATGGGCGTGGCGGATAGCGTAAGCACATCCACCTTGGTTTTCAGGTGCTTGATGCTCTCCTTATGGTTCACGCCGAAGCGGTGCTCCTCATCCACAATCAGCAGCCCCAAATCCTTATACTGCACATCCTTCGCCAGCAGGCGATGCGTACCGATTACCATATCCAGTTCGCCCGCCTTGAGCTTTTGCATGATCTCCTTTTGCTCCTTGGGCGAGCGGAAGCGGCTGAGCATATCGCATTTCACCGGAAAGCCAGCAAAGCGCTTGCGGATGGTGTTGTAATGCTGCTGCACGAGAATCGTGGTAGGCGCGAGCAGCGCCACCTGCTTACCCTCCACCACGGCCTTGAACGCCGCACGAAGCGCCACCTCGGTTTTGCCATATCCCACGTCTCCGCACAGCAGGCGATCCATGTTGCGCGGGCTTTCCATATCCTCCTCGATCTGCGCCACGGACTGTTGCTGATCGGTGGTAAGCTCGTAGGGAAACATGTCCTCAAATTCCTGCCGCCACGGGTTATCGTGGCTGAAGGCGTAGCCCGTTTCGCGGGAGCGCTTCGCGTACAGCTCCGCAAGGTCGAACGCCAGCTTTTTAAGCCCCGCCTTCACGCGGCTCTTTTGGCGCTCCCACTCGCCGCCGCCTAGGCGGTTGAGCTTGGGCGCGTTATGCTCCGCGCCAATGAACTTTTGCACGCGATCGAACTGATCGGCAGGCACGTAAAGCTTATCGCTGCCCGCGTACTGGATCAGCAGATAATCCCGCTTCACACCATCGGTATCCATCTGCACAACGCCCTGATAAAGCCCCACGCCATGCAAATCGTGTACCACGTAATCGCCCGTTTTGAGATCCGTAAACGAGGCGATGCGCTCGCCCGCGCTCTGTTTCTTGCGAGCGCGCTGGTAGGCTGTGCCGTAAAGCTCCGTATCGGTGATCACGCAAAGCCCGGCGCTTGGGTGCAAAAACCCGCGCGTATAGGCCACGGGCAGCAAAATCACCTCGCGCACGATGAGGTTGCCATCCAAGCTATCGCAATAGGAGGAGGGCACGCCCATTTCCAGCAGCGCGCGCTGCAAGCGCTTGCCTCGCGCCTCGCCGCCCGTGAGCAGCACGATGGTGCAACCCTGTTCCTTCCATTTGGCGATATCCTGCTTGAGCGGCTCCAGACGGCTCTGGTACGGCATGGGCGATTGCGAACCAAAAGCGAGCGCCGCCGAAGGCGCAAGCATCCCCATGCCGCCGCGAAGCTCCGTCATGGCGATTACGGCGTTTTGCTGCCAACGCGCAACCAGCGTCTCATAGCCAAGCAGCAATCCGCGCTGTGCGTCAAACGCGTCGCCGCGAAGGCGCGCGTCCTCATACGCCTCGCTGAACGCGTCCTCGCGTGCGCGGGCGCGAGCCGCGTACTGATCGGGTCGGTCGCAGATGATGATGGGGTTTTGCAGATAATCCATCACAGGCACGGTATCCTCGCAAAGCACGTTCATCCACATCGGCGCGGTGCGGATGCTCTGCCCCGCGCATACGCTGTCCGCATCATCCAGATGGTGGCGGTATGCACGCTCCTCCTCGCTCTGCGGATTTTGCACGGTGGCGGGCTTTGCGGTCAGCTTCGCGCCCGGCTCCCCGCCCGCATCGGCCGTGCTCCCCTTCGCGCCCGGCTTCGCGTCCCGGGTCTTGAGGATATCCTCTGCCAGCTCCAGCGTATCCAGCTCCGAAAGGAAGTCCTCCAGCGATGGAAGCTCTTCCCCGTTTGCCGCCCCGGCAGCGCGGCGCGCCTTTGGCTTGCCCTCTGCCGATTTGCGCTCCATGGCGTGACCCACGCCCGCCTCAATGGCGGCGCGTAGGCGCTCTGCCGCAGCTTGCGCGTTGCCAAGCAGGCATTCCGTAGCGGGCGCAAGGCGCACGGATTTGACCCGCGCAATGCTGCGCTGGCTGATGCAGTCAAACCGACGGATGCTATCCACCTCGTCGTCAAAAAACTCGATGCGCAGCGCGTCCGCCTCGTTGGCGGGGAATACATCCAGTATGGAGCCGCGCATGGCGCACTGCCCGCGCCCCTCCACCATCTGCACACGCTCGTACCCGTTGGCGATCAGGCTCTCCACCAGCGCGTCGGGCGCGTGGCGTTCCCCCTCCGCCAGCGTGATTTCCGCCCGCTCAAAGCGCTCGCGCGGCACGCAGCGATCCATCAGGCTCTCCACGCTCACGGTAAGCACCCGCGCCGTTCCCCGGCATACCGCGTCCAGCGCACGAAGGCGCTGCCACGTGCTCTCCCGGCTGGAAGCGGCGCGGCTGAACTGGATATCGCGCGGGGGCAATACAACGCATTCGTTGCCCGTCAGGCGTTCCATATCCTGCGCCTGCTTCTGCGCGATCAGCTCCGAGGGCGCCACCAGCATCACGGGTCGCCCGGTCTGGTGCGCAAGCGCAGCCGCCAAAAAGGTGCGCTCGCCCTCCGCGATATCGTAAAGCGCCGTGCAGCCCGCGCCTTGCAGGCGAGCCAGCAGCTCCTTCCATTCGGGCAGATGCGCGTAGGCGGTATACAAACCCTCGTTCATTGCTCGGCTCCTTCTTCCCCGTTTTCGGCGGGCTTCGGCTTTTTCTGCTTTTTGGTATTATACTTACACATCGCGCTTTCAATACCATTTTGAATAAACTCAAGCGCCGCCTCGGCAGCCTGCTCATAAGCGGCCTGGGCGGCCTGTTTTTCCTCCGGCAGCTGATAGCGGCTCAGCACCCAATCCGCCAGCTCGTAACCCGGCTTGCGCTCTCCCACGCCCACGCGGATGCGGGGAAAGCTCTCCAGCCCCAGCTCCTCCACGATGCTGCGCATGCCGTTGTGCGTACCGGCGCTTCCATTGGGACGGATGCGCACCGCGCCCTGCGCAAGGTCAATATCGTCATAGATCACCAGCAGATGCTCCGGCTCCACCTTATACCAGCTCATCAGGCGCGAAACCGCCTGCCCGCTCAGGTTCATATACGTTTGCGGCAAAGCGAGCACCGTTTTTTGCCCGTTTGCAAAGCACTCGCCAATCAGAGCGCCGCACTTTCCTCGGCTGATGCTCGCGCCCAGCCTGCGCGCAAGCACCTCCAGCACGTCAAAGCCCACGTTGTGGCGGGTGTGCGCATATTGCGCGCCGGGGTTGCCCAGCCCCACGATCAGGTACATATCGCTGTTCGCTTCTTTCTGTTGCTTGGTTGATTTCTCGCCAGTATCTCATTATACAGAAGGAGCGCGGTTCCAACAAGTGCAAATTGCGCGAAATCAACAAAAAGCGTGTGCTTCTTTGTTTTATTCCCTTTCCTGCACCCACAGATTGTAATCCTCCGTCATCGTTTCCAGCAGATACCGCATCCACGGGCGAAAGATGGAGCGAATGCGCTCATCCTGCCAGCGCGAATAGGCCAAATCGGCTAGGCAAGCGTCGCGGACGCGCCACAACGTACCATCGCGATAGGCGCAATACACCGTTTGAAACAGAGCGATCATCTGCGCGTCGCCCGCAAAGGGCGTTTCTTCCAGCGCGCCCACAGCCATTTCCGCCGCCTGCGTTTGGAGGCGCTCCCACGAAGCCTCCGCAAAGCGCTCTTGCCCCACGCTGAGCGTCCGCGTCGTAAAGCGCAGCCCCTCTGCCGCCGTCAGCTCGCCAAGCTTGTTTGGCCAAAGCATCGGCGTGCCCGCAAGGATCTCGGTCAGCCGCTGCTCAGCCGCATAATGACCAATATGCCGATGTCCCGCCAGATACACGGGCACCTGATAGGCACGCAGCAGCGCCGCAAGTTGCTCGCCGCGAACGGTGAGGTCACTGCGGCTCTCCTCACGGTAGGAATGCGGCAAAATTGGGTGATGACCCGCCGCAATCACGCGCACGCCCTGCGCTTGCGCCCTTTGGAGCAGCGCTGTCAGCCATTGCTGGGTGCTCGCGCGGAACATGCCGCCCGCCTCGCCATAAACGCAGGTATCCAGCATCGCCAGCCATAGCCCATTTCCCGCCGCTACGGCGTAGCTCAGGGATGTCTCGTCCCTTGAAAAAGCGGCCGCATACCCAAAATCGGCATACAGCGCCGCAAACTCCTGCGCGCTGAGCACCGACATATCATGGTTGCCCGGCAGCACATAGACCGTTGCTCCCCGCGCCCGTGCGCTTTTAAGCTGGGCAATCAACGCGGCGTGCTCCTCCGGGCGACCGCTGTTGGTCAAATCGCCAAGCAGCAAAAGAACGCCTTCCTCCGGCGGCAAAGCAAGCATCGCTTCTACAATGGCGCTCTCCTCCGGCGCATGGCTGCCAACATGCAGATCCGCGCTGAACCGGATGGTTTCGCCACTTGCATAGGCAGGCAGCAGGCAAAAAAGCAGCATGGTTGCAATCAATCTTTTCATTTTCAACCCCCCTAGCAGGTATACCCAACCCCGCGCGCATTGAAAAGCGGAAAATCAAGCATAGGCTGGCAACCGCCCTGCCCGCAAATGCCATTCTTGCATTTCCGCGCGTTTGCGAATACAATGATACCGATGCTAAAAGCTCGTTTTCGTAGCGCTTAGCTCAGCGATTTTGCGATATGCTCAGCCCGCCTCCTCTGCTCTGCCAGCGGGGGGCAACAAGCTGGAAAGGAGTTCCATGCCAACCTTTGAAACCGACAAGGCCGCCATCCTATGGGACGCAACCGCCATCCCCAACGCATTTTTTTGCGAATATATGCCCTCTGCGCCCGATGGATACGCGAAGGTCTACCTATACTGCCTCATGCGCGCGCATGCCGGTCAGCTGGAGGACGACGCGATGCTTGACGACGTGGCGCTTGCCCTGCACATCTCGCGCGATGAGGTGGAGCAGGCTTTGCGTTACTGGGAGCGCTGCCGCCTTGTGGCGCACGTGAAGGAGCGTCCACCCGTGTACCGCTTTTTGAGCGTGCAGCAGGCGTTTTTCAACCGTCAATCCGCGCCGGACGATAAGGCCTACGAAAGCTTTGCGCAGGCGCTGTACGCAGCCTTTGGCGCCAAGCGCAAGCTTCACGGGGGCGAGAGCGTGCTGGCTTACGAGTGGGTGGAGCAGCTCAAGCTTCCCCCGGAAGTGGTGCTCATGCTCATCCAGCACCTGATTGCCACGCGTGGCGTGCAGTTTAGCTTTAAGGAGGCGCAGAAGCTCGCCACCGAAATGAGCGAGCAGCAAGTGACCACCATGGAGACCGCCGAGGCGTTTTTCAGCCGTTCCGAGGCCGCATGGAAAGGCGCGCGGCGCATTTTGACGCATCTTGGCAAACGCCGCAACCCCAGCATGGATGAAATCGACCTTTATGTAAAATGGACCGCGACATGGGGCTTCGCGCCCAAGGCCATCGAAACCGCCTGCACCGAAACCACCAAGGGCGATCCGAGCTTTGGCTATCTGGATCGCATATTGCAGGGCATCAACGACCGCAGCGGTGGACGCGCAACCAGCAGCGCCGCGCAGGTAGAGCGCCAGCTCGCGGGGGAAAAGGACGAGAGCACGCGCGTGCGCGAGATGCTTTCCGCCTTTGGCATGAAAGCGCCCGTGGTGGACGAGGGCAAGCGGCTTGTCTACCGCGATATGCTCACCTATGCCGAGCACGAGGTGGTGGTGCTCGCGGCTAGAGAGGTGGGCAAAAGGCGCGGCGTGCACTCGCTGGAGGACGTCACCGCGCTGCTCAGCGCGTGGCGCGAGAAGGGGCTAAAGGACGCTTCCGCCGTGAACGCGCATCTTCGGCTGGTGGAGGAGCAGAATAAGCGTCTGCGGGCGCTTGGCGCACTGGCAGGGCGGGAAAGCGGCAGCTGCACCCAGCCCAACCGCGAGCTGCTCTTGAAATGGACGGAGCAATGGCGGCTTCCCAGCGCGTTGCTCGATTATGCCGCCGAGTGCTCCCGCAACGTGGATAAACCGATGCTCTATATGGATAAGCTGCTTTCCAGCTGGTTTGGCGCGAACGCCCTCAACGTGGAGGCCGCGCGCGCCGAGCACGAGCGCCATGCGCAAGCCTTCGCCTCAAAGCCCGCGCAAGGCAGCGTAAAGAAGGTCATCGAGCAGCAATATAGCCAGCGTGACTATGACCCCGCCGAATATGACGGCCTAACCCCCGAGCAACTTGAGGAGGTGCGCAAGCTGTGACGCGCGATCAGCTCATTACCCAGCTCCAGCAGGAATACGCCCAGCGCCGGGAACAGAATCTGCTGGAATACGAACGCCGCACGCAGGAGGCCTGCGAACGCTGCCCCGGCCTGCGGGCGCTGTTGGAGGCGCGGCACGCGGCCATTTTGAGCGGCGTGCGCACAAGCCTGCTCGCAAAGCGCAAAGTCCCGGAAGCAACCGCCGGCCTGCCCGATGCGATGGCCGGGTTTAACCAGCAAATCGCCCGCGCGCTCGTGGACGCGAGGCTGGCGGCAGATTGCCTACAGCCCGTTTATACCTGCGCCGACTGCCGCGACGAGGGGTATCTTTACGCCCCCTCGCGCCGCATGTGCCCATGCATGGCGCGGGAGCTGAATCAACGCATGCTTGCGGAATTGGGGCTTGCCAACGATCCCCAAACCTTCGAGCGCTTTGACGAAAGTCTCTTTAGCAGCGAGCCTTCCACCGGCGGCGTAAGCCAGCGGGAGGTGGCAAAGGCCAATCGCAACGTCTGCCTGCGCTACGCGGACGCCTTTCCAGCCACCGATACGCGCGACCTGCTGCTGCTTGGCAAAAGCGGCTTAGGCAAAACCTACCTGCTGCATGCCATTGCCCACCGGGTGGTGGAAGGCGGCGTCATGCCCATGTACCTAAGCGCCTATCGGTTTTTTGAACAGGCGCGCAAGGCGTATTTTGATAACAATAGCGACCTGCTCGCCCCGGTGATGAACGCGCCGCTCCTGCTGCTGGACGACCTTGGCACGGAGCCGCTCATGCAAAACATCACCATTACGCAGTTTTTCAACCTCCTAAACGAGCGCCAGCTCGCGGGCAGGCATACGGTCATCAGCACCAACCTCACCTTGAGCGAGCTGCGGGAGCGCTATACCGAGCGCATCACCTCCCGCTTTTTGGACGCCACCAGCTGCGCGCGCCTCAGCTTCATTGGCACAGATGTACGCCGCAACCTCAAAAGGGAGGTCAAGGCTCCATGAACATCCAAATTTACGTGGTCAAAAAAAACACGGATTCCCAAAAGGCCGAGCGCTTTTTTTTGGAGCGCAAGATCCCCTATCAGCTGCTAGAGCTGAACCGCCATAAGCTGGGCAAGAAGGAGCTTGCGCTTTTCGCGGCCGCCGTGGGCGCAAAGGAGCTGGTGGAGCGCAAGGGGCAAAAGGCGCTGGAACGCCCCGTAGCGCACATGACCACCGAAAGCCTCATCCTTTCAGAGCTGCTGAACGACCCCACCGCTCTGCGAAGCCCCATCGTGCGCAATGGCAGCAAGGTCACCGTAGGCGCAAACGAAGCGGAATGGAAAAAATGGCTGGAGCAGGCTTAGCATCAGGCCGCCACTTGACAAGGAAAAAAACCAGCAAACGGTAAAAAGGATGACTCTTTTGCCCCATAAGATAGTGAATTTTGCAATTTGCATCCAAAATACACAAAGAAAACAGCAGAAACGCCCCTTGGGAATTGACAGAGAAACGTCAGATGTTATAATGGTTTTATGCTTTTTGCAACGGAGGAAAGAGCGTGCGCTCTTTCCATTTTTGTATCGATCAAGAGTGGAGGTTACCGAATGAATTCCAAATTTGCCATGTACATCCTCAAGCGCTTTGGAATGGCAATCCTTACGATTTTTCTTGTTGTACTCATCACCTTTTTCACCATGCATGCCATTCCCGCAAGCCCCTTCAGCTCCGAAAAGGCAAAATCAGACGCGACCATTGCGGCGCTGGAAGCCAAATATGGCTTTGATAAGCCTGTTCCCGTGCAGTTCATGAACTACCTGTGGAACATCCTGCACTTTGATTTCGGGCTGTCTACCGGCTGGGTGGGCAACACGGTATTCGATTTGATTAAGGGAGGGTTCAGCTATTCGGCGCGCATCGGCTTTACAGCGGCAGTTTGGGCCATTTTGCTAGGCGTGGTGCTGGGCGCCATTGCCGCGTTAAAGCGAGGAAAATGGCAGGATAAGCTGATACAGGTGGTCACAACGGCGCTGGTATCCATGCCATCGTTTGTGATCGCCACCATTCTGCTGTTAATTTTCGGCTTGCAGCTCAAATGGTTTCCCACGCTTAGTAGCCAACCCGGCGGGCTTGTGCTGCCCGTGGTATCCCTGATGCTCTACCCCATGGCCTACGTCACGCGGCTGGAACGCTCCAGCATGCTGGATGTGCTTGGGCAGGATTATATCCGCACGGCGCGCGCGAAGGGGCTTAAAAACGGCAAGGTCATCTTCAAGCACGCGCTGAAAAACGCGCTGAGCCCAGTGATCACATACGCCGGCCCCATGATGGCCTACATCCTTACAGGCAGCATGGTGGTGGAAAACATCTTCTCCGTGCCGGGGCTTGGCCGCCTGTTTGTCAACAGCATGCTCCGCACCGATTACATGATGATCATGGGCGTTACCATCTTCCTGGCGGCGATGATCATCCTCATGAATTTTCTGAGCGATGTTCTCTACAAAATCATGGATCCCCGCATCGATCTGGCGTAATGCGTTTGATTTCGCATTGCGATTGACATAAGGATGGTTATAAGCATGGAAAACAAAGAAAAGGCTTTCAAAAACCCCTTGTCCTTTCAGGTAGACCCCGACCTTTTCCGCCCCGCCACCGATGCGGAAAAGGAACAGCAGGTATCCCAGCGCGAATCCGTGTCCTTTATGCGCGACGCGATGCGCCGGCTTTCTAAAAACCGCATGGCGATGGTCTGCCTCACCTTGATCCTGCTGATTGCGCTGATCGCGTTCGTTGTGCCGGAAATTTACCCCTACAGCTATACCAAGCAGGATGTAAGCTCCAAAAACCTTTCCCCCTTTGAGTATTCCGCAAAGGAGCAAGCGAAGATCAAAAAAGGCGCGGAGCTGTTTCCCCACATCATGGGCACGGATTCGCTCGGCCGCGATTACGCCATTCGCGTGATCTACGGCACGCGCATTTCGCTGCTTGTGGGCATTATATCGGCGTTTATCGTGGTGGTCATCGGCATTATTTACGGCGCGATATCCGGCTTCTTTGGCGGCAAGGTGGATATGGTGATGATGCGCATCGTGGATATCATCTATTCGCTACCCGATGTGCTGATCGTGATTTTGCTCTCCGTTGCCATTAAGGAGGCCGTGAGCACCAGCAGCAGCGTTCTGATCACGCGCCTTGGCGCGGGCATGGTGAGCATTTTCATCGTTTTTGGCCTGCTGTACTGGGTGAGCATGGCACGGCAGGTGCGCGGTCAAATTCTTTCCATCAAGGAGCAGGAGTATGTGCTTGCCTCCCGCGCCATCGGCGCGTCACCCGCGCGCATCATCCGCACGCACATGATTCCCAACTGCATATCGGTCATCATTATCGTAGCCGCCATGCAAATCCCCAGCGCTATTTTTACCGAGAGCTTTTTAAGCTTCCTTGGGCTGGGCGTTTCCATGCCGATGCCCTCGCTTGGCTCCTTGGCCGCCGATGCGCGCTCGGGCCTTGTGAGCTACCCCTATCTGCTGGTGTTCCCAGCCATGTCCATCTTCCTGATTGTGCTCTCATTTAACCTGCTTGGCAACGGTCTGCGCGATGCGTTCGATCCCAAGCTCCGCGCGTAAGAAAGGAGATATGCACATGGCAATGTTGGAAGTCAAAAACCTTCGCACCTCCTTTTTTACCCCATCCGGAGAAGTGAAGGCAGTCGATGGAATTTCCTTTAACCTAGATACAGGGCGGGTGCTTGGCATTGTGGGGGAAAGCGGCAGCGGCAAAAGTGTTACCGCCTATTCCATTTTGCAAATTCTCACCCATCCCGGCCGCATTGTGGACGGCAGCGTCAAGTTTCGCGATGAAGAGCTGGTCGGCGCGTCAGAGGATCGCATTCGCCAAATTCGCGGCAACAAGATCAGCATCATCTTTCAAGACCCCATGACCAGCCTGAACCCCACCTTCACCATCGGCAACCAGCTGATAGAAGGCATCCTTTTGCACACCAACCGCAACCGCAAGCAGGCCTATGAGCGCGCCATTGAAATGCTTGGGCTTGTGGGCATCAACGAGCCAGCAAAGCGCATGCACCAATATGCATATGAGCTGAGCGGCGGCATGCGCCAGCGCGTGATGATCGCCATGGCGCTCGCCTGCGAGCCGGATATCCTGATTGCCGACGAGCCCACCACTGCGCTTGACGTAACCATTCAAGCACAAATTCTGGAGCTGATGACCGAGCTACAGCGCAAATTCGGCATGGCCATCATCATGATCACACACGATCTGGGCGTTATCGCTGGCATGTGCGACGAGGTCATTGTGATGTACGCAGGCAAGATTGCCGAGCGCGGCACGGCGGATCAAATTTTCTACCATCCCAAGCACGAGTACACCAAGGGGCTTATGCGCTCCATCCCCAATATCGACAGTGACGAGAAGGAACGCCTTGTGCCCATCGCCGGCACGCCCATCGATCTGTTAAACCTCCCGGCTGGCTGTGCGTTCGCGCCGCGCTGCGAATGCGCCATGAAGGTCTGCCTAGAGCAGCACCCCGCCGAATATTGGGTGGGGCAGGATCATTTGGCCTCGTGCTGGATGAACATCAAAAACAACGAAACGATTACGCCGCCTGAGGGTTTGGCGCAGCAGGGAGGCGAGCGCGATGAGTGAAGCAAGAACCGGCGCGCCCGACAGCAAAATCATGCTGGATGTGCGCGGCCTTAAGCAGTATTTTCCCATTACCACGGGCTTTATGAAAACCAGCATGCTCAAGGCTGTAGACGATATCTCCTTTGCCATTGAGCGGGGCGAAACCCTCGGCTTGGTAGGGGAAAGCGGCTGCGGTAAAACAACCGTGGGGCGAAGCCTCCTACAGCTGTATAAGCCCACGGCGGGCGAGGTGTGGTTTGACGGCACAAAAATCGAAGGCAAGGAAACCGTCGGCATGCTGCACCGCCGGGCGCAGATGGTGTTTCAAGATCCGTACTCCAGCCTCAACCCACGCATGACGGTGGGCGATATCGTAGCGGAGCCAATTGACGTACACAAGCTGTGCGCAAGCCGCGCAGAGCGCAACGAACGCATCAATGAGCTGTTAAGCATCGTCGGCCTCTCCAGCGAGCAGGCTACGCGCTATGCGCACGAGTTTTCCGGCGGTCAGCGCCAGCGCATCGGCATTGCGCGC